>CAXSDP010000092.1:0-12478 GCA_964235705.1 uncultured Beijerinckiaceae bacterium | reverse complement strand
GCCCGACTTCAACCCCCCTGAGCTTGTCGAAGGGCGAGAACGCCTTCGCCAAGCTGAAGGCTTTGCTGCGCAAGGCGGCCGAACGCACCGTCGGCGCGCTCTGGAATCGCATCGGCACGCTCCTCGACGCCTTCACACCAGCCGAGTGCGCCAACTATTTCGCCGCAGCCGGCTACGATGCAACCTGAACGGATTTAGCTCTAGTCCTGGAACGAGTTTGAGAAAGGGCAGGAGGTTATCCCTCCCGCCCTCACCAAGTTATCCCACCAGCTTCTCAAGGAAGCCTTTGCCGGTGTTCAGCGTGGCGCCGAGCTGCTTGACGAGGCCGAGTTCGTCCGACGACCCCCAACGCTCGACGATCTTGCCATTCTCGTAGCGGCCGATCTGCATGCCGCGCGCCTCGAACGTCTTACCGGTCGGCGCGATGCCCATGAAGTCGCCCTTGTGCGTGCCGTGGATCTTGTAGGCCATGGCAAGATTGTTCTCGTCCTGGACGATGTGCTCGACGGTGACCTTGAGGTCAGGGAACGCGGTGCGCATCATCGTGAATAATTTGATGTAGCCCTCAGGTCCTTTGCCCTGGCCAGGGGCCGGATCGTGCTCGATGACGTTGGCCGAGAAAATCTCGTACAAGACTTGAAGGTCGCCGCTCGATACGGCTTCGCCGAGCTTCTTGGTCGTCTCGAGATTTTGTTCCTTGCCCATGTGATGTCTTCCTTGCCACTACCTCGATGGAGGCGCGTTCATGTCGGTCCAACAGGTCCGGACATAAATAGATCCCCCACGATGCGCGGACGAACCGTTGTGCCCGCGGTGCGGTTCAAAATGTTTACGCCTGTTATGACACGTCCACGCCGCCGTAAGGTCGCGACCTAGGCTATTCAGGCCAATAGGATCGAAGAATTTTGCGTACACGTGTTCAGAATAGATGGACAGCCTGTGTATATAAATGACCTGACCTGGCCGAAAGGGGAACGGCTGCTTCCGGGCGGCAAGTACACAAAAGCGGCCGTTTCCGCGCAGAACGAGCGCACCGTCGCATACCTGCCGCTCTCGGCAGCCTCGGGATCGCAACGGTTCGGTGCACGCGGCGGCGGGCGCCTCTGCGTGAACCACGCAATCGTGCTCAGGCGCATGGCCCATTTGGAGGAGCGGCCTCGCCCGACGACAGCGACGTGATCAGCCACTTCGTTCGAGAGAGTTCCAAAGAGATGAAGATGGCGGCCAGGTCGGTCCGAACAGCGGCCGAGGGTTGAGGAAAGGTGGCGGTAGCTGGCATGCTCGGCTCCGGGAGCTTTGAGGATGACACTCTGACAGAATGTCCGTCGCTCTCACCGTGGAGTCTTTAAGGAAGCGGAACGCCAGCCCTATGCCGTGTCGCTCAGGATGTCGATCTGGCACGACCGACGCGATAGTCGCGGCCATAGGAGGAGCGTTGAAGCTGAGTAAGCGCATTCACTTCGCCGACCTCGTCAAGCGTGATGGGTTTGCCGAAGTAATAGCCTTGGCCGCAAGCGATCCTCGTTGATGAGAGAAGGTAGGCCAGCTCCTCGTAGCTCTCGACACCCTCCACGACGACCCGCATGCCCAGAGTCGCCGCGAGCGAGTCGATGACCTTCACGATTGCTTGGTTTCGCGGCTTCTTGTGAATATCGGTGATGAAGCACCGATCGATCTTCAGTTCGTCCGCCGCGAGTTCTGCCAGTGTCGCCAGCGAGGAGTAGCCGGCGCCGAAATCGTCGATTGAGATCTTGATGCCTTCCGCGCGGAGCATCGGCAGCACGCTGACCTTGAAGGCCTCGGCGGCGAGCAATGCCTCCTCCGTCAGTTCGAGCATGATGCGATCGGCCAGGTCCGCGGCCCGGATGGCCGCCGCGAGGCGAGCCATGAATCCGGCATTCGCCGCCTGAGTCGCTGCGACGTTGAGGCTGATGGCGCAGGAAGGGCCGAACGCGCGGTCGATGAGATCGATCTCTTCCACGACCCGGTCGAGGATCGTCATGGTCAATTCGTCGAGGAGACCTAATTCGATCGCGAGCCGGATGAAGTCGCCCGGCGGATGGATCGCGCCGTCCTCGTCACGCCAGCGCAGTAGGACTTCCACGCCGATGATGGCGTCCGATCGAAAGTCCACCTTGCGCTGGTAGGCGCAGGCGATCCGACCATCCCGCATGGCGAGGCGCAGCCGCTGCTCGCTTTCCATCCGGCGCGTGGCGGCGCGGCTCATCGCGACGTCAAATACGCGGACGTCGCCTTTGCCGTCCGCCTTGCAGGCATACATCGCCATGTCCGCCTTGGCGCGCAGCGTCTCGTAGTCGCCGCCGTCCACCGGGTATAAGCTCATCCCGATCGAGACGGAGGCGAAGATCTCGAAGCCGTCGATCGAGAACGGCTCGCGGATCCGTGCCGACAGCCGCTGCACCGCCCGCATCGCTTCGTCCGGCGCCATAGGGAAGAAGACGACAACGAATTCGTCGCCCCCGATCCGCGCCAGGATGTCGGTGTCCCGGATCGCCTCGGCCATGCGGTCCGAGACCTTGACCAGCAGGCGATCGCCGACCGCGTGACCGTAGCAATCGTTGACGAACTTGAAATTATCGAGATCGATGAAGGCGACGGCGAACTCGCCCACGTCTTCCCCGATCATGCTGTCGACGGCGGCGTTCAGGAGTTGGGTCTTCGGGAGACCGGTCAGCTCGTCGTAGTAGGCACGACGAGCGAGATCCTCACGATCCTCGCCGGGCACCGTTCGATCGTCGCTCACGACCATGGCGTAGGTCTCGTTACCGGCCGCGAAACGGACCAGCCGATTGGTTTGATGATGCGCGATAAGCGTCGCTATCATCGGTGCCTCTGGATCGAGGCGGCAGCGGATCGCGTCATTAGCGAAGAGTACGGCGCCATCGTGGTCGCGGCAAAGCGCGACGCCGAACGCCGACGCGGTGAAGGCGGATCGAAGCAGCTCTAAAACAGACGGGAGATGAAGGCAGGGAGGGATCGAGCTTCCGTGCGTCATGTCGGCCTCAGCGCTTCAGAAGCTGCATGCGGGCCTGATCGAGGCGGCTGTTCGCGCTGACGAGACCTGCTGTCGCCACACCTGCCGTCGCCGCGATCTCCGGCGCAGCAGGCTCCTGAGTCTCGCCAGCCGGTTCCTTGTCGGTCGAGCAGCGGCGCCACCGGTCGACGACGCCGTGAACGAAGTCGAGGTTGGTGCGATCGGTGCCACGCCTCGTGAACGGACGGGCCACGTCGCTCTGAGGCAACGCTTCGACCGGCAGGTGTTTGAACGTCATGCGTGCGGGGAGGGCGACGGCTTCGCCGAAGGCGATCGCTTCGCGCGTGCCGAGCGTCGGAAGAAAGGCGAGCAGGTCCGCTGCCGCATCGCTGACGGCGGAGCGAAGCAGCGCCTGGTCGCGCTCGTTGGCCGTCCGCATGGCCAGGATCGTCGCGCATTGCGAAAGGATGGTGGGATCGAGTTCAGCCGGCCGTTGCGTGATCAAGCCCAGGTACACGCCGTACTTGCGCCCTTCCTTGGCAATGCGAGCCAGGGCGCGCCGCGTTGGCCCAAACGCCATGGAGTGATCCGCCGAGGCGTAACGGTGCGCCTCTTCGCAGACGAACAGGAGGGGCACGGCGCCATCGCTCCACATCCCGAAGTCGAAGGCCAGGCGGCACAGCACCGACACGACGGCATCGGTGACCTCGGCCGGCAGTCCCGCGATCTGCATGACCGTGATGGGTTTGCCGCAGGCGTCGATCCGGAAGAGCTGGTTCAGGAGCTCGGCCATGATGTCACCGCCGACGTTCGCGTTGCCGAACATAAATTCGTAGCGGCTATCGCCACTGATCGCCTCGAGGCGGCTGGTGAGGCGATGATGATGCATTCGCAAGGCTCGATTTTCGAGCTTACCCATGCGCTCATCGATCAATGCGATGAGATCCTGCAAGAGGTACGGGACTGGCGTGTCGACGGTGTAGCCAACCGACCGGCGATCCGCGCGCCGCAAAGCAAGCCGCTCGGAAACGGCCTTGTATTGAAGGTACCGCACCTTGGCGAGCGGGATGAGCTCGGCCAGGATCTCGATCTCCTCGTCGATCCCGGCGCGCCCCCCGAAGATGACGTCGACGATTTCCTCGAAGTTGAACAGCCAGAACGGTAGACGCGACGTTCGCGGCGAGATCACGTTGGCAAGTTCGCCGAAGCAACGCCCGTACTCGTTGTGGCAGTCGATCGTAAAGACATGCAGATCGTCGCGGGTCGCCAGGATCTCGCGCAGCAGAACCGCCACGCCGCTCGACTTGCCGACACCGGTCGAGCCCAAAATGGCGAAGTGGCGTTGGAGAAGACGGTCGACGTCGAGGCGCGCCTCGATCTTCTCGTCCTGATAAAGGTGCCCGATGCCGATCGTCGAGGCGTTCGGCATTTCGAAGATCGTGCGTACTTCCGCCTGGGTGAGCAAAGTCGCCTCGTCCCCCAGCGAAGGATAGGTCAGGAGACCGCGAACGAAGAATGGTGGCGTCCCCGTGACCTCACGCAATTCGCCGATGAGGTCGATCGCGGCCGAGCGCAAACGCGCCAGGCCGCTGCTCTCGACATTGCTCGTGACTTCGGTGACCATGCCGACCAAGCGGCTGCTAGCGATACGAATTGTGAGAAAGGTTCCCACGGTCGTGCGCCCGTGTTGTCCGACCTCTGATCCCACAGGGCTGAGCAGCGTCACGATCACCCTCGATCCTTTCACCGAGGACACGAAGCCGAGCGCCGAGATTATGCCTTGCTCGCTTTCACAGACCTGATGCACGTCGCGAACTCCTCTTCTGGAGGAGCCTAAAGCCTCGGCGCTTGCCGAACGGTAAAACGCGCGATCAGCGATCCATGATCACTACTGAACGATTAAGACTGACTTTCATTTGAAGTAAAAGTCTTAATGATGCGCGCCGTCTTCGAAGAGCGGGCCAAGATCGGTAAGAATTCTTTGGGTCGAGCATGCGCTATGGCTAGGGAAAGGACGGGTCGCTTGCTGAATGGGCGAGCTTTGGCCGTAAGGGGACTGTCCGCTTCGGGACGGGCAGCGTGCTGAAGCCGACATTGGCCGTCGGTGATTTCCGACCCACTTTGACCATTCATTAGAAAGGCGTGGACCGCTGGCGCCGATCGGCATCGTCCGACCTCCAGAGTGAGCGTCGACCGCTCCAGCATCAGCGGCATAGGGCGGGCTTCAGGTCGTTCTCAGCCCACTGGCGAAAACTGGTCGAACCGATGATGGCGGACGCGCGCGGGGCCACGTTGTCCATCCCCTCATCCTTGGCGCGCAGCATCTCGACGTAAGCCTCGACGAACGCCGCGTTCATCCCGCGCTCCCGCAGCTGCGCCGCAAGGTCGTCGAATGGGACCTGGCGGTAGCGCACGTCCCGGCCAACGACGTCCGAAACGATGGCCGCAAGACTGCCGTACGACAGCTCCTCGGGCCCAAGCACCGGCACGTCCTCCTGTCCTTCCCAGCTCGCATCCCGCAGAAGCCGAGCCGCGGCCACGACCGTATCGCGTGCGGCGGTGTGCGGCAGCTTGATGTTCGGACCGATCGCGCCGGACATCACCCCATCCCGGATGCTCGCGACCTGCTGGAGCGCGTTGTCCATGAAGGCGGGCAGCGCCAGGCCGCGGACCGCCGCGCCCGTCTCGCGCAGCAGGTCGACCATGCGGATCGACGCGGTCGCCATGCCGGCCATGTCCCGCCATGCCGTATCACGCCCGAGCGTGGTCGCCGCGACGATGCGTGGGACCTCATGGCGCTGGATGGCTTCGGCGGCGGGGCGGGTGAAGTCGAGCGTCTGGGCGTCGGGCGTGGCGGACGGAGTGGGTGGGCAAAGCCAGAACACCACATCGGCGCCCCGGAAGGCGCGGTCGACCACGGCGGCGTCGCCGTGCGAGCCTTCGATCACCTCGGCCCGGTCGCGTACAGCCTGAGGCAGCCGAGCCGGATCGCGCGCCACCACCCGCACCGGCTCGCCGGCATCGAGCAGGATCGATACGACATGACGACCGATGTTCCCGGTCGGCGTGGTGACGACGATCATGGCAAAGCCTTTCAGAAGATTGCAGGTGCTAGATAGACGGCGAGCCATGCACGGCCTATCCACGATCGTCCCTCATTTCTTTGCCATCGTCCTGATAGCCATGGACCCGCTGTCCGACGTCCTCTCCCTTCTGAAGCCGCGGAGCTACCTCACCGCCGGCCTGGACGTGGGCGGACAGTGGGCGATCCGGTTCACTGGTCGGATGGGAACGATCAAGTGCTACGCGGTGATGGAAGGGGCCTGCTGGCTGAAGGTGGACGGCGTGGCCGACCCGGTACAGCTGGCAGCGGGTGACGGCTTCATGCTGCCGAACGGCTGCTCCTTCACCCTGGCCAGCGACCTTACCCTGACGCCGACGCCGGCGGGCGATGTCCTGGCGGGCGCCCGGCACGGCGCCGTGGTCGTGCATGGCGGGGGAGGCAAAGCCATGCTCGCGGGCAACCGCTTCGAGGTGACGTGCGCAAGGCGCAAGCGCTGCTCGCGACGCTGGCGCCGGTCGTCCACTTCCGGGTGGCGGAGGATCAAGCGACGTTGCGCTGGTCGATCGAGCGAATGATGGCCGAGGTGCGTGAAGGCCGGCCCGGCATGCCGCTCGTCGTGCACCACCTGGCTCACCTCCTGCTGCTCCAGGCGATGCGGCTCCACTTGTCCCAGGAGACGGGTGGTCAGATCGGCTGGTTCTACGCCCTTGCCGACCCGCAGGTGAGCGCGGCAATGACAGCCATGCACGCCGACCCGGCACACCGCTGGACCCTGGGCGAACTGGCTTGCCGGGCCGGGATGTCGCGTTCCCCCTTCGCGCGACGCTTCCGGGAGCGGGTTGGCGAGACGCCGATCGCTTATCTCACCCGCTGGCGGATGATGTTGGCGGCCGAGCGGCTGGCGGAAGGTCGCTACCCTTTGGCTGAGGCGGCCCGGTCGCTGGGCTATGGGTCCGAAAACGCCTTCAACACGGCGTTCAAGCGAGTGATGGGCTGCCCACCACGACGCTACGCCCGCCACGAAGCGGACTACTCGGCTTTGTGTTAACAAGGCCCGGCGACGGGCCGCCTGCGAAGGACGCGACCGCTGCCTGCCCCAAGCCGGCATCCGCACCCAAACCGTCGTGTCCACTTCGGAGCGGGACGACCAGTGGCTGAATGATTGTAGTGGGCGCGGAGCCGCCCCTCCTTTCGTACGGGTCAAGATGTCTCGAGGAAGCTGATCTGAGAACAAATCTGGTGGAAGCAGCACCCTTGCCGCTGCGCCACGTTGCGGGCCTTCGTTCCGTTGTTCGTCTGCAGGAAGAACCGATGGTTCAGGATGTCGTGGCCGCCAGCACGAGCAGAGCCGCGAACACGCCTAGCGGTGCCGTATGCGAGAACTCCCGGCGGCGCAGGACCGTGACGATGGCGGCGGCGATGATGATGGCGCTGAGCGCCATGCCGACGCCGCGGCCGGCAGGAAAGGCGATCAGCGCCGCGCTGACGATTTCCAAGCCGCCGGTCACGCGGCACCACCAGCGCGGATAACCCCACCGGACGAAGTCGTCCCGCGTGGCGCGCGTACCGATCGCGTTGAACAGCCCCGCGCCGAAGAACGCGACGACGAGCAGCCAGACCACGATCTCGTGCAGCATCCCAGCACTCCTTCAACGCCCCGCGTCGGGCGTCACGCGTAAATTGAGGATGGGGCGGCCCCTGGTTGGCGCCCCACGCTTCTTTAGTAGGCGGCTCGCACCTCGGCGGCGAGCGACCACCACCGGCCAAGCGGCCAGCGGTGAGCTGGGGCGGCGGATGGGCGCCGGCGTCAGGCAGCGGGTTGTCCGTAGGAGCGCAGTTCGTCGATGATCGGGTGCCGCGACGGGCGCCACCCGAGCTCGACCTCCGCCAGCTCGCCCGAGATCACCTGATCGCACGCGATCGCGTCCGCGAAGTCCCAGAGCATCTTCCGTGCATCGTCCAACGGCCATTCCACCACCCGGCCCCCAGCGCCGGCGCCCTCGCTCGCCGCTCGCGCGATGGCGATGAGCGGGACCGCCGCGCCATGGACGCCGTTGAAGATCGAGGCCGGGGGCGCCTTCTCGAGCGCGAGGAGGTACAGGTCGGCCAGGTCGTCGGCATGGACCGTCGTCCAGCGGTTCGTCCCGTCGCCGACGTGGCGCGCCGCGCCATGCTCCTTCGCCGAGCCGACCATCATCATCGCGGTGCCGCCCCGGTTGCCGTACACCCACCCCGGACGGAGCACGATCGAAGGGACGCCATCGGTGGCGGCGGCGAGGACCTCACCTTTGAGTGCCTGGCGGAAGCGCACTAACTCGAGGGGATGAAGCGGGTCGTCCTCGGTCACGGGCGTGTCGCCGGTCGTTCCGTAGAGCAGGCAACCGCTCGTGTAGACGAAGCGCTTGGCCGTGCCGCGCAGGGCTCCGATGATCGCGTGGGTCGCAGCTTCGTCGTAGGCCGCCATGTTCCCGTCACCAGGAGAGGCGGCGTGGACGACCGCATCGACCCCGCGGGCGGCCTCGGCGATGCCGGCCGCGTCAGCGAGGTCGCCGCAGACAGCCTCATAGCCCTGGTTGGTGAGCCTGGCTGCGCTCGCATCCGAACGCGCGAGGCCCACGACCGCGTGCCCCGCTGACGCGAGCCGGCGTGCGACCGCGCCGCCGATCAAGCCCGTCGCACCCGTCACCAGAACCCGCATGGTCGATATCCTTCTGCTTTGATGCAGCTGCAAAGACCAGAGCGGCCGAGGATGAGGAAATCGGGAGACGTGATGTGGCGGTATCGCCGTCGCCGATGGTGTCAGGCCAGGGTCGAGACGCCGGCGATGCGCCCGCGCAGCCAAGCCGTCGCGGCGTGGTCGTCCACCCGGCGATGCCACATCATCGCCAGCGGCCAGCTAGGCAGCGCCACCGGCGGTTCGTGCGCGGCGATGCCGAGGTTGGCGGCGGCGAACCGCCGGGCGACCCGTGTGGCGAGCGTCGCGACGAGGTCGGTGTCGGCGACCACGAACGGCGCGACCAGGAACTGCGGCAGGCTCAGGACGATGCGGCGCTCGAGGCCGAGCGCGGCCAGCTCGCGGTCGACGAGGCCGATGCGGTCGCCTTCGGGCGAGACCAGGAGGTGCGAGGCGGCCGCGAACGCCTCCACGCCCGCGCCCTCGGCGAAGGCCGGATGGCCACGCCGCGTGATGCACGCGAAGCCCTCGCGGAGCAGCGGGCGAACCAGGATGCGGGCCGACGCCTCCACGGGGAAGCCGATTGCGAGGTTCGCCTCGCCGTCGTCGAGCAGATCGAGCGCCTCGGCCCGGCCGAAGATGCCGCGCACCCGCACATCGAGGCGGGGGGCCTCGACCGCGAGCCGCGCCAGTAGCGGCGGCAACAGGACGAAGGCGGCATAGTCGCTCATCGCGAGCGTGACCGTATGATCGGCGGCCGCGGGATCGAACGTGTCCGCCCGCAGTATCCCCCGCATGAGACGAAGCGCCGCCGACACCGGACCGGCAAGGTCATCGGCGCGCGGCGTCGGTTGCATGCCGCTCGGCGAGCGGACGAACAGTTCGTCCCCGAACACCTCGCGCAAGCGCGTGAGCGCGCCGCTCATCGCCGATTGGCTCAGGCCGATGCGCCGCCCCGCGTGGGTGACGTGGCGCTCGGTGTAGAGGGCGTCAAACGCCTTCAGCAGGTTGAGGTCGAAGCCGGCGACATCCATGGGACGTTGATAAAACACTCAGGTCAGCCACGAAACCAACCGTGGTGCTGCCAAGGCATAGTCGTTCTCGGAGCCAGTAGGCGCTCCTTGAGGGTATGTATCGCTCGTATCGACCCGAAAGCCACCAAGCCGGAAACCACCCGACGCGGAAGCGTAGCGGTCTCGGCTCGGAGGTCCGCTTCGGAGGACCCTGATCGTTGCTCTGACAGGCCGCCATGGGCGCTCACCGGAAGTCCCTCTGCCTGATCGCGATGCCGAGCGCCCCGGGGTTAGAAGCCCATCGTCTGGCTGTTCAGGATGGCGGCCAGGGACACATCGGGGCGGTGGTGCTTCGCCCAGGACGAGGCGTAGGCCAGGATGGTGAAGGAGGCCGCGTGGCTCATTGGGAAGCCGTAGGAGCCGAAACCACTGAAGGTGCGAGGCGTGAAGGTGGCTGACCGTGGTCACGGACCCGTGCCGACTTGCACCGAGGACCGCCTTACCACATCCGGGCGGAGCATACATCCGGTCTGCAGCCATCGTCCGTCGTCGACGTCCTCGCCATGACGCTCTTAAACGGCGTAGCGCGGGATCTTGTCCAGCTCGCGTTTCAGCACGTCGATGGGGAAAGCGATGGTGCCGTCGGACGCGTCCTTCTTCCGGTTGTGACCAGCGATCGCGTTCGCGTGCCGCTTCGAGATGCCGACGCCCTCGGCGATGGTCAGGAACGTGTGCCGCCAGCCATGGTTGGGGCTCACACCGTCTTCCAGGTTCGTCTTCTCCTTGATCCAGGCGGCGATCTCGCTCGCCCGGAGCTCCGCCGGCGTGCGCACCACCCCTGGCCGCTGCGGACGGTCGCCGACGAACAGGAAGCCTTCCGGTGCCTGTCGCCAGAAGGCCAGCAAGCCCTCGTCGACCAGCGCGTCGTGCACCGGCACCATCCTGGCCCTCGCCTCCTTGGTCCGGGGAAAGCGGATCACCGGGATCTCGCCTTCCATCCAGATATCCTCCTTCCTCAACCAGCAAACCTCCTGGATCCGGGCGCCCGAATAGGCGCAGATCCAGGGCGCCCAGCGTCGCGAGGCGGCGGCCTTCGGGTAGCGCTCATCCGCAACGCCGCGCGCCAGCCGCAGGATGGCCCGCACCTCGTGACGATGGAACGTCTTGTCGCGCGTCTAGGGCTGACTGGGAAGATCGAGCTTCACGCCGCGCGACGGGTTGACGACCAGCAGCCGCCCGCCGTTCCGGGTGGTCGCGAACTGCAGGACGGAGGCCACCGCCACCAGGTCGTTGCGGTTGATCGTGCGCGGCGCGATCCCGTCCTTGTCGCGGCGTTTCTCGGCCCAGGCCCAGACATCGTCCTCGGTGACGAGGCGCACGTCCGTGTCGCCGACATGCGCGACGAAGCTCTCGACCGATGGCGTGTAGCGGCGGATCGTCGAGGCCGCTCGCTTGTCGGCGTTGTACCTCGTCCAATCCGCGAACAGCGTGGCCATGGTCTTGCGGCCGGCCAGGACAGCGGGTGCGGGCGCCAAGGGCACCACGGGAGCGGTCGGCTCGAACGCGGGGAAGCGCGCGATGTTGCGATCCTCCGAGTAGTCGCCCGACATATTGCGGGCGAGCTTGCCTCCCACCAGCCGCACCACCTCGGCGATCTCAACGAGTAGCTTCCTGCGGGTGACGGCGTCGATCACGATCTGCCGTCGCGCGCAGATCGCGTCGGCGTCATCACCGAACAGGTACTCCAGGGCGTTGTCGTGGGTGACGGTGCACGTGTCGAGGATCACGTCCGCCCTCGTCTCAAAGGCGAGGAGCTGTGGTCCCGACGGCCTCTGGATGGCGGCGTAGAAGCGCGCGTGCTCGTCGGAGAGCACGCCGAAATCGTCGTCAGGGCCATACTTCCATTCGTAGATCGCCGCCTTCTCGTCCGCGACTTGCGCCAAGAGCACATCGGGCCCGTACTCGGGATCATCCTCGAAGCGGGCGACCCGCTCGCGGTAGGCGTCGCCGGCGAGGGCGACGAGCTGCTTGTGGGTCAGCGGCTTGGGACCGGAGCGCAGCGCCTCCCAGTGCCGCACGAGCGCGCCGTAGGCCTCCACGAAGCGGGCTCGCGCCAGCGCGGCGTCCTTGGTTTTCAGCGACAGGAACACCTTGTCCGTCACGACCACGGTGACGAGGGCGTCGGCGACGGGGAGGGTGACGCGGGTCGCGCGCATGGTCGGCGCGAGGTCGCTGGGGACCCTCACGTTGAGGAAGAAGACGCCGGTCCTATGGGCGAAGGGACGGGGCATGCGAAGGGCCATGTGTGCATCCGCTGTGTGCATGCGGACGTCAGCTAACCCATTGTGTGATCGCAACTTCTTGATTTTCCGTCAAGAAATCGTGGTGCCCAGGAGAGGACTCGAACCTCCGCGCAAGGCGCTAAGTTATTGACTTTGCTTGATGTCTCAGGCTTCAGCTCGGTTTATGTGTAAGACCGCTGTGTAAGTCAGCGCAAGTCATATCGCAACGTGCCTCGAGGTTTTATCCCGTCCTACATTGACCCTGGCTGTGTGAAAACGGACGAGTTGGGTTACAGTCTTCCTGCTGAGTTGCGGGGTGATCGAATGGGCCGTTTCGTTGAAGGCGCTGACCGCTCGCAGCTGTGCTTCCTGCCCGACTGCCTCGACGACTGGGTCATCCGCTTCGTCGCCCTGTGCCGTCAGATGGGTCTGCTGGCCGGTGGCACGGTC
>CAXSDP010000091.1:0-12681 GCA_964235705.1 uncultured Beijerinckiaceae bacterium | reverse complement strand
TACGACTCGCGATAGGGCATCAGCGGACCCTCGGGTTGGGCTTGGGCACGCCGCCGGGATAGGGCAGCACGTGGATGCCGATGGAACCAAGGTCATTCTTCGCGAACAGCCCCTCGGCGAAGGCCGCCGCCTCGGGATCGTGGAAGTACCACTCGACGCGTCGGTTGCCGGCCGCCCGGACTTGACGGTTGGCTTGCTTGAGCCACTCGTCGGTGAGCTTCCTCTCGCCGAATGACGAGGCGAGGAAGTCCGCGTAGTTGCCCTTGGCCTCGATCATCGCGCCGTCCGCCTCGCGGCAGTCGTCGTAGTGCACCCAACCCGAGGGCACGTCGCCCGCGGGGTCACCGCGCGCGAGCCGGCAGCGCCGAGCGAGCGTCAGGCCCTCTTCGCCGAACCGAGGCAGGGCGCGGAAAGGCTGATACCGCCTTTCCGTCTCGTAGCGGCGTCGGAGATCCGCGATTTGATCCAAGGCGACCTCCTGCGAACGTGTCGACGATCAGGAGGTTAGATTGAAACAAGCGTTCGTAGAAGAGGGATGGATTCCCGTGGATTGGACAAGAATGTCAAAGCATCAAGTAAGTTTTGCCAATACAGAGGCCGGAGAACCGTCACCAAGGCTTCCTGTCCGACATCTTGCCCGCGAGCGAGTGTAAGTTGGCATGGCGCGGGTGAGATCAGCGGCGCAGGCTGACCCGGACTGGCGCTATCCCGGCACGCCCCGTAGGATTTGAACTCGCTTCGCGGGATGCGGCCAACCCTGGCCATCATCGCATTGGAGGCTTCATGGACGCCGGCAGCAAACCCAAGGTCGCCTTCATCGCCACGGGTGGGACGATCTCGTCGCTCGGCCGCGACCCGCTCGACATCATCGATTATTCCGCGACCGGGCAGCGGTTGAGCGGCACCGCCATCCTCGCCCGCGTGCCGGAGGCCGCCGCCGTCGCCGCCGTGATCGCCGTCGACTTCAAGGCCGTGCCGAGCCCGCAGGTCGCCTTTCCCGAATGGAAAGCTCTCGTCCTGCTGTGCGACCGGCTCGTCACGGAGCACCCCGACCTCGCCGGCATCGTGATCGGGCACGGCACGGCGACGCTGGAGGAGACCGCCTACGCGCTCCACCTCACCGCGAAAGTGTCGATCCCGATCGTGGTCGTCGGTTCGCAACGCCCGCTCAGCGGCCTGTCGAGCGACGCGCCGCTGAACCTCGTCAACGCCATCCGCACGGCGGCGAGCCCGGCCTCGCGCGGGCGGGGCGTGCTGGTCATGTTGAACGACGAGATCCAGTCCGCCCGCGAGGTCACGAAGACGTCGACCGCGCGGCTGCAAACGTTCCGCTCGCCCGACTTCGGCATCCTCGGCCACGTCGACGGCGCGGAGGTCGTCTACTACCGCGCCACGACCCGCCGCCACGCGCCCGACACCGCCTTCGACATCCGCCGCCTCGACGCGCTGCCCCGCGTCGACGTTTCCTACGCCTACGCCGGCTGCGACGGCACCGCGGTGCGGGCGTTCCTGGCCGCCGGCGCGCGGGGGATCGTGTCCGCCGGCTTCGCCCCGGCGATGACGCCGCCGGCGGAGGCGGAAGCCTTGGTCGCCGCCGCGAAGGGGGGCGTGGTCGTCGTGCAGGCGACGCGCGCCGGCAGCGGGCGGACGCCGAACTTGACGCGGTTGCGGGATGCCGGTCTCATCCCCTCCGACAACCTGAACCCGCAGAAGAGCCGCATCCTGCTCGCCCTCGCCCTGACGCTCACCGGCGACGTGCGAGCCATCGAGGGCTTCTTCGGGGAATACTGAGGGATTCGGCCCGGCCAGGAACACACCATGACCCGTGAGGAGTTGATCGCCTACAATGCCGGCGTGCACGCCGTGCTCGCCCTCGCCGTGCGGGCCGCGGGGGCGATCGAGCCGCTCCTCGTCACCAAGCCGACGCGCTACAACTTCGCGCACGGCGCCCTCCTCGCCCTCGCCGACGAGGGGCTCGCATTGATCAAGGACGTACCGGGGATCAAGGACGTGCCCGGACCCGGGGAGGCGGTCGTACGGGCGAAGGGAACGTCCCTGACCTCGGGTTGAGGACGGCGCGGATCGACCATCCTCCGGTCCCATGGCGTCATGACGGCGTAGCACGAATCATTTTATAGCGTGGTCCATGAGTATCATCGTCAAGTCCGGGCTCGCGTTGCTGTGCGCCCTCGTCCCGGTGCGGGCCGGCGCGCAGACCGCGACCAACATCATCGCCCTGCGCGGGCTGGCGGCGGTCACCGCGCTGCCCAACACGCCGGAGGGCCGGGCCGCCCTGGCGGCGAACCTCGCCGTGACGAGCGATATCCAGACCGGGGCGTTCGCGCAGCCGCTCCTCATGCCGTTCGCCGCGCAGCAGCGGTTCGCCGTCCGCGATTGCTTCATCACCGACGGCAACGCCGCCGAACTCGCCGACGGCCTGGGGTCGACGCTGGCCGGTGCGTACCAGGCCAAGGCCCGCTACACCGACGTCGTGACCTTCACGAGCGTGTCGCGCTCGCTCGCCGACCTGATCGGCTACACCAACAACATCACCAAATCGGACTCGAGTAGCGGCAAGTACTTCTTCGCCAACGCGACGACCGACGGCAAGAAGCCGGTGACCGAGTCGGCGACGGCGATCCTCGCCGCCATCGGCGGCGCGACGGACGTGTTCGGCCGCGCCTACGGTCGCCCGGCCGGCAGCCAGGGCTCCGACAAGTACGGCGACCCCCGCCCTTTCCAGACGGCGCCGCGCCTGCTCGCGTACCGGGCTGACGATTATTTCGGCAAGCCGTCCGACAGCCTCGACTGGCTGCGCGGACCCGACCAGAACCTGATGAACAGCCCCGCCTACCCCAGTGGCCACACGACCTACGGCTACACGGAATCCGTGCTGCTCGCGGTGCTGGTGCCGGAGCGCTACCAGCAGATGGTGACGCGCGCCGCCGAGTACGGCAACGACCGGATCATCGTCGGCGCCCATTACGCGATGGACATCATCGCCGGCCGCGCCACGGCCCTCCACGCGCTCGCGCACCTGCTCGCCAACGACTCCCGCTACGTGGGGCAGGTCCGCGAGAACCCCGCCGTCGTCGGCGCGGCGGCCGGTCCGGCCCGGACGGCGCCGGCGGACGAGAGCGTCGCCATCACCGACTACCCGGCGGCGGTCGCGGCGGCGCGCGGCGACCTCGATGCCGTCCTCCAGGCGGCCTGCGGCGGGTCGATCCCCACCTGCGCCGCCGCCGACACTGGCCGCTTCAAGGACCCCGCCGCCGATGAGGCCCTGGTCAAGGCCACCCAAACCTACGGCCTGCCGGTGGTTCATCCGAACACCGCCGGCACCCTCGAGGACGTCGGCACGCTCGCGCCCGAGGCCGGCACCTTGTTGACGATCGCCTTCCCGGCCGTGTCCCTGGTGGAGGCGGACGCGATCCTGACGCGGACGGAGGGGCCGGGCGGCGGCTTCCTGGACGACGGCTCGCCCTTCGGCGTCTACTCCCGGCTCGACCTCTACGCGGCGGCCGGCCAGGCGGCGGCGCTCGCGGCCAGCCGCCGCGTCCCATCCACGCGCTGAGCGCCCGTCCCGACCGATCGCCTACTCGACCGCGAGTTCGCGCGGGCCGTCCTTGATCGCGACGCGGGGCACCAGCAGCGCGAAGAGCAGCGTCAAGGCCGCGATGGCGAAGACGGCCCAGAACGTGCCGTGCAACGCGTGCCGCAGCGTGACCCGGATGCCGTCGCCGGCCGCGCCGAGGCTGCGGGGATCGTCGAGCAGGCGGCGGAGCTGGTCGGAGCTGACGACCGCGTCCCGGCCGGGATGGGCGAGGTGGGCGTTGAGCACGGCGCCGAGCACCGTCGCGCCGAGCGTCGAGCCGAGGTTGCGCGCGAAGATGTTCGACGCGGTCGCCGCGCCGCGCTGCCCCCAGGCCACGCTGTCCTGGATGATGACGATGGCGGTGGACGACAGGAACCCCATGCCGAGTCCGACCACGATTGAGCCGCCGGCGGCCACGACCGGTGAGGTCGCGTCGCCCAGCGCCACGAACGCGATGGCGCCGAGCGGCAGCAGCGCGGCGCCGAGCAACAGCGTCGGGCGTAGGCCGAAGCGCACGAAGTTGCGCGCGGCGATGGTCGCCCCGATCGGCCAGCCGAACACCATCAGCGTCAGCGTGAAGCCGGCCACCAGCGGCGTCCGCCCCAGCACGCCCTGGACGTACATGGGCAGGAAGGCGGTGAGCCCGATGATCGTCATGCCCGACAGCAGCGTCGCCGCGTTGGCGGTCGCGATCGGCCGCATCGCCCAGAGTTTGAAGTCGAGCATCGGGTCGGCGGCGCGGCGCTCCTGCAGCACGAACAGGATCGCGGCGACGACGAACACCGCCGCCGGCGCGAGCGCGGCGGAGGACGTGCCGCCGGTCAGCGCCACCATCAGCGAGGCGATCGCCACCGTGAAGAGCGTCGCGCCGATCGCGTCGATCCGGCGCTCGCGCGACGCGACGCGCTCGTGCAGGAACAGCGTGAACAGGGTCGCCGCGAGCGCGCCGACCGGCAGGTTGATCCAGAAGATCCAGGACCAGCGGAGGTGTGCGACGATGAGGCCGCCGGCGAGCGGCCCGGCGACCGATGAGATGCCCCACACGCTCGCGAGGTAACCCTGGATGCGGCCGCGCTCACGGGCGGGGTAGAGGTCGCCGACGACCGTCAGGCAGACCGGCTGGATGGCGCCCGCGCCCACCCCCTGCACGAGCCGGAAGGTGATCAGCGAGGGCATCGACCAGGCGAAGCCGCAGAGCAGCGAGCCCACGAGGAACACCGCGATGCCGAACAGCAGCACCGGCCGTCGCCCGTAAAGGTCGGACAGCTTGCCGAAGACGACGGTCGTGGCGGTCTGGGTCAGCAGGAACGCGGCGAACACCCAGGCGTAAAGGTGGAGGTCGCCGAGCCGCCCGGCGATCTGCGGCATGGCGGTCGAGACGATGGTCGCCTCGATGGCGATCATGAACAACGCCGCCATGACCGCCGCCAGGACCAACGCGCGTCGCGTTCCCACCGTGGCCGGCGCGGCCGCGCCCGCGATGGGGACCTCCGCGACCGTCGCCTCGGTGATGATCGCTTCCGCCGTTTCGGGCTGGGCGGTCTCGGGGCGGGCGATCTCGGGTTCGGCCGCGTCCGCTGGGGTGGCGGACGTCGCTTTGGGCGGTGTGCTGGATATGACGGGCATGGGACGCGGTCTACAGTCTCCGTCCGGTCGAGACCAGCGCGCCGTGAACGCGGGTGCGTCGCGCGACGGGTTCGAACTTCCCGACACCCCGGTAGAACGGAGCACATGATGCAGGAGCTTTTGTCACGGACCGATACCCTCGGCGCGTTGCTGGTCGCGCGGCGGCAAACCGTGGCGGTGGCGGAATCCTCCGCCGGTGGCCTGGTGTCCGCCGCGCTCCTCGCGCGGCCCGGCGCCAGCGCTTATTTCCTCGGCGGCGGCGTGATCTACACGGGAGCCGCCCGTTCCGCGCTGCTCGCCGTCTCGGAAGCCGACATGGCGGGCCTGCGGCCGGCGAGCGAGCCCTACGCCCTCCTGCTGGCCCGCACGGTCCGCGAGCGCCTCGGCGCCACCTGGGGGTTGGCGGAAACCGGCGCGGCCGGCCCGGACGGCAACCGCTACGGCGACCCGGCCGGTCACACCTGCGTCGCGGTGGTCGGCCCGGTCGAGCGGGTCGCGAGCGTGGCGACGGGCCACGCGGACCGCGCCGCCAACATGCGCGCCTTCGCGGCGGCGCTGCTCGACTTGCTGGCCGACGCGCTGCGCCCCTAGGATCCTTTCAAGGGCGGACGGCCTTGACGTCGGCGGCGGTCACGGGATCGCCGTGGTGGTTGCCGAAATGCGTGCGGACGTAGTTGACGACCGCCGCCACCTGCTCGTCGGTCATCCTGCGCCCGACCGCCGGCATGCCGCGGAGCCCCTGGACGACGACGAGGGTGGGATAGCCGGCCGCCGCCAGCTTGCCGTTGCCGGCGAGCGAGGGGTAAGCGCCGGCGCCGGCCGCGCCCCGGCCGTCCGCCATGTGGCAGCCCTGGCACACGTTGGCGTACAGGCTTTCCCCCGTCCGCTCGGAGAACACGCGGCCGGGCGAGAGCGTCGCTTCGGCCGAGGACGGCGCCGCCCGCTCGGCCCCGAAAGCCGCCCCGGCGATCACGACGACGAGCGTGGACGCCACGGCGGCGGTGGGGAGCCTCGTCACCCCGCTAGCTCCCGACCACGCGCTGGTGCAGCCGGCCGATGGCATCGAGCGCCGACAGGATCGCCCCCTCCTGCCAAGCCGGCAGGTAGGAGGCGTGCTCACCGGCCAGCACGATGCGCCCGTCGATGGCGCAAAGGTTCGCGTAATGCTCGGCGCGCGCGCCCTCCGTCCAGGCGGCGGCGCAGCCGAGCGTGAACGGGACGCGATGCCAGGCGACCGCGACGCCGTTGTCGAACTCCGCGCGGTATTGCGGGTGGAGGGCGGCGCCGAGTTCGACGGCGCGCTGCACCCGTTCGGCCGGCGGCATGGCGGCGAACTCATAGGAATTCGCGCCCTCGAACAGGTAGGCGCCGAGCAGCACGCCGGGTCCGCCCGCGTTGAAGCCATAATTGGGGTAGGCGATCTGCCCGATCGGCAGGTCGGTGTAGCTGATCCCACCGAAGATCGCCTCATCCTCCTCCCAGAAGCGGCGCTTGAACTGCAGCCCGACCTTCAGCGAGGACAGGTAGGGCACGGCGTCGATGGCCGCCTTCATGGCCGGGCCGGCGTCGATCGGGATCTGGTTGAGGATCGACAGGGGGATCGTGCACACGCACCAGTCCGCCTTGACGTGCCGTTCCCCATCCGGGTCGCGGGTGTCCCGGTAGGTGACGCCCACGCCGGACGCGTCCTGCTTGATGCCGGTCACCTTGGCGTTGAAGCGGATCAAGGATCCGAGCGCGCGGCCGAAGGCTTGGCCGATCGCGTCCATGCCCCCGACCGGCTGGAACAGGGTCGTTTGGAAGTCGAGCGCGGCGAAGTTCCCGAGGTAGCGCCACAGCCGGCCGCCCAGGACGTCCGAGAGGGTGGCGGGGGTGCTGGGCGCCGGCACGGCGTTCAAGCCCCCACCGGGCGGCTTGGCGAAGCCGCGCGCGTCGGAGGTGAGCAGGCTTTCCCTGTACCTGTAGTCAGCGTCGAGCGCGCCCCAGTCCCGCAGCGCTTCCAGCAGGATCGCCTTGTCCTCGCCCGTGACCGCTTCGTCGAGCCGGCCGGCGTTCGTCGCCTTGGCCAGCAGGTCCGCCACGTGGCCCCGGAAGTCCGCCTGGACCTCCCGGATGGGCTGCGGCTTGCCGCCGTAAGCCTTCGCGCCGTGCAGGAGCGCGTTGTGGTTGAGCTGGATGAAGGGCTCGAGCGCGACGCCCAGCCGCTTGCAGTAGTCGAGCACGGCGCGGTGGTGGTAGGGGATGCGCCACGGCCCCGGGTTGAAGTACAGCCCCGGCGCGAAGCCGCAGGCTTGCTCGGCGCCCCCGAGTTCGGTGTAGCGGTCGCCGCCGCGCAGCGTCCAGTTCCGGCCACCGGGACGGTCGTTGTACTCGAGCACGGTGACGTCGTAGCCGGCATCGCGCAGTTCGAGCGCCGCCGTCATCCCGGCGAGTCCCGCGCCGAGCACGAGCACGGTCGTGCCCTTGGGATCGCCGGCGAGCTTGATCGGCCCGCGATAATCGGACGCCGCCGCGAAGCCGAGGCTCGTCATGGCCTGGAGCATGGCCGCGCCGCCGGCGGTCGTGCCGATCAACGCGAGCAGGTCGCGCCGGGTCGCCGTTCCGCCGCTGGACCTTCGATCGCCGAGCATCGCGTCATCCCCGATCAAACGTCGCCACCCTCATATCGCGGACGGTCGGCTTGCCAATCCGCCCGGACGCCGCATCCCGCCGCCCAAAGGTCCAGGTGGAATGATGACGGTGGCGCCGGATCAACGATGGACCGCGAACGAGTCCTTGGCATGACGTCGTCCGCGGGGGAGGGGGAAAGGAGCACGCGATCCCGCCGGTGGGCGGTCCGGGCTGGCTATCCGGCGCGCCCTGGCATGGCCTGCGAGCGCGGGTGATCAGGGCGGCTCTGGGGCGCGCCGGATCCCCTCAACTTGACCTTCAAATGTTAGGATCGGGTTACGTCGTTCGGACATGGCAACGCGGATCGCGGGCGAGCCGCGACCCCACTTCACGCGCCGTTCAGGGCTACGGGCACCATCAAGGATCGCGGAACCTCTCCGCACCCATGACACACGCGCTTGGTCGGGCGCGCGATCCCATGGCAGGGACGGGCGGGCGCGTCCCCCCGGATCGCCACGACGTCATCGACGGGCGCGGCTCGGTGGATGATCGGTCAACGCTTGAGGTCGGTGCCGGCGTCGCCCTCGCGCAGCACGGTCGTCGCCTGTTCGGTCAGGCGGGCGAAGGCTTGGCGCGCCCGCACCGCCGCCTGTTCGGCCGCCGTCGTCATGGTACGCACGGAGTCGCCGAGCGTCCGCATGCGGCCCGCGCTCACCCGCACCGTCTGCGCCAGGGTCGCGACGGTCTCCGAGCCAACGCCCAGCACCCGCGTCTGCTCGCCCTGCGCGAGGATGGCGCCGCGCATCGCCGTGAACACCCCTTCGAGGCTGCCGATGGTGAGCTCGAAGTTCCTGACCTCGGCGGTGTTGAGCGTCGCGCGCGCCCGGATCCGCTTCACGGACGTGACGATCGTGTCGGTGGCGCGCTGTGTTTGCTGCGACAGCGCCTTCACCTCGCCGGCCACGACGCGGAAGCCGGCGCCGGCGGCCCCCGCGCGGGCCGCCTCGATGGTGGCGTTGAGGGCGAGCAGGTTGACCTGCGTCGCGATGGCGGCGATCGTCCCGACATCGCGCTCGACGTCGGCGATGGAGGCGGTCAGCTCCTCGACGCTGGCCAGCGCCGAGCGCGAGCGGACCTGGGCCTGGTCGACGGCGGCGGCGGCGGTGACCAGCCGCTCCTCGATCAGGTCGCTCTGGCTCTGCAGGTTGCACAGCGAGGCGACGAACTGGTCGGCGCGGGTCCGCATCACCTCCGCCGAAGCGTCGAACTCACCGGAGAAGGCGGCCATCTCGTCGACCACCGCGATCGCCTCGCGCAGGATGGTGGCGAGCGAGAGGTTGGTCTCGGTCGCTTTGTCGATGCCGGCGAACAGGTCCGTTTCCGCCGCCAGCCGCGTTGCCATCGCCTCGCGGACGATCGTGGCGCGGCCGATCGGGTCGGCGGTCGGTTCCTTGGCGATCGACACCGTGGCGACAGGGTCCTTCGCGACAGCTTCCTTGGCGACCGGTACCGCGCGAAGGCGCGCGGCGGTCGGGGACTTGCGTGACGTCCTCCACGTGAGCATGCCGCTTCTTCGATCATCAAATGCGTCACTTCAGGAAGCATGTCGGGGTTAAGTCGGCGTTAAAGGCTCGCCGTTGCCGGGATCCGGTCCGCGGCCCCAGCCGCCGGACGGATCTACCTCGTGACGAGAACACGGACGCATCAATTCGTAAGCAACGAAGATTCGCAAATGATGCATTAATGAATACAGACGCATGGTATGACAAATCAGAGTGCGTCGACAGTGAAGAGCAGGTTCGCCCCAACAATTGACGTTACGTCAAGGATGCTGTTCGGCATCTTGATGTTGTTGATGATCGGCGCGGTGGCGCAGCCCATCGTCGGCGACCTCGTCGCGCGCGCGAAGGCGCGGCAGGTGGCGGGAAACACCAAGATCGCCCTCGCGGTGTTCGACGCGCTCCATAATGCCAGGTTGCAGCGCACGTCGTCCCACACGGCGTTGATCGCGCCCGAGCCGGCGAGCGACCGCTTCCTGAGGCTGGTGGACGGTTACCGCGCGGCGGAAGCGCCGGCGCTCGAAGCCACCATTCGGGATTGCCGCGCCTCGCATTGCGTCGATGATGAAAGCATCGTGACGGGTTTGTCGTCGGCGGTCGAGCAGCTGACGCTGACGCGGCGCGCCGTCGATCGCGACTTGCGGAAGCCGCTCGCGGGGCGCCAACCAGGCCTCGCCGCGCGTCTGCAAAGCCAAGCCACGGATGTCATCGATCGCCTCCAGGCCATCTCGTGGGCGGTGGATAGCAAGATCCAGGCGGCGGATGCCGAAGCGGCGGGTTTGATCGAGCTGAAGGATCTGGCATGGCTCGCCCGCGACGGGCTCGGGCTCGAACGCGCTCAACTCGCGGACGCCCTCGTCGAGGGCACGATGAGCCCCCGTCGCGAGCAAGCCTACCAGCGCCTCCACGGTCAGGCCGAAGGGGCCTGGTCCATGGTTCTCGCGCTGGCCGGGGGGCGTGAGGCTTCAGCCGAGATCAAAGCCGCGGTGGCGCGTGCCGATGAACAGATCGAGAAGGTGTTCCGACCTTTGGGCGAGGCCGTGCACGCGAGCCTCCTCGAGCACCGAGCCTCGCCCGCCACCACCGACGAACTGGTGGTCGTGTCCAGCCAGATGGTGGAAACGATGACGCTGGCGGCACGGGCGGCCCTGCGGCTCATCCAGGACGCGGCGCTCACCCGCGAGCGGGCGACGTGGCACGACTTGGTGCTACGGGTGGCCGCCCTGGCGCTCTCGTGCCTCGCCGGCCTGTCGGGCCTGTGGTTCGTGCGACGCTACCTCACCGGGCCGATGGTGGCCATCACGCGGGCCATGGGCAAACTGGCGGCGGGCGACGAGCGGGTCGCGATCGTCGGGGCGACGCGCACCGACGAGTTCGGCGCGCTCGCGAGGGCTTTCGAGGTGTTCCGGCAGAACATGATCCGGCGGAAATCACTGGAACGGCAGGGCGAGGAGATGAAGGGGCGCCTGGAGGCGGAGAAGGAACGCGCGTTCGCCGAGTTCGGCCGAACGTTCGAGGCCACCATCAGCGGGCTCGTCGGCACCCTCGCCGTCGCCTCCGCCGAACTGAAGGCGACGGCCTACGACATGTCCGCGATCGCCGAGCGGACCCGAGAGCGCTCCGGACTCGTCATGAGCGCCGCCGCCAGCGCCGCGCGCAACATCGCCGCCGCTTCGGGGGCGTCCAAGGACCTGTCGGCCTCCGCCGAGCAGGTCGGCACGCAGATCCATGAGACGGCGACGATCGCCGCGCGGGCCGTGACCGACGCGCGGCGAAGCCACGACACGATCGAGACGCTCGTCACGGAGGCGGCGGCGATCGGCAGCGTCGTCACCATGATCAACCAGATCGCCTCGCGGACCAACCTGCTCGCCCTCAACGCGACGATCGAGGCGGCCCGTGCGGGGGAGGCCGGACGCGGTTTCGCCGTGGTCGCGTCCGAGGTCAAGGAACTCGCCAGCCAGACGATCGCGGCGACCGCGCAGATCCGCGCCAAGATCGAGGCGATCCAGCAGGCGACGGAAGGGGCCGCCTCCGCGATCTCGTTGGTCTCGGCCGTCGTGAACGACGTGCACGGGATCGCGCGGGCGATCACGGCGGCGGCCGAGCTCCAGCGCGTCGCCACGCAGAAAATCGCCACGGAGATGGCGGACGCCGCATCCGGCGCCGGCGTGCTGACCGACATGACCGCCCGCGCCAGGGAAACCGCCGACACCACCGGCGCCTCGGCCAGCACCGTCCTCACCTCGGCGGTTGAACTGGCGACGTGTTCGAGCCGGCTGGACGGCGAGGTGCGGCGCTTCCTCGACCACCTCCGGGCGGCGTAGGATCGGGCGGCGTAAGAGATCGTCGCGCGGGCGCCCGCGCACGGCGCCGCCGCGCCTCGCGAGCCGGGCGAGCGATGTCGGGCTGACGACGATGTCGGGCTGACAAGGGAGCTTCTCGTGGTGCAATCGATCGCCGTCGTGACCGGGGCGGGCAGCGGCATCGGGCGCGCCGCCGCGGTCGGTCTCCTGGAGGCGGGCTTCGCGGTCTGCCTGGCCGGCCGCCGCCGCGACGCCCTGGAAGGAACCGCCGCGCTCGCCGGCGGTCGCGACGCCCTCGTGGTGCCGACGGACGTGACGGAACCGGACGCGGTCGCGGCCCTGTTCGCCGCCGTGAAGGAGCGGTTCGGCCGGCTCGACCTCCTGTTCAACAACGCCGGCAACAACGTCCCCTCGACGGACTTCGGCGACATGACCTGGGCGATGTGGAACAGGGTCGTCTCCGTCAACCTCGACGGCATGTTCCTCTGCGCCAACGCCGCCTACCGGCTCATGCGGGATCAAACACCGCGCGGAGGACGCATCATCAACACCGGCTCGGTGTCGGCTCACGCGCCCCGGCCCGGCGCTTCGGCCTACACGGCCACCAAACACGCGGTGACCGGCCTGACCAAGTCCATCGCCCTGGATGGTCGTCGCTTCGACATCGCCTGCGGCCAGATCGACATCGGCAACGCCGCCACGCCCATGACGACCCGGATGGCCGCCGGCGTCATCCAGGCCGACGGGTCGATCGAGGCCGAGCCGACCATGGACGTCGGGAATGTCGCGAAGGCGGTCGTCTTCATGGCGTCCCTGCCGCTCGACGCCAATGCGATGACCATGACCCTGATGGCGACCAAGATGCCGCTCGTCGGGCGAGGCTAGCCCGGAGGTTTCCTGGTCAAGTGATCTTTGATCGCGCCGCCATGGTTGATCTTCCCCCTTTGAAGTGGTCCGCCCTGAGGTATGGCTTTCGAGCCTCAAC
>CAXSDP010000090.1:0-12774 GCA_964235705.1 uncultured Beijerinckiaceae bacterium | reverse complement strand
TCCAGCACGGCCGCCCCCACCATCAGGGCGGCGGCGAAGACGTAGCCGTAAAACAACGCCCACTTGGAATGCGTGCCGATCAGCGCGGAGAAGGCGAACGGCGCGGCCACCCCGCCGATCGCCGTGCCGAAGGCGTAGAAGATCGCGATGGCCAGCGCCCGGATCTCCACGGGGAACACCTCGCTGACGGTGAGGTAGGCCGCGCCCGCCGCCGACGACGCGAAGAAGAAGATCACCGCCCAGGCGACCACCTGTTCCGTCGCGCTCATCGCGCCCGTCGCGAACAGCCAGCCCGACACGACCAGCAGGACACCCGAGATCGCATAGGTGCCGGCGATCATCGGCTTGCGGCCGACCTTGTCGAACAGCGGCCCGAGGATGAGCGGCCCCAGCGCGTTGCCGATGGCGAAGGGCAGCATGTACCAGCCGACGTGCCGGATCTCCACCCGGTAGTACACCTCCAGCACCTGGGCGAAGGTGAAGAAGATCGCGTTGTAGAAGAAGGCCTGCGCCGACATCAGCGCGAGGCCGACGATCGCCCGCTCGCGGTTCTTGACGAAGATGGTCGAGAACACGACGCGCAGCGGGGTGTGGTCGCGCGCGTGGATCGTCATCGGCTTGAGCGTGTCGCGCGGGGGCACGGTGCCGCCGTGCTCCCGCATGTGCGCCTCGATGTCGCCCATCACCGCCTCGGCCTCGTGCTCGCGGCCGTGGATCACCAGCCAGCGCGGGCTCTCCGGGATGAAGGTGCGCAGGAACACGATGCCGATCGACAACGTCGCGCCGACGAGGAAGACGAGCCGCCAGCCGTACCGCGCGGGGATGATCGCCGGATCGAGGAACACCAGCGAGGCGGCCGCGCCGATCGCGCCGCCGATCCAGAACGAGCCGTTGATGGCCAGGTCGGTGCGGCCCCGGAAGCGGGCCGGGATGAACTCCTGGATGGTCGAGTTGACCGCCGCGTACTCGCCGCCGATCCCGGCCCCGGTCAGGAAGCGGAACAGGCTGTAGCTGCCGATGTCCCAGGACAGCGCGGTGGCGGCGGTGGCGACCAGGTACAAGCCGAGCGTGCAGAAGAACAGCACCCGGCGCCCGAGCCGGTCCGTCGCCCAGCCGAAGCCGAGCGCGCCGATCACCGCCCCGGCGAGGTAGAAGCTGTTGCCGACGCCCACCTCCGTGTCGGTGAAGCGCAGGGTGGGGTCAGCCTTGAGCGCGCCGGAGATCAGGCCGGCGAAGGTCACCTCCAGCCCGTCGAGGATCCACGTGATGCCCAGCGCCGCGATGACGAGCGTGTGGAAACGGCCCCATTGGAGGGCGTCGAGCCGGGCGGGGACGCGGGTCTCGATGACCTTCTCCGCGATCGTGTCGTCCATGTCCGCCTGTCCCCGACCCATCGGCCCCACGTTTGGGCCCCACGCTTGACCACACCGACGGCGCGGGTGCAATTCGCCGATGGGGCGCCGGCCGCCCGTGATGGTTGACGTGCGCTCGATCGGGTGCGGGGCGTGATGAGGGGAGCCAAGCCTTTGTTAAGGGTCCGGTGCTTGGGTGGCCGCCATGTCGGTCGATCTCACGGCGGGAACCCGCACCAGCTTCCCCCCCTTGCCTCCGACGCTCCACCGGGGGCGTGAGGGCATGGCCTTTCCCCTTGGGACCGCGCCGATGGCGGCCGGGCGCGCCCCCGCGCCCGAGCGCCCGACGCCGACCATCCTCGTCTTCGACTCCGGGCTCGGCGGGCTGACGGTGCTGGGCGAGGTCGCCAAGGCGCGGCCCGACGCGCGGCTGTTCTACGCCGCCGACGACGCCGGCTTCCCCTACGGGGCCTGGGGCGAGCCGGCCCTGATCGCCCGCGTGGTGGCGGTGATCGGCGGCCTCATCGCCGACACCGCGCCCGACGCCGTGGTCATCGCCTGCAACACCGCCTCGACCCTGGTGCTGCCCGACCTGCGCGCGGCCTTCCCCGCCGTGCCCTTCGTCGGCACCGTCCCGGCGATCAAGCCGGCGGCGGCGCGGTCGCGGTCGCGGATGATCAGCGTGCTGGCCACGCCCGGCACCGTGGCGCGCGACTACACCCGCGCGCTGGTCGACAGCTTCGCCGCCGATTGCGCGGTGACGCTGGTCGGCTCGACCCGCCTCGCCGCGCTCGCCGAGGCGGCCATGGCCGGCGTCCCCGTGCCCGACGCGGCGATCGAAGCCGAGATCGCGCCCTGCTTCGTCCGGCGCCAAGGGACGGACCAAGCGGGGGCCGGGACGGACGTGGTGGTGCTGGCCTGCACGCATTACCCGCTGCTGCTTGGCCCCTTCCGGCGGCTCGCGCCCTGGCCGGTCGACTGGATCGACCCGGCGCCGGCGATCGCCCGGCGGGTCGATCAGGTCCTGAGCGAGGTGCTCGAACTGCCCCGCACGGCGCGGGTGGCCGGCGCGGGCGTCGCCCTGTTCACCAGCGGCAAGCCGCAACCGGCGCCGATCCTCGACGCGCTGGGGCGCCATGGCCTGCGGGGCCGGGACTGAAGCATCGACGGGATCACGGGCGCGGTCCAACCACCTTTGTCATCAACTGAGTTGATGACGAAGGTGGTGGCTTGGCTGATGTCGACGGTGCCCTGTCGGGCCGCGTCGGTGATCCAATGCACCGAACCCCGGGCCCCGCTACTCCACGGCCTCGTTGGGGTAGACGCCCCAAAGGTCGACCTGCTTGACGTAGCCGTCGAAGCCCTCGCCATTGACCCGGCACCAGGCCTTGTCGCACGAGCGGATGTTGGCGAGGACGTTGGGCTCCAGCCGCGCGACAGCGCCGGCGTCGGCCTCCGGCTTCCTGTACACGGTGATCGCCGGCCCGTCCTTCTTCCAGGGCGTGACGAGGGCGGTGCGCCGGCCCGACAGCAGCGAGTGCAGCACCCACCCCTCCGACCCTTCCGAGTCGCGGATCTTGCGCCACGTCTCGAACTCGGCGGTGATCTCGACCGGCAATCCCGCGCGCTCGAAGATCCAGGTCGTCCGGTGATCCTTGGAGGGCCCCTCGCGCAGGTTCACGCGGTCCGACTTGAGGCTGACGTAGCGCGGCACGGGCAGGCCGCTCACCGCCCCGGTCGCGTCGGCCGACACAGGCCCGGCGGCGAGCGTCGCCAGCGCGAGGCCCAGGCAGGCGGCGCCCAAGGCGCCGAGGCGACGGCGCGACGTCGGGGCGGTTCCCGCTTCCGTGGAACCCGCCTTCGTAAAACCCGCCCTCACGACACCCGTCTCCATGGCACCCGCCGCTCCCGCCTCGACCCGCGCGCGCTCCTTGTTTTCAGGCCACCATCTGCTAGGAAAGCCGGAACCAAGGGGCTGAACGCGCCATCCTTCCTTCATGGCATGTTAGCATTAAGACGGCGTGTAGGCCGAGCCCATACCACCCGGTCGGCGGCGCGTGCCGGCGGCCGCTGGCCGCTCGATCCCGGGACGGACCGATGACCAAGAAGAAGCCGCTCGTCGTCATCGCCCGCCGGCTCCCCGAGCGGATCGAGACCCGGATGTGCGAGCTCTTCGACACCCGGCTCAACGTCGACGACCAACCCTTCACGCGCGCGCAACTCGTCGACGTCCTCAGGACGGCGGACGTGATCGTCCCCACCATCGTCGACCGGCTCGACGCCGAGCTGATCCGGCAAGCTGGGCCGCAGCTCAAGCTGATCGCCAACTTCGGCAACGGCATCGACAACATCGCCGTCGGCGCGGCGCTGGAGCGGGGCATCACGGTCACCAACACGCCGGGCGTCCTGACGGAGGACACCGCCGACATGACCATGGCGCTCATCCTCGCCGTCGCCCGCCGCATCGTGGAGGGGGCCGGCGCGATCCCGGCCAACGAGTGGCCGGGCTGGGCGCCGACCTGGATGCTGGGCCGCCGGATCACCGGCAAGCGCCTCGGCATCGTCGGCATGGGCCGCATCGGCCAAGCCGTCGCCCGGCGGGCGCGGGCGTTCGGCTTGCAGATCCACTACCACAACCGCCGACGCCTCGGCCTGTTGGCGGAGGAGAAGCTGGAGGCGACCTACTGGGACTCGCTCGACCAGATGCTGGCGCGCATGGACATCGTGTCCATCAACTGCCCCCACACGCCGGCGACCTACCACCTGCTGTCGGCGCGCCGCCTCAAGTACCTGCGGCCGGAGGCGCTGCTCATCAACACGGCGCGCGGCGAGGTCATCGACGAGGCCGCCCTGACGCGGATGCTGGAGGCCGGCGAACTCGCCGGCGCCGGGCTCGACGTGTTCGAGCAGGAGCCGGCGGTATCGCCCCGGCTCGTCAAGCTCGCCCAGGCCGGCAAGGTGACGCTGCTGCCGCACATGGGCTCCGCGACGACCGAGAGCCGCACGGACATGGGCGAGAAGGTCATCATCAACGTCAAGGCGTTCTGGGACGGCCACCGCCCGCCGGACCGGGTGCTGGCGAGCATGCTTTGAGGGTCAATCGCCCCGCCCGCCGCCCTGACCGATTGGTGGACGGGCGGCCTGGTGCGCCATCGCCGGCAGCGGCTTGGCCTTGCCGCGCGCGAGCCATTGGCGCCGGTCCAGGCTGAAGAAATCGCAAGGGTGCAGGCCGCCGCGCGCCGGCAGGTTCTTCAGCCCGGTTTCCCCGTGCGCGAAGCCGCATTTCTCCAGCACCCGCCGCGAGGCGGCGTTGCCGACCCGGCTGGTCGCCGTCGCGACCCGCACCTCCGACAGGTTGAACACCGCGTCGAGCAACGTCGCCACCACCTCGGTGGCGTAGCCACGCCCGGTCTGCGCCGGCGCGACGAGGTAGCCGACCTCGACCTCGTGGGTCCCGATCGCCTGCGCGCTGGCGAGGCCGATCAGCGTGCGAGCCTTGTTCTTGGCGGTGACGCCGAGGATCAACGCGTCGCCGGCGGCCGTCGAGGCGCGGGCGTTGAGGATGAAGCGGTCGCCCTCGCCCACGGGGTAGGGATGGGGGATGGAGGACGTCATCTGCGCCACCGACCCGAGGCTGACGACGGCGGCGAGCGACTGCGCGTCCGATGCGCGGAGCCAACGCAGCCAGAGTCGAGCCGTTTCCAAGCGGAAGATGTCGTCGCGGGTGATGTCCGGGAACATGGTGGGCGCTCAAGCCGCGCGAGGATGGGCCCGCAGGTGTCGGCGGGTCCGCGCCTGGCGTCGATCCCCCGACGAGGCCGCCAGCCCCCGCCCCGGCGGCGTTGTGACCTCGGCCCTATTCGGCCGCCTGGGCCAACTCCGCCGCGACCACGGACACGAACGCCCGGCCGTTGGCCTTGGTGGTGAACAGCACCTTGCCTTCCGCCTTGGCGAATAGCGTGTGGTCGGTGCCGATGCCGACGTTGGCGCCGGGGTGCCACTTCGTGCCGCGCTGGCGGACGATGATATTGCCGCCGATCACGTGCTCGCCGCCGAACTTCTTGACGCCGAGCCGGCGTCCGTCGGAGTCGCGGCCGTTGCGGGATGAGCCGCCCGCCTTCTTATGTGCCATTGCCTTGCTCCAAAGATTCGGGCGCCGGTGTCGGCGCCGATGTTAGCCGACGGCGAACGTGCACCGTCGCCGCCCTTCGACCGGGGTCGCGCTCAGCCGGCGACCACGTCCAGGATCTTGACCTGCGTCAAATCCTGTCGGTGGCCGCGCTTGCGCTTCGAGTTCTGGCGGCGACGCTTCTTGAAGGCGATCACCTTGGGGCCGCGCTCGTGGCCGACGATCTCGGCGACGACGCTGGCGCCCGACAGGGTGGGGGCGCCGATGCTCGGCTCGCCCTCGCCGACCAGCATCAAGACCTCGCCGAAGGTGACCTTGTCGCCGGGCTGACCGTCCAGTGCCATGACGGTGATCTGGTCGTCGACGGCAACGCTGTATTGCTTGCCGCCCGTCTTGATGACCGCGAACATATGAACCTCGATATCGATCCGGACTCGTCGCCACGCGCGACGGAACGGCTTCTTGATCTTATGAAACATGCCCGCGCGGTGATCCGCGCGGGCGAAGAGCGCGACACCTATAAGCGTGGTTCCCGCTTGTCAATCGGGCACCGAGCCGGCGATCCGTCAGGCCCCCAGGCGCTGCTGACCCTGCTTGGCGATCGTGTTCTGCGGATCGAACACGAGGGCGCGCCCGTAATTCTCCGCCGCCTTGCTGCGGTTGCCCTGCTTCTCGTAGGCGAGCCCGAGGCCGGCCCAGGCGCCGCTGTTCTTGTTGTTGACGTTGAGGGCGGCGTTGAAGTCCTCGATCGCCTTGGCGGGCTTGCCGATCGCCAGCAGGCTCTCGCCGCGCGCTTGGTAGGGCGCGCCGTTGAAGGGGTCGCGGTCGATGGCGTTGTCGAAGTCGGTGATGGCGAGCGGCTGGTTGCCCTCGCGCTGATAGATCAGCCCCCGCGCGTGGAAGGCCTGCGCGCTCTCCGGGTTGAGCCGGATCGCTTGGTCGAGGTCGTTCTTGGCGTCGTCGAGCTTGCCTTGGACGCGCTCGAGGTTGGCGCGACCGAGGTAGGCCGGCATGTGGTTCGGGTTGGCGGTGATGGCTCGGTTGAAATCGGCCAGGGCGGCGTCGTCGCGGTTCATCTGACGGTAGGCCAGGGCGCGGTCGGTCAGCGCGGCGCTGCTATTGGGATCGATCTTGATCGCGCGGGTGAAGTCGCCGACCGCGTTGTCGAACTGCCCGACCTTGGCGTAGGCGACGCCGCGCGTCGTCAGCGCCTCGACGCTCGAGGGGTTGCGGTCCACCACATCCGTCAGCGAGGCGATGTTGGCGGACGCGGCCTGGGGCGACTCGTTGGCGATCTCGGCGACGCCGGTGCCGGGCAGGCCGGCCACGCCCGACGTGGAGCCGCAACCGGCGAGCGCCAAGCCGCCACCGCACAGGAGCAGGGCGACGAAGCCGTACCGCCGGACGATCGCCGTTTCAGCGATCGTCCTCGCGGCGACGATCGTGCGGCCCGAGGCACAGGTGAGCGAAGCGGTCATTCCCGTCGTCCTTCTCCGCGCTCAGCCAGGCGCGAAACCATCCATCCGCCCTTTAAAGGCAGGACCAATCCGGCAAGAATTGGACGAGGCTGATATGCTTAACCAGGACCTACCCGATCACGGTTAAGGCAGGATGAACGCGCCCCGCGAGGCCGATAATGGCACCGTCCGCCGCAACGAACGGTCCCGGGGTGTCGGCGCCGTGACGGCGGCTCGAGACCCAATCGTAACGCCAAGATGCTCGGAAGGATAAGGCGCGGGCGGCCGAAACCACGGCCGCCCCTCGAACCCGCGACTCAGCGGGCGCCGGGAACCGGCTTCGGCTTCATCGGCAACAGGCCCTCGCGCTGCATCTTCTTGCGGGCGAGCTTGCGGGCGCGGCGCACCGCCTCGGCCTTCTCGCGGGCGCGCTTCTCGGAGGGCTTCTCGTAATGGCCACGCAGCTTCATCTCGCGGAAGATGCCTTCCCGTTGCATCTTCTTCTTCAAGGCCTTCAAGGCTTGATCGACGTTATTGTCGCGAACGAGAACTTGCACGCATGATCCTTTTCGGCGGCCGTGACCGCGCCTGGAAAGTGGCAATGGGACGTCGGGCGCGCGGGCGGCGCACCAGGACGGGATAGGCGGGTAGCAGAGCGCGCCCCGCTTGTCCAGCTTGGATGCCCCCTTCCGATCGGGCGGCCTGATGGGCCAACCCCATCGGTCAACGCCCGGCGGCGGCTTCCGTATCGGCCGAAGGATGCGATAGTTTTGGTTGGCCTGACCGCAAAACCCTTTATACCGCCATCGACGCATGCGGCCCCACCGGTCCGGCCTCGTCGGGCCGGCCCCAGGGGTCGGGTCCTGGCGCGGCGTCCGCCCCCGCCCTCGTCGATCATCGGAACTCGCGCGTGTCCATACTCATCGGCAAGAACACCAAGGTCATCTGCCAGGGCTTCACCGGCAAGAACGGCACCTTCCACTCCGAGCAGGCGATCGCGTACGGAACGCGGATGGTGGGAGGCGTGTCGCCGGGCAAGGGCGGCGGCTTCCACATCGGCTTGCCGATCTTCGACACCGTCGCCCAGGCGAAGGCGGAGACGGACGCCGACGCCAGCGTCGTCTACGTGCCGCCGCCCGGCGCCGCCGACGCGATCTGCGAGGCGATCGACGCGGGGATCCCGCTGATCGTCTGCATCACCGAGGGCATCCCGGTGATCGACATGGTGCGGGTGAAGCGGTCGCTGTCCGGCTCCAAGTCGCGGCTGATCGGACCGAACTGCCCCGGCGTGATGACGTCGGGCGAGTGCAAGATCGGCATCATGCCCGGCAACATCTTCTCGAACGGATCGGTGGGGATCGTGTCGCGCTCCGGCACGCTCACCTACGAGGCCGTGTTCCAGACCACCCGCGAGGGCCTGGGGCAGACCACGGCGGTCGGCATCGGCGGCGATCCCGTGAAGGGGACCGAGTTCATCGACATGCTGGAACTGTTCCTCGCCGACGATGCCACCAAGTCGATCGTCATGATCGGTGAGATCGGCGGATCGGCCGAGGAGGAGGCGGCGCAGTTCATCGCCGACGAGGCCAAGCGCGGCCGCCGGAAGCCGATGGTCGGCTTCATCGCCGGCCGCACCGCGCCGCCCGGCCGCCGCATGGGCCACGCCGGCGCGATCATCTCCGGCGGCAAGGGGGGCGCCGAGGACAAGATCGCCGCGATGGAGGCGGCGGGCATCACCGTGTCGCCGTCGCCGGCCCGGCTCGGCAAGACCCTCGTCGAGGTCCTGAAGGGATGAGGGTGGGGGGCAGCCACGGCCGCGAGGCGGGTCACCGCGAGGAGGTCCGGCGATGGTGATGATCCTCATCTGCTTCCTGGCGCCATGGCTGGCGATGTTCATCTGCGGCAAAGTTTGGCAAGGCATCGCTTGCGTGATCCTTCATGCGACCCTGATCGGCTGGATCCCGGCGACGATCTGGGCGCTCGCGGTCACGCGCGACTAGCGGGGCCGTCGACCGTGAACCGACCGGTCGGTGCGGCGGGCATGCTGGCGCCATGATCGTGGCGTTGTAAGGAGGCTTCGGAGGGTCGGGGCTCAGGTCCCGGATCCGGGTCAGGTTTCAAGGATGCCCGCGTGCCGGATGGAGATCGGCGACGGGCCGGAGGATCAGGTGGAATGGCACGGCAGGATGACGGCGAGACGGGCGGCGGCGGTGGCGGTGGGGCGGGACGCCCCGGCGGCGGGGGCTTCGCGACCACCTCTTTCCTTTACGGCGGCAACGCCGCCTACGTCGAGCAGCTGCAGGAGCGTTACCGGGCCGATCCCTCGTCCGTCGATCCGGAATGGCGGGCCTTCTTCGCCGAGCTGAACGACGACGCGGGCGCGGTCGAGCGGACCGCCACCGGACCGGCCTGGAAGCGGGCGAACTGGCCGGTCGCGGCCAACGGCGAGCTCGTCTCGGCGCTGGACGGCGACTGGCCGGCGGCGGAGAAGCGAATCGCCGACAAGCCCCCGGCGAAGGTCGCCGCGGACAAGGTCGCCCCGGTCGCCGATCCGGCCGCCCTCGCCAAGACGATCAGCGAGGCGGCTCGGGATTCCGTGCGCGCGCTGACGATGATCCGCACGTTCCGGACCCGTGGCCACCTCCACGCCAAGCTCGACCCGCTCGACCTGGAGCCCCCGACCGACCACGAGGAGCTGCACCCGTCCACCTACGGCTTCACCGACGCGGACCTCGACCGGCCGGTGTTCCTCGACGGCGTGCTCGGCCTCGATTGGGCCTCGATCAACGACATCATGCCGATCCTGCGGCGCACCTATTGCGACACGATCGGCTTCGAGTTCGTGCACATGTCCGACCCGGCCGAGAAGGCCTGGATGCTGGCGCGCATCGAGGGCGTGGACAAGGCGATCACCTTCACGCCGGAAGGCAAGCGGGCGATCCTCAACAAGCTGATCGAGACGGAAGGTTTCGAGAAGTTCCTCGACGTGCGCTACACCGGCACCAAGCGGTTCGGGCTCGACGGCGGCGAGAGCATGGTGCCGGCGCTCGAGCAGATCATCAAGCGCGGCGGCGCGCTCGGCATCGAGGACATCGAGGTCGGCATGGCGCATCGCGGCCGGCTCAACGTGCTCGCCCAAGTGATGCACAAGCCCCACCGCGCCATCTTCCACGAGTTCAAGGGCGGCTCCTACACGCCGGTCGGGACGGAAGGCTCGGGCGACGTGAAGTACCACCTCGGCTTCTCGTCGGACCGCACCTTCGACGAGCGCACCGTGCACCTCTCGCTCGCCGCCAATCCGTCGCACCTCGAGATCGTCGACCCCGTGGTGCTCGGCAAGGTGCGCGCCAAGCAGGACCAGAAGGACGACGTCGTCGAGCGATCCAAGGTGCTGCCGCTGCTGCTGCACGGCGATGCCGCCTTCGCCGGCCAGGGCGTGATCGCCGAGTGCTTCGGCCTGTCCGGCCTCAAGGGCCACAGGACCGGCGGGTCGATCCACTTCATCATCAACAACCAGATCGGCTTCACCACCTATCCCCGCTACTCGCGGTCCTCGCCGTACCCGTCCGACACCGCGAAGATGATCGAGGCGCCCATCCTGCACGTCAACGGCGACGATCCCGAGGCGGTGGTGCACGCCGCCAAGATCGCGGTCGAGTTCCGGCAGCAGTTCCATAAGCCGGTCGTCATCGACATGTTCTGCTACCGGCGCTTCGGCCACAACGAGGGCGACGAGCCCTCGTTCACCCAGCCGCTGATGTACAAGAAGATCCGGGCGCACGAGGGCGTGCTCGACATCTACGCCGCCAAGCTCGTCGGCGAGGGCGTCATCACCCAGGAGGCGGTGGACGAGGCCAAGGCGGCCTGGCGCGCCAAGCTCGACGAGGAGTACGAGGCCGGCCAGCATTACCAGCCCAACCGCGCCGATTGGCTCGACGGCCGCTGGTCCGGCCTGCGCTCGTCCTCCTCGTCCCCGCAGGACGAGGAGCGTCGCGGCCACACCGGCGTCGAGCGCTCCCGCCTCGTCGAGCTGGGCCGCCGGATCACGGAGGTTCCGGACGGCTTCCACCTCCACAAGACCATCGGTCGCCTGCTCGACAACCGCCGCAAGGCGGTCGACACCGGCGCCAACATCGATTGGGCGATGGGCGAGGCGCTCGCCTTCGCCTCCCTCGTCGACGAGGGCTTCCGGGTGCGCCTGTCCGGCCAGGACGTCGAGCGCGGCACCTTCTCGCAGCGCCATTCCGTGCTGATCGACCAGGAGAACGAGCACCGCTACGTGCCCTTCAACCACGTCCGCGACGGGCAGGCGCGTTTCGAGGTCATCAACTCGATGCTGTCGGAGGAGGCGGTGCTCGGCTTCGAGTACGGCTACTCCGTCGCCGAGCCCAACGCCCTCGTGCTGTGGGAGGCGCAGTTCGGCGACTTCGCCAACGGCGCCCAGGTCGTGTTCGACCAGTTCGTGTCCTCGGCCGAGCGCAAGTGGCTGCGCATGTCGGGGCTCGTGTGCCTGCTGCCGCACGGTTACGAGGGGCAGGGGCCGGAGCACTCCTCCGCGCGCCTGGAGCGATACCTCCAGCTCTGCGCCGAAGACAACATGCAGGTCGCCAACTGCACAACGCCGGCGAACTACTTCCACATCCTGCGCCGGCAGCTGAAGCGGGACATCCGCAAGCCGTTGATCCTCATGACGCCGAAGTCGCTGCTGCGCCACAAGCGCGCCGTGTCGAGCCTCGAGGCGATGGAGGCCGGCACCACCTTCCACCGCCTGCTGCGCGACGGGGCGGAGGTGGCCGGCGACCATAAGGTCGCCCTGGTCGCGGACGGTAAGGTCCGGCGGGTCGTCCTGTGCAGCGGCAAGGTGTACTACGACCTGTTCGAGGAGCGCGAGCGGCGCGGCATCGACGACGTCTACCTGCTGCGCGTCGAGCAGCTCTACCCGATGCCGCTGAAGGCGCTCGTCAACGAGCTGGGGCGCTTCAAGGGCGCGCAGGTCGTGTGGTGCCAGGAGGAGCCCAAGAACATGGGGGCCTGGGCCTTCATCGACCCCTACCTCGAATGGGTGCTGACCCAGGTCGGCGGGCAGCAGACGCGGCCGCGCTACGTCGGCCGCCCGGCCGCCGCCGCGACCGCCACGGGGCTGATGTCGAAGCACCTCGCGCAGATGAAGGCCTTCACCGACGAGGCCTTCGCCTGACGGGGCCTTCGCCTGAAGCATCGCATCCTTTGAAATATGACTTGGAGGGCCGCAGAGGCGGCGATTGACGATGGCCACTGAAATCCGCGTTCCCACCCTCGGCGAGTCGGTGAGCGAGGCGACGATCGGGCGCTGGTTCAAGAAGCCGGGCGAGACGGTGAAAGCCGACGAGCCGCTCTGCGAACTCGAAACCGACAAGGTGACGCTGGAGGTCACCGCGCCGGCCGCCGGCGTGCTCGCCGAGATCACCGCCAAGGACGGCGAAACGGTCGAGCCGGGCGGCCTGCTCGGGCAGATCACCGAGGGCGGCGCGGCGGCCGGCAATGGCGCGGCCAAGCCGGCCGAGGCCAAACCTGCCGAGGCCAAGGCGACCGGCACGCCGCCGGCGCAGACCGCCAAGGGCGCGCCGGCCGCCTCGCGCGCGGCGGCCGCCGCCACCGACGCCAACGGCGCCTCCGCCATCCAAGGTTCGGCCATCAAGGGGCCGAAGCCGATGCCGCCGGCGCCGTCCGCCGCCAAGTCCGCCGCCGACCGCGGCATCGACGTCGCCGACGTCGCCGGCTCCGGCCGACGCGGCCAGGTGATGAAGGGCGACGTGGTCGCCCACCAGCCCGTCGCGCCGGCTCCGGCCCAACCGGC
>CAXSDP010000089.1:0-12992 GCA_964235705.1 uncultured Beijerinckiaceae bacterium | reverse complement strand
TGCCCGACCGGCGCGGTCGCGGCGTAACGGGCGATGATGCGGGTGACCGGTTCGGCGGCGGGGCCCTTGGGCGCGCCACCGGGCGGCGGCGCGACGGCCGGCTTGCCGGACACGTCGCCCGTGGCCTGCTCGGCCGCCAGCGCGCCGCCGGTGACCAGGGCGGCGGCGGCGCCCGCCGATGAGCGTAGCAGCGTGCGGCGTTCGATCGACATGCGGTGTCCTCCCGGCTGTGGACGGCGCCTCGTCGAGCGCCGTGCGGCGGTCTTCCTGGGCCATCGGCGCCCGAAAGGGAACACGGGTGTTCGTCGTAGGCGGTGGCCGCGCTATGTCGCTCCCGAAGGTGCCGCGACCGACCGGAGGATGCGAATGGAACGGCTCTGCCGCGTGATGGGCCTGCTGATGGCCCTCCTCGCCCGTCCGGCCTTCGCCGCGGAGGAGGCCGCCTCGCACCTCCACCCGGTCAAGGCGGTCGCCGGCACCACCATGCCGGTCGGCGACGCCGGCCGCGTGCCCGTCTACCTGTCCGGCGACTGGTCGCGGCCGCTGCCCGACGTCACGCGGGCGGTGATCGTGATCCACGGACGGCTACGCAACGCGGACAGCTACTACCGCTCGGCCCTGACCGCCCAGGCGGCCGCCGGTCCGCTCGGGCGATCCGCCCTCATGATCGTGCCGCAGTTCCTGGCGAACCTCGACATCGCGCCCCACCACCTGCCGGCCGACACCCTGCGCTGGACGCTGGAGGGCTGGGAGGGCGGCGACCCGGCGGTCGCGCCGGCGCCCGTCAGCTCCTTCGCCGTTCTGGACGCGATCCTGGCCCGGCTGGGCGAGCGGGCCTCGTTCCCCAACCTCAAGGCGATCGTCGTCGCCGGCCATTCCGGCGGCGGCCAGGTGGTCCAGCGCTACGCCATCGCCGGGCGAGGGGACGCGGCCCTGGCGCGCCAGGGCATCGCGGTGAGCTACGTCGTCGCCAACCCCTCCTCCTACGCCTATTTCGACGACGCGAGGCCGGAGCCGGCGATCGCCGCGACGTGCGCCGGCTTCAACGACTGGAAATACGGGATGGCGCGGCGTCCCGCCTACCTCGCCCGACCCAGCGTCGGCGAGCTGGAGCGCGCCTACGTCGCGCGGCGCGTGACCTACCTGCTCGGCACGGCGGACACCAACCCCGACCAGTCGGCGCTGGACAAGAGCTGCATGGCGGAGGCGCAGGGAGCATACCGCTTGGCGCGCGGCGAGCGCTACGTCGCCACCATGAAGGCGCGCGACGCCGGCACCCCGAACCATCGACTCGCGCTGGTGGCCGGCGTCGGCCACGACGGCGACGCGATGCTGACCTCGGCCTGCGGCCTCGCCGCCCTGTTCGACGCGCCGGGTTGCGACGCCAAGTGACCGCGGCCGCACGATGAAATGTCCGGTGGCCAACCTCGCCATCCGCGCTAGGTTAACCTGCGCTTGCCCGACGCCAAACGCCCGAACCTTGGAGCTTGAGGAATGACCGACTCGCCCGACTACGTGCCGCCCAAGGTGTGGAGCTGGAACAAGGCGAGCGGGGGCCGGTTCGCGAACATCAACCGTCCCATCTCGGGCGCCACGCACGAGAAGGACCTGCCGGTCGGACGCCATCCCCTGCAGCTCTACTCGCAGGGCACGCCCAACGGCGTGAAGGTCACGGTGATGCTGGAGGAGCTGCTCGCCCTCGGCCACGCTGGCGCGGAATACGACGCCTGGCTGATCCGGATCGGCGAGGGCGACCAGTTCGGCAGCGGCTTCGTGGCGGCCAACCCGAACTCCAAGATCCCGACCCTGGTCGACCGGAGCGGGCCGACGCCGATCCGGGTCTTCGAGTCGGGCGCGATCCTCGTCCACCTCGCGGAGAAATTCCGGGCCTTCCTGCCCACCGAGGCGGCGCCCCGCGCGGAATGCCTGTCCTGGTTGTTCTGGCAGATGGGCAGCGCGCCCTACCTCGGCGGCGGCTTCGGCCATTTCTACGCCTACGCGCCGGTCAAGATCGAGTACGCGATCGATCGCTTCGCCATGGAGGCGAAGCGCCAGCTCGACGTGCTCGACAAGCACCTCGCCGACCATGAACACCTGGCCGGCGACTACTCGATCGCCGACATGGCGGTCTGGCCCTGGTACGGCGGCCTGGCGAAGGGCGTGCTCTACGGCGCGGCCGAGTTCCTCGACGTGGAAAGCTACGCCCACGTCCGGCGCTGGGCCGACGCGATCGCCAAACGGCCGGCGGTGCGGCGCGGCCGCATGGTCAACCGCATCAACGGCGAGCCGGCGAGCCAGCTGCACGAGCGCCATGAGGCCGACGACTTCGAGACCAAGACGCAGGACAAGGTGGCCTCGTCGAGCTGAGCGCCCCTCCTACGTCGGGTTGCCCTTGCGGTCGGAATGGCCGAGGTCGCGGTCGGGGTCCAATCGGTCCCTGACCCGCTGCTTCAGAACCTTCGCGTCGGGGAAGCCGCCGTCGGCCTTGCGCTCCCAGATCAGGGCGCCGTCGCAGGTGATGGCGAAGACGCCGCCCGTGCCCGGCACCAGGGCCACCTCGGCGAGCAGGTCCGCGCCGAAGGTGGAGAGGAGTTCCTGGGCCATCCAGGCGGCGCGCAGCAGCCACTGGCACTGCGTGCAGTAGGTGATGGCGACGCGCGCCTTCGCGGGTGGGGTGGGCATGGCGGGGGGCACTTGCATCGGGGGTGGGAAGGTTCATCGACGGGCCGCGAGCCCATCCCTACCACGACGTTTCCCGCGCCCCGATAGGTTCTGCGGCACGCTCGACGCCGCGCGCCATCCCCCATGCGGACAGCTTGAGCCCCTTCGCGACGGGTGTTTAACGGCGCCCAACAATCTTCGATGGGGAGGATGCGATGGACCTTCGGCATTCCGAGGCCTGCGATTGCTGCGGGCCGTCGCTGCTGCGCGCGTGGCACCGGCGGCGTTTCCTGGCGGCCACCGCCGGCTTGGCGCTCTCGCCCTCGCTGGCCCGCGCCGCCCCGCTCGCCCAGACCGGCGACGTGCCCGTGATCGCCTACGAGTCGGTGCCCAACGTCCTGAAGCTGCCGGACACCCTGTTCCTCGGCGAGGTGTCCGGCGTCGCCGTCAACTCGCACGGCCACATCTTCGTCTTCCACCGGGGCGACACCACGGGGCCGGCCTACGCGGCGGCGGCGGCCCAGCTCCTCGAGTTCGACGCGGACGGCCGCTTCGTGCGCGAGATCGGCCACCACCTCTACGCCTGGTCCTTCGCCCACACGGTGAAGGTCGACCCGCACGACAACATCTGGGTGACCGACAAGGGCTCGGACATGGTCATCAAGTTCACGCCGGACGGGCGCGTGGCCATGGTGCTCGGCCGCAAGGGGGAGGCGGCGGACGAGGGGACCGGCCCGCTCAAGCACCCGAACCCGCCCCTGCCGGCCATCGACGGCATGTTCCGGCAGGTCACGGACGTCGCCTGGGACGTCGACGGCAACACCTTCATCAGCGACGGCTACATCAACTCGCGCGTCGCCAAGGTGGACAAGGACGGCAATTGGCTGAAGTCCTGGGGCGAGCGCGGCACCGGCCCCGGCCAGTTCCACACGCCCCACTCCATCGCGCTCGACGCCAAGGGCCTCGTCTACGTCGCCGACCGGAGCAACCGGCGCATCCAGGTGTTCGACCGCGAGGGCACCTTCCAGCGCCAGTTCACGATCGACGTGCCGTTCCCCGCCGGCACGCGGCCGGTCATGGGCAACATGCCGAACGAGGGTGACATCGCCGCCGGCACCTTCGCGCCGGGGTCGCCGTGGACGCTCGCCATCTCGCCGGGGCCGAACCAGGTCCTGTACTGTTCGGACGCCTATCCCGGCCGCATCTACAAGATGACGCTGGAGGGCAAGGTCCTCGGCGTCCTCGGCCAAGCCGGGCGGCGGCTGGGGCAGTTCGGTTGGATCCACGAGATGGCATGTCCGCAGGAAAACGTGCTGTTGGTCGGCGAACTCCTGAATTGGCGCGTGCAGAAGCTCGTCCTCCAGGGTTGATGGCCGGCCCCGCCGGGAGCATCGAGCGAGGGGACCTGATGACCAAGGTTGCCGTTCTGGACGACACGCAGGCCTTGGCCTTGGACGCCGCGCCGTGGGAGGAACTGCGTGCCCGCGACGTCGCCGTCACCGTGTTCTCCGAGCCCTTCGCCTCCGAGGAGGAGACGGCGCGAACCTTGGCCGACTTCGACGTCCTGGTGCCGATGCGCGAGCGAACGGCGTTCCCGGCCTCGCTCATCGCGCGGCTCACCCGCCTTCGCCTCGTCGCGCTCACGGGGGCGCGGGCGCCGACGCTCGACGTCGCCGCCTGCACGGCGCACGGCGTGCTCGTGTGCAACACCAGCGGGGGCGACCTCACCACCGCCTCGACGTCCGAACTGACCTGGGCGCTCCTGCTGGCCGCCGCGCGGCAGGTGCCGCGGGCGGACGCGCTGATGCGCGCGGGCGGGTGGCACGCCGGCCTGCCGGTCGGAGGGACGCTGGAGGGCCGCCGGCTCGGCGTGGTCGGGCTCGGCCGGCTCGGCACGCGCGTCGCCCGCATCGCGCTGGCCTTCGGCATGGACGTGGTGGCCTGGAGCCAGAACCTCACCGCCGAAGCCGCCGCCGCCGCCGGCGTCGCGCGGGTGGCCAAGGACGAGTTGTTCGCGACGTCGGACGCCGTGACGCTGCACCTCGTGCTGTCGGAGCGCACGCGCGCCATCGTCGGGGCGGCCGAACTCGCCGCCATGAAGCCCGGCGCCATCCTCGTCAACACGTCGCGCGGGCCGCTCGTCGACGAGGCGGCGTTGCTGGCCAGCCTGCGCGCCGGCCGCATCACCGCCGCGCTCGACGTCTACGCGCGGGAGCCGCTGCCGGCCGACAGCCCGCTGCGCTCCGCCCCCAACACGGTGCTGACCCCGCACCTCGGCTATTCCACGCTGCCGGTGATGCGACGTTTCTACGGGGACAGCGTCGCCAACATCCTGGCCTGGCTCGACGGGGAGCCGATCCGCGTGGTGAACCCCGAGGCGCTCGGCCGCTGACGCCGGGCGACCACCCGGACGATGTTCGCGTGGCTCACGACCCTCAAGCCTCCAGCGCCTCGGGATTGACCAGGTTGAGGGGTCGCTCCCCGCGCAGGATGCGGAGCATCTCCCGCGCGGACCCGATCCCCATCGTCCGCAGGCTGGTCGAACTCGTGCCGGCGACGTGGGGCGTGAGGAGGAGGTTCGGGCAGCCGTGCAGGGGATGATCGGACGCCAAGGGCTGCGCCTCGAAGACGTCGAGCGCCGCCCCGGCGATGGTGCCGGCCCGCAACGCCGCGACGATCGCCGCCGTGTCGAGGATCGGGCCGCGCGCGACGTTGATCAGCAGGGCCGAGGGCTTCATCAGGCCGAGCAGACGGGCGTCGACCATGCCGCGCGTCGCCGCCGTCAGGGCGCAGGCGATCACCACGACGTCGCTGCGCTCGAACAGCGCGTCGCGGCCGACCGGCTCGATCAGGCCGCCGTGGTCGTCGTCCCTGCGCGAATGGCCGAGGACCCGCATGCCGAAGCCCTGGCGCGCGATCGCCGCGACGCGTCGCCCGATCTCGCCGGTCCCCAGGACGCCGAGGGTGGCGCCGCCGATCTCGCCCAGGTCGCTCGCGCTGGACTTCGCTTCCCCCCAGCCGGAGGCGCGCAGCCGGGCATCGACCGCCCAAACCCGCCGGCGCAGGTGGAACAGGGCCGCGAAGACGTATTCCGCCACCGCCTGCGTGTTGCTACCCGGCAGGTTCGCGACCGGGATCCTTCGCGCGGTCGCGGCGGCCAGGGGCACCCAGTCCAGCCCGACGCCGTGCCGGACGATCCCGCGCAGCAGCGGCGCGTGCTCGGTGACGTCGTCGGGGAGCTGCGAGCGCACGATCATGCCGACCGCCTCCGCCGCGAGCGCCCGGATCGTCGCCGCCCCCGTGTCGGGGGCGGTCACCAGACGCGCGTGGGGGCGGAGCATGGCCTGCGCGTCCTCGTGGATGGGGGCGGTGATCAGGACGAGGGGCAGGCTGGTCATCGGGGCTCGGCTCGAGGAGGGGCGGCGCGGGCCATCAAGGCCGGCTGTCGCGTCCGTGTCCAGCCGGTGGCCTGGTCGTAGGCGTGGGCGAGCTGGAGGCAGCCCCATTCCCCGTGGTTGCGACCGACGATCTGCAGGCCCATCGGCAGGCCGCGCTCGTTGAAGCCGACCGGCACGTTCAAGGCCGGGCAGCCGGTCATCGTCACGGGCGCCACGACTTCCATCCAGCGATGGTAGGTGTCCATGGACCGGCCGGCGATCGCCTTCGGCCAATGGATCCCGGCATCGAAGGGGAAGACCTGGGCCGAGGGCAGGAGGAAGTAGTCGTATTCATCGAGCAGCGCGCGGAAGGCCGCGTACCAGGCGGAGCGTCCGGCGGACGCCCTCGCCACGGCGCGCGCCGACAGCGCGAGCCCCCGCTCGACCTCCCAGATCGCCTCGGGCTTCATGGTCGCCCGCGTGCCCGGATCATCGTAGATCGGGGCGAGGGCCGTGCCCGTCTGCCAGGAGCGAAGCACGGTGAAGTCCTCCCACACGTCGCCCATGGGGTGATCGGGAACGGCCGCCTCGACGACGCAGCCGATGCGCTCGAAGGCCTCCAGGGCGCCTTCGCAGAGGTCGAGCACGCCCGGCTCGAACGGCAGGTGACCCCGCAGGTCGCCGCCCCACGCCAGGCGGACGCCGGTGAAGTCGCGATCGAGCGCGCGCGTGAACAGGGCGGGGTCCTCGCGGATCGACAGGGGCACGCGGGCGTCGTAGCCGGCCTGGACGGACAGCAGCATCGCCAAATCCGGCACGTTGCGCGCGATCGGCCCGTTGCAGCTCAGGCTCGGCAGGAACGCGTCCCGACCCGAAGGGACGCGCCCGTAGGAGGGGCGCAGGCCGAACACGTTGTTGTAGGCGGCCGGGTTGCGGAGCGAGCCCATGAGGTCGCTGCCGTCCGCGACGGGGAGCATGCGGAGCGCCACCGCCACGGCGGCCCCACCGCTGCTGCCGCCGGCCGTCTTCGCCTGGTCGTAGGCGTTGAGCGTCGTGCCGTAGACCGGGTTGTAGGTGTGCGACCCAAGGCCGAACTCCGGCACGTTCGTCCGGCCGATGATGATCGCGCCGGCGGCCCGCGTCCGCTCGACGACGATCGAGTCGGTGGCGGGCACGACGTCCTTGAAGACGGGGGACCCTTGCGTGCTGACGATGCCGGCGACCGGCTCGAGGTCCTTGATGGCCTGCGGGATGCCGTGCAGTGGGCCACACCACTCGCCCCGGGCGAGCTGTTGGTCGCGCGCCCTCGCCTGGTCCAGCAGCCCGTCCTCGGGCTGGAGGGCGACGATCGCGTTCACGTGCGGGTTCAGCGCGGCGACATGGTCGAGGGTGGCCCGCATGACCTCGACGCAGGACACTCGGCGGGTGCGGATGGCCTCGGAGAGGGCGACGGCGTCGAGCGTGACGAGCTCCGGCGGTGCCACATCGGCTTGCTCCATCACGCGGTCATTCTCCTTCGATACCCCTGCGAGGCTCAACCGGCCAAGGGCGATGATGGGACCGCCATCGAGCGATCACCGACGCCCTTGTCCCAAGATCCCGCCCACCCGTCCAGCTGGGCGGCCGTGTCCTCTCCGAAAACGATCCAGACGCATCGAGTGTTTGTTCGAAGGGAGGCGCGGTAAGGTTCGTCGTCCTGCTCGCCGGGAACGAAGCGGTTCCAACGCTGTTGCGTCCTGACGATGCGAGAACGTCGCGTCGGTGAATCGTTGAAGGTCGTCTCCATGACATCCGCGCCCAGCAAGTCCCTCGATCAGCTCGAGCGCGAAACCGAGCGGAACCGAGCAGAATTGGTCGGGACGGTCGACGCGTTGCGCGCGACGATCCTCGGCGAGGTCGAGGACATGCGCCGGAAGGTTTCGATCGGTTACGTGAAGAGCGAGATCGGCGATTACGCGCGCGACACCGCTTCGGCTTGGAATGTCCGCCTGCGTCGCGGCGTCCGCGATAATCCCCTCCGCTCGGTCGCCATCGGCGCCGGGCTGGCGGTGCCGTTGTGGAAAATGGGCCGGAGCGTACCGATGCCGTTGCTGCTGATCGGCGCCGGGATCGCCCTGACACGTCCCGCGACACGCAATGCCATCGGTGACGCCACGGTCGGTGCGACGATGGCCGGCGACCGTTCCCTTCAGGCGGTCGGCGGCGTTTGGAACACCATCAAGGCGACTGGAACCCAGGCCGGACAGCACGTCGCGTCGAGCCTGGGCACCGCACGGCAGACCGTGCACTCGGCGGCCCAGGATGCCGCCTCGCGTGTCGGCGACGTCCTGGGCGCCGGCACGAGCGCCGTATCGGGGCTCGCCGACAAGGGGGGCGCGATGGTGCGGGGCGGCGCGGACAAAGCGTCTGGCGCGGGCGACCACGTCACGCGAACGGCGGTGCGGACGCAGTCGGCGGCAATGGACCTGTTCCATCGCAATCCCATGCTCGTCGCCGGCGCCGGTCTGGCGGTTGGGGCGCTCCTGGCCGCGATCATGCCGACGACGGAAATCGAGGGCCAGCTCTTAGACAAGGTGGCGCCCGACTTGAAGCAGAAGGCGGCGAACCTCATCGATCAGGGTTACGAGGCGGCGAGCGACGCCGCCGGCGACCTGTATGACGGCGCGGTCGGTCGCGCCAAGGATCAGGGCTTGAGCCCCGAAGGTGTGCGAAGCGCGGTGTCCGAGCTTGGCGAGAAGGTCGGCGCGGTCGTCGACGCCGCCATCGGCCGAACCGAAAGCAACCAGCCGGATCCGGTTCGGACGTGACGGGGGCGGTCGGTTCCAGGGCACTCGCCCCGACATCGAATTTTTCAGTTCAACAGTAGGCGTGGCAGCATGATCGAAGATCCGAAAACATCATCCGTTGTGGCCGAAGCGGCCGATCGACTACGCGACCGCGCCGGTGACGCGACCGAGAAGCTCAAGGGTGTCGGGGCGCAGGCGTCCTCGGCCACGCAAGGCATGGGCGACAAGGCGGCGGGCTTGCTCGGGAATGCCAAGGAGTCGGCGAAAGCCATGGCATCGGACGCCGGCGGTAAGGCCAGCGACGCGCTCGAGGATCAGAAGTCCGCCGGGGTCAGCAAGATCAAGGGCATCTCGGGGGCGATCCGACGTGCGGCGGACGAGCTCGAAGGGGAGTTGCCGCCGGCCGCGACATACATCAGGCGCGCGGCGGACGAGATCGACGCCATGACCGACGCCGTTCAGCGGCGCGACGTTCGTCAGATCCTGAGCGACGTCCAGGGCTTCGCCAAGCGGCAACCGGCCGCGTTCCTCGGCGCGACCGTGCTGGGTGGCTTCGCCGTCATGCGCCTGTTGAGGACACCGACCGCGTCCCACGCGGCGACCAGTGATTTCGGATCGGATGCTTCCGGCGCGGGACGCTCCCTCGTCGTCGCCGGCTCGCTGCCGGATGGTGCGCCCATGCAAGGCGGGTTGGGCAAGGGCGGGTTGGGCGATCGTGGCGGTGTCGCGACGACGGCGTCCGGGCTCGGAGCCAGCGAGATCCCGCGTGGCCTCGGGACCGGTCTGGGGACCAACCGGCCATGACGCGCGACAACCAATCGGTTTCCGGCCTCCTCACGGAAGCGTTCAATCAATTATCCGCACTGCTCCGCAGTGAGGTCAACCTCGTACAGGCCGAGATGACCGCCAAGGCCAAGAGCGCCGCCGTCGGCGTGGGCTTCATCGCGGGCGCGGGTTTGTTGGTGTTGCCGGCGCTCGTCCTCTTGCTGATCGCGCTGGCAGCCTTGTTGACCGACATTGGCGTGCCCGAGCCCCTCTCGGACCTGCTCGCGGCGATCGTTGGATTCGCTGTCAGTGGTATCCTCGCGGCGATCGGACTCCGGCGGTTGCGCGCCGACACGCTCGCGCCGACGCGGACCATCGTCCAGCTCCAAAGGGACGCCAGCGCGGCGAAGGGACACCTGTCATGACACTCGGCAACAACGACATCCCGCCGTCGCGAGAGGACAAGGGCTTCGCGCGTGACTTGGTGGACGCCGCTCGGGAGAACCCCGCGTCGACGGCGTTGATCGGCATGGGACTGCTCTGGATGGTGATGGGTCGAAACGGCGGGTCCGTGTTCGGTAAGGTACGCGGTATGGGACGGTCGGCAGCGACCGGGATCGGTGCCGGCGGCAGGATGGTCGGTGCCGGCGCGTCGTCGGTGACCACGAGCGTTTCCAACGCGGTGTCCGGTGGTCTCGGGACCATCATCGACCACGCCTCCGATATCGGCGCGGCCGCCTCGCAACGCTTCGCCAACCACGCGTCGGCTGTCGCCTCGGCGGGAGCGGGCACCGTCACGTCGGTGGGCGACGGCATCCGTGCCACCGCGCATGACGCGAGGGACATGGCCGCCAACGCCGCCGCGTCCGTCAAGGGGGTCAGTGAGCGGTCTCCTGGTGGCGCCTTGGACCGAGCGCCTGACCTTTTGGCCTCCATGCGGGGTGGCTTCGCGGACCTGCTGCGGCGCCAGCCATTCGTCCTTGGTGCCGCGGGTTTGGCGGTAGGGGCTGGCGTGGCGGCCGTCTTGCCGCGGATCGCGGCGGAGGACGTGTTCGCGGGTAGGATCGGTGACTTGAAGGAGTCCGTTCGTGAGGGGTTCGGCAACGCCTACGACAGGGCGGCGGAGGAAGCGCGCGTGCAGGGCCTGACGCCGGAAGCGGCCTCGCAAGCCGTGTCCGACATCGGAGACAAAGTGAAGACGGTGGCCAAAACGACCCTCGACGACACGAAGAAGAGCTTTTCCTAGCTCTGACCATCGATTGTCTCGTGGGCCCTCGAAACGTGTTCGGCTGATCGTCGGGGTTACCCAAGACTCGACGTGAAAGCGTATCGTGATAGGGGAGGTTGTCGCCGTGGTTCTCCTACGAGCAGGCTGGTCCGCATCGTTCCGATACGCTTGTTGGCTGCTACCTCTCGACGGCGTCGCGCTCATCCACGGCGGCATCGCCGTCAAGGGCTTCATTGGCGACTAAGGTGCCGCAACCGCCCTTGTTCGGTAGTTGCGCCACACCAACCTTATGGTAGCGCTATCCAGGCGGAACAACGAGGCACCCGACGTCGCCGGGTGCCTTGACCGGGGGCCAAACCGCTTTCGCCACGACAAGCCTTAGCGGTCGTGCCACCTTCGGTTCGGCTGGCGGCGGCCTTGCGGACCTTCATTCTTGACTGGCGAGGCCACGCCGTATCCCCGTGTGATGGTTAGGGTGGTGCGCGACATTGGTGGGCGCGTCCGCTCACCATCCGTCACTGACCCTCCGGGGGACTCGACGCCGTCAAGCATGGACCGCTCGCGTCGTGCCTCGCGGTCCATGCTCGGCGGCTTGGACGAAGTGTCGACGTCTTCTCTGGTCGCCCCGATCCATGGCTCGACGTATCAGCGTCGCGCACCAAATGGCGATCAGCACGCGCGTGGTGGCGCTTTCCCGAGCCGTCGTTACGATGTCGCCACCAGGGTGCCGCTCAGAACACCGCCTGTCAGAACATCGCCCGCAGGAGCGCGAACAGCACGCCGGCGATCAGCATGGCGCAGGGCAGCGTCAGCATCCAGGCGAGCGCGATGGACCGCACGGTGGACCATTGCAGGCCCGAGCCGTTGGCGGCCATGGTGCCGGCGACGCCCGAGGACAGGATGTGCGTCGTCGACACCGGCAGGTGCAGGAACTCGGCGCCGAGGATGGTGAGCGCCGCCACCATCTCCGCCGAGGCGCCCTGGGCGTAGGTGAGGTGCTGCTTGCCGATGCGCTCGCCGACCGTGACGACGATGCGCTTCCAGCCGATCATGGTGCCCAGGCCGAGCGCGATCGCCACCGACACCTTGACCCAGGTCGGGATGAAGCGCGTCCCGGCCTCGAGCTGGCCCTGGTAGGCCTTCAGGGTGGCTGCCTCGGCCGGCGTGAACGTGACGCCAGCCTTGGGCATCAGGCGGATCGCGTCGGCAGCCATGTACATGTCGTTGCGCATGTTGCCCGTGGCGCTCGCCGGCACACGCTGGATCGAGCCATAGGTTTGCACGCCGTGGGCGATGTCGCCGCTCAGCGCCCCCATGGCGGCGAAGACGGCGGGCTTGCCGAGATCGCGCGTCTTCAGCGCCTCACCGATGTCATGGCGGGCCTGGGCGGCGCCCACCGCCGGCGATCCTTGCCCACGCGCGGCGAACACGGCGCCGGCCTGCCGCGTCAGGGCCACGAAACGCGGCGTATCAGCCTCCGGCATGGTGCGGTTCAGCGCGTAGGCCGTCGGGGCGACGCCGATCAGGATCAGCATGATGAGGCCCATGCCCTTCTGCCCGTCGTTGCCGCCGTGGGCGTAGGATACGCCGGTGCAGGTGAGGATCAGCAGGATGCGGATCGGCCAGGGCGGCGGGGCGGCGGTTTTCGGCTCCTCGTAGAGCTTGGGCACGCGGACAACGACCTTGAGGGCGAGCAGCAGCAGGGCCGACAGGGCGAAGCCGATGAGCGGGCTGAAGAGGAGCGCCTCGCCGACGTTGAGCGCCTGCGACCAGTCCACCCCCGAGGTGGCCTGGCCGGCCGGCGCGAGCAGCTGGTTGGCGATGCCGACGCCCATGATCGAGCCGATGAGGGCGTGCGAGGAGCTGTTGGGGATGCCGAGCGCCCAGGTGCCGAGGTTCCAGATGATGGCGGCGATCAGCAGGGCGAAGATCATGGCGTAGCCGGCGCCGCTGCCGACCTGGAGGATCAGCTCCACCGGCAGCAGGGTGACGATGCCGTAGGCGACGCCGCCGCCCGACACCAGCACGCCGAGGAAGTTGAAGAGCCCCGACCACACCACGGCGACCGCCGGCGGCATGGAATGGGTGTAGATCACGGTGGCGACCGCATTGGCCGTGTCGTGGAAGCCGTTCACGAACTCGAAGCCGAGCGCGATCAGCAGGGCGATCCCGAGC
>CAXSDP010000088.1:0-13617 GCA_964235705.1 uncultured Beijerinckiaceae bacterium | reverse complement strand
CTTCGCGCCGCGCCGCGCGCCTCGGCGAGCGCGGCTTGGTGGACACCATCGGCCCGCGCGTCGCCGTCCTTCGCGGCCTCTCGACGCGCCGCGTCCTGGCTCGCCTGGGCGGCGCCCACGTCGGCGTCGGCGGCGACCTTGAGCCGGTGCCATTCGCCGGTGAGGGCCGCCGCCGCGCGTTGCACGGCCTCGTTGAGGGATACGACGGTGGTGTGCCGGTCACCGAGCGTTTCGCGGGCCTTGGCGAGCTGCTTGACCTGGTCGAGGTAGATCGTCTGCAGGGCGTCGACCGCCGCCGGCATGCCCTTGCCCTCACCGAGCGGGGGCGACCCCGACGCGACGATGCGCGCGATCGCGTCACGCCGCGCGATGGCGGCCGCCAGGTCCGCCGTGTCCGTGGCGACGCGTGTCGCGACCGCGCCGTCGCCCTCGAGTGCGCTCAGCTTGGCGTGCGCGCTCGAGGCGGCCGCGCGCAGCACCTCGAAGCGGGCGGCGGCTGCGGCTTCGTCGCGATGGTGGGCCTGGGCGGCGACGTCGTCCCGTTCCGCGACGAAAGCCTCGGCGACGCCCGTCGCGGCGAGCGCCGCCCCCTTGCCGTCCGGCATCGCCGCGGACACGTCCAGGGTGCCGGGCACCGTACCGGGACGGGTGGTGACGGACGCGGACAGCAGCTGGGCGAGCCGGTCGGCGCCCCCCTCCCCCCGGCTGCCGGACACGCCGACCGCGGAGGCCAGGCGCTCGCCCAAGCCAGCCGACGGGACCGCCACGCCTGCCCCAACGAGGGACGCGGCGGCGCGCGCCATGACCGGTTTCGAGACGGCGCCGGCGATTGCGCCGTTCACCGTCGCGAGGCGCGTCGACGGGTCGGCCTCGGGAACCTGCACGACCGCCGTCGCCCGGTAGGTGGCGGTGCCGAGGCAGGAGGTCGTCACGGCCCCGGCCAGCAAACCCAGCAGCGAAGCGGTCGCGAGTTGACGCGTGAGGCGACGCAGGCGGGCGGTGCGGGAACGACGCGGCGGCGATGGTGCTGGTGGCGGTTCGATGTGCATGGACGCCGCGTGGGATTGGACCGATCGTGTTTCCATTAACCATGAATTGGTTACCGAAATGTCTATCGGCGCGCCGGCACGGTGCGGGACTTGCCACGCCGCCCAAAAGGTTAACAAGGGCTTGCCCGTCTGCTCCAAATCGGGCTTTGAACGGTGTTGGCATGGGAGTGACGCCTGAGTAACCCGGACCTCGGCCTCAAACATCGTTTCCAACCCGGGCGGCCCCGCCCGGGCTTCGCGCCACGCGACCTCCTCGCGCGGCGGCGGACGACGGCGTTCGTCCGGGCGCGCTTCTGCGTGCTGGCGGCCTGCGTGGACGCGCTCGCCATCCTCGTCAGCGCGGTGGGCGTGGCCCATCACGGCATCGTCGATGGGGCGGGGGGCCTCGGCGGCACGTTCGCCGAAATCGGCCTGCCGGTGGCGCTGCTGTTCGTCACCACGAACCTGCTGCGCGAGGAATACGGCATCTCCGTCTACCTCACCTTCGCCGGCCACGCGCGGCGCGTGCTCCTCGCCTGGAACATGGCGTTCCTCACCGCGCTCGTGGCCACCTTCGCGGTCCGGCGGGCGGGTGGGTACGCCTTGGAGGACATGGTCCTGTTCTACGGGGTCGGCCTCTTCGTCCTCGTCTGGTGCCGCGCGCTCCTCGTCTTCCGCCTGAAGTCGAGCGCGCTGGTCGGCAAGGTGTCGGCGATGCGCGTCGTCCTGGTCGGCGCCGAACGCGAGCTGAACGACTTCTCGGCGCGCTACCAGCCCTGGACGCTCGGCGTCGACGTCGTCGCCTCATCCGTCCTGCGTGGCCCCGACACGCTCGCCGTCGACCTCGCGCTCGCCGCCGCCTCGGCGCGGGTGCTGCGACCCGACGACGTCTACGTGCTGGTGCCATGGTCGGACGACACCACGATCGATGCGTGCGTCGCCGCCTTCATGAAGGTCCCGGCCTCGATCCACCTGGGCCCGCAGCCGGTGCTCGACCGCTTCAGCAAGGCGAGCGTGTCGCGCGTCGGCCGCATCGCCAGCCTCCACCTCGTCCGCCCGCCCCTCACGACGACGGCGGTGATGCTCAAGCGCGCCTTCGACGTGGTCGTCGGCTTCGCGCTGCTGATCGCGCTCCTGCCGGCCTTCGCCGCCATCGCCCTGGCGATCAAGCTCGACAGCCACGGTCCGGTCTTCTTCCTGCAGCGACGCTACGGCTTCAACCAGGAAACGTTCCACATCGTGAAGTTCCGCACCATGAGCGTGGCGGAAGACGGGGCCGGCGTGGCCCAGGCGGTGCGTGACGACCCCCGGATCACCCGCGTCGGCCGGTTCCTGCGCCGCCACAGCGTCGACGAGCTGCCGCAGCTCCTCAACGTGCTGCGCGGGGACATGTCGCTCGTCGGGCCGCGCCCGCACGCGCTCGCCCACAACCAGCGCTTCGAACGATCGATCGCCGTCTACGCGCGTCGCCACAACGTCAAACCGGGCATCACCGGCTGGGCGCAGATCAACGGGCTGCGCGGCGCCATCGCCTCGGACGAGGTCATGGCGCTGCGCGTCGACCATGACCTGTACTACATCGATAACTGGACGTTCGGCCTGGACCTGCGGATCCTCGGCATGACGGCCCTGTCGTCCCGGGCGTACCAGAATGCGTTCTGAGGCGCCCCTCGCCGATCCGCCCCCCTTGTCGCTCGGGGCCGTCAACGGGTGGCGGGGCATCGGCGCCCTGGGCATCGCCTTCGGCCACCTCGGCGTCGCGACCGACGTCTTCGCGACCGGCCGCCTGGAACCGTTGCGGCAGATCGTCGACATGTTCTTCGTGTTCAGCGGCCTCGTCATCGCGCAGGCCTACGGGCACAAGCTGCGCCGCCCGTCCGCGTTCCCAGAGTACCTCATTCGCCGCTTCGGGCGGATCTGGCCGCTGCAGGCGGCGACGCTGGCCGTGCTCGTCGCCTACGAAATCGCCAAGCTGCTCGTGGCGACGCTGACCGGCCGGGTGTTCTCCTCGCCGCCGTTCGCCGCGAGCGGCATCGACATCCCAGGCGCGATCGCGACCAACCTCCTGCTGATCCAATCGCTCGGCGTCCACGACCGGGAAACCTGGAACTTCCCCTCCTGGAGCCTCAGCGTCGAGTTCGCGACCTACGTGCTCTTCGCGGCCTTCTGCCTGCTGCGCCCGGTGCCGCGCCGCGTCCTCACCCTCGGCGCGATCGCCGCGTCGGCGGCGGTCCTGGCCCTCGTCGCGCCCTACGGGATGCGCTCGACCTTCGACTACGGGATCTTCCGATGCCTCCTGGGCTTCCTCGCGGGAACGCTCTGCCACGACGTCGCGGCGCGGTGGCGGCGGCTGGTTTCGCCGCTGCCGACCCTCGTGGAAGGACTCACCGTGGGCCTGCTCGTCGGCTGGCTGATCCTCTCGGCCGGGACGACCGCGGCGTTGGCCGCCCCGCTCGTGTTCGGCGTCCTCATCATCGTGTTCGCCGCCGAACGGGGCGCGATCTCGCGCCTCCTGCTGACGCGACCGGCCCAGGTCCTCGCGGAGTGGTCGTTCGCCATCTACATGACGCACGCCCTCGTGCTGACCTTCGGGCTCGCCGCCGCGCACGCGCTCGACAAGGTCGCCGGCGGGCGGTTGTTCGTGAGCGTGGTGAACCCGCTCGTCGGGCACCCCGGGGCGCACCCGCTGATCACCTTGCTGCACCTGCCCGGCACGGCCGCGCTGTGCGGCGTCGCCATCCCCTACCTCGCGGCGGTGATGGCGGCATCCTATGGCGCCCACAGGATCGTCGAGGTGCCCGGACGCGCCGCCTTCGCGCGGGTCGGCCGACGCTTCGCGCCCAAGCCGTTCACGGCGGGGCGAGGGTCGCGGGGCGGGTGGGACGAGGCGGCGGTCGACCCATGTCGGTGAGCGCGCACGACACCCTCCACCCGGCCGGACGGGCGCGGCCTGGCGGAACCACGGTCATCATCGGCCCCCGCGCGCGGAGGATGTTCGCCGACCTCGCCCTGCTCGCGACGGTGGCCTGCGTCGTCGCCCTCTTCGGCGTTTCCACCCTGCTGCTCGACAAGCTCGGCATCCCCTACACCACGTCCGGGGGCGGGGTCCTCGCCAAGGTCCATCCCGCGACCTTCGCCGCCCTGGCCGCGCTCGGCTGCCGCTGCCTGGCGAGCGGGCATCCCGCGCGGACCGGCTGGCGCCTGCTCACGCGGGACCGGCGGCTCGTCGTCACCATCGCGGCGGTCACTGTCGCCGGCACCTTCGCGACGCTCGTGTCCAGGCAGCCGGTGTCGCCGCTGGTCGACACGTTCGTCCTCCCGCTGATCGTGTTCGTGCTGCTGCGCGACCTCGACGGCGCGGTGCTGCGCGCCCTGGCGCTGGTCGCGTTGGCGATCCTCCTCGCCAACGCCGTGATCGCGATGCTCGAGTTCACCCACGGCTTCCACCTCGTCGCGCTCGACGTGCCGACGGGTGTCACCGACGATCCGACGCGCGGCGACGCGGTGTTCGATTGGCGGGCGGAACTCGCCGACGATTGGCGCGCCACCGCCCTGCTCGGCCACCCGCTGGTCAACGGGCTGGTCGTGGGCGTGCTGATCACCTGCCTCTCCGCCCCGGCCTCGGCTTGGCTGCCGGAGGTCGTCGCCGCGCCGGTGCTGCTGATCGAGGCGGCCTCGATGTTCACCTTCGGCGCCCGCCTGTCGCTGGTCCTGTCGGCGGCGTTCGCCGGCTGGTTGCTCCTCGGGCGGGTCGTCGCGGCCGCGCGGGGAGCCGGCATCGACCGTCGACGCCTGGCGCTCGGGCTCACCGTGGCGGGCGTCGCCGCGATCGCCCTCGCCGTGCTCGGCGGGGCCGGGTACCTCGATCATACCATCGAGCGCTTCACCCACGACGCCGGCAGCGCGTCCACGCGGCTGACGATGTTCGACCTCTTCCAACCCCTGTCATGGGGGGCGATCGTCCTGGGGCCGGATCCCGACGTGGTCGCGACGTGGCAGCGCATCGACGGGCTGGAGTTCGGCATCGAGAGTTCGTGGGTCGGCCTCGTGCTGTCCTACGGGTTGATCGTGGCGACGATGTTGGCGATCGGCCTCGTCGCCTTCGCCCGTTCGGTCATGGACGCCTGTGGACGGGGCGTCGGCCCCGTGATCCTTTTCACCCTGGCCGCGATCAGCGTCACGGCCAGCGTGTCGGGCAAGACGACCACGGTGGCGATGGTGGTCGCGCTGGCCCTGTTGTTCTTGCGGCGTGACGGCGTACGGCGGCCCCGGCGGTCGACGCCGCGTGAGTTGGTGTGACGATGGCGATCAGGGACATCTATTCGGAGCGTGATTACGGCCGCCCGCGCGTCCGGCGGGGTGGGGAGGCGAGGGCGGGCGCCGAACCGGGCGGCCTCTTCCGCACCTTATGGCGCCGCAGGCTCACGATCCTCGCCTGCGTCCTCCTCGGCCTGCTCGGGGCGGTCGCCACGGTCGCGCTCACGCCGCCGCGCTACCTGTCATCGAGCGCGATGCTGATCGACCCGCGGCTCGGCAAGAGCGTCGGCACCGACCCGGTCCAGCCCGGCTTCATCGCCGACACGAGCGCGATCGACAGCCAAGTCAAGCTGTTCACCTCGCAGACGGTGTTGGCGCGCGTCGCCAAGGTCCTCGACCTGAAGGACGATCCCGAGTTCAACGGCTCGCAACGTAGCCTGTGGCAGCGCCTGCTGCACCCCAACCTGTCGCTCGACGACGCGGTCGACCTGCGGGCGTTGGAGGACGCGATCACGATCAAGCGGCCGGAGCGCACCTACGTCGTCCAGGTCGACGTGCTGACCCGCGACCCGAAGACGTCGGCCGCCATCGCCAACGCCGTCACCCAGGCCTACATCGACGACCAGGTGGTCTCGCGCGTCGACGCGGCCCGCGACGACGCGACCTTCGTCAAGCAGCGGCTCGACAAGCTGTCGGCGCAGATCCGCGACGCCGAGACCACGGCGGAAGCCTTCAAGATCAAGAACGACATCGTCGACGCCAACGGCCTCCGCTCCAACGAGCAGCAGGTGTCCGACCTCACCAAGGCGCTGGCCGACGCGCGCTCCCGCGCCTCCGACGCCAAGGCGCGCCTCGACGAGGTCCGGACCATGGCACGGCGCGGCCGGCTCGACGGGCTGGACGAGGCGGTGAAGTCGCAAACGGTTCAACGCCTGCGCCAAGCCCAGGCCGAGTCCGCGCAGACCGTCGCGAAGCTGTCGGAAACGCTGGGGGCGAACCACCCGGCCCTCATCGAGGCCCGCGCCCAGCAGGCGCGGATCACCCGGTCGATCGGGGACGAGTTGCGGCGCCTCCAGATGGCCAGCGAGGGCGACTACAAAGCCGCCCTCGACCACCAGAACCAGATCCTCGCCGATGTCGGGCAACTGAAGAAGCAATCGGCCAAGTTGAACGGCAACCTCGTCCCGCTCGAGCAACTCGAACGCGACGTCACGGTGCTGCGCGCGACCTTCAACCGCTTCGCGCAGGTCAACGACAACCTCGCGCAGCAGGAGGCGCAATCGCCGCCGGGCCGGGTGATCGCGGTGGCGCGCCCGGCCGTGTCGCCGTCGAGCCCGAAGAAGACGGTGGTCGGGCTGGTGTCGCTATCGGCCGGCTTGTTCGTCGGCCTCACGCTCGCGCTGCTCGGCGAGGGTGAGGGCCATCCGCCGTTCCCCACCGGCTTCGACGCGCCGGTGCCGGTCGAGCCCAGCCCGGTCCAACCGCGCATGGCACGCCGGTACTGGGACGACGACGATGTTTGAGCACCCCGATCGCCGCCGCGCCCTCGGCATGGCGGCGGCCGGGGCGCTCTGCGCGCCGACCATGCTCGCGTCCGCCGGCACGGCCGCGCCGGGGGCGCCGACCCTCGCCAAGGCGGCCAAGGACGCCGGCCTCGTCTTCGGCGCGGCCGGCGGCGAGGCCCTTTTCAGCGACGCGGCGTACCGCGCGCTGTTCCTTGAACAGGCGGCGGTCCTCACGCCGGAGAACGCGCTGAAGTTCAACGACCTCCAGCCTGAGAGGGGTCGCTTCACCTTTGAGGCGGCCGACCGGCTGATCGATGCCGCCCGGGCGCGCGGCCTGCTGGTGCGCGGCCACACGCTGATGTGGAACGATTGGCCGGCGCCCTGGCTGAAGGGCCTCTCGCATCGGGACGTCGAACACGTCTTCGACGCCCATCTGGACCGGGTGGTCCCGCATTTCGCCGGCCGCCTGGGATCCTGGGACGTCGTCAACGAGCCGTTCTGGCTCGGCGCGGACCGGCCGGGCACGCTCCGTCCGGGCCCCTGGGCCGACGCGATGGGCGTCGACTACGTTTACCGCGCCTTCGCCCGCACGGCCGCGCTCGATCCCCACGCCAAGCTCGTCCTGAACGAGGCCTTCACCGAGCGCTCCGACCCGGTGGGGCTGGCGGTGCGCCGGGCGCTGCTCCACCTCATCGACCGCATCCAGGACAAGGGATTGAAGCTCGACGCGATCGGCCTGCAAGGCCACCTGACGCCGACGGTCGCCTACGACGACGCCGGCTTCGTCGACTTCCTCCACGAGATCGCGCGGCGCCACCTCGACATCCACATCACCGAGTTCGACGTCGACGACGAGGGCTATCCCGACGACGACGGCCGACGCGACGCGGCGGTGGCGAAACGCACCGGCGCGTTCCTCAAGGCGGCCCTCACGGTGCCGGCGGTGACGGTGCTCGTGACCTGGGGGCTCGCCGACCGCCACAGCTGGTGGCGGGATCCCGCCGTCATGGCGGCGCACGGCATCGCCCACCTCCCCCGCCCCCTCCCCTACGACGACCAGTTGCGGCCCAAACCGATGCGCGAGGCGATGATGGGGGTGTTCCGTGGCCGCGCCGCCGCTCGAGGTTGATGGAACAGGTGGCGAGAACAGCTGGTTTACCGCCCGGGAAACGAAGGAGCGGGGGCGCCGCCTTGAGATCGAAGTTTGTTTTGGCATCGGTGGTCGCCGGGGCGCTGTTCGCCGTGACCGGCGCGCGCGCCGGCGATCAGCCGCCACTGGTCACCCCGGAGGACAAGCTGGTGGCCCGGCAGAAAGAGACGCAGGCGGCGCTCAGCAAGGACATCGTCGCGACGCTGGAGAAGTCCGGGTTCACCGACCTAAAGGTGATGCCGGGCTCGATCCTCGTTCGCGGCAAGGACAAGTCCGGCAATCCGGTCGCCATGATCCTGAACCCCGGCTCGATGACCGAGGTGGTGACCCTCGATCCCCACAGCGGCTCGGCGGCGAGCGGTGACGGCGCGCCGGATAAGACGGTGCCGCTGACCGGTTCGGGGACCTTCGCCACCGTGCTGCCGAGCGAGCGCCTCGCCTCGACGTTGATCGGGTTGAGCGTGCACGACGCGACCAACGGGACGCTCGGCACCATCAAGGACCTCGCCATCGACCACGACGGGGTGCAGGCCTACATCCTGTCCGTCGGGGGCGTGCTCGGGCTCGGCGACCGCACCGTGGCGGTGACGCCCGCCGCCCTGGCGATCACCTACGACGCGGCGGCCAACAGCTATCGCGCGGTGATGAACGCGACGGCCGATCAGCTGAAAGGGGCGCCCGATTTCAACTATGCGGGCCCGTTCAAGGCCAGCCGCGAGTAGGGCGAGCGGACCTCAGGCGGAGAGGAGGGCCGGCTCCGCGACCCTCCGCGGGACGGCAGGCGCCGTTTCCCCGGTGCCAGCTTCCCAGGTGCCAGTTTCCTTGGTGTCACCTTTGGCGGCCAGCATCGCGTTGCGCGTCGCGAGCGCGCGCGCGATCAAGGCGCCGACGACCGCCGCGCGGGGCACGCCGCGCAACATCGGCTCGGGATGCGAGAGCCGCCACGCCCGCGCGAGCGGCCACAGCTTGAGGTAGGGCATGTGGTTGCCGTTCTTCAGCACCAGGGCGACGTCCCCCGTATGGTCGCGATTGATCGCCACCGAGGCTTGGACGATCAGGCTGTGGGGCAGCGACAGCGTCGCCGGTAGCGCCATGCCGTAGCGCAGGATGACGCGCCGGTCGGTGACCTCGTAGCGTGTGGTCAGGGTCACGAGCCAGGCGGCCGCCAGGAGCAGGCCGCCCGCCAAGCCGAGGACGAGGACCAGCGGCACGCTGTTGTGGATCGCCAAGGGGAGCGGGATGCGCTTGGCCCAGGCCTGGTAGGCGTCGAGGGCGAGCAGGCCGACGAAGTAGGCGGCGATGCCGCGCGCGTGGAAGACGTCGAAGGCGACGCGGCGGAACAGCGGGCGGCCCTGCCAGAGGCACGTTTCGCCGGGCGCGAGCTGGTTGCCGCGGAAAACCTCCGCGTGGTCCGGGGCGGGGGCGTGGGGAACCGGGGCGTTCACAGCAGGGCCTCCTTGTATGGGCGGGAGTACATGTGGCCGCCGGCGAAGAAGCCGTTGACGCGATCCTCCTCCCTGGCCGTGATGGAGTCGGGGTCGCGCAGGATCGGGGCTTTGGCCAGTTGGTCGGCCTTCAGGCAGGTGATGCGGATCTCCTTCGCTTTGCCGCTGATGACCGCGTAGAAGATCGGGACGAGCCGGCGCTCGGCGATGCCGTCGAGGGTGACCTCGAAATAGCGCAGGATCTTGGATTCCTTGTCGATCCACAGGTCGAAGACGACACCGGCCTGTTTGAAGTCGGAGCCGAACACCCTCATGCCGCGCGGGTCGAGGTCGGGGTCGACGCAGGTGTAATCGGTCGCCTCGCGCAGCGGCTCGAGCTGCAGCGTCCCGTCATGCATGGTCCACGGCTCGTCGCGACGCAGCGTGTAGGAGCCCGGGCCGATGCCGGCGAGCAACGGGTCGCCGACAGGGTAGATCGGCATGCCCGGCGCGCGGGAGCGCACGCCGGCGCTCAGGTCGCGGCGCTCGTACTCCTGGGGCAGGACGGACACCTCGCCGTTGAGCTTCCTGTAGGTTTTCGTCGGCGGCACGTCGGGGTACCCGACGATGCGGTGCCGGACGGTGGGGACCTCCTCCTCGAGCGGGTAGCCTTCCCGCTTGGATTCGCGCTGGAGGTACACGACGAGACCGGCGAAGAAGAGGCCGAAGGCGACCAGCAGCACCTGCGGCAGGTCGATGTGTTGGGTGAACGATCCGATCAATTGCCGGCTCCCACTTCAAGCTCCTTCGCCGCCAGGTCGGGCTTCTGCATCTGCGCGAGCGAGGCGCGGGTGATGGCGATGTTGGGGTCGCTGTCCTTGGCGTCCGGCTCGGTGCCGACGAGGCCGGGGTAGTCCTTCACCATGTTCACGCCGTTGAGCGGCTTGGGCAGGCGGTAATGGCAGGTTTCGCAGGTCAGCAGCGCGTTGCCCGATTGCTGGCCGGCCTGGAACCCGGGGATCACCGGCACCTTCGTCTCGTGGATCAGCTCGCGCTGCTGCGGGATGATCTGGGCGAAGGGCAGCAGGTAGGTCCTGTTGAGGTCGCGCATCATGTTGAGCGAGTAGTAGCCGACCCAGCGGTACGGCGAACTCTGGCTCCAGGACGCCCAGGCGCGCGAGTTATGACAGTAACCGCAGTTGACGCCGATCTGCAGGGACATCTGCATCATCATCTGGTACAGGCGATTGAAGACGACGTTGTTGGCCACGCGGTCACCGGTGCGTAGCGCCACCAACGACTGGCCGGCGGCGGGGTGGTCCTGCAGGTAGTATTCGGCGAAGCCGTTGTTGGGGAAGAAGCGGGTCACCGTATCGGCCGCCTCGTTCCAGGTGTCCTCCTGCTTGGAGACGCCGAGGTTGACCGGGGCGGGCTGGCGGGGCAGCCACACCTCCGCCGGGATCGGCTGGCCGCGGTGGCAGGTGTAGCAGGTCTGCCCGGACGGTTGGACGTGGGTCTTCCAGGCCGCGTTGATGTAGCGGGTCATCTCGAACATGCGCCGCGCCGCGAGCTTCGTGCGCTTGGCGTCGGACGCCCAGTTGGTGCCCTCGTGGCAGAAGCCGCAACCCTGCTTGGGCGAGACCCATGCGGTGATCGCGTATTGCAACCGCATGAACTCGGCCGCGCTGACGTCGGTGAGGACCTTGACGTTCTTGTAAACCTCCGTGGCCTTCGGTCCGCCGGTGGCGGCGGGCGGCAGCGTCGCCGGCAGGTCGACGTTGATGGGCACGGTCTCGGCACGGCTCGCGAACTGCACGGAGGAGCTCGCGCGGTAACCCATCTGGGTGCCGTGGACCCCGGGGGCGTGCCAGTCCGGCCCCTTCACGGCGGCCACGGCGACGACGACGACGGCGGCCGCGCCAACGACGGTGATGAGCTTCATTTCGGCACCACGAAGTAGGGCCGCTTCTGGTCGAGCGCCCGTTGCGGGACGGGCGGGAGCTGCCGGTACACGGAGGGGTAGTCCGGCGCGATGGAGTGCTTGACGCCCCACAGGTACCAGTTGTCGACGACGGTGCCGGTGATGAGGATGCCGATGCCGCCCGTCAGCGTCGTCAGCGTGGCGAACCACCAGCCCCAGCGATGGATCGACTCCATCGAGGCGTTGAAGCCCATCGTCCAGCGCCAGAACAGCGAGGCGCGCTCGCCGGCGGTGCCCCGGTCGACGATCTCGTGGGTCTCGCGGTCGCCGCCGAACTTGGTGACGGCCATGATCGTCCCGCCGTGCATCCCGAACAGCACCGCCGACCCGTAGAGGAAGGTGATCGAGAGCATGTGGAAGGGATTGTAGAAGAGGTTGCCGTAACGCACCGAGAACGTCGCGGTCCAGTTGAGGTGGGGCACGATGCCGAAGGGCACCGCCTCGGACCAGTGGCCCATCAGCAGCGGCCGGATGAAGCCGAGCACGAGGTAGAGCCAGATCGCGGAGGCGAAGGACCACGGAATGTGGGTGCCGAGCCCGGTGCTGCGCGCGCGCCGGTAGGTTCGCGTCCACCACAGCAGGATCGACACCGTCAGGAAGAAGCCGGCCATCAGCCACCAGCCGCCGTCGTGCAGCGGCGGGATCGACAGACCGTAGCGCGCCGGCGGCGGCTCCAGCGCCAGGAACGGCAGCAGCTTGATGAAGCGCAGCACGTTCCAGTTGACCGAGGCCAGCATGTTGAGGCCGATGATCTCGAAGGCGATGAAGCCGCAGGCGACCGAGACCACGCCTTCCGGTCCCAGCTCGACGGGACCGAGCTGCAACTCGCCGATACGGCCGAACAGCTTGGAATAGCCGGCCGCCTTGGGTTTGCCGATGCGCGGGGGTGCCGGCGGGTTGAGCCCGCGCTCGATGGGCCCCCGAAGCTCGACCGCGTTGTAGAGGGTATGGAAGCGCGCCATGCGGACACCTGTGGCTGCTGGTCTATAGTTGGCGGGTGCTGGGGGATCGTCGCGAGGAGCTTAGTTGAAGCCCTGCGACGACCAGATCGGCATGCTCAGGTACCAGTTGAAGAAATACGGCCACCCCTGCGTCCAGAACGGGCCGGATAGGATGATGCAGACGCCGCTCCAGAAGGAGGCGTTGATAGCGAGCAGCCAACCCAGGCGATGGATGCCCAGCTCGCCGATGGAGTAACCGATCAGTTCGCGGAAGTAGATGCTCTCGTGCTCGCCGTACTTGACCGCCTCGCCCTTGCCGGGATTGGCCGCCCCCAGGATCTCGCCGGAATGCATCGCCAGGACGAGCGCGGTGGTGAAGAAGAACGTCACCGCCAGCATGTGCGCCGGGTTGTAGTGGAAGTGCAGGTATTGGTAGCCGGTGTTGGACACCCAATCGAGGTGGCTCATGATCCCGTAGGGGAAGCCGTAGCCCCAGGCGCCCATCAGCATCGGGCGGATCACCTCCAGCGAGAAGTAGGCGAAGATCGCCGCGCCGAAGGCGATGGGTACGTGCAGGCCCATGCCGAGCTTGCGGGCGATCTCGCATTGCCGCAACGCCCACGAGGTGAAGGCGCCGAGCGCGCACACCGTGATGGCCTGCCACAGGCCACCCTCCATCATCGGCGCGGCGTGCAGGCCGTAGCTGAGGTTGGGGGGCGCGATCGAGATCTTCCACGGCGCCCAGCTTGGCCCCATCGCCGCGCCGTAGAAGATCAACCCGGTGCCGACCAGCGAGAAGAAGATCGTCGTGACCCCGAAGAAGCCGACGTAGAAGGGGCCGACCCAGAAGTCGAAGAGCGAGCCGCCAACCAGCGTGCCGCCGCCGACGCGGTACTTCCGTTCGAACGAGAGCAAGGACATCGCCGCGATCTCCGATGAGGTTGTTCGCCGTGCGGGCGTCTGACGCCACGGATTTGGCATCGTCGGCTTGCAAGTGTCAACCCAGTCTGACAATAAGAAGCGTCAGATTAAAGTGACATTCGGCGGTAGACGATCACGGGAAGGGCGGATGATGTTTCCTTCGGCCAAGGCGCCTCGAACCAAGGCTCTCCCAATGAAGGCTCCCCCAATGAAGGCTCTTCCGAAGAGGGCGCGCGGGCGCGTCCTGTCGCGAGGGGGCGCCCTCGCGCTCGCGCTCGTGTCAGCCTCCGTTTGCGGCGCCTCCGTTTGCGGCGCCCAGGAGATGACGAGCCCAACCGGCGATCCGGCGGCCTCCAAGACGGCGCCGCTCGGGGCCGCGCCCGGCGCGCCGTCGGCCGGCATCGGCGGGA
>CAXSDP010000087.1:0-13756 GCA_964235705.1 uncultured Beijerinckiaceae bacterium | reverse complement strand
TCGGTGTAGTGCAGCACGGCGGTGACCGGCAGGTTCTCGCAGCCGACCGGGCCGTCGACGATGACCTGCAGGCCCTTGATGGCGGTGAAGGCGTAGACGGCGCCCCAGTAGCCCCCCGCCCTATCGTGATCGAGGACGAGCATCAGGCCATCTCCCCGATCGCCTTCTCCTCGGCCGCGCGCTGCTTGGCCTTGATGGCCAGCGCGCGCGCGTACTTCTCGCGGAAGTCCGGCCGGTCGACCGGCTCCTCCTGCCAAATGCCGGCGGTGGGACCGGCGCCGACGCCGGCGAAGAAGTCCCGCATCGCGTCGAAACGCGGCTTGGAGGCGATCGCCGCGTTGACCACCTCCGCCAGCGAGCCGGCGCCCATGGTGCCGAACAGCGGCCGGGCGGAGATGAGGTTGGTGAAGTACAGCGCCGGGATGCCCAGCGCCTTCGCGCGCTGCACCACCGGCGTCGTGCCGATGGCGAGGTCGGGCTCGAACGCCTCCATCGCCGCGAGGTCCTGCTCCAGCGAGGCGCGGTAGGTGACGGGAACGCCGCGCGCGGCGAGCCACTCGCGGTCGGGCTCCGACCAGGGCGTGCGTGGGCAGGCGGTGCCGACGTAGCGAACGTCCGCGCCGCTCTCGACGAGAAGGCGGGCGACGAGCAGCTCCGAACCCTCATAACCCGATACGGTGATGCGGCCCTTGATGGGCTTGGCGGCGAGCGCGCCGGCGATGGCGGGGAGGAAGCGGTTCTTCGCCGCGTCGACCTGCGCCTGGGCGACGCCGGCGGCCGCGCCGATGGCGTCCAACCACGCCGCCGTCCCGTCGACGCCGACCGGGCCGGAGCCGACGATTCCACGCCCCGCCGCCTCGAACTCGCGGATGGAGGCGGTGTAGAACGGATGGATCGCGGCGGCGACCGGGCAGTCCAGCGCGGTGTAGAGTTCGCGCCACTCGCGCGTCGGCACGACCGGGCCGGCGGCGAGCCCGAGCGGCTCGAGCAGGGCGCCGATGCCGAGGGGGTCGGCGGGGAACATTTCGCCGAGCAACGCCACGCCGGGTCGCTCCGAGCGCCCCTTCTCCGGCGCCGCGACCGGACCGGCCATCGCCTCGGCGCGGGCGTAGGCGAGCATGGCGCCGGCCAGCACGTCCTTGGCCTCGGCGTGGGTGGGGATGCCGAAACCCGGCACGTCGATGCCGATGATGCGGACGCCATCGATTGCCTTGGGGAGCAGCCGCAACGGCACGCCGGACGCGGTCGGCACGCACAGGTTGGTGACGACGATCGCGTCGTAGAGGGCGGGGTCGGCGAGCTGGTGGACGGCCTCACGGATGTCCTCGAACAACTTGCCGGTGACGAGCGTCTCCGAGTTGAACGGCACGTAGCCGACCGAGCGCCGCGCCCCGTAGAAATGCGCGGTGAAGGTCAGGCCGTAGACGCAACAGGCCGAGCCCGACAGCACGGTGGCGGTGCGCTTCATGCGCAGACCGACGCGCAGCGAGCCGAAGGCCGGGCACATGCTCTGCGGCTGGTCGTGCGGACCCTGGGGATAGTCGCGGGCGTACTGGTCGAGCACGTCGGACTTGCCGGCGGCCACCGCCGCCTCGCGCAGGGTCGCCCTGCCCGCGTGGCAGCCCGAGCCGCCGCCCGCCGCGACCGGCTCGCCGGCCTCGCTGATCGCCACGCCGTCGCCGATGGGGGTGCCGTGGTCCATGCCGCTCACGCCTCGTCGTAGACGACTTCGAGGGAGGGCTTCGCCCCATCGGCGCGCCCGCACATGTCTTCCATGGTGGCCGGCACCAGCACCACGTCACGCCCGACCGCGTCGGCGGCGAACAGGTTGAGCAGGCCGTCCTGCGTCATCGGCTTCGGGCGCACCGGCGGCGCGTCGGCGACGTTCTGCGCCAGGTCGGCGAACACGGAGGCCCAGCGGTTGCCCGGCGTCCCGATGATCTCGTAGTTCGCGCTTTTCCGGCGAATGTCCTCGTCGGCCGGGATCGCCGCCAGCACGGGGATGCCGGCGCCGCCCGCGAAGGCCTGCGCCTCGCCGGTGCCGTCATCCTTGTTGATGACCATGCCGGCGACGCCGACGTTGCCGCCGAGCTTGCGGAAGTATTCCACCGCCGAGCAGACGTTGTTGGCGACGTAGAGCGATTGGAGGTCGTTGGAGGCGACGACGATGACCTTCTGGCACATGTCGCGGGCGATCGGCAGGCCGAAGCCGCCGCACACCACGTCGCCCAGGAAGTCGAGCAGGACGAAGTCGAAGCCCCACTCGTGGAAGCCGAGCTTCTCCAACAGCTCGAAGCCGTGGATGATGCCGCGGCCGCCGCAGCCGCGCCCGACCTCCGGGCCGCCCAGCTCCATCGCGAAGACGCCGTCGCGCTTGAAGCAGACGTCGGAGATGGAGATGGCGGCGCCCGCCGCCTTCATCTTGGCCGAGGTCTCGATGATGGTCGGGCAGGCCTTGCCGCCGAACAGCAGCGAGGTGGTGTCGCTCTTCGGGTCGCAGCCGATCAGCAGCACCTTCTTGCCCTGTTGCGCCATCATGTAGCTGAGGTTGGCGAGCGTGAAGCTCTTGCCGATGCCGCCCTTGCCGTAGATGGCGATGACCTGCGTGTCCTTCTTGGCGGAGGCCGCCTCGCCCGGCACCGCGTCCGGCTCGATCGCCGCCTCGGCGCGCAGGGCGTCCTTCATGCTGATCGGCGCGTGGGCGTTCATGTCTGACTCCAATCGAGGACCATCTTCAGGCACGACGCGTCGCCGAAGGCGGTGGCGTAGGCTTGCGGGGCGTCGCGGGCGGCGGCGCGGTGGGTGACGAGGCCGTCGAGCGACAGCGCGCCGGTGGCGACGAGGCGATGGACGGCGTCGAGGTCGCCCGGGTGCCACTGCGCGGCCACGCGTAAGCGCGCCTCGCGGATGAAGGCCGGCGGGAACACGAAGGACAGGGGCCGGGCGTAGAAGCCGGCGAGGCAAACCTCGCCACCCGGCGCGAGGCGGCCGATCAACGCGTCGAGGATGTCGGGCGCGCCGCTCACGTCGGTGATGGCGCGATAGTCGCGGCGCGGGTCCTCGTCCGGGTGCGTGACCGTGTAGCCCCGCGCGCCGTCCATCCGCAGCGGGTCCGTCTCCCACACGGTCGGCGCCCGGGCACCGGTGGCGACCACGAGGCGGGCGAGCAGCCGGCCGAGCGCGCCGTGCCCGACGATGAGGTCCGGCTTGGGCGCGTCGGGCGCGGCGAACGTATGGTGGGCGGTGGCGGCGAGCGCGAGGAACACGCCGCGCTCCGCGAGGTCATCCGCGATGGGGAGCACGCGCGCCGCCGGGACGACGAGGTGCGAGGCGGCGGCCCCGAACAGGCCGCGCGCGCCCTGGAAGCAGTCGGCGCCGGGCACGAACACGCGCTGCCCGATGGCGAAGGCACCATCGGGAGCCTCGACCACCCGCCCGACCGCCTCGTAGCCCGGCACGAGCGGATAGCCCATGCCGGGGAACGCCGGCATCGTGCCGTCATAGAGCAGCCGTTCGGTGCCGGTGCTGATGGCGCTGTGCTCGATCGCGACGACGATCTCGCCGGCACCGCGCGGCTTCAGCTCCAAGCCGCGCGTCGCGATCCGGCTGGGTTGGTCGAGGACGATCGCCGTTGTCCGCATCGCCGTCCTCCCTCGCCCGCCCGAACCATCGTCCTCGGCTGTCATCCTAGACTGACGTTTTTAGGTGTCAACTCTGTCTGACAGACGAACGCTGGACCGTCTCACTTTTACGCGCGACGAGCAGGCTCACCAGCATCGGGCGCGCGGTCGGCACGGCGCGGACGCCGGTGAAGCCGGCCCGGCGCAGGCGCATGGCCAGATCGTCCACGGTGCGCGGCCGGCCCTGCCGCATCGCCAGGAGGTACATCGCGAAATAGGCGCCGACCCGCTCGGATCCCGCCGTCTCCGCCATCGGCTCGGTGAGGAGGAAGGTGCCGCCGGGCGGCAGGGCGGCGAGGATCCGCCGGAGCAGCGCGTCCAGCGCGTCGTCGGCGAGGTCGTGGGCGACGCGCACCAGCGACACCACGTCGGCGCCGAGAGGCAACGGATCACGCTTGAAGTCGCCGCCGACCGCGCTCGCGCGCGCGCCGAGGCGTTCCCGGGCGAACCGGGCGTCCGCCCGCTCCGCGACGGCGGGCAGGTCGAACAGGATCACCCGGAGGTCCGGCCGCCGCCGCGCCGCCGCGACGAGGAAGTCGCCGCCGCCACCGCCGACGTCCAGCAGGCAGGTGGCGCCATCGAGGCGGTGGGCGTCGAGCACGTCGTCGGCGATCATCAGTTGGGACGTCGACATCAGCGCGCTGTAGGGCTCGACGACCGCGCCGGCCAAGGCCTGCGGGGCCGCCGCCGCCGCGTAGGGCCAGAAGCGGGCCAATTCGGTGTCCGCGACATCCCCCTTCAGCAGCGCGACTGGGTCGGCCAAGTCGCGGTAGACCATCGCGTGGTGGCGGATCATCGCACTGAGGCCGGGGTTGCCGAGGTAAGCGGCGCCATGAATGCCGAGGCCGTAACGCCCGCCCCGCCTCTCCAGCAGGCGCAGCGCGGTGGCCGCGTCGAGCAGGCGCGAGGCGGCGTCCGGCGTCAGGCCGGCGCGCGTCGCCAACGTCGCCAAGGGCAGCGGGCCGTCGGCGAGGCGCTCGAACAGCCGCAGCTCGACGCAGGCGAACAGGATTTGCGAGTACACGAAGCCGGCGCACAGGTCGAACAGGGCGCCGGCCCGATCCCGCGCGATCCATCGGGTTGGTGGGAAGGTCGAGGCCCAGCGCTGGAAGCGCGGGTGCGCCAGCAGGCGGTTGCGGGCGGCGAAGAGGCGGTCGCGCAGGCCGGGCCTGCCCTCGAGCGGGGCCGCCGGCAGGCCAGCGGAGGCCACCGGCTAAGCCGCCGCCCGCGCGGCGACGAGCGACTGCGGCAGCGTCTTGGGCACCAGCCGGCGCGCCTCCGCGTCGACGAGCGCGCGCAGGGCGGCGGCGCCGCGACAGGGCGGGATGGAGCTGATCGCCTCCGCGACCAGGGCGTCGAGCCGCGCCACCGCGCCGGGAAGGCCGTAGGCGGCCACCGCGTTGGGGCGGCCGAGCACGCGGTCCTGGCCGGTCGGCTTGCCGAGTTGCGCCGGGTCGGCGCAGGCGTCGGCGAGGTCGTCGGCGACCTGATAAGCCTCGCCCAACGTTTCACCGAGGTGGCGCCAGGGCTCCGGCTCCGCGCCGGCCGCCGCCGCGCCGGCGATGGTGGCGGCACCGAACAGGGCGCCGGTCTTGGCGCGGTGGTAGTGCCGCAGGTCGATCGTGGGTTCGCACTCCCAGGCCTGTCCAGCGATGATGCCGGCGGGGGCGCCCACCGCGCGCGACACGGTGAGGAGCAACAGGGCGAGCCGGTGCGGGGAATGGGCGAGCAGCCCGAGCGTCTGGAACGCGAGCAGGATCAGCGCGTCCCCGGCGAGCACCGCGAGCGGCTCGCCGAATGCCTTGTGAACGGAAGGAACGCCCCGTCGCGTCGCGGCGTCGTCGAAGCACGGCAGGTCGTCGTGCACCAGCGAGGCGCAGTGGAGGAACTCGATGGCGCAGGCGGCGGCGTCCGTCACCGACGGGTCGTCCTCGCCGCAGGCCGCCGCGACGGCGAGGGTCAGGCGAGGGCGCACGCGGGCACCGGCGGGAAAGACGGCGTGCCGCGTCGCCGCGATCAGGCGCGGTGGGCAGGAGGGTACGGTGACCGTCGCGATGGCGGCCTGCAAGGCTTGCTCGATCCGTTCGCTCACCGGCATGACGATCCCCGTCCCACGCTGTTGATCTCGATCGTCAGGCTACGTTGTCAGAACTATGTGTCAAGTAATATAGACACTCGGCGCCGGACGGGTTAGGTCGAGGGGGATGACACGAGATGGCAGCATGACGGCGAGCGGACGGCGCGTGGTGGTCGTCGGCGCCGGCGTCGGCGGGCTCAGCGCCGCGCTCGACCTCGCGGTGCGCGGCCACGACGTCACCGTGGTCGAGCGCGCCCAAGCGCCGGGCGGCAAGATGCGGCAGGTCCTCGTGGACGGTGTGGCGATCGACGCCGGCCCGACCGTGCTGACCATGCGCTGGATCTTCGAGGAGCTGTTCGCCGCCGCCGGCACGCGCCTCGACGCCCATGTGACGCTGCGGCCGGCCCAGATCCTCGCGCGCCACGCCTGGGGCGAGGCGGAGCGGCTCGACGTGTTCGCCGATCTCGAACGCACCGTCGACGCGATCGGCGCCTTCGCCGGCGCGCGCGAGGCGGCCGGCTACCGTGCCTTCGCCGCGCGGGCGGCGGACATGTTCAAGACGCTGGACGCCCCCTTCATCCGGGCGCAACGCCCACGCCTCGACCAGCTGGTGGCGTCCTTCGGCCTCGGCGGGCTGGGTGACCTGCGCCGGATCAGTCCCTTCAACGTGCTCTGGGCCGCGCTCGGCGAGCATTTCCGCGATCCCCGCCTGCGCCAGCTGTTCGGCCGCTACGCCACCTATTGCGGCTCCTCGCCGTACCTGGCGCCGGCGACGCTGATGCTCGTCGCCCACGTCGAGCGCGAGGGCGTGTGGCTGGTGGAGGGCGGCATGCACGCCCTCGCCAAAGCCTTGGCCGCGCTCGCCGCCGCCAAGGGCGCGCGCCTGCGCTATGGCACCGGCGTCGCCCGCGTCGAGACGGCGCGCGGCGCGATCACCGGCGTCACGCTCGCCGACGGCGAACGGCTGCCGGCCGACGGGGTGGTGCTCAACGCCGACGTCGCGGCGCTGACCGGTGGGTTGTTCGGCGCGGAGGTGGCCGCCGCCGCCCCCCGGATCGGGCCGGCGGACCGCTCGCTCTCGGCCGTCACGGTCGCGATGCACGCCACCGCGCGGGGCTTCCCCCTCGTCCGGCATAACGTCTTCTTCTCTCGCGACTACCGGCGGGAGTTCGACGAGATCGCCGCCGGCGCCCTGCCGTCCGAGCCCACCGTCTACGTCTGCGCGCAGGACCGCGACGACGTAGACGCCGAGCGCGCCGGGCCCGAGCGCCTCCTCTGCCTCGTCAACGCGCCGGCGCGTGGCGACGCCTTCACCCCACAGGAGATCAGCCGATGCCAGGACCGGATGCACGCGGAGCTCACCCGCTGCGGGCTGAGCGTGACGAGCGTGGGGGAGGCGACGACCGATCCGGGCGGGTTCGAGACCCTGTTCCCGGCGACGGGGGGCGCGCTGTACGGTCCGGCCTCGCACGGCTGGCGGGCGTCGTTCCACCGGGCGGGCGCGCGGACGAAGGTGCGGGGGCTGTACCTGGCGGGGGGCAGCGCCCATCCCGGCCCGGGCGTACCGATGGCGGCGATGTCGGGCCGGCTGGCGGCGGCGGCCCTGGGGGCGGACCTCGAAGCGACAGCGTCGGCCTCCAAGGTCCGGGCTTCGACCGCGCCGTGGTGCGGGACGGCTACGCGTGGTGGTACGTCGATGCGCTGAGCGCGGACGGCGCGCACGGGCTGACGATCATCGCCTTCGTCGGCAGCGTCTTCTCGCCCTACTACGCGCTGGCGCGACGTCGCGGGCGCGGCGACCCGGCGAACCACGTCGCGATGAACGTCGCCCTCACCGGCCGGACGCGCCGCTGGGCGATGACCGAGCGTGGGCGAGAAAGCCTGGACCGTGGGGCGGGGCACATCGCGATCAAGGCCAGCGCCATGCGCTGGGACGGCGAGGCCCTGACGATCACGATCGACGAGACCACCGTACCCGTCCCCTCCCGGCTACGCGGCCGCGTCGTGGTCAGGCCCCGCGCCGTGGCCGACCAAACCTTCGCGCTCGACGCCGGGGGACGCCACCGCTGGCGGCCGATCGGGCCATCGTCCGACGTGTCCGCCGAGTTCGAGTCCCCGGACCTGTCATGGCGGGGCACCGGGTACTTCGACACCAACGACGGCGACGAGCCGCTGGAAGCGGCGTTCCACTCCTGGACGTGGACACGCTTCGACATGGGCACACATGCCCGCATATTCTACGACGTGGTGGAACGCGACGGGACCACGCGCGACCTGTCGCTCGACGTGCGCGACGGGCTCGTCACCCGCCGCCCACCGACACCCTACGGCAGGGTTCCGACGACGCGTTGGGGCGTGGCGCGCGCCGTCCCCTGCGAACCTGGCGACCAACCAACGCTGCTGGGCACGATGGAGAGCGCGCCCTTCTACGCCCGCTCCGCCATCCGCAGCAGCATCGATGGCGTCGAGGCCGACGGCGTCCACGAGAACCTCCTGTTGGACCGGTTGGTGTCGGCACCCGTGCGCCTGATGGTGCCGTTCAAGATGGTCCGCCGCGCCTGATCGGCGAGCGGACGCTCCGAGCATCGGCCCAACTCGAAAACCGTGGCGCACTTTACCGACAAAGCTTCCCTAGCCGCCCTTCATGTGCTCGGGTGTGCTACCGCCCCGCACGGCCGTGTGGGCGGACGAGCCGTCCTCGACGATCGCGTTCATGGCGGAATCGCGATTCTTCTTGTCGCGGAGGTGGGAACCGAAATGCACGACCGAGATGACGATCACCATCCCGATCGTGATGAAGGCCAGAGCCCCGATGATCCACTGCGAATCCATATGATGACCTCCCACCCGGCGCGTCGCACCTTGTTGATATCAGGGGCCAACGTCGCCGATGGCCGATCGATCCTGGGCTGTTCGTCGGAACCCTCATGCCGCAGGCCAGGCTCGAAGCGTCAGCGTTCCTTCCGGTCGCCGTTCACGTCCGCATCCTTCTCCGCCGCCCGCGTGTCGCGGCGCACCTTGCGCAATTCCCACACGCCGGCACCGAGCACGAAGGCGAACACCAGCACCAGTTCGACGAGCCCGAGGTAGTTGCTCACGGCGTGGGGACGCCGCGCACCCCGCCCTCCGCCAAGTCGCGGCGGCGCCGTTCGACCCGCTCGAACAGGTCGAGGGTCCAGCGCACCTGGTCCCGCACGCCTTGCCGACGCGGCGGGGCCGCGATGGGTGTCACCGCCTCGATCAGGAAGCGTGCCTCCGGCATGACGGACCGCGCCGCGTTGCCCCGCGTCACGGGCAGCGTCGCGCGCAGCAGCAGCCGCGCCTTGCGCCCACCCGGCACGACGGCGCGCCGCCCGACGCTGTCGAGGCCGTGCCGGACCACCTCATCGCCGATCGCGGCGTACAGGTACCGCGCGGCGCGGATGCCGGGCCGGCAGGATCGCGGCAGCGCGGCGATGCCCGCCTCGCCCGCCCGGTACAGGCGATCGGCCTCGTCCAGGAGGCGGCGCACCACGGTGCCGAGCGCGGGGGAGAACGTCGGTGCGGCGAGCCACGCGTCGGGGTCGAGTCCGGCCTCGCGCATCCACGCGCGGGGCAGGTAGAGGCGCCCGGCCCGCGCATCCTCGCCGACGTCGCGGGCGATGTTGGTCATCTGCATCGCGGCCCCGAGGTCGCAGGCGCGGGCGAGCGCGGTGCGGTCCCGCACGCCCATGACGATCGCCATCATCACACCCACCGTCCCGGCGACGCGCGCCGCGTAGGCGTGGAGGTCGGACAGCGTCTCGGCGCGCCGGTCGGCGGCGTCCCAGGCGAGCCCCTCGATCAGCGCCGCCGGTAGGGCGTGGGGAATCGCGAAGCGGCGCACGGTGTCGGCGAAGGCGCGGTCGGCCGGCAGCGGGAGCGGCGCGCCGCGATAGGCGCGATCCATCCGCTCGCGCAGGCGGGCGAGGATCGCCAGCCTGTCGTGACCGCTCGAACCCTCGCCGTCCCCCGCGGCGCCGTCGATGGCATCATCGGCGAGGCGGCAGAAGGCGTAGAGCGCGGTCGCCGGCTCGCGCACGCGGCGCGGCAGCAGGTGCGAGGCCGCGAAGAACGTCCGCGACCCGTGCCGCAGCAACGTGGCGCAGGCGGCGCGGTCGGCGCTGGCGACGAGCATGGCTTCAGGGAAAAGCTTCGGCATGGGGCACCACGGTGTCGAGGATGCGGGCTGACGACAGGACGCCGGGCAGGCCGGCGCCGGGATGGGTGCCGGCGCCGACGAGGAACAGGTTGGCGACGTCCTCGCTGCGGTTGTTGGGACGGAACCAGGCGCTCTGCGTCAGCACCGGCTCCAACCCGAAGGCGGCGCCGTGGAGGGAGGACAGGTCGTCCTGGAAGTGCTGCGGCGTGGTGACCCGCGAGGTGACGATGTTGGCTCCGAGGTCCGGCAGCATGGTCGCCTCCAGATGGGCGGCGATGGCACGGCGGTAGGGCTCGGCTTGAGCCGCCCAGTCGGTGCCGCTGCCCAGGTGCGGGACGGGGGAAAGGACGTAGAAGGCGTCGCAGCCCTCGGGCGCCAGGCTCGGGTCGGTCGCGGTGGGGCGATGGAGGTAGAGGCTGAAGTCCCCGGCGAGGTGGTGCCGGTGGAAGATGTCGTCGAGCAGGCCGCGATAGCGCGGCCCGAGCAGGATGGTGTGGTGCGCGACGTCGCCGTAGCGCCGCTTGGTGCCGAAGTACCAGACGAACAGGCTCATGGAGTAGCGCGCCTTGCCCAGCCGCCGGTCGCTCCAGCGGCGGCGCACGGCGGCCGGCAGCAGGTGCTTGTAGGTGGCGGCGCTGTCGGCGTTGGACACCACGATGTCGGCGTCGAGCCGCTCGCCGGACGCGAGGCGCACCCCGGTGGCCCGGCCACCCTCGACGGCGATCTCAGCCACCGCCGCGCCGGTGCGAAGGCGGCCGCCCTGCCCTTCGATGAGGTGGGCCAAGCCGGTGACGAGGCGGCCGGTCCCGCCCATCGCGAAATGGACGCCCCAGCGGCGCTCCAGGTGGGCGATGAGGCAGTAGATCGAAGTGGCCGTGAACGGGTTGCCGCCGATCAGCAGCGGGTGGAAGCTCAGAACCGTGCGCAGCCGCTCGTCGCGGATGAAGGACGACACGAAGCCGTACACCGAGCGGTGGCTGCGCAGCCTGACCATCGCCGGGATGATCCTCACCATGTCCCGCCAGGACGAGAACGGCACGTGGCCGAGCCGCTCGAAACCGACCTTGAAGATGGCCTCGCTCGCCGCCATGAAGCGCTCGTAGCCGGCGACGTCGCCGGGCGAGACGCGCGCGACCTCCGCCCGCATCGCCACCGCGTCGCCGGTGTAGTGAAACGTTTCGCCGTCGTCGAAGCGGATCTGGTAGAACGGCGTGACCGGGCGCAGTTCCACGTCGTCGGCGAGGCGCCGGCCGCACAGGGCCCAAAGGTCCTCGAACAGGAACGGCGCGGTGACGATGGTCGGGCCGGCGTCGAAGGTGAAGCCGTCCTGCCGATGCACGCCGGCGCGGCCGCCGAGTTGGTCGCGCTTCTCGAGCACGGTGACGCGGTAGCCGCGCGCGCCGAGCCGGACGGCGGCGGCGAGGCCGCCGAAGCCGCTGCCGATCACCACCGCGTGCGGTCGGTGATCGCGCGCGTCACGGAAGGTCGGCGGCGCTTCGAGTGTCAACGTCCCCATGAAGGCAGGCGTAACACCAAGTTGACACTTGGGCCAGCGTTCTAAGGTTGGGCAAGCGTTCTAAGGTTGGGCCAGCGTTCTAAAGCCGGGCCAGTGTCCCGAACGGTCAGGCCGTCGGCAGCACCTTCGTCTCGCGGGCGAAGGCGAGCAGCAGGTCGGCGACGGCGCCCGGTCGCTCCTCATGCGCGAGGTGGCCCAGCCCGCGCAGGATCTCGACCCTCGCGTGCGGCACCATGGCGCGGACCGCGAAGGCGTCCTCCGACTTGATGGCGCGATCGTTGGAGCCGGCGATCAGCAGCAGCGGCACGTCCAGCTTGCCCATGTCGCGCGCGAGGGGACCGAGGTCCCAATTCGCCATCATACCGAGCGCCGCCGCGACGTGGTCGGCGTTGGACACCAGTAGGCGGTACTGGGCGAGCCCTTCGGCGTCGATGGTCGAGCCGGTGTTCCCGACGAGGCGTCGCACCGCCGCGTCGTTGCCGGCCCGCCAGGCGAACAGGCGCGGCATCAGCGGGTTGAGGAACAATCCCTTGGCGAGGGGTTGCAGCCAACGGCTCGCCTGGCCGCCGTAGGGGCGCAGCGCGCCGTTGATGCTGACCAGCCCTCCGGGTTTGACGCGACCATCGAGCGCCATGCGGATCATCACCGCCGCGCCGGCCGAATGCGCCGCGACTAGCGCCGGCTCGAGCGCGAGGTGGTCCAGCAACGCGGCGACGCCACCGGCCATGCCGGGCAGCGAGAACAACGCTTGATCGGGCTTGCGCGTGAAGCCGTGGCCGGGCAGGTCGATCGCCACGAGGCGGAAATGGGGTGCCAGCAGGGGCACGAGGCCGCGCCAGGAATGGGTGGCGGCCCCGGTCCCGTGCAGCAGGAGCAGCACCGGCCCACCATCCCGTCCCATGACCTGCACGTGCCAGCGCAGGCCGGCCGCCTCGACGAACCGGCTGTGCTCGCGGTTCGGCCAGTCCGGCGCGTCGCGCGTGAGGTCGAGGGCGCCCGGAGGTGGCGTCAAGGGACGGAGTCCACGAACACGTCGTAGGAGGCGGTCACGGCGTCGAGGACTTCGAAGTGCGGGAAGGCGCCGGTGTCGAAGACCTGGATGCGCCAGTGCGGCTTGTCCGCCACGGCGGTCTTCCTCGCGTAGTCGACGAAGTCGCCGCGCACGCCGTGCGCCATCCACACCGGCATCGGCAACGCCTTGTAGAGGGTGAGCGCGTCGCGGCTGAACAGGAAGCCGCTGGCGAAGGAGAACACGGCGTGTTCGGCGCCGGGCTGGTGCGCGCAGGCGTAGTCGTAGTCGAGCAGGCCCTCGTCGATCCGCTTCGAGCCCCAGGTCTTGCGCAGGAAGAAGCGCATGCTCGCGCGGCTGACCAGCAGGTCGAACAGCCCGCGTCCCCAGAGGGGGAAGGAGAGCACGTCCCGCACCGCCGGACGGCCGAAGGTGGCCTCGTCTTCGCCCTCCCGCTCCAGCGTCGACTCGAACCCGGTCGGGCTGATCAGGGCGAGGCTGCGGAATTGGGTCGGGTGCTCGCTGGCCGCCCGCGCCAGGAACTCGCACGACAGGGACAGGGCGAGGACGTCGATGGCGAAGTGACCATGCCGTCGACGGAGCTCCTCGAGCATCGCGAGGATGGCGTCGCTCATCAGGCGCGGCGTGTAGATGCGGTCGCGCCTGTCGGAGAAGCCGAAGCCCGGCAGCTCGAGCGCGTAGACCGGGCGATAGCGGGCGTAATGGTCGAAGAGCGGCTTCACCTCATAGGAATTGCCGGCGGCGTTGACGCTGTGGATCAGCAGCAGCGGCGCGCCCTCGGCGGGACCGGCCACGTAATAGGCCAGCCGCCCGAACGGGATGTCCAGGCTCGCCAACGTCCCATCGAGGGCTGGGGCGAGCGGCAGGTGGCGGGGCGGTCGCAGGGCGCGGCCGCCGAGGTAGCCACCGACGATGCCGAGCGGCAGCACGCCCCAAGTCTTCGCGCGGCTCGCGAACTTGGCCGCCGCGCCACGGGCGGGCGGGCGTGGCGTGGAGGACGGGGTTGGGCGAAGATCCATGGGGCACCTCGGGGCGAGCGCTGGGTCAGAACGTGAGGCTCGACTCGTTCGTTGCCTGTCCTCATGACCCATCCAGCCTCATGGCCCGTTGAGCACGGCGCGCGACAGCGACCGCGCGTCGGCGTAAGGCAGCGCGACGTAACGGGCGCCCATCGCGGCCGCGAGGGCACGGGCCGCCTCGCCCGGTCGCGGCGCCACGTCGAGCACCAGGCTGGCGCAGCCATCGAGGCGGAAGGCGACCGCCGCGGCGAGCG
>CAXSDP010000086.1:0-13766 GCA_964235705.1 uncultured Beijerinckiaceae bacterium | reverse complement strand
GGCGGGGGCCAGCCCCCCGTGCTCCTGCGCGACGCCCGGGAGGAAACCCGGCACGTCGACCAGCGTGACGAGCGGTAGGGCCAGCGCCCGGCAGGTGCCGGCGAAGGCGCCCAGCTTGCGGCACGCCGCGCCGTCCAGCGCGCCGCCCAGCACGTCGGGACGGGTGGCGGCCACCCCCACGCCGTGGCCGCCGATCCGCGCGAGGCCGGTGAAGACGTTGCGGGCGGCGAGGCCACCGACTTCCAGCAGGTCGCCGGCATCCACGACCTTGGCGACGAGCTGGTCCATGGCGTAAGGGCGCGCGGGATCGGACGGCGGCAGCGTGCCGAGGCCCTCGATTTCCTCGATGACCGCCGGTCGGGCGGGCGCCCGGCCGGGGCACGCGAGCTGGACGAGGCGGCGGGCGGCGAGCAGCGCCTCCACCTCGTTCGCCGCCACGACGCACCCCGGACCGGCGACGGCCGCCCCGCCCAGAGCCTCGTCCGACACCCACTCGTTGGTCACCGCCGCGGTGAGCGCGGGGCCGGTGACGGCCACCTGCGCCGCACCCTCCGCCAGCACCGTGACGTGGTGGGTGGCGGCGAGGATCGCGTCGAAGCCGATCGCCCGGCCGAGCACCACGGCGATCCGGGGCGCGGTGGCGCCGGCCACGCGGGCCAGCGCCTGTCGAAGGACTTGACCCTGCGCGGCGAGCGCGGCGGGCTCGTCCCACGTCCCGGGCGAGTCGAACACGCCGACCACGGGGGCGCCGGCGGCGGCCTCCAGCATCCGCGCCAGGCGCCGGTGATCGTCGGCCGTCAGGGGCGCCTCGCCCGCGCGGACGTGGACGAACACGGGGCGTCCGGTGATGGCGCCGCTGCCCAGCAGCAGCGCGCCGTCGGCCGCCTCGAAGGGCGCGAAGCTGCCCTCGTCGAGCAGCGCGGCGAGCCGTTCGGGACCGGACAGGCGCGCGGTGGGGAGGGGCTCAGCCGACATAACCGTCCACCAGGTCGGCCCGCAGCAGGTCGGCGCTCCGCAGGCCTTTGCGCGCGATCGGCATCAATTCGGGTGGTTGGTCGAACGCCGCCGCGTGCCGCCGCCGCGCGGCCACCGCGACCGCCGCCGAGACGGGGGCGAAGCCGATCGCCGTGCCGCCCCGCGCCTGCGCCAGCCGGCCGAAGTCGGCGCCGATCACGGTGGCGATCTTGGGGTAGCCGCCGGTGGACTGGCGATCGGCCATCAGCACGATCGGCTGGCCCTCGCCCGGCACCTGGATCGCCCCCATCGCGATGCCGTCCGACACGATGTTGTAGCCCTTGGCGTGCGACAAGCGCGGCCCCTGGAGGAAGCAGGCCATGCGGTCGCTGCGCGCGCCGACCGTCCACGGCCCGGCGAAGAAGGCCGCGAGCGCGTCGGCGTCGAAGTAATCGTCCTGCGGGCCGAGCATCACCCGGATCAGGTCGGCGGGACGCTCCAGCCAGGGCGCGGGGGCGGTCGCGATGACCGGGCCGCCGTCGCCCCGCGCGCGGACCGGCAGGGGATCCCCGGCCTGGAGCGCGCGCCCATCGACCCCGCCGAAGCCGGAGCGGGTGTGGGTGGCGGTCGACCCCAGGAACGGCTCGACCGCGAGCGCGCCGGCCGGGGCGAGGTAGCACCAGGCGCCGGCCGCGCCGGCCCGCACCGACAGCCGCGCGCCCGGAGCCAGCGTGACGAAGCCGTGCGGCGGCAGCGGCTCGTCGTCGAGCGCGAGGGTGAAGCGGCCGCCGGCGTAGCCGAGCCCGATCGCGCCACCCTCCGCGACGAGGTCGACGCCGCCGAGCGACACCTCGACCGCCGTGCCCCCGACCGCCGTGCCATCCCGCGCGTTGCCGGCGAGCCAATGCGAGGTGGCGAAGGCGAGCGGGTCCATCGGCCCGGCCGGCGTGACGCCGTACCGGAGGTAGCCCCACCGGCCGCCGTCCTGCAACGTCACGCCGGGACCGGCCTTCGCGACGCGGAGGATGGTCTCGCCGCTCATGGAGCGGTCTCGCGGGCCACGATCTCGCCCGCCTCGACCCGCCGCTCCAGGGCGGCGTAGGCGTGCGCGTCGATCCGCTCGAAGCGGATCGTGTCGCCGGCGGCGAGGAAGAACGGGGTCGCGCGCTCGCGCGAGTAGAGCCGCTCCGGCGTGCGACCGACCACGTACCAGCCGGTCGGCATGGACAGGGTGGCGATCCCCGCCAGGCCGCCGCCCAGCAGCAGCGCGTTGGAGAAATGCGGGGCGCGCGGCGCGGTGCGGCGCGACACCCGCAGCGCCTCGGGCGTGCCGCCGAGGTAGGCGTAGCCGGGCGCGAAGCCATACATGTACACGCGGAACGTCGCCGCCGCGTGGGCGGCCACCAACGCCTCGGGCGACAGGCCGAGGACGTCACCGAGCTCGGCCACGTCCTCCCCGCACGGGCCGTCGTAGCAGGCCGGCAGCATCCACGCCCGCGACGGCGCCCGTGCCTCCCCGCCGGGCGCGCCACCCGGGGCGTGCGCCCGCACGTGGGCGACGAGGGCGGCGCGATCGAGCGCGAGCGGGTCGTAGTGGATCATCAGCGAGCGGTAGGTCGGCACCGTCTCGACGAGGCCCGGCACCGGCGCGCCGGCGAGCGCCGCGTCGAGGGCGAGCACCCGGTCGTTGATGGCGGGGTCCTCGACCGTGCCGAACTCCACCACGAGCGCCGCCTCGCCGGCATCGAGGAAACGGGGGGCCTCGTCCATCAGCCGTTCCCGGCCGGCGCGGGGGCGAAGGGGGCCAGCGCGAGGGCGCCGGTGTCGACGAGGGCGCCCCTGACGCGCCTGGCCATCGCCACCGCGTGCGACGAGTCGCCGTGGATGCACACGGAATGGATCGGGGTGGGCAGGCGCTTGCCCGAGGCGCAGACGATGGCGCCCTCGTCCACCATCGCCACCACGCGCCGCGCCGCGACCTCGGCGTCGGTGATCATCGCGCCCGGCAGGGCGCGGGCGATCAGCTGGCCGTCGTCGTCGTAGCCGCGGTCGGCGAACACCTCCTGGTACACGGCGAGCCCGGCCCGCTCGCCGGCCTCGACCTGCGGCGTCAAGGCGATCGCCAGCAGGGCGAGCCGCCGATCCACCGCCCGCACCGCCGCCGCGATCGCCTTGGCGATGCCGGGGTCGGTGCCGGCCATGTTGGACAGCGCGCCGTGCGCCTTCACGTAGGTGATGGCGTGCCCGGCGTAGGCGGCGAGCGCGGCGGCGGCGCCGACCTGGTAGGCGACGAGCCGCTCGATCTCGCCGGTGGAGAAGGCCATGCGCCGGCGACCGAAGCCCCACAGGTCGGGGAAACCCGGATGCGCCCCCACCGCGACGCCGCGCTCCCGCGCGAGGGCGAAGGTGCGCGCCATGATCTCGGGGTCGCCGGCGTGGGCGCCGCACGCGACGTTGGCGCTGGTGACGATGTCGAGCAGCCCCATGTCGTCGCCGACGCTGTAGGCGCCGAACCCCTCACCCATGTCGGCATTCAGATCGACGCTGCGCAATCCCAATCCTCCCGATCGCGGCGGCGAGACGTCCGCCCCCGAACCCGCCCGCCAGCCGGGCGCCGACGACGCGTCACCTCACATCCCCAGATAGGCCGAGCGGACGGCCGGGTCGGAGCGGACGTCGGCCGCCGCCCCCGAGATCACCACGCGGCCGGTTTGTAGCACGTAGGCGCGGTCGGCGAGGTCGAGCGCCTCGGCGAGCCGCTGCTCCACCAGCAGCACGGTGACGCCGAGGTCCCTGATCTTGCCGACCGCCGTGAAGATGTCGTCCACGAGCTTGGGCGCGATCCCCTGGCTCGGCTCGTCCAGCATCAGCAGCCGGGGCTGCGTCATCAGGGCGCGGCCGATCGCCAGCATCTGCTGCTCGCCGCCCGACAGCGTCTCGGCGCGCTGCGGCAGGCGCTCGTGGAGCCGGGGGAACAGGCTGAACACGAGGTCGAGCGGCTTGAAGCGGTCGGGCGTGCCGCGCCGGGCGTAGGCGCCCAACCGCAAATTGTCCTCCACCGACAGCCGCGGGAACAGGCGGCGCCCTTCCGGCACGAGGCCGATGCCGCGCCGCGCGATCAGGTGCGGCGGCACGCGCACCAGGCTCTCGCCGTCGTAGGTGATCCTGCCCTCGGTGGCGACCTGGCCGGCGATCGAGCGGAGCAGCGTGGTCTTGCCGGCGCCGTTGGCGCCGATGATGGCGACGATCTCGCCGGCGCGGACGCCGACGTCGACGTGCTGCAGCGCCTTCAGGCCGCGGTAGGAGGCGCTGACGTCCTCCAGGCGCAGGAGGTCGGGGGCCGATGCGGGAGCCGTAGCGGCGGCCGGGGCGAGGGTCGTGTCGGGGGCCAGGCCGGGGGCGACGTCAGGCGGCATAGCGGTCGCCGAGGTAGGCGCGGATGACGTCGGGATGGCGCACGAGCTCGGCCGGCGTGCCCTGCATCAGCACGCGGCCGAGGTTCAGCACCACCGCGCGGTCGATGAGCGGCAACAGCACCTCCATGACGTGCTCGACCATGATGATCGCGATGCCCTGGTCGCGGATCGCGCGGATGAGGGCGACGCCCGAGGCCGCCTCCGTCGGGGTCAGCCCGGTCAGCATCTCGTCGAGCAGGAGGAGGCGCGGCGCGGTGGCGAGCGCGCGGGCGATCTCCAGGCGGCGCTTCTCCGGCGGGTTGAGCCGGTGGGCGGCGGTGTCGGCCTTGGCCGCCAGCCCGGTGAAGGCGAGCACGCGGGCGGCCTCCGCGCGGGCGGCCTTGGCGCGGGCGAACCGGCCGAAGGCGGCGACCATCACGTTCTCCAGCACGCTCATGCTGTCGAAGGAGCGCACCACCTGGAACGTGCGGGCGACGCCGGCCTCCGCGCAAGCGACCGGGCCGCGACCGGAGATGCGCCGCCCGTCCAGCAGGATGGCGCCGCGATCGGGCGTCACCTCGCCGGAGATGGAATTGAACATGCTGGTCTTGCCGGCGCCGTTGGGGCCGATCAGCCCGAGGATCTCGCCGGCCCCCACGTCGAAGGACACGTCGGCGTTGGCCATCACGCCGCCGAACGTCTTGGTGACGCCGCGCACGCTGAGGAGGGGCGTGGCGGCGGGGGACGTCGCGTCGCTCACGAGGTGCCCTCGCGATGGCCGGGGAAGAGGCTGATGAGGCCGGTGGGCCTGGCCAGCGCCACCACCACGATGAGGCCGCCGTAGATCATCAGGTCGACGCCCCGGCCGCCGCCGCCGATGTAGGAGCGCGTCAGCTCGCTGACGGGGATGAGCACCGCCGCGCCGACCAGCGGCCCCCACAGCGTGCCGACGCCGCCGAGCACGGCCGGCAGCGCGATGAGGATGGAGAAGGCGGAGGCGAACACGCTGTCGGGGTCGATGTAGCCGACGTATTGGGCATAGATCGCGCCGCCGATGCCGGTGAGGCCGCCGCTGATGGTGGCGGCCGCCATTTTGGAGGGGAACACGCGCACCGCGAGGCTGCGCGCGGCGATCGAATCATCCTTCACCGCGCGCCAATAATAGCCCCAGCGGCTCCCCTCGATGAACCAGGCGCACAGCCAGCACACGGCGGCGTAGGCGACGGCGAGGATGTAGAAGGGCAGCTTGGTCGTGCGGAACTGGAGGTACAGCCAGCTCTCGCCCTCGATGGGGATGTAGATGCCGGTCGCGGCGCCGACGAGGTCCCAGTTGAGGAACAGGAGGTAGCCGATCTCGGCCACCACGATGGTGGCGATGGCGTAGTAATGGCCGGCGAGGCGGAAGCACGGCCAGCCCACCAGCAGCGCGCAGGCGGCGCCGGCCGCGCCGCCGACGAACATGCCGAGCGTGGGCGGCACGTGCCCGTTCACGTAGAGGAGCGTGCTCACGTAGGCGCCGAGGCCGAAGTACAGGGCGTGGCCGAGCGAGATCTGCCCGCAATAGCCGCCCAGCACGTTCCAGGCCTGGGACAGGCCGGCGTAGAGCACGGTGATGATGAGGAGGTTCTGGAGGTAGACGTCGTGCACGACGAGCGGCAGGGCGGCCAGCACGAGCAGGATGAGCAGACCGACGGCGAGCTGGCGCCGCCGCGTCCGCACGATGGGCGCGCCGAGGTCGGCGAGGCCGGGGGCGTCGGTGGTGGTCGCGACGGTGTCGGGAACGGCGACATCGGCCATCACAGCTTCCCGAACAGGCCGCGCGGCCGCACCATCAGCACGGCCATGTAGAGGACGAAGATGCCGACCTGCTTCAGCGACGGCTCGAAGAACAGGGCGGTGAGCGCCTCGACCTCGCCGACGACCACGCCGGCGAGCAACGCGCCCAGCACGCTGCCGAAACCGCCCAGCGCCACGGTGACGTAGGCGATGAGGGCGAAGTTGGCGCCGACGTCGGGCGACACGTAGTAGAAGGTGATGAGCATCGCGCCGGCGATGCCCACCGTCGCCGCGCCCAGCCCCCAGCCGAGGCCGAAGATCAGGTTGCGGTCGATGCCGATGAGGGCCACCGCGTCGCGGTCCTCGCGGGTCGCCTCCAGCGCCTTGCCGAACTCGGTGCGGCCGATCGCCAGCAGGGCGGCGAAGGCGGCGAGGCACACGACGCTCGCGGCGAGCTGCGGCAGCGGCACGTAGACACCAAAGGCGTGCACCGTGCGGTTGCCGAGCAGCGTCCCGTTCACGGAGCGGAAGTCGCCGCCGAAGACGAACTGGGCCGCGCCCCGGATGAAGATCGCCAGGCCGAACGTCACGAAGATCTGCACCATGCCGCGATTGAACGGGACGCCGAGCGCCCGCACGATCAGGCCCCGGTAGATGACCACGCCGCACGCGAACAGCAGGAGGGCGACCAGCGGAACCTGGTAGAGCGGGTCGAGACCGGTGGCCTGGAAGATCGTGAAGGTGGCGTACATCGCGAGCATCAGCAGCTCGCCGTGGGCGAAGTTGACCACGTCCATCAGCCCGAAGATGAGCGACAGGCCGGCGGCGACGAGCGCGTAGATCAAGCCGACGAGCAGGCCGCTCACCAGCACCTGGGCGATGAGGCTGGGGCTCATTTCCCCACGTTCCAGATGACGTCCCGCACGGCGACGTCGGCCGGGAACACGGTGTGGTACGCGCCGCCCGTCAGTTGCTGGATGACCGGCGTCGCCTCGTCGTTCTGGCCGGTCGAATCGAAGTGCACGCCCTTCCAGGGCATGATCGTCTGCACGCCCGGCACGTTCGTCGCGACGAGCGCGGCCCGGATGTCCTCGGCCTTGGTCGAGCCGGCGCGGTTGATCGCGTCGACCAGGATCTGCAGCGCCACCACGTCGCGCGAGGTGTTGTCGTTCAGGTCCTTGCCGGCGCGGGCCTTGAAGAGCGCGTCGACCGGCTCGATGGCCGGCCGGCTCTTCGTCGCGTCGAGCGCGAAGGACGAGCGCGTCATGTCGCCCTCGGCGAGCGCGCCGGCGCCGGTGATGAAGGTTTGCTCCTGGAACCCGGCCGATTGCGCCAGGACCGCCGGCGGCTTGTAGCCGATCTCGGCCATGGAGCGCGTGATGAGGATGGCGTCGGACGTGTAGGAGGAGGGCATCAGCACGTCGGCGTTGGCCGCGCGGACGCTCTGCGCCTCCGACGACAGCGAGGGCGAGTTCGCCCGGTACTTGATGTCGGCGGCGACCTTGATGCCGGCGTCCTTGGCGAGCCGGCGCTGGGCGGCGCTGCTGTCGGCGCCGAAGATGCTGTCCTCGTAGAACAGCGTCACGGACTTCACGGGGTGCCCGGTCTTCTGCCCCTCGTACTTGAAGAAGTCGAACATCGCCTGCGTGAACATCTCGTCGTGCGGCGTCGTGCGGAAGAACCACTTGAGGCCGCGCCGGTTGAGGCTCGGCGAGGAGTTGTCGGCGGACATGAACGGGACCTGGTAGCGCTCGGCGACCTGGCTGACGGTGGCCGCCGTGGCGCTCTGGTACGTGCCGATCAGGGCGGCGACGTGCTCCTGGGTGATGAGGCGCTCGGCCTCCGCGCGCGCCTTCTGCGGGTCGCCCTGGTGGTCGGCGAAGATGATGCGGATGTGGGCGCCCTTGAGCCGGTCGAGCCCGCCGCCCTTGCCGAGCAGCATCGGGACCGGCGCGTGCGTGCCGTTGATGATCTCCTGCGTCACCTCCAACGCCACGCGGGCGTCGGTGCCGACCTGCGACGAGTTCCCCGTGAGCGGGTAGATGGCGCCGATGACCACGTCGTCGGCGGCCCGGGCGGACCCGGCCCCGAACGCGAACAGGGCCACGAGGGACACCCACGAGGCGGGCTTGAGGAACCTGTTCATGCGCTCGAACTCCATCTGCTTGCCGACGGCCGGAACCGTCCCGGGCCCGCGATCCCCGTCGGGGTCCGGTCCACGGCGTCGCCCCACGGGCGCCGTGTTGGAGCACGACATGCAAGAGTTCTTCCAATCCCCATCGCTGATCGGCGGCGATAAGTGTGGGTTATGCCGGGCGTGCCGGGTTGGCGGTTCGGCGCGGCCACAACCGGCGCTCACCCCACCGGCGGCAGCCAGCGGGCGGTGTAGCGGTGCGCGATCGCGCGGTTCATGACCGGGTCGCGCAGCTCCATCGCGAAGGTGCGGCGCGCGCGGATGCCGCCGATCACCGGCAGCGTCCCGCCGAACATCACCGTGCCGGGTTCGAGCGCGTGGCCGCGCTCCCGGTAGATCGCGACCGTGTCGCGCGGGTCGAGCATCGCGGCGATGCCCCCGTCCTGGTAGGCGACGTCGCCGCCGTCCTCCTCGACCCAGGCGCGGATTTGGAGCGCGTCCCAATGGTCGGCGACCTCGCCGAACCGCCAAAGGAGCGGGGCGACCGGCTTCGGGCACATCTGCTTCGACACGGGGATGGAGTAGCTTTCGACCTCGCGGTCGGTGTGGTCCGACCCCAGGCCGACCCACCATTCGCCGGCGGCGTCGACCACCAGGACGTATTCCGCCTCGCCGCTCGACCCCTCGCCGAGGCAGTCGATCGTGGCGGCGCTCGTCAGCGTTTCCGGCCCAGCGCGGTAGAAGCAGGGCACGGCGGCCGGGCGGGGCACGCCGAGCAGCGCCAGCTCCTCGACGTGCTCGCGCACCTTGCGCGGGTCGCGCCCGGTCCAGCCGGCGATGACCACGTCCCGCACGGCGAGCGTGCGGCGCTCCGGGCCGCCCCGCTGGAGGAAGTCGAAGGTCAGGTCTCTCACGCGAAGGCTCCATCCGATCGGCGCGCCGACATAGCACGACGCGCCGCGGAGGCTAGCGGCGGTGCGACCACCCCCTCCGTCATTCCGGACGCAGCGAAAGCGAAGATCCGGAACCGGTGTCCGTCAGCGCCGGGCGTTGGAGGGCACCGGTTCCGGGTTCGGCCGCGCCGCCCCGGAATGACGTTTCCCACGGCGAATGGCACGGTACGTGGATGCGCTGGCCCCATGACAAGGATCCCGATGCTCCGCCCGTTCGCCGCCCTCCTCCTCGCCGCCCTCCTGGCCGCCGTCCCCCTGGCCACGCCGGCCCTGGTTACGCCGGTCTTGGCCACGCCAGCCGTGGCGGCGACCACGGCGCCCGCGCGCACGCTGCGCTTCGGCTTGATGGAGGACCCCGACGCGCTCGACCCCACGCTGGCGCGCACCTTCGCCAGCCGAATGGTGTTCGCGGCGCTGTGCGACAAGCTGGTCGACCTCGGCCCCGACTTGGCGATCGTGCCCCAGCTCGCCACCAAGTGGGAAACCTCCGCCGACGGCAAGACCGTGACCATGGCGCTGCGGCCGGGCGTGCTGTTCCAGGACGGCACCACGTTCGACGCCGCCGCCGTCAAGTACAACATCGAGCGCCACCTCACCCTGCCCGGCTCGCAGCGGCGGGCGGAGATCGCGCCGGTCGACACGGTGGAGGTGGTCGACGACCTCACGGTCAAGATCCACCTGAAGCAGCCCTTCGCGCCGCTGCTCGCCCAGTTCACCGACCGCGCCGGCATGATGGTCTCGCCCAAGGCGGCGGAGGCGGCCGGCGCCAAGTTCGCCGCCGCGCCGGTGTGCGCCGGCCCCTACAAGTTCGTCGAGCGGGTGCCGCAGTCGCGCATCGTGGTGGAGCGCTTCCCCGACTACTGGAACAAGGGGCAGGTCCACATCGACCGCATCGAGTTCCTGCCGATCCCCGACGCGACGGTGCGGCTGACGAACCTGCGCGCCGGCCAGCTCGACCTCATCGAGCGCGTGGCGCCGACCGACCTGCCGCAGATCGCCCGCGACCCGCGCCTCAAGACCAGCAGCACGGTGTCGCTCGGCTTCGAGGACATTCAGTTCAACGCCAAGCCCGGCACGCCGCTCGCCGACCCGAGGGTTCGCGAGGCCTTCGACATCTCGCTCGATCGGATCGCGCTGAACCAGGTGGTGTTCGCCGGCCAGTTCGTGCCCGGCAATCAGTGGGTCGCCCCGACCAATCCGAACTACGTGCGCGACCATCCCGTGCCCAAACGCGACGTGAAGCGGGCGAAGGCGCTGCTCGCGGCAGCTGGCATCCCCAGTCCCGCCTTCACCATGATGGTTTACGCCGACAGCATCAGCCCGCAGGTCGGTCAGGTCATCCAAGCGATGGTCAAGGAGGCGGGCTTCGCCGTCAAGCTTCAGGCGGTGGATTTCACCACCGCGCTCGACACGGCGGCCAAAGGCCAGTTCGAAGCCTACCTCGCGGCCTGGAGCGGGCGGCCCGATCCGGACGGCAACACGTACATTTTCCTATCGTGTCACGGGCTCCTGAATAACCCACGCTACTGCAACGCCGCCGCGGAGGCGGCCTTCGACGCGGAGCGGGCGACCTATGATCCGGCCGGGCGCATGGCGGCGTGGCATCAACTCGCCGACAAGGTGCTCAACGATCGACCCTTCATTTATATCTATCACGACAAGCTGATCTGGGCCTATGGCAACAAGCTGACCGGCTTCGGCCAGTACCCCGACGGGCTGGTGCGCTTCACCGGCCTCGACCTGCGCTGACGGCGAAGGAAAGCGCGTGCTCCGCTTCATCGCCCGGCGCGTCGCGCTCGCCGTCCCGACGCTGGTCATCGCCTCGATGATCATCTTCGCGCTGCAACAGCTGCTGCCGGGCGATGTCGCCACCGCGCTGTCGGGCGAGGGGGCGGACCCGCAGGCGATCGCCTTCATCCGCGCCACCTACCACCTCGATCAGCCGCTCGTGGTCCGCTACGCCTACTGGGCCGCCGGCATCGCGCGCGGCGACCTCGGCGAGTCGATCCGGCTGCAGCAGCCGGTGCTCGCCCTGCTGCGGGAGAAGCTGCCGGTGACGGGCGAGCTCGCCTGCCTCGCGATGGGGGTGGCGGTGGCGATCGGGGTGCCGCTGGGGATCGTGTCCGCCGTGCGGCGCGGCGGCTGGGCGGACGCGCTCGCCAGCGGCGTGGCGCTGTGGGGCCTGTCCGTGCCGAACTTCTGGCTCGGCATCCTGCTGATCCTGCTGTTCTCGGTGGAACTCGGCTGGTTGCCGGCGTCGGGCTACGTGTCGCCGTTCGACAGCCTTCCCGACAACCTGCGCTCGATGGCCATGCCGGCCTTCGTGCTCGGCAACGCCATCGCCGCCATCCTGATGCGCCACACGCGGGCGGCGATGTTGGGCGTGCTCGGCAGCGACTACGTGCGGACCGCCCGCGCGAAAGGCGTGTCGGACCTCCGCGTGATCCTCGGCCACGGCCTGCGCAACGCCGCCACCCCCATCATCACGCTGGCCGCGCTGGAGTTCGGGCAGCTCCTGTCGGGCGCGGTGCTGACCGAGCAGGTGTTCTCCGTGCCGGGCTTCGGCAAGCTGATGGTGGACGCCGTGTTCAACCGCGACTACGCGACGGTGCAGGGCGTGGTGCTGTGCACCGCGACCGCCTACATCGCCCTCAACCTCGCCGCCGACGTGCTCGCCGTGCTGCTCAACCCCAAGCTGCGGCGCGCATGAGAAAGCGGCGGCGCGCGTGAGCGACTTGACCGACGACGGATTGTTCCCGCCCCCCGCAGGGTCGACCCTCGCCGAGCCGATGCCGGTTGAGCGCGCCGACGGCCGCCCGCGCGCCCTGTGGCGGCGGCTGCGCGCCCGCCCGTCGGCGGTCGTCGGCCTCACGATCGTGGTCGCCCTGCTGCTGATGGCGGCCCTGGCCGACTGGGTCGCGCCCTACGATCCCGTCGCCACCGACTGGGGCGCCGTGCGCGCGGCGCCGAGCCTCGCGCACCCGTTCGGCACCGACGAGGTCGGGCACGACGTGCTCTCGCGGATCATCTTCGGCGCCCGCGCGTCGCTGGGCGCCGGCCTCGTCTCCGTGGCGCTGGCGGTCGGGCTCGGCCTGCCGCTCGGGCTGCTGGCCGGCACCGCCGGCGGCATCATTGACGGCCTCGTCATGCGCCTCACCGACGCGGCGCTGGCCATCCCCTTCCTCATCCTCGCCATCGCGCTCGCCGCGTTCCTGGGGCCGAGCCTCGCCAACGCGATGATCGCGATCGGCCTGTCCGCCACCTCCACCTTCGTGCGGCTCACGCGGGCGCAGGTGCGGGGCGTGGCGGCGGAGGAGTTCATCGAGGCGGCGCGCGCGCTCGGCAACCCGCCCTGGCGCATCGCGATCCGCCACGTCCTGCCCAACATCATGCCGGCCGTGCTGGTGCAGGCGACCTTGACCATCGCGGCGGCGATCATCGCCGAGGCCAGCCTGTCCTTCCTCGGGCTCGGCCAGCAGCCGCCGGACCCCTCCTGGGGCTCCATGCTCAACACCGCCAAGAACTTCCTCGACGACGCGCCGTGGATGGCGATCTGGCCGGGGGCGGCGATCTTCGTCACCGTGCTCGCCTTCAACCTGCTGGGCGACGGCTTGCGCGACGCGCTCGACCCCCGGCAGGGGGGCTGAGGATGGACGTCGCCCCGCCCTCGCCCGAGCCGCCGCGCGACGTGCTGCTCGACGTGCGCGACCTGCGCGTGAGCTTCGCCGTCGATGGCGGCACCGTGCACGCGGTCAACGGCGTGTCCTACACCCTGCGGGAGGGCGAGACGCTCGGCATCGTCGGCGAATCCGGCTCGGGCAAGAGCGTGCACGTGCTGGCGATGCTCGGCCTGATCCCCCGCCCGCCCGGCCGCATCGAGGGGGGCAGCGTGCTGTTCGAGGGCCGCGACCTGCTCACCCTGCCGCCCCGGGAGCTTCGCCGGGTGCGCGGCGGCCGCGTCGGCTTCGTGTTCCAGGACCCGATGAGTTCGCTCAACCCGGCGATGAGCGTGGGCGCGCAGGTCGTCGAGCCGTTGCGCGTCCACCTCGGGCTCGACGCCCGCGCGGCGCGGGTGAAGGCGCGGGAGATGCTCGACCTCGTGCGCCTGCCCAACGCCGCCGCGCGCCTCGACGACTACCCCCACGAGTTCTCCGGCGGGCAGCGCCAGCGCGTGATGATCGCGCTCGCGCTCGCCTGCCGGCCGCGCCTGCTGATCGCCGACGAGGCGACGACCGCCCTCGACGTCACCGTGCAGGCGGAGATCGTCGCCCTGGTGCGGGAGCTGAGGCGCGAGCTCGGCATGGCGGTGATCTGGATCACCCACGACCTCGGCGTGGTGGCCGGCCTCGCCGACACCGTGCAGGTCATGTACGCCGGCGCCATCGTGGAGCGCGGCCCGGTGGACGCCCTGTTCGCCGACCCGCGCAGCGCCTACACGCTCGGCCTGCTGCGCTCGCTGCCCCCCTTCGGGTCAGGCGAGGCGCCCCGGCGACTGCGCCCCATCCCCGGCGCGCCGCCGGACATGCGCCGCCCGCCGCCCGGCGACCCGTTCGC
>CAXSDP010000085.1:12593-14167 GCA_964235705.1 uncultured Beijerinckiaceae bacterium | reverse complement strand
CAATCAGCAACTTATTGACGATCCGTGAGGATCGCGTGGTGCCCAGGAGAGGACTGGGCAACTTTTGAAAGATAAGCAACAATTACAATAGGTTACGAAACCGCAGCCATGCTAGTTTGTACCACCCGTTTGTACCTAAAGCAACACGCTCCGGCTAGCGTTTGACGACGGGCCCGGCTTCATCAAGCTGCGCCGACGGCTACCTTAAGAGGTAAGGCTCTCGGCGAGGCATTGAAGGAGCCCACGATGCAGACCGATCCTACTCGTCCCACAGGAACTATTACGAGCGAACACCTGAAAACTGTTGCGCCTGCTACGGCGCAACCTTCTACTAAAACGACCGAAGTCACTGTCGTGTCGAACATTGATAAACCTTCAACCCTGAAGACGGTACAGCCGCCAACAATTCCGGTACAAACCGAAATTAACTCGCAAATTCATGCTGACGTGCGGTTCGAGAAACTCGATCGTGCTCTCGCGAATTGCGACGTTGACGGTGGACGAACAAGCATTTGTGGATTGGCAAATTCGCATATCTATACAGCTCTTAAGAGAGCTTACTCAGTTTACATCGAAGTGATCGATGATAACGAATGTCATCAACGTGCGATTGACGATATCATGCGCGTCGATCCGAGCCGCGAGCGCAGTCCGTCGCTCAGAAAACCTGCTTACAACTCGACTTGTCGCGCCCTTCATCCCAAAACGAAGGGTGAATACGAGCAGTGTTCGGAGTGGGCCAACGTCATCAACTGGGCGGCTATGATCGGTGTCACGGAAAGTGATTTCACCGCCTGGGTGACGGGTAAAACCGTTAAGGACGCGAAGAAAGCCGTACGCTCCGCGAAAAAGGCCAAGGAGGACGATGTAAACAAGCAAAAGAAGCCTTCGAAGCTTAAAGTACCATTCACCGATGCGGATTTTCCGTATCTAGCGCGTGCTTGCGCTATTATCGATGATCCTGCCTGGACTGAGAAAATGAAAGCCGCTTTCAGCAGCATGGAGTCAGAACTCGCGAAGGCGATCGAAAGCTTCCATTAACACGCCTTGTGCAACGGACTCCATTCGGCTTGAAGGCATGACAATATGCAGGCACGCAGAAACATTGCGTTCTGCGTGCCTCATCAATATTTGCAAATACTATTTGATAGACTATCGCGATGTTGTCTGGCACAAGACCTATTGTAAGAAAATCATTGTAATGCTGTCTTTACGCTTAAAGAACAGCAAGGCTGTTCCGCTCCCGTCAAATATCTATGAAGTAGATCGATGAGTGACCATGATAATCTGACAACTGTGCCTGACCAACGATCACCCAGCAAGCGTGCGGAAGGGGGCCGCCGATATGCCGACAGTTCCGCACTGCACGCGACCCTGATGCCGTCAGCGGGCGAGCAAGCGGTGCTTGCTTTCGCTGATTTCGAAACGCTGGAAGGCTCGCAGGGCGAGGATGCCCTTCGCCTTGCTGATTTGAAGCTTGCTTGCCCGATCACGCCGCCGGTCGGGTGGACCAACATCGGTTCGGTCCTACGCTGGGCCGCTCAGCACGTCCCTGGTCGCCGACGCCCACGCTT
>CAXSDP010000085.1:0-12493 GCA_964235705.1 uncultured Beijerinckiaceae bacterium | reverse complement strand
GGGCCGCTCGTGGCCTTCCTGCACGGCGAATGGGAGCCAACCAGCGGCGTCTACGTGCTGCACTACCACCTCGTGACGACGCGGGCGAAGGCGACGATCCTGGCGAAAAAGCTACGTGACTTGAAGCACGCCTATCGGCCGCAGGGTATCGTTAAGCGCCCAATTCGTATCTCGAAAATGAGGAACCGGGTCGCCCAGGTCACCTACCTGCTGAAGCGATACTGGCCGTCACGACCGATCTTGATGATTGACGGGCGGGAACGGCGATGCCGACGCACGATGCGTGTCGGTGAACCCTATTCCAGCGCTTACCTTGTCTGGCTCGACCAACAGCCACTGATCGACCTGACGGTCATGAATGGCACGTGGTCGAAGCGGAAGGGCGGTTCGGTAGCTTGGAAGCCTTTTTATGTATTGGTGACGGGACGAGGAAAATCAAAGCGGTTGCGGTGGCGGCCGAAGCAAGCAACGGGCTTGTCGATACTGTCGGCGGCTGATCGGCGGGGTGGTGGGTGATAACACTATACGCTGATACTGCATGGCAGCTGCATGTATGCACTTGTGGGTGGGAAGGGTGGGAAGGTGGGAGACGATTAGATGTCTAATGATCTGGGTGACGTGGCTGGGCGCATCGTCGAAGGCGTCGAAGACCAACTCGGTCGCAAGTGGCTACGGTATGGCGCTGATGACCGTGGGCTGTGGGTGCCGATAAGCGATCTCCACGCGCTACAATCCTCCGTCCTCGGACGGCTCGAAAAGGCGGGCATCTCGATCATCACGAACGCCGCCAAAGAAGGCTTCAAGGCTGCCGCCCAAGCTTACGGTGACTATCGGCCGGCGCGGCTGGCCTCTGCACCAGGATGGATGGGGGACACGTTCGTGAGTCCGGGTGGAAGCCTTAAAACCCTTCGCGGCGGAGTGGAGGACGTCATCGTTGGCTTTGATTGCGATGATCGCTTCTCGGCTCGATCTACCCTCGAGGCGTATTTGGACGCCGTCGAGCCGATCGTCAGGGGTCAACCGTTAATCCTGTTCCTGCTTGCTTTCGGGTTCGTCGGCCCCCTTCTGCGATTCGCGCCCGCAGATATGCAGAACCCGATTATCGAGTTGGTTGGAGAAACCGAGCGCGGGAAGACCGCGCTAGCCCGCGCGACATCGTCCATTTGGGGCGGCGACCCTGACAGCGGCATCGGCACATGCGACAGCTGGGACTTCGCACGGGCCAAGCTCGATGAGCTTCGTGCCCCGCACCGCGATGGCTTGTTCGTCCTCGACGAGGCCAACAAGGCCGGCAGATCGAGACGCGAGCAAGCGCAGGTCATCAACGATGCGGTTTTCCGGCTCGCTGACACCAGTTCGCGAAGACGCTTCGGCGATGGTGGTCCGCCCGAGCCTATAAGACAAGCAGCGCTCAGCACGAGCAACTTGTCGATGCGGAATCTTGTCGGCGACGACACGACGGCGAAGCGCGCGGTCGTCACTCGCGTTTTGACGCTTGAATGCGACAGACCCTACGGCATCTTTGATAGCGTTCCCGACGGCTTCGCCAGTTCCAAGGACGTCGTCGAGAAGCTTACCTCCGCGACGGTCGCGCATTCAGGCACGGCAGGTCACGCGTTCATCGAGCGCCTGAGCCGATACACGGCCAACCAGATACGAAGGGCGGTCGCGACGGGACTGGAACGGGACGCCACGAAGCGGCTTGCCGCAGTCGCCGATGATGCGAGAACGTCCAAGACCATCGCCATGACCTATGTCGCGGCGCAGATCGCGCAGCAACTCGGCGTGTTACCGAGGCAGTCGAGCAAACTCGAGGACTTGTTTTTTCCTCTCCTCGCGCATCGAAGAAGCAACGAAGCGACCCGCGTCAGTGCGTTCGCGCAGATGCAGGGCTACGTGTCATCTCATCAAGATCAACTGATTGCAGCCGATGACGGGAGCCTTCCGCTGCCCGAAGCCGCGTTCGATCGCGCGCCGGGCGTATGGCTAGAAGGGACACGATGTTTAGTCATCTCGACCAAGCATCGCATGGCAGGGATCACCGACATCACGGCCATGCTTCGAGACTTGAGGCAAGGTGGGCGGCTTGATGCTGATGACGGCAAACTATCGAAGAAAGCGCCTCGCAGTATCTGTCAAAGAGGGCGCGCTTACTTCATCGACATGTCTGCGTGTTGAATGCACCTCCTCACCTTAAAGGCAGACAGCCTTGGTCGTAGCAATTCGAGGTACCGTGATCTACACCGCACCTTCACCGGCGATCGAACCGAACACCGGTTCAACCAGGATGAATGCGCGATGCGTGATCATTGGCCGGCGCGAGCGCTGACACGGCGCGGGCTCCTGCGAAACGCCGGCGTGCTCGCCGCCGTCACGAGCCTTCCAGGCCGGACCATCGCGGCGGCCCCGGATACCGACATCACCGGGCAGCTCGCCCGCTACATGGTGTCCGCCCGCGACCGCCCTTTGCCACCCGACGTGCTGGTCGCGTGCAAGCAGCGCATCCTCGACACGTTCGCGGCGATGATCTCCGGTTCGCGCATGCGGCCAGGACTGATGGCCCAGCGTTACGTGCGTGGTCTCGGCGGCACGGCGCAAGCCTCGTTCGTCGCGAGCGACTTCCGCACCAACGCGGTGAACGCCGCGCTCGCCAACGCCATGTGCGCCCACTCCGACGAGACGGACGACTTCGATCCGGTGACCAAGGCGCATCCCGGCTGTTCCACCGTGCCTGCCGCCTTCGCCATGGCCGAGGCGGACGGTCGATCGGGCACCGAGTTCGTGCGCGCCGTGGCGCTCGGTTACGACCTTTGCTGCCGCCTGCTGCTGGCCTTGGGGCCGGACCTGGTGCGCGGCTCGCACCGTAGCGCCGAGGGCATGAGCTCCACCTTCGGCGCCCTCGGCGGGGCCGCCTCCCTCGCGCGCCTCGATGAGCAGGGCATGCGCTACGCCATCTCCTACGCGGCCCAGCAGGTGTCCGGGCTTTGGAGCTGGGTCAAGGACGAGGACCATGTCGAGAAGTCGTTCGACTTCGCCGGCATGGGCGCGCGCAACGGCGTGGCGGCCGCCACCATGGCCGCCGCTGGGCTCACCGGGGTCAGCGACGTCCTCGATGGCACCAACAACATGTTCATCGCGCTATCCACCGCGCCGAAGCCGGACGCGATGGTGGACGGGCTCGGCACCCGGTACTTCGTCACCGAGACCGCGATCAAGACGTTCTCGGTCGGCTACCCCATCCAGTCGCCGCTCGACGCGATGCTCGCCCTTCGCCAGCAGTACGGCCTCACGCCCGGCAACGTGCGACACGTGCTGGTGAGGTTGCCGACCGACAGCATCGGCATCGTCGGCGACAGCGCCATGCCGGACGTGAGCTGTCAGCATCTGGTGGCGCTCGCCCTCGTCAGGGGGGCGGTGAGCTTCGCCGACAGCCACGATCGTAGCCTGATGCGGGATCCGGCGATCCTGGGCGAGACCGCCAAAGTGCAGCTGGTGGGAGATCGGGCGCTGATGGACCCGCAAGCGCCGCGCGGCGCCATCGTCATCGTCACGATGACCGATGGGCGCACGGTCGAGCACCACACCCGCTTTCCACCCGGCACCAAGGAGAACCCGCTATCCACCGAGCGCGTGAACGCCAAGGCGCGTGACCTGATCGCGCCCGTGCTCGGCGCGACGCGGACCGAGCGGCTGATCGAGCGCGTCAACACGTTGGAAGCTTTGGCGGACGTGCGCGAGCTGCGACCACTGCTGGTGGCATGAGCGGGCGATCCGCCACAACAGAGGTGGTGCGGGCCGTGCGAACCGCCGCGCGTGCGCCGATGGTCGCCGTCACCACGAAGACCCGGTCGATATTTGCTACACGGTCCCGGCGGACGAGCGCGCCCTTCTCTCGACCCTTGTGCGCAGCCCGCCTGCGTTCTTGAGCTACCTGCGCAGCTTCGGCGTTGCCGGGCGCGACCCCGAGGACGACGGCACCCCTGAGGACCGCTCGGCGACCTTGGCCGGCCGGTCATACTTTGCCGACCTTGACGACTTGGTTGACCTGTAAGGCCGCACCCATCGGCAAGCAGGTCACGTGACTTTGCCATCCTACCGGACCGCCACTGTGAACCGCGTAAAGCCCCTGTGATGCATCGGGCATCGCAGGAAAACGACCATGAAAAACACGAGCCGCCACGTCGTAAGCAGAAACAGGCGCGTGACCCGCAAACCTCGCCCTAATGCCGGGAAGGGAAAACACATGCAAAACCAGTCCGCAAAGCACTTCATGTTAAATGAGGCCGAAGTTGAAATCGTCACAAAGGCATTGTTCGTTGCGCATCAACACTTATTGCCAAGCACACAAGAGGCAATGGAACTCCAAGAAGACATCGATTATATTTGGGTAAAGATTGTCAAATACCGCAGCCTGAGCCACGATGAACTTGATCGTTGGGTCGTCGATAATATCGGATTTGATGTGCATGAAGCTTCCAATGTTAAGATTACAAGTGGAAAGCGCGTGATCGGCAACGGCCTTGATGAAGAAGGCGGCTTCGACGACGAAAACCGTGACTACAATGAAGACGGCGGCTTAGATGATGAAGACGACATGCCCAGTCGATCAATACACTGACATTATATCCTGAGGTAATTTTCCAGTCTTTGGTCACTTGATCGTTATTGATGCTTTATCGCGGCCTGCGGAGACGCATTTGTAGGCATGTGTTGCAGAGCGTGACCCTAGCGAGCCGAGGGTTCCGCGAAACCGCCGTGGACAACGTGCACCAAGTGCACGCGAGCCAAGCCGCGCTACAGGCCAACGCTCGGTCAAGCAAACCAAAGGCGGTTGGGGACATAGCCCCCAGCCGCCCGGTTGGCGAGGCTACTTCTGCGACGCACTCTTCTTGTGAGCGGCTTCGGACGAATGATGCGCCTTCGTCGTGTGCTCGTGAGCCGTCGTGGAGTGCTTCTGACCAGCCGCGTGGTCGCCCTTCTCATGATGCTCAGCGGCGGTATGGTGAGCCTTCGCGGCGGCCTCGTGATGCTTCGCCGCTTCCTGATGTTCCTGATGCGCCATCTGCTTGTTCCTTTGTCGTTATCTGCCCGCCGATGCGGCACTTAGGCATGTTTTTAATCATGCGGGCGTGAAAGGATGCATCGCGTTGACGCGAGCCCTGCGTGATGAGGTGCGCCCAGTCGCGGGCGTCATCGCGGACGCAGCGAAGCCCCTGTAAGGTCACTGGTGAGCGGCGGCGTGCTTGACGAGGTGACACCTTCGGACCCGCCACGTGCACATGCCAAAATACGCTTGGCGGGTCAGGTGGGGAACAGCGATTGTCTCGTTCAGCCCTTCCTGGCTTCGAAGAAGCCGGTCGCCTGAACGAGCCGGCCGTCCTCGCCAAACCGTGCGAAGCTAGACCCCTTCACGACTTCGGCGCCCTCGCCGTTGAGCATCATCCACTGGAAGAGGCCCTGGCCGTGATGCTCAAGGAAGCTGTCGTTGCGGAAGCGGGCGTTTGGGAACTGTTCCTGGCTCTTGCCGATGCGTTCGGCAAGCGCCTCCACGCCGTGGACCTGTGACACCGGATCAGTGTACACGACATCGTCCGACACACTCTGCCGTAGCAGTTCGCGCCGTTCCGCATCGCCGATCGGCGCCCACGCGGACTGGTAGACGTTCCAGGTCTTCAGGTGTTGCTCGTCATTCACCGCTTGTCTCCTTGTGAGGGTAGGCGCTGCGCACGTCGGCCTCGGCGTCGGTGAACCCGACTTCGTCTTCCGGCTTCGCTCGGAACCGGTTGAGGTTGACCATCGTCACCGGCCCGGCGCCGACCGACGCCTCCATGGAGTCCATCGCGGCGGTCGTGGGCTCATTGAGCTTCATCTCCCGCCCCATCGCTGACAATCTGGTAACTAATGTCAGAACGTCGGATTGACAATAGCGGTCACGATGTCAGGGAAAGGCATGGCGGTTCCGAAATCGATCAAGGCCGAGCGGGCGTTGGACGGCGCGACCGACGTTTTCACGCGGTATGGCTACGCCCGCACCACGATGGCGGACATTGCGGCGAGGGCGGGAATGTCTCGCCCGGCGCTCTACCTGCTGTATCCCGACAAGGAGGCGATCTTCGAGACCGTGATCCGAAGGATGGACGAGCGGAAGCTGGGCGATATCGCCGCGTCGCTCGCGCCGATGGGCAATCTGGGTGACCGGCTCAGGACCGCCTGTTTGAGCTGGGGGTTGCACGGGGTCGAGTTGGCCGACGCGCATCCCGATGCGTCCGACCTGTTCGACCTGCGCTTCGCCGTGGTTCGTCAGGTCTACGCCAACTTCGAGGCGGTCGTCGTCCGACTGATCGCGGATCAGGTCGCGCGCTCAGGCATCAATGCGACGTCGGCGGAACTGGCACGAGCCCTTGTCTATGGCATGCGGGGACTGCGGAGTGTCGCATCGGATGCAGCCGAGTTGGAACGCCTGATCCTCGTGCAAGTCGAGATGCTGCTGCGAGCGATCGCAATAGCGGATTAGCGCCGGGCATGGCTCGCGTGCTGGTGGTCGCGATGGAAGCCCTGACCCGCTCCTGTGTCATCGCTTGCGGCCGGGATGGAAAAGCGCCCGGGCTGCCGTTCGGCGCCTAACGGCGCTTCGGTCCCGTCGAACACTGCGACCGGCGTCGCCGTGCGCGGCGTGGCCTATCGTGCCAATTACCACCGACGCGACGACACGATCGGAGACGACACAATGGGCATGCACGGCAAACGAGCCGGCGGCACGAAGGTAGGGGGCTGGAGCGGCGTGAAGAAGCTGAAGGTGGACTTGGGTGGCGTGGACGTCAGACGAACCATGCGCGGCGAGCTGGTGGTCGTGCCGGCTCCCCTCAGGTCGCATCTGCCCTCAATGTTAAGGCTCGTGCCGCGTCCGCGCGGCCTGTTCGCGGCGAAGAAGAACTAGGCTCGCTCGCGAGCCTAGTCCGGCTAATGGCCTCGTTACCGGGGACGCGGGCACATGCCGAAAGGGCGGGTGGCTCTGCCGGGCGAGGGAAAGGCACCGGCGCTGACGATGCCCATCGCCTTTCCAGTCGAGCCATGTCGCCGGGGCGGGCGATCAAGTGGATGATAGGCTGGAACGGTCGTTCCTGGATGAGGTGGGGAACGGGCGCGACAGCAACCGCTTTCATGGCCACAAGGGAAGGCAATCGCAGGTGAAAGGTCAGGTCGATTATGACCCTTCCGCTTTGAACGAGCCCGCGAGACATCAGTAGCATTATCACTCGATGTTTTAATTTCTCGGTCACGGTCTCCATCGTTGCAAGTCGCGCGTAGCACAGCTATGTCGTCGCCTAACAAGAGAAAATGATGAAAGATCGTCTGTGACCACTATATCAAATTCTGCATCCTCCCCTTTCGACAATGCCGCCGCTTTAGCCACGGAGATCGTGTCCGCATACGTGGCCAACAACTCCGTGCCGACTGGCGAACTACCTGCACTTATCGCGACCGTGCATGCTGCCATCGTCACGCTTCGGATTGGGCCGACCGTGGCGATCACGGCGCCTACGCAGGAGCCGGCGGTCGCGATCAGGAAGTCCGTGACCAATGACTTCATCGTCTGTCTGGAGAACGGCAAGAAGTTCAAGTCGCTGCGGCGCCATCTGTCGTCGGTCTACGGCATGACCCCCGAGCAATATCGGACGAAGTGGAACCTGCCACAGGATTATCCGATGGTGGCGCCTAGCTACGCGGCCGTCCGATCGCAGCTTGCAAGGCGGATCGGCTTGGGCACCAAGGCGGCAGTGAAGGTCGTGGCGCCCGCCGCGAAGGTTGGCGATGTGGCGGCCGCAAAGCGGCGCGGCCGACCGCGCAAGGCCGCCTAGGTCGTTCCATGACCTTGCCAAAACCTAGCTAGGACCTGCCCCGGCAATAGCGCAACCGCGATCGCCGTGACCGCGCCACTGGACACACTGAAGTCGGGTCTCCTGGTGTGGCGAACGTGCCGGACGCATCGTTTGGCTTTCGATGGCTCGACGGCCACCTGCCGAGTTCTTCACCATGAGCGTGGACGATCTTAGCCGCCTTGTCAGCGTCGTCCTTGACCGCGCCTATCGACGGTCGGCTAGGCCGGGCCATGGCGTGCGCCGACCTAACCATCACCGACGCGGCCTGGGCGCATTGCGAACGTGTCCTGCGACCCGTGCTCGCCTTAGCGCCGACGGACTTCCTCAGCGATGTCGCCGGCCGCCTCGCCGAACATGGTGTTCAGATCGCCGTCGCCGCCCGCGACAGCTCGGCGCTGTTCGACTGGATCGTGGCGCTGCTCGCCCGACAGGGCGTCTCGAACCATGCCGCGATCACCTACGCGGAGCGGAACGGCAGCCCGACCTTCGCCGCCATCGCCGCCGGCATGGCCGAGGCTCGCTGCCCGCGCCTGCGCAGCCACTGGCACTTCGCCGGCTGCGGCTACCGACGCATGACTGGCACCTGCTCGACCCCGCACCATCAGTTGCTCTGCCCGGTGTCCACCATTCCTGCCCGCAAGGGGTCGCTCGCCGAGGCCGCCACGGCGCTATGGCTATTCACCCGCGACATCGCCGGCGGTGACCTTGTCGGCTGGATCGATGCTCGCCTCGCTGCCGCCGACCCTGGTGATGATCATCCACGACGGGCGGCGCACATGCGGTCGGCCTTGATCGACCCGCTCGTGCACCTGCCCGGCACCGGGACGAAAGTGTGGTCGATGATCCTCGCGGAGTTGTTGCTGGCTGGCGACCCTGGACGGGAGCGTTGGGTGACGACCGGGGCGTCGTTCATCGCCATAGACAGCCTTGTGCACGCGTGGCTTCACCGGACCGGCATCCTTCGCCGCCTTGACGTTGATCATGCGTATGGGCCGGCCTGCCACGCGCCGGGCGGGTGCGCCGACGTGGTGGCCGCGCTCGCCAAACGGATCGACGCGCGCGCCTTCAACCGAGCCTACCCGCGAACCTTCGCGCGGTGGCTTCAGTACGCGGGCTGGCAATTCTGCGCCGAAGGTGGCTACCGTATTTGTACCGGCACCCGGATCGCTGACACCGCCCGGTGCGCCCAGCGTTTCTGCGCGGCCTACCGCGATTGCGACCGCGTGGCACTCCACCCGGCGACTGACGCCGACGCCTGATGAAGCCGCGATCACTGATCACTTCAGCCTGAGTTCGAAGCCGTGCCGGCATGATCCCTAGAGCCCGAAACTGAGCCTTCTGCGCAGGGCATTCTTGCCGCAGAGAGGTGGCGGAAGGAAAACCCTCGCAACTCGACTGGCAGCCAAGTAAATATTCTGAATACCACGTATGCGCCGCCCATATCATTGCACGTTTAACCAGTGACGACGGATCTTTGTGACACCTCGCTCGCTTACTACCAAAACAGGAGGCACGCGATGAATAATAACATTAGTAGTCTATTGGTAGCCGGCACAACTGCTTTGGTACTCTCATTCACCCTCGTGGCAGTTCCAACAGCAGCGGATGCTCGCGGTGGCGGCGGTGGGCATGGCGGCGGTGGGCATGGCGGTGGTGGCGGGCATGGCGGCGGCGGTCACTTCGGCGGCGGCGGCCGCGGAGGCTTTGGTGGCGGCCTCAGGAGTGGACGAAGCGTCGGCTTCGGCGGAGGCGGTTTTGGTGGAGGCTACGGTCGCGGTTATGGTGGCTATGGCTGTGGGCCGATCCGTGCTGCGACAGGTCGCTGCGGACTAGGGTATGGCTACTGAACCCGACCGATGGCTGAGAGCGTCTTAAGATGCTTGCCGCCGCACAATGTGTCGCACCAAAACTAGGGCTCGGCGCCAAGGTCGCGGCGGTTAGTGGTAATCCTGGCGCCGGCAGGACCTTGCCGCCCGACACCAACACCTGCCTATCCTCGTCGTCGAGAACGACAAGCTGGTCCCACAATAGTCTACTATGATAGTTGCCACGCCACCTGGATCAACGGTCGCGCAAGGTATCCATAACTTGCCTAACGCGACCGTGTGGCGCTTCACTCACGGATTGGCAGGGATCATGAGCCTACCGTGGCTCATGATCCCTGACGTTACGGCGAGCTTGCTTTACGGCGCGCATGAGGTTGCCGAATGCTAATAGCGGTCACCAGCGAGGCCACCGGAGCTGGACATGATGTTCCCTCATCGAATGGGAGGGAAGAATGGATCGGTGTCGTCAGGCATCGAGGATTAGCGCCGCCAAGGACTAACTTCGGCCTCGAAACGAGTTGGGGAAAGGGCGAGAGGCTATTCCCTCCCGCCATCGCCAAATTACCCCACCAGCTTTTCGAGAAGGCCCTTGCCGGTGTTCAGCGTGGCGCCGAGCTGCTTGACGAGGCCGAGTTCGTCCGACGACCCCCAACGCTCGACGATCTTGCCATTCTCGTAGCGGCCGATCTGCATGCCGCGCGCCTCGAACGTCTTACCGGTCGGCGCGATGCCCATGAAGTCGCCCTTGTGCGTGCCGTGGATCTTGTAGGCCATGGCAAGATTGTTCTCGTCCTGGACGATATGCTCGACGGTGACCTTAAGGTCGGGGAACGCGGTGCGCATCATCGTGAATATCTTGATGTAGCCCTCAGGTCCCTTGCCCTGACCAGGGGCTGGATCGTGCTCGACGACGTTGGCCGAGAAGATGTTGTGCAATGCCTGCAGGTCGCCGCTCGATACGGCTTCGCCGAGCTTCTTTGTCGTCTCGAGATTCTGTTGTTTGGTCATGTGACATTCTCCTTGCCGCTACCCCGAACGGGGCGCGTCGATGTCGGTCCAACAGGCCCGGACACGGATGGATCCCATACGGTGCGCTGGCGGACCGTTGCGCTCGGTGGAGTTCAGAATGCTGGCATCGGTCATGACGCGTCCACGCCGCCGTAAGGTCGCGGCCCAGGTGGTTGTCACGGACGGCATCGCAAGTGATTCGAGACAGGGAAGGTCAGGGAACGGAAGCTTACATGCTCACCCATAAAGATTGGCACCAAACCATATCGTTGACAAACGCAAGTAGATGCAGTATTACCTCGGCTGCCGGGGCGGTTTCCCTAACAAGCGATATCGATGAGCAGCAGCAAATTTGATCACGACTTGCAACGGCGGCCAACGAGGCCCAGCACAACCATCCGCACCACCCACAGCAAGGCCCCTTCGGGGGCCTTTCGCGTTTCTAGAGGGCCAACACATGGGTAAGATCAAAGGCACCACCATCGACACGCCCGCACCCCCTTTGCCCGCACCCGCCACCGGCGGTGAAGCGGTCGTCGTCGTGTTCGGAAAGGACGACGCCGGCAAGCCGCACGCCTCATGGTTCGGCACGGCCGATGCCGAGTTGGCGATCAAGGCGGCCGCGCTGATGCGTATGCGGGTGTTGCCCGTCACTACCGATGAGCACCGCGCCGCCGCCTCAGGGCTGGCCACTGGCAGGATCTTCGACTCGGGGCGGGGTTTCGTTCCGTTCGTGAAGATGGCCGGCTACGAGGCCATAGCGGCTTTCCCCGAGGCATACGCGCCGCCGCCACCGGTCGAGGCGGTGCCCGAGCCGCTGGCCATCGCCACGACCGCGCCGGCCACTTGGGCCGACATCGGCGTCGGTGCGCTGGTACTGGCGGCCGAGGCGCCGACCGAGCCTTGGTTTCCATCGGTCGTCGTCGAAACCAAGGGCGAGGGGCTGTTCGTGCTGCGATGGCGCGACTTCCCTGACGAGGCGAGTTTCGTGCGGCGCGGCGAGGATCTGGCGCTGCTGCCGCCGGGTTTCCTCGCGACCGAGTCGAGCTGCGACGCGCCGGGTGCCTAGCCTCGGTGGCGACGATGGAGCGGCAAGCACGATGGAACTCATCGACATCCGGGACAGCCTCAACGTCGTCATCAACATCGTCGCCTGCCTCGCCTTGGCCTGCCAAGCGCCGACCCTGCCACAGGGCGAGCGCCGCGCGCTCGGCACCGTGATTACCCTGGCGCGCGACAAGCTCGATGAACTGAGCCTCGCCCTGGCGACCATGGGCGAGGCGCAACGGTGAACGTCGGCGGGCTAGCCGGTCGTGCTCGGCCGACCCGCTCGCCGCCGCAGGGGTCCGGGGAGCTGCTGACCGGCTTCTGGAACGATGAACAAGACGGCCACGTCCACGGCCAGCGCGACCGCGAGGCGGTCGAGCAGGTCGATGCTCGGGTTGTATTTCCCGCCCTCGATCTCGCTGATCACGCTGGTGTCGGTGGCGGCATCGACGGCGAGCTGCTCCTGCGTCGTGCCGAGCTGGCGCCGGACGCGTCGGAGGTTCCAGGCAACTCGTTGGCGGGCGTGCATGGGGGCACGGCACAGCCCTGGCGCGCTTTACACCATTGGTTATAACCAATGCTAGCGACTCACCTGCCGAACCATCACTGCCCGAACCATCACCGCCCAAACACGGAGCGCCGCCCTGCACGACCAATGGCACTATCAGAGCGAGGAGAACGGCAGCCGCCTCGGCCCCGTCCCCATCACCACCATCGAAGCCATGATCGCCG
>CAXSDP010000084.1:9339-15235 GCA_964235705.1 uncultured Beijerinckiaceae bacterium | reverse complement strand
GCCGCCGCCGCCGCGCTGGCCGCCGTGGACGCGGAGGCGCTGGCGCGGCGCCCGGTGTCGGAGCTGTCGGGCGGCGAGCGGCAGCGCGTGCTGTTCGCCCAGGCGCTGCTCGGCGAACCCGGCCTGCTGCTGCTCGACGAGCCGCTCGCCAACCTCGACCCCGGCCACGGGCGCGGCATCGTCGAGGCGGTGCGCCGGGCGGCGACGCGGCGGGGCGCCACCGTGCTGTTCTGCGCCCACGAGATCAACCCGCTGCTGGGCGCCGCCGACCTCGTGCTCTACCTCGGCCACGGCGACGTGGCGCTCGGCCCGGTCGACGCCGTCATCAACGCCGACGTGCTCACCCGCCTCTACCGCACGCCGATCCACGTCGCCAAGCTCGACGGGAGGATCTACGTCATGGCGCGCGACGGCGACCTGGCCGCGCATCATCCGGCGGCGCACAGCCACGAGGCCCCTTGAACCCGTTCCACTACGAATTCATGCGCGACGCCTTCGCCGCCTGCACGATCGTCGGCGTGGTGGCCGGGGCGATCGGCTACTTCATGGTGCTGCGCGGGGAAACCTTCGCCGGCCACGCGCTCAGCCACGTCGGCTTCCCCGGCGCGACCGGCGCCGTGCTGATCGGGCAATCGCCGTTCCTCGGGCTCCTCGTGGCGACGATCGTCGGCGGGCTCGGCATCGCGATCCTCGGCGAGCGGGCGCACCGCGACGTCGCCATCGGCATCGTGCTGTCGTTCTCGCTCGGGCTCGGCCTGCTGTTCCTGCATTTCTACACGGCCTACGCCTCGCTCGCGACCAACATCCTGTTCGGCAACGTGCTCGGCATCGCGCCCGGCACGGTGGGGGTGCTGGCCGGGCTGGGGGTGGCGTGCCTGGGCGCGCTCGCCATCATGGTGCGCCCGCTCGTCTTCGCCAGCCTGCAGCCCGAGTTGGCGGAGGCGCGCGGCGTGCCGATGCGGGCGGTGTCGTCGCTGTTCATGGTGCTCGTCGCCGTGTCCACCGCCGAGACGATCCAGATCGTGGGCGTGCTGCTCTCCTTCGCGCTGCTGATCGCGCCGGCGGCGAGCGCGATCCGGCTGACCCGGACGATCCGGGCGGGCGTGGCCGTCTCCGTGGCGCTGGCGGTGGCGCTCGCCTGGGCGGGGCTCGGCCTCGCCTTCGCGACCGACTGGCCGACCTCGTTCTGGATCACGACGCTCGGCGCCGGCGCCTACGTCCTGTCGGGCTCGGGCCTGGCGCGCCGGCGTGGCTGAGCCCCGTGCCGGCCGCCCCCTCGCCAACCAAGGGGCGGCGATGACCGCCGAACGGTTCCAATCTCGCCGCCTCCCGCCTTGCCGCGTCCGGACCCGGCGCGTTAACGCTTCGCGCGAGGCCGCGACGCGTCGGGATCGGCATCGGGATCGGCATCGGCATCGGCATCGGCGGCAGGGGAACGGGCGATCTTGAACGGCGGGACCAACGAGGCGGCCGGGGCGCGAACCACCGGGGCCCACCTCCTCCACGTCCCCTCGATGCGGGCGGAAGCGCTGCGCTACGTCCTCGCCGGCGCGCTGGTGCTCGCGCTGGGGGGCGCCGCCGTCCTCCTGCCCCGCGCCGCGCCCGAGACGGAGGACGCGTCCGAGGTCGACGACGCCGTGCTCATCGACCTGCCGCCGGCGCTGGCCTCCTCCGAACCCAAGCGCGAGGCGGCGGACGGCCCGGAGCAGGCGGCCTCGCAGGCCTCGGCCGCCACGAGCGCCCCGCCGCCGGTCGATCCCCCCACACCCGTGCGGGACCCGACGCCGCCGGCACCCGCCCAGCCGCCGATCGACACGCCGCCGCCGCCGCCCGCGCCCGACCCCGCCGTCGCGCTGGACGCCGGGAAGGTCGAGGTGACGCCGCCGGAGGCGGCCAGCGCCGCCGCCGCGCCGGAGCAGGAGGAGCAGGCGCCCGCCGGCTCGGACCAGCCGGTCAAGGTGCCCGACGCGGCCGGCGAGGACGAACAGCCCCACGCCTCCGCCCGCGCCATGTCGCTGTGGCAGCGATCCATGGTGTCGCGACTGGAAACGTCCAAGCGCGCGCTCCGCCGACAGGCCAACCGCGAGGGCACGGTGGTCGTCGCCTTCGCCATCACGCGCGCCGGCGGCCTCCGATCCGCGCGGGTGATGCGCGGCTCGGGCGACCCGGCGCTCGACGCCGTGGCGAAATCGCTCGTCGAGCGCGCCGCGCCCTTCCCCGCGCCACCGGCCGGCGCCGACGGCGACGCGCTGTCGTTCACCGTGCCGATCCGCTTCAAGCGGTAGGCCCCGCGCGCGAAGGCGGGGCGACCCGGCCCCGACACACGCCTCCGAACCATGCCTCCGATACATGCGCCGATACTGCCGACACTCGGCGCGCGGCGCGCGTTCGCAGCGTAACGGGACCCGGTTGTTGTTGATTCCAAGACGATCCCGCGCGCCGCGCATTGTGATCGGCGCACCTTATCCCCACTTATATTCAATCGGAATGGCAAGCATCGGTGCCGCCCCGCCCGACGCGGCGGCGAGGGATGCTCAAAGGACCTTGGGGATATTACTCATGGGTGTTCGCATAGAACGGATCGACCCGCGCCACGGCGAGCAGGAGATGCCGCTGGAAACGGCGCGCGGCTACGAGTTGGTGGATCACCGCTCCGTCGGCCAAAGGAGCGGGCACGAGAACGCGACGTTCATCCGCTCGATCGACGACGCGGCCTACCTCGTCGAGCAGGGTTACTCGATCAAGATGACGGGCCAGGGCAAGCGCCCGGCCCTGGTTTCGCCGGCCAAGCTGCGAATCATCCGCGGCTGAGGACCGGCCGGCGCGACCGCCACCCCAGGCGTGGCCAGTGGCGCGCGATGGTTCGGGGATCGAACCGGGGACGAGACCCCGGACGAAAACGGGCAAGACTGCGTGTTTCCACGTCGTCTTCCTACGTCACGGACCCCCTTAGCTGAGGATCGAAGCACCGGGCTGAGGATCGAGGCACCGTTTTCTTTCCCCACCAATTGTCATATCAGAAAAAGTCTGCGTAGACTTGTCCATCAACCGGAGAAAATCAGTGACGGAAGCATCGTCCCAATCCCAAATAGAAATGGCGGCCGACATCGTCTCCGCCTACGTCAGCAAGAACTCGATTCCACCCTCCGATCTGCCTGCCCTGATCGACGCGGTGCACAAGGCGCTGGGCGCGATCACGACGGGCAAGCGCCTCGGCGAGAGCGAGCCGGTGCCGGAACTCAAGCCGGCCGTGCCGATCAAGAAGTCCGTGACGGACGACTTCCTGATCTGCCTGGAGGACGGCAAGCGCTTCAAGTCGCTGCGCCGCCACCTGTCGACGACCTACAACATGACGCCGGAAGCCTACCGCGAGAAGTGGAACCTCCCCAAGGACTACCCCATGGTCGCGCCGTCCTACGCCGCCGTGCGCTCCAACCTCGCCAAGGCCGCCGGCCTCGGCAACAGGAAGGCCGAAGCCGTCGCCCCCGAGCCGGTGAAGGAAGCCGCCGCGCCCGAGCCGGCCGCGCCCGAACAAACCGCCGAGGCCGAGGAGCCGAAGGCGGCCAAGGCGCCGCGCGCGGCCCGCGCCGCCCCCAAGCCGAAGGACGCCAAGAAGGTGTCGAAGGCCGAGGCGAAGGTGTCCGACAAGGCCAACGAGGCGGCGTGAGCCGAGCGGACCGCGTGAGCGGGGGCGACCCAAGCCCCCGGTCGCTCGATCGAGCGGGACCGGTCAATCCAGCAGGACCGGCGGCCTGACGAGGCCCACCAGCCGGTCCGCCAGCCAATCCAGCGAGCCGCGCGGCGCCCCCAGCAGCGCGTACCGGTGCTGCCGGTAAAGCAGGGCGTGCGCCCAGCGCGCCGTCAAGCCCTTGAGCGGGCCGCCGCCGAAAGCGTAGTGCCCGAACGTCCCCCAGCCGTTGTAGTCGGCCAGGGACACGATCGCCCCCCGGTCGTGGTACTGGAACGGCGGCGTCGTGTCGGCCGGTTCGGCCCGCCCGTCGCTCGATGGATCGTGACGCGCCAGCAGGCCCGGCAGGTGGTGCGCGAGGTAGAGGGCCTGCTGGCGGGCCGCCTGCGCCGTCGCCGGCACCCGATGGCCGTCGGTGGCCGGCAGGTTCGCGCAATCGCCGAGCGCGAAGATCGACGGGTCGCGCGTGGTCCGCAGCCGCGACGTGACGGTGAGCTGGCCGGTCCGCGAGCGTTCCAATCCTTCGATGCTCGACAGGACGTCCGGCGCCTTCACGCCGGCCGCCCAGATCGTCAGGGTGGCGGGGACGCGGGTGCCGTCCTTCAGGATGAAGCCGTCCGCGTCGGCGCGGGTCACGGTGGCGCCGGTGCGGATGGCGACGCCCAATTGGGTGAGCGTGTGCCCGGCCGCGTCCGCGATGTGCTCCGGGAACGCCGGCAGCAGCCGGGGACCGGCCTCGATCAGCGTCAGCCGCAGCTTGTGCGCCATGGCGGGCGGCCCGTAGCCGGACACGAGGCCGATCGCCCGCGTCAGCTCGGCGGCGAGCTCCACGCCGGTGGCACCGCCCCCCACGATCGCGACCTCGAGCGGGGCGCCGTCGCCCGGCGTGAACATCGCCCGACGCAGCCGGGTGCGGAAGTCCTCCGCCTCGACGAGGTCGTCCACCGTCCGGCAGTGCTCGGCGACGCCGGCCGTGCCGAAATCGTTCGCGCGGCTGCCGACCGCCAGCACCAGGGCGTCGTAAGGCAAGGCGTGCGTGGGGGGTGAGGCGCGCGCGTCCTGGCCCGGCGCCACGGTGGCGACCGGATTGGCGAACGGGCTCAGGGCGACGCGCTTGGCCGACCGGTCGACGTGCTCCAGCGAACCGGGCCAGAAGGTGAAGCCGTTGCGCTTGGCGAGCGCGAGCAGGCTCAAACGCTGCCGCTCCGCGCTGGACGTGCCGGCGGCGATCGTGTGCATGGTCGGCTTCCACACGTGCGACAGGCTCTTGTCGACGAGCGTGACGTCGGCGCGGCCCTTGCGGCCGAGCTTGGTCGCCACGACGACGCCGGCGATGCCGCCGCCGACGATCAGGACACGGGGCGCGGTGGGGTTGGACAAGGGATCTCCGATCGTCTTGGACGTTTGTCTTGGATGCGGGGCAGTCTTGGATGCGGGGCAGTCTTGGATGCCGGCCAATCGTGAATGCCGGCGAAGTCGCGCGCGACGAGCCTGGACGCGCCACCGGTCAACGCGCGACGCGCCCGCGCGGGGAAGCGTCACCTTGAAGCTGCCCCGACCTTGGCGCTGCCCGAGCTTGAAGCCGCCCCGACGCGGGAACGTCCCGCGCCCGGCCGGCGGGCGGGCGCCCATCCACCCCGATCCGCCGGTCGCCCCTTGAAAGGCCACGCTCAAGCATGGGATGACAGGCCCCGGGGCAACGTCCCGTAGGGGGATCCCACTTGATTTCCCACTTGGGTTCCCACCGACGTCGCCACAAACACGGCGTTAGTTCCGCCGCATTCCCCGTCCTTGCATTGGCGACATCCTCGACCCGGGTAAGAAGCTAGGCTTGATGCGGCAAACGATCCTCGCGCGCGGACACGACGCGGTCACCTCACCGATCCGGTTGCGAGAGGGTCGACAAGGCCTGACCGGCAGGCCGGCGGATCCGCGCTGGCTGGCCGCCGTGGTCCTGATGGCCTGCGTGGCGGCCGGCCTGATGGTGATCCCCCTGTCCGCCCTGTCGGGGCGGCAGGTCCTCACCGCCTCGATCTTCGCCTCCGCCGACGGGGAGCCGACCACCAACGCCGTGGTCGGCGTGCGCGGCGACCCGGTCGGGGTGCGCGACGATCGCCCCTCGTCGCCGAGCCTCTTCGAGCGGCGGCTCGAACACCTGCGGATGTCGCACCACGCGCTGCGCAGCTACACCTACATCCTGGCCAAGCC
>CAXSDP010000084.1:0-9239 GCA_964235705.1 uncultured Beijerinckiaceae bacterium | reverse complement strand
CAGGACGCGGCGAACGGGCAGGACGCGGCCGACGCGGCGGCGGGTTCGCGGGACGCTCCCGCAGGTGGCGATCCGCGCGTCCCGACGGGGCCGGGCAAGCCCCACCGCGCCGAACCGGCCGGCGTCCCCATCAACATCACCGACGTCAAACGGACGGCGGTGGTCGCCGACAAGAAGACGGTGATCGTCCTCCAGGAGGGGAACACGCCGGCGGCGATCCTGGAGGCGACCGGCATGCCGGCGGGGGACGCGGCCGCCGCCTCGACGGAGCTCCTCGCGCAGGCGGCGGAGCGGGGCCGCCCCTCCGTCGCCGGCGACCTCGTGGAACTCGTCAGCCACGAGCCCCCGAAACCCGACGGCCCGATCCCCGACTGGCAGGACCCCGATCACCCCAACGGCGCCGTGGACGACGGCAAGCCGTTCCGCATCTCGATCACCCGCAAGGGCGACGTGCTGGGGGCCGTGGCCGTCGGGGACGTCGGCCACTACGCGCCGATCGTCCGGGCGCCGGCGCAGGCGGCCGCGCCGGCCGACACGGCCAGGCTGAACGACTTCAGCGCGGTGGGCGCCGCCGGCGTGTCGCTGCGGGAAGGCCTCTACGCCCTGGTCGACCAGGGCAAGCTGGCCCGCTCGCTCGTCGACGACCTCATCCGCATCTGCGGGCGCGACGTCGACGTCGAGAAGCCCGCGAGCCCCGAGGACACCGTGACCATGCTGGTCAGCCCCGAAACGTCGGACGGCCGGCCGCAACCCGAGGTCGCCTACGTTTCGGTCGCCTCCGGCGGGCAGGAACGGAGCTTCTACCGCTTCGCCGGCGACGGTGACGCGGCGCCCGACTACTTCAACGACGCCGGGCAGTCCGTGTCCAAGTTCCTGCTGCGCAAGCCGGTCGCCGCCGGACGCCTCGGCGACGGGTTCGGCTGGCGCATCCATCCCGTCCTGAAGGACCGGCGCTTCCACGAGGGCGTCGACTACGCGGCGCCCTACGGTTCGCCGATCGTCGCCGCCGGGGCCGGCGTGGTCGAGAAGATCGACAGCCAATGGGGCTACGGCAAGTACATCCGCATCAAGCACGACCAGGGCTACGAGACGACCTACGCCCACATCTCCGGCACGCCCCCCAACATGCGGATCGGCGCCCGCGTGGTGCAGGGCGAAACGATCGCCTACGTCGGGTCGACCGGGCTCTCGACCGGGCCGCACCTGTATTACGAGGTCAGGATCAACGGCAGCGACGTCGACCCGCTGCGCATCAAGCTGGCCGGCGGCGCGATCCTGCGCGGGGACGCGCTGGCGGCGTTCGCCCTGCGCAAGCATCGCATCGACCTGCTCCTGAAGGACGCCCGCGACGGCGCGGGGTTGCAGGTGGCCGGCGCGGCGCATTGAGCGAAAGACAGTCAAGAAAAACACGGTTAGGGTGCGTGGATGGATCACCGAGTTTCCGCCGGTTCACGCCATCACAGGCCAGCGATGACGTTCCTCCAATCGTCCTGGCAGTTCTGGGCCATCCTGGCGGCGTTGTTCGCCTCCCTCACGGCCATCTTCGCCAAGGTCGGCGTGAAGCACGTCAACTCGGACTTCGCGACGTTCATCAGGGTGATCGTCGTCATGGCCGCGCTCGCCGTCGTCCTGCGCGTGACGGGGCACTGGCAGCGTCCCTCCTCGGTTTCCGCCAAGGCCTACGTGTTCCTCGTGCTGTCCGGGCTCTCCACGGGCGCGTCGTGGCTCTGCTACTTCCGGGCGCTGAAGCTCGGCGAGGCGGCCAAGGTCGTGCCGATCGAGAAGCTCACCATCGTCTTCGTGGCCGTGTTCGGCGTCGTGTTCCTGCACGAGCGGCTGAGCGCGATGGGCTGGCTCGGCCTCGCCATGGTGGGAACGGGCGCGGTGGTCATCGCGATCTGGGCCTGAGGGCGCTTCGACTAGCCTTTCTTGCGCAGCGGCCTGACCTGGAGCGTGCCGGCCGGCTCGAAGCCGGTGGCCGCGCAGAACGCCGCGAGGCTCGGGTCGGCGGCGGCGTGGATCAGCATGGTGCCGCAGCCGGCCACCCGCGCCGCCTGGGAGGCGGCCTTCAGGAGCGTGCGGCCGATGCCGCGCCGCCGCTCGTCGGGGCCGACCAGGAGCAGGCCGAGCACGGCCACGGGGCGGTCGTCGTCGAGCGTGCGGCACCAGTTCAACGCGACCACGCCGCTCGGCGGGCCCCACTCGATCGCCACCAGCGCCGCGCCGTCGGCGGGGCGGAGCGCCTCCAGGCGCGCGGCGAGCGCACCGTCGGCGACGGGCCGCCCGGCCGCCCGCATCAGGTCGGACAAACCGGCCGCGTCCGCGCCGGCGGCGGCGCGGATCCGCAATCCGTAACGAGGGGACAAGGCTGCTCCGTCGCGTCGCCCGCCGCGATCACCGGGAAGGCGCCGGGAGAAGGGGCGCGCCGGCACCCCGGTCCGTTGGCGGCAAAATTATCACGGGATGGCGACCGTTCGCCAAGACTTCGTTTGCCCCCGTGCCACCGGCTGATACGCTCCCTATATCATAAGGCGTTGCAGGGGCTACGTCATGGCCGGTGTGTTCAACTTGAAGAAGGGCGCCTTCGACAGTTCGGAGGCGGCTAGCCTGCATGAAGCCTACGTGATCGCCCTGCAAGGCCTGCGGGCGACGCACGAGGTCGACCAGGCCGTCATGAATCGGCTGGCCGGCTCCATCGTCAGGGTCGCGCGCGCCGAGCCGGACTGCCTGCGCAACGACGGCACGATCGATCCCGTGCGGTTGGCGCAGCGGGCGGTGCTCCGCATGCTGCAACTGAACGCGCCGCCGATCGGGGCCGGTGCCGGGACCGGCGCCGAGGTGACCCCGCTGGCGCGCCGCTGGGTGCAGCCGGCCCCCGCCGCGCCCGACGCCGCCGCGGCGCCTTCGAGCGCGACGAGCATCATCCTCAAGATCTTCGACCGCACCAGCTTCGCCAAGTTGTGACCGCCGCGAGGCCTCAGAAGTCGGTGCGGCTGCGCAGCGCCGCGCTGAGCGTCCCCTCGTCGAGGTAGTCGAGCTCGCCGCCGACCGGGACGCCGTGGGCCAGTCGGGTCGTCCTGACGCCGAGGTGGCTCAGCATGTCCGTCACGTAATGGGCGGTAGTTTGGCCGTCCACCGTCGCGTTGACGGCGAGGATCACTTCCCGGACGCCCCCGCCCGCCACGCGCTCGACCAGCGTCGACAGGTTGAGGTCCCCCGGCCCGACGCCGTCGAGCGGCGACAGCGTGCCGCCGAGCACGTGATAGCGGGCGCGCAGCGCCGCCGCCCGCTCCAGCGCCCACAGGTCGCCCACCGTTTCCACCACCACCAGCAGCTCCGGGTCGCGACGCGGGTCGCGGCAAACCGTGCAGGGGTCGAGCGTGTCGACGTTGCCGCAGGTCGAGCAGGTCTTGATGGTCGTGCGCGCCGTCGCCAGCGCGTCGCTGAGCGGACCGAGCAACTCCTCGCGGCGACGGATCAGGTGCAGCGCGGCACGCCGCGCCGAGCGCGGCCCGAGGCCGGGCAGGCGGGCGAGCAGCTGGATCAGGCGCTCGATCTCGGGGCCGGCGACGCGCTCGGCCATCAGCGGCGGTCCTTCCCGCGACGAGGCATCAGAACGGCAGCTTCATCCCGGGCGGCAGCGCGAGGCCGGCGGTGACGTCGCGCATCTTCTCCTCGCTCAGGCGCTCGGCCTTGCGGCGGGCGTCCTCGTGCGCGGTGACGATGAGGTCCTCGAGGATCTCCTTCTCGTCGGGCTTGAGCAGGCTGTCGTCGATCGCGAGGCCCTTCATGACCCCCTTGGCGCTGAGCGTGACGGTGACGAGCCCGCCGCCCGACTGCCCCCGCACCTCCATCTGCTCCAGCGCGCCCTGCACGTCGGCCATCTTGGCCTGCATGGCTTGCGCCTGCTTCATGATCCCCATGAGGTCCTTCACACCGCGATCCTTTCCCAACGATGGCCATCCACCCGGACACTACAGCATCGGCCGGACGAAAGGCGCGGCGGTTTCCGCGCGCCGACGCGGCGTCATGGGTGACGCATCATAGATGGGGACTGTGGTACCGGGCTCAACACGCGCGCGCCCCTCAGCGCCGGGTGGCGGGCGGGCGGCGGAGCACGTCGCGCACGTCCTGGCGCCTCCCGGCCCAGGTCACCTCGCGCGTCGTCCAGGCCATCGCCCAGGCGGCGAGCAGCACGCCGTCGCGCCCGAGGAAGGCGGCCGGCGTCCACGGCCCCACCTCCCACCCCTTCAGCGCCGTCACGAGGACCTCGGCGGCGTACCAGGCGAGCAGCGTCGCCGCGAAGCCGGTGGGGAAGCCGAGCCCGAGCAGCGGCGCGGCGAGCCCGCCGGCGAGCGCCGCCGGCAGCGGGCAGGCGAGCGGTTCCAGCGCGAAGGTGACAGGCTCCTCCGCGCGGCGGATCACCGCCCAGCGGGCCTGGCGCGCGTGGACGTCGCGCAGGCTCCGCGCCCCGATCTCCTGCTCGACGGTGGCGGCGGGGAACACCGTCCGCAGGCCGGCGGCGCCGAGCGCCCGCGACAGCGCCGTGTCCTCGGCGATCGTGTAGCCGAGCGCGGCGACGCCGCCGACGCGGGCGAGGTCGGCGCGGCGGAACGCCATCACCTTGCCGACGCCGTAGCCCTTGCCGGCCGCCGACGCCGTGAGGAGCAGCCGCGCGTCGCGGTTGATGAGCACCGCCTCGATCCGCCCGGCGGGCGTTTCCGCGCGCACGGCGACCGGGACGGCGCACACCAGGCCGACGCCGGGCGTCAGGCTCGCCACCAGCGCGCGCAGGGCGCGCGGCGGCAGGGTGATGTTGGAATCCTTGGTCACGAGGACGCCGTGCGCGGCGGCGGCGAGCGGCGCGCTCAGCGTGTTGAGCTTGGGGCTGAGCGCGGCGGTCGCGGTCGAGCGGAGCGTGCGGGCGGGGACGGGCACCTCGGCACCCTCCTGCGCCGTGATCCGCGCCATGGCCTCGAGCGCCGGGGAGCGCGCCTCGGCGGCGCCGACCAGCACCTCGTAGCCGGGGTAATCCTGGCCGAACGCCGACGCCTGCGCGCGCTCGAACCCTGGGTTGACGAGCTTGACCGGCAGGATCAGCGACACCGGCGGCAGGTCGGGCGAGGTCGCGCGCCGCCGTTGCAGGCGCGGCTGCAGCAGCGCGCCGACGAGCCCCGCCGCGAAGACGGCCACCGCCGCGACCCACCACACCGCCGCCGCCGCCGCCACGATCGTCATCACGCCCCCCATCGGCGGACCGCGCCGCCGCACGCCGCCCGCGCACGCCGCCCGTGCGGGGCGCCGGCGCCGGGCGGGGGCCAGGGTTAGTCCCGGCGGGGCCCTGAGTCCACGCGCGAGCCGATCCTCCGCGAGGGTGTCGCGCGCGGACGAGGGTCGCGCGCGGGCGCCCCCGGAGGCGGCGTCACCTCCCCGATCGAAACAAAGCGACATAAAAGGTGACCGACCTCACGGCTTCGTTCCCTGTCCCGCGCGCGGCGAATGACGTAGTCCGAAGGTCCCCGCCGGACGGCAGAGGGGCCGGGGTCCTTCGCATGCCTTCGAACGTCCGTTCCGTTCCCATCGTGACGCCGCCCCCGGTGGGCGTGGTGGGCGACCGGCTCACCGATGTCGGGCGCGAGGCGGGCGCGGATCATCGCGGCTCGGGCCACGCCGACGTCCAGCGCTTCGCCGCGCGGCCGGACGCGACCCGGCAGGACGGGATCCCGCAAGACCCGGCGCCGGCGGCGGCCCTGCGTCCCACGACGCTGGAAACGAAGTACGACCTGTCGCAGGACCGGATCTTCGTGTCCGGCGCGCAGGCGGTGGTGCGGGTGCTCCTCACCCAGCGCGAGCTCGACCGCCGCGCCGGGCACCGCACGGCCGGCTTCGTGTCGGGCTATCGCGGCTCGCCGCTCGGGCGCCTCGACTCCAACCTCCACGGGGCGAAAGCGCACCTCGCCGCCGCCGACGTCACCTTCGAGCCCGGCCTCAACGAGGACCTCGCGGCGACCGCCGTGTGGGGCGCCCAGCAGGCGGAGATGCGCGGCGAGGGCCGCTACGACGGCGTGTTCTGCGCGTGGTACGGCAAGGGACCCGGCGTCGACCGCTCCGCCGACGCGCTGCGCCACGCCAACCTCGCGGGGACGTCGGCGCTCGGCGGGGTGATCGCCCTGATGGGCGACGACCACACCGCCGAATCCTCCTCCACCGCGCACCAGAGCGACTTCATCTTCGCCGACATGATGATGCCGGTGCTGGCGCCGGCCAACGTGCAGGAGATCATCGACTATGGCGTGATGGGCCTCGCCATGAGCCGCTACACCGGCACCTGGACCGGCCTCAAATGCGTGAAGGACGTCGTCGAATCGACCGCCTCGGTGGAGGCCGGGATCGGGCGTTTCGCCCCCGTGGTCCCGCGCGACCACGCCCTGCCGCCCGGCGGCCTCAACATCCGCCCGCGCGACTCCGTCCACGAGCAGGACCGGCGCCTGGGCGAGCACAAGCTCGCGGCGATCGGCGCGTTCCTGCGCGCCAACGCGCTCAACAGGATCGTGCTGGGCGCCGACGCGGGGGCGCGGCTCGGCGTCGTGACGTCGGGCAAGGGCACCGGCGACGTGCGCCAAGCGCTCGACGCGCTCGGCCTCGACGACGCGGCGGCGGCGGCGCTGGGCCTGCGGCTCTACAAGCTCGCCTGCCCGTGGCCGGTGGAGCCGGAAGGGCTGCGCGCCTTCGCGAGAGGCCTCGACACGATCATGGTGGTCGAGGAACGGCGCCCGCTGATCGAGCACCAGCTCCGCGAGCAGCTCTACGACCTCCCTCACCGACCGACCTGCGTCGGCAAGAGGGACGAGGCCGGGCGCCCGCTATTCCCGGCCCACGGGGCGCTCGACGTCGACGCGATCGCGGTGGCGATCGGCCGCCGCCTGCTACCGCACGCGGGCGAGCGGATGGCGGCGCTCGCCGCCCGGGTCGATCGGCTGGAGCGAGCGCGGGCGCGCGTTTCGCGCCTGGCGGACACGGCGGCGCGCGGCCCGCATTTCTGCGCGGGGTGCCCGCACAGCGCCTCGACGGTGCTGCCGCCAGGCGCCCGCGCCTACGCCGGGATCGGCTGCCACTACATGGTGCAGACCATGGACCGCGCCACCGACGGCTTCACCCAGATGGGCGGCGAGGGCGCGAATTGGATCGGCGAGGCGCCCTTCTCGACGCGCCCCCACGTATTCCAGAACTTGGGCGACGGCACCTACAACCATTCCGGCACGCTGGCGATCCGCTGGGCGGTCGCCGCGCGCACGAACATCACCTACAAGATCCTGTTCAACGACGCCGTCGCGATGACCGGCGGCCAGGCGGTCGAGGGCCAGCTGACACCCGAGAAGATCGCGGCGCAATGCGCGGCGGAAGGGGTGGCGGCCATCGCGGTGGTGGCGGACGAGCCGGGCAAGTACCCGAAGGGGACGCGCTGGCCGGCCGGCGTCACCGTGCACGGCCGTGAGGCGCTCGACGCGGTGCAGGCGCGCCTGGCCGGGGTGCCGGGCGTCACGATCCTTATCTACGACCAGACCTGCGCCGCCGAGAAGCGCCGCCGCCGCAAGAAGGGCACCCTGCCCGACCCCGACGTGCGCGTCCTCATCAACGAGGCGGTGTGCGAGGGCTGCGGCGATTGCGGCCGGACGTCCAACTGCGTCGCCGTGCAGCCGCTGGACACCGAGTTCGGCCGCAAGCGCACGATCGACCAGTCCGCCTGCAACAAGGACCTGTCCTGCGTGGGGGGCTTCTGCCCGGCCATCGTGACCGTGTCGGGCGCCGCGTTGCGCAAGGCGGGGCCGGTGGCGGCCGGCGACCTGCCCCCGCTGCCGCCGCGCGCGGCGCCACGGAGGCTCGGCGCCAAGCCCTACGCGATCATCGTCGCCGGCGTCGGCGGCACCGGCGTCGTGACGGTGGGCGCGATCATCGGCATGGCGGCGCACCTCGAAGGGTTCGGCTGCGGCATCACCGACATGAACGGCCTCGCCCAGAAGGGCGGCGCCGTGTTCAGCCACATCAGGCTGGCGGCCCGGCCGGGCGACATCGGCGCCATACGCGTCGGCACCGGCGAGGCGGACCTCCTGCTCGGCTGCGACCTCGTGGCGTCCACGAGCCGCAGCGTGCTCGGCGCGCTGCGCCGCGACGAGACGGCGGTCGTCGCCGACACGGCCGTGTCGTTCCCCGGCGCCTTCGCCAACGACCCCGACTACGACCTGTCGGGCGCCAAGCTCGCCGCCGTGCTGCGCGACGCCGCCGGGAGCGAGGCCCACTTCACGGACGCCACCGGCATCGCCACGACGCTGACCGGCACGGCGCTCGCGACCAACATGTTCATGCTCGGCCACGCCTGGCAGCTCGGGCTCGTGCCGCTCAGTGAGGCGGCGATCCTGCGGGCGATCGCGCTCAACGGCGAGGCGGTGGCGACCAACCTGGACGCCTTCGTTTGGGGCCGCCGCGCCGCCGCCTTCCCCGCCGCCACGACGCGGATCGTCGAGGTCGCCCGGCCGTCCCGGCCGGCGCCGGCGACGACGCTCGCCGCCGTCGTCACCCACCGCGAAGACTACCTCACCGCCTACCAGGACGCCGCCTACGCCGCGCGCTACCGCGCCCTCGTCGACGCCGCCCGGGCGGCCGAGTCGGACCAGGTGCCGGGCAGCGAGGCGCTGAGCGTCGCCGTCGCCAAGGGGTTCTTCAAGCTGCTCGCGGTCAAGGACAGCTACGAGGTCGCGCGCCTCTACACCGACGGGAGCTTCGCCAAGCAGGTGGGGGACACGTTCGCCGGCGACGTCGCGATCACCTACCACATGGCGCCGGCCGCCATCTGGCGCCGGGGCGCGACCGGCCCCGCGCGCAAGACGGCGTTCGGCCCGTGGCTGGGGCGCCTGCTGCCCCTGCTCGCCGCCGGCAAGCGCCTGCGCGGCACGCGCCTCGACGTCTTCGGCGCCAGCGCCGAACAGAGGCTGGAACGCCGGCTCGCCTCGGATTATGAAGCCTTGATGGGTACGATCCTCAACGACTTGTCGCCGGAGAACCACGCGATCGCCGTCGCGCTCGCGCGCGTGCCGGAGATGATCCGGGGCTTCGGTCCCGTGCGGGACACCAGCCGCGCCGCCGCCATGGCCGCCGAGGCGACCCTCCTCGCCCAATGGTCCGACGCGCGCCGGCCGGTCCTGCTGGCGGCGGAGTGAGGGGCGCGCGATGACGGCGGCACA
>CAXSDP010000083.1:0-15281 GCA_964235705.1 uncultured Beijerinckiaceae bacterium | reverse complement strand
CCGTAGGCGTCGTCGGGCGCGTCGAGCAGCGTCATCACCGCCCGCGCTACGTCGGGCACACAGGCGAAATCGTGCGGGGTGTCGAGCAGCGCCGCCTTACCCCGCGCGAGACGCCCGAAGCCATGGCACGAGTTGGTGACCCCTCTGGCCGCTTCCACCCCTTGGTGGATCAGTGACTTACAACGTGACCCTGGCGCCGATCGGCATCCGGATCCCACACCGAAGAATATCCCCGGCTCCAGCCAATCCAGGAACGTATAGGTCACCGCTGGAGCGGCGGCAAAGGAACCATCGCAGAAGGTCGCCGGGCGCGATCACGACATCACCTCACCCGTTGTCGCCGCGGATCGCAGCGATCATGGCATCCGTCACCATCCGCGTGGTGGCGCGGCCGCCGAGGTCGGGGGTGTGCAGGCCGGGATCGGCGGTCACGCGCTCGACCGCTCGCATGAGCCGGTCGGCCGCCTCCGGCTCGCCGAGGTGCTCCAGCATCATGCTCGCCGTCCAGAAGGTGCCGACCGGGTTGGCGATGCCCTTGCCGGTGATGTCGAAGGCCGATCCATGGATCGGCTCGAACATGGAGGGAAAGGTGCGTTCCGGGTTGAGGTTGGCGGTGGGTGCGATGCCGAGCGAGCCGGCCAACGCTGCGGCGAGGTCGGACAGGATGTCGGCGTGGAGGTTGGTGGCGACGATCGTGTCGAGGGTTTGGGGCTTCATGGTCATGCGCATCGTCATGGCGTCGACCAGCATCTTGTCTGAGGTCACGTCGGGGAAGTCGCGCGCCACCTCCGCCGCGATCTCGTCCCACATCACCATGGCGTGGCGCTGCGCGTTGGACTTCGTCACCACCGTCAGCAGCTTGCGCGGCCGCGAGCGCGCCAGGGTGAAGGCGAACCGGATGATCCGGTCGATGCCGGCGCGCGTCATCATCGAGACGTCGGTGGCGACCTCCTGCGGCAGCCCGCGATGCACACGCCCGCCGACGCCGGCGTATTCGCCCTCCGAGTTCTCGCGCACGATCACCCAGTCGAGTTCGGGGCCGGTGACGGCGCGCAACGGGCTGGTGATGCCCGGCAGGATGCGGGTCGGCCGCACGTTGGCGTACTGGTCGAAGGGCTGGCAGATCGCCAGGCGTAGGCCCCACAGTGTGACGTGGTCGGGCACGTCGGGTGCCCCGACCGCGCCGAAGAAGATGGCGTCGTGGTGCCGGATCTGGTCGCGCCCGTCTGCCGGCATCATCACGCCGTGCGCCTTGTAGTAGTCCGAACCCCAGTCGAAGTGGTCGAACGTGAAGGTGAACGTGCCGGCCTTCTCGGCCACGGCATCGAGGACCTCGATGCCGGCGGCGATGACCTCCACGCCGATGCCGTCGGCCGGGATGGCGGCGATGCGATAGTCTTTCATGACGAGGTCCGTTCTTCGGTGAGGTGAGGGGCGGTGTCGCTGCGCGTGGCGAAAGCTTGGTGGCGGCCAGTCCTTGACGTCACCTCAGTGTGGGACCGACGAGGCTGTCGCGCCGACTGGTGGCGCTGGTCGCGGCGATGACCGCTTGAGCGACAGGACGAACAACGCCGACAAGCCGAGCGTCGCGGCGGACAGCATCAGGCCCAGGGTGAAACTGCCGGTGAGGTCGCGCACGAGGCCGATCAGCGAGGGTCCGACGAAGCCGCCGAGGTTGCCAATGGAGTTGATCGTCGCGAGGCCGGCCGCGAGCTTGGCGCCCGACAGGAACTCCGGCGGCAGCTGCCAGAACGGCGGTCGCGCCGCCATCACGCCGGCGATCGCGATCGACAGGAACACAACCGCCATGACGACCTCCGTGTGGAAGAGGCCCGCGACCAACAGGCCGGCGCAGCCGACGAGGCAGGCGATGGCGACGTGGCCGAAGCGCTCGCCGCTGCGATCGGAATGGCGCGCCCACAATCCCATGGTGGCGATGGCGAGCAGGTAGGGGATCGCGGTGACGAAGCCGACGGCGATGTTGGTGAGGCCGAAACCTTTCACGATCTGCGGCAGCCACAGCTCGATGCCGTACAGCCCCGTGGTCAGGCCGAAATACGCGAGGGAGAGCCGCAGCACCTCCCAGGACACGACCTCCCGCAGGATCTCGCGCAAGGTGTGGCGTTGCGGGGTGCCCTGGTCCTCGGTCATCGCCGCGACGAGCCATCGGCGCTGCTCGTCGCTGAGCCACTTCGCGTCCGCCGGTTTGTCGGTGAGGAAGAACAGGCACACGACGCCGAGCACCACGGCGGGTGCCGCCTCCAGGATGAACATCCACTGCCAGCCGCGCAGGCCGAGGATGCCGTCCATGGCGAGCAGGTAGCCCGAGACCGGCGCGGCGATGGCGGAGGCGATCGGGATCGCGACGACGAAGCCGGCGGTGACGCGCCCGCGCCATCGCTTGGGGAACCAGTAGGTCAGGTAGAGGAGCACGCCGGGGAAGAAGCCGGCCTCGGCGAGGCCGAGGAAGAAGCGCAGGATGTAGAACTGCGTGGGTCCACTGATGAAGGCGAAGCCCATCGAGATCAGGCCCCAGGTGATCATCACGCGGGCGATCCAGCGCCGTGCCCCGACCCTGTCGAGCACTAGGTTCGAGGGAATCTCGAAGAGGAAGTACGAGATGAAGAAGAGGCCGGCTCCGAAGCCGAACATGCCTGGCGTGAGGCCGAGGTCCTTGCGCATGGTGAGCGCGGCGAAGCCGACGTTAACGCGCCCGGCGAAGGCGAAGGTGTAGAGGACGCAGAGGAAGGGCACCAGCCGCCACGTGACGCGGCGCATGGTGAGCCGCTCTGTCGAGCCGTCCATGAAGACCTCCCATCGATGGCTCACGGGTGCTGCCGATCTGAGACGTCGGCTTCCATGCAAGCTGGTATTTATCGTACGTTCCGCGCTTGCGCTGTCAACCCTACCCTGCGACAGGCATGATGGTTACGGGCATGGACGGTGACAGGCTGCGGGTGGAGGTGCCTGGTGACCTGGACGCGACGAACGGCGCCAACGAACATGGATGACACGGACGGACGCAGACGTTCGCTGGTCGACGACGCCTACCTCGCCATCCGCGCCGCGATCCGCGACGTGAGCTTCGCGCCTGGCTACCAGGCGTCCGAGCAGGAGATCGCGCTCCACCTCGGCATGAGCCGCACGCCGGTGCACGAGGCGGCCATCCGCCTCCAGGAGGACGGCCTCGTCCGTGTGCTCCCGCGCAAGGGCATCCTCATCCTCGCGCTCGCGCCCGACGATCTGCGCGAGATCTACGACGTCATCATCGCGATCGAGGGGCAAGCGGCCGAACTCATCGCTTCGATGGACGAGGCCGACCGCGTCCTCGCGGCCGGGGCACTCGATGTCCGCACGGACGAGATGGCGAGGGCGCAGGCGAAGGGGGACCTGCCGGCCTGGGGCGAGGCGGACGGCGCTTTCCACGCCGCGCTGATCGATCAGGCCCGCAACCGGCGAATGAGCCGCATCATCCAGTCGATTAACGACCAGTCGCACCGCGCGCGCGTGCTGACGCTCAACCTTCGTCGTGGGCTCGAGGCGTCACTCGACGAACACCGCCTGATCGCGAGCACCATCCGGTCGGGAGATCGATCCCGCGCCCATCAAGCCGCGCGGGGACACCGCGCGCGGGCGCGCGACGAACTCCTTCCGCTGTTGCAGAGCTGCGGCCTCAAGCATTTGTAGCTACGATGTTCAGCTGCCTTCGCGACATGAAATCGCGATGGAGTAGCCGCTGTCATGAGCGACCACGTCGAGGCTGCCCAGGAGTATCTTCAGCTGTACGGTCCCGGGATGAGGTGTGACGGATTGAGCCTGAACCGATCGGGCTCTTTGGTCCAGGCCTGGCAGATGAAGTCGTAGGGCGTGAGACCACGAAGTGTCTTGAGCCGTCGGGCATGGTTGTAGGCCTCCACGAAGAGTTGCAGGTGCGCCCGGAGCTGGTCGTGGGTGTCATAGTGGTAGCGCTTGACCGTGGCGTCCCCCGCCTCCGCGAGGGCAAGCTCTTGAGGGTGCGGTTCATCCGCTCGACCTGACCGTTGGTCCAAGGATGGTTCACCTTCGTCAGTCGATGCTCGATGTCGTGCTCGCCGCAGACGCGATTGAAGATGTGCTGGCTGTCCCAGACATCCTGCTTGCGCGACGTGAACTGGATGCCGTTGTCAGTGAGCACCGTATGGATGCGGTAGGGTGCGGCCTTGATGAAGTCGCGTGAGGCAACTGAGCCGCCTCCATCTTCCCAGTGCTCTCGACGAGGCGAACGAACGCGAACTTGGTCGTGCGGTCGATGGTCACGAACAAGCGCAGCTTGCCTTCCGCCGTGCTGACCCCCGCCTTCGCGAGGGCAAGCTCTCGGCGATGTCGATGTGGACGGTGCCGATCGGATAGCTCGCGAAGCGCTGCTTGTTGGGCTTGTCGCCCTCAAGCTCGGGCAACCGACTGATGCCGTGCCGTTCCAGGCAGCGGTGCAGGGATGACCGGGTGAGATGCGGCAGTGTCGGCTGTAGAGGCAATCATCAAGCGGCAGCAGCGTGTGTCGGCGGAAGGCGACAATGATCACTTCATCCTCGCGGCTCAGATCGGTCGAGCGCGCCTCCTTGGGTCCCATGCGGGCATCCGTGTTGTCTCACGTCCGCACCACTTCCGCACGGTCGTCAGACTGACGCCGTAGCGCCTGGCCAGCGCCCTCACGCTCTCTTGGTGGTGCTGGATCGCGCGACGGACTGCCTCCGTCGTGGTGGCGCTTCCGTGAAGCACTTGGCCCATAGCGCATCCCTCGCAGCATGGTGGTCAACCGCACCACCACATTGCGGGACTAAACAGCCTCCTAGCTTGGCGCCGCCCCTGGGCTGATCGGCAACGTTCGTCATGCGCGCGCTCGTCGCAATGCGCTCGGTCTCGCCCACGTTCAGCAGCGCCCCATCAATGCTTAAGCGGGCGCGTCCGGCCTCCGCGGCGCCAGGACGTAACGCCTGTGCAGGGCGCCGATGCCGATAAGGTTAAGGCCCAGGCCGAGGAAGGAGGCCACCCGCAATAAGCCGGTCAGCTTGCCCGTGTCGACCAGGAATACCTTCAGGCAGACCAAGCCGACGAGGGCCAGGGCGATCAGCCGCAGGGCGCGGAGGTTGAGGTGCACGCCCGCGACCATCAGCGCGAGGCCATACAGGAGCCAGGCGGCGGACCAGAACCATAGCTCGGTCTGCGTGACGGGTGCTGCCGACAGGGCCATCGCGCCGGGATGGAACCACAGGCGGACTTGCAGGGTCGTCCACGCGAAACCGGCCACGACGGCATAGCCCCTGAGCCAGAGCCGGACGGCATCGTCCTGGACGGACCTGGCGACGGAGGCAGCGAGGAGGCCGGGCGCCAGGTAGGCGAGCGCGAGGGACCACGCGCCGACCGGAGCGTCGGACAGCATGGGATTGCCGAGCAGCAGGCCGAGGGCGAGGACGTAGGCGCCGCCGCCGAGGACGGCGCTGGCCACCCGCACGGTGGCGCGACCGTTCCGACGGGCGGCACGGTCGTAGGCGGCCGCCTGCGCCGCGGCGGTCAGCATCAGGGTCGTCACCTCGTCGAAGCCGAACCTGGCGCCGAAGCCGCCGTCCCCGAACCGCAGGTGGACCTCGACGACGACAAACAAGGCGTCGCCGGCGATGGCACCGGCTTCCAGCAGGGCGACCAACGCGTCGTCCGACCGCTGGCGGAAGATCAGGGCGGCGAGCGCCGCCATGGCCGCCGGCAGGGCGTAGGCGGTGAAGGGATCGCCGGCGGCGCTCGGGCGCCCCAGCGCGATGTCGTGCAGGAGCCAGCCGGGCACCAGGGCGAAGACCGCAACCGCGACCACCGTCGACACGACGCAGGGCCGCGAGCCGGGTCCTGGCCTCGACCCACGCCAAACCCGGCAATATCAACGACAAGGCGGTGCCGAGCCATTGCTGACGCAGCGTGGCGGCGATCGCCAGGGCCAGGGCCGCGACCGCCCCGGCGGCGTGGACGCCGGCTCGGTCGCTCGCGCCCGACCGCATCGCCCGCGCGGCGAGGCCGGTCAGCGTGGCGGCCACCAGAAGTCCCACGAGCCCCCACCTGGGATCGGCCTCGAACCGTCCGACCCGCGCGTAGCAGACGGCGAGCGCCAACACGGGGACGGCGGCGACGAGCGCCGCCCAGCGCGCCGGCTCGGGAGCGCGCGCCTCTATCCGCAGGCCGACCCCCGCGCTGGCGAGGACGAAGGCGAGCGCGGTGGCGAGCAGCGCGCCGCCGCCATCGTCCACCGGCGAGCCCAGGAGCGCCCGACCGAGGTCGCCCGGGATCGCGGTGCCGAACCCGCCCCACAGCCACAGGGCGGCTAGGCCGCAACCGGCCGCCAACCAGGGCAGCCTGTCGAGACGGGGTTCCGCCACGCCCTTCCACACCGCGACCGGCGTTAGGAACAGCACGGCCGCGCGTGGGGCGAACCCCGGGGCGACGCCCTGCAGGATGAGGCCGGCCATGGCGAGCGTCGCGAATTGTCCCCAGGCGAGCGTCCGGCCGACCGCGACGTCGGTGGCCGCGGCCGGCAGCATCAGCCCGAGGAGCGCCGACGTCGGCACGAAAACAGCGGCCGCCCAGATCCCGGTGTCGGAGGGCTGGGCCGCCGCGACGACCACCCAGGTCGCGCCGGCGATCGCCACGGCCCACCCGAGCCAGGTCCAGGCGGTGCGCCGGACGACGGCGTGCGCGGCGGCGGTGGCGAGCGCGAGGTAGGCGAACAGTCCGACCAGGGAGGGCGACGATGTCGAGACCAGCGCCGGCGTGGCGAACGCGCCAACGATGCCCACCGCCGCCGTGAGCGGCCCGAAGCGGAGGGAGGCGAGCAACCCCAGGAAGGACGCGGCCGCCATGGCGGTGAAGGTGACGGGCGCAGGCAGCAGGTCGTAGAAGGGGCCGGCGCCGTAGGCCGCGCCGAACAGCACGGCGACGCCGCCGGCGGCGAGTGCCGGGGGTGCCTGGTCAAACTCGAACGGCCCCTCGATCGGTGGCAGGTCGGTGCGTCGGAGCCATTCGGCCGCGACGAGCAGCGCGACGCCCAGGGCGGCTGCCGCCGCGCAGCGGGTCGCAGGGCCCAGCAGGCCCCGCTCCGACGCGTAGCGGACGAGGAACACACCGGCGAGGAGCAACGCGACGGCGCCGAGCCAGACGGCCCAGCGCATGGTGAGGACGCTCTCGATGTCCGGGCGGGCCGCCGGGCCCGCCCCCGACGGGGCCGGGGCGACAGGGGCGGTGGGCCGAGGTGGCGCGAGTCCGTCGCCCGGCGACGCCACGGCGGGCGGCTTGACGGCGCCCGGATCGCTCACGGGCGCCCCCGGCACGTCGACGGCGCTCGCCGGGTTCGTCGCCGGGCCGACTTCGGACGCCTCGGGCGCGGGCGCCGCTCCGGCGATGGGGCGGCGGGCGACCTCGGCGGCCAGCAGGCGCCGGAGGTCTCGCACCTCTTTCAGCGCCTCGCCCGTGCGGAAGAACCCGACGATGCCCAGGAAATAGCCGAGGAGGCCGAAAAGGCCGATGAGGACGATCAATTTCATGTCGAGACCCGAAAAGTCTAAGCCTAGCAGGCGCGAGCCAATGATCCATGAACATCGACGGCGTGCTTCGACCACTACGACCACGCCGATCGGCCACGGGCCATGCGCCCGAAAACCTGGACGGATCGGACCGCCGACGCGTACGGCAGCACGGGAACGATCGAGGTAGAGGTCATCGTCGAGGAATCCAGCCACGAGAACCGCCGCCGCCAAGTGGGCGGGATTGTCGCGCGCATCCTACTCATGACCGAGGCACTGCTCCTCGCCGGCTGCGGCCCCGGCGACACGGTGTTCAGTTCGCGCGAGTCGCCAAACGGTTCGCTCGTCGCCGAGAGCGTCATGATCGGCGATGGCGAGGCGGGCGGCCGCCTCATAATACGCGGCAAGGACGGTCTCGAACTCCACATCGACTTCGTCGAGACGGAGCCCGACCTCTTCCTGAGGTGGCGGGACGACACGCACCTCGAACTCTGGTCGGAGCGGCGACAGGTCGACCTGAAGGGTGCCGACCATCTCGGTGGGGTGAGCCTCGTGGCGAGGTCCTACGACTTCCCGATAAACGGCGCGACCGCGTACCGCCGTCCCGGCCTCGCCATCCGCACGGTCGCCGTGCCCGCCCGCGAGGTTGCCGCGACGTTCGGCCGGCGGCCGTACGCGAACGGCAACGGGCACTTCTGCGTCCTGGCGCTCAAGACGGCGGCCGACCCTTCGTTCGACCCGGCCAGCGTGGAGATCACGGCCGGCGTCACCTCGAGTTGCAAGCCCCGACCCTGCGCCGGGATCGAGACGCGCTTCACGCTCGCCGACGGGCGCGCCGGGGGCCGTCAGTCCGTGCTGACGTCGGCGACGATCTCGGACATATCCTCCTACAACCGTCTGCCGACCGGTGACGGCGGCACCTCGGTCGGGGGTCAGTTCCTCGAACAGAACGCGGCGAGCCTGGTCGATGCCCTCAGCAAGCCCTCGGTCGTTCTCGACTTCTCGCGCAACTTCTTCGATCAGGTGGTTAAGTACGACCTGCCGCTCTCGGACGTCGCAACGCCGGTGAACGACTTCGCGCAATGCGTGGGCGACGCCGACATGCTGTGGATGCGCCATCGACCTTGAATCCCTTCGACCATGTGGAATCTGTACTCGATGCCGCGCGGGCAGGAGGCGATGCGCCGACGATTTACCCTCGCGCGCGACGACGCTGGCAACCTGCCGCCGCTGCCGGCCGTGTTCCTCAACGGCGTGGCGCCGATCGTGCGCGTGGCCGACGGCGCGCGCGAGCTGACCATCATGCGCTGGGGCATGCCGGGGCCGTCGTTCACCGGTAGCGCGCCGATCACCAATGTGCGCAACATCAAGAGCCCGCACTGGCGCCGCTGGCTCGGGCCGGAGCACCGCTGCCTGGTGCCGGTCACCTCGTTCTGTGGGTACGCCTCGACCAAACCGAGGAAGACACCGACTTGGTTCGCGCTCGACGATAGCCGGCCACTGTTCGCCTTCGTCGGCATCCGGACGACTTGGACCGGCACGCGTGGCACAAAGGCCGAGCTACCCGGCAACGAAAAAGCGCCGGGTGGTAGACCGCCAACGGAGGCAAGACTTCTTACCGCCATAACCTGTTGTTTTTATTGGCTGGGGCGGGAGGATTCGAACCTCCGTATGGCGGAATCAAAATCCGCTGCCTTACCGCTTGGCGACGCCCCATTGCGCCACGGTCACGGCCGTGGCGAGCGGACCATAAGGCCGGGGCCGACGCGCCGCAATGGTTCGGCGGCGGGCACCTGCGTCGCAGATGCGGCGTGCTTTCCGGCGGCCGCGCTTGCCAGGGCGGATCGGGACCGCCATTGTCGCCCCCATGACATCGCCGATCGAGCAGATGGCGCACGACATGCTGCGCGACGCCGGCACCCTGCGTTGCCTCAACCAGCGGTCCCTCGACGTCTTCCGCCGGATCGTCGAGAGTTACCTCGCCACCGGCGAGCCGGTCGGCTCCCGCAACCTGTCGCGTTTGCTGCCCACCCCGCTGTCGCCGGCCTCCATCCGCAACGTCATGCAGGCGCTGGAGGAGAGCGGGCTGATCTTCGCGCCCCACACCAGCGCCGGCCGCCTGCCGACCGAGAGCGGGCTGCGCTTCTTCGTCGACGCCCTCCTGGAGATCGGCGACATCGACGAGGAGGAACGCCGCCGCATCGAGGCGCAGATGGGCGGCCCCCACGATCGCTCCTTCGAGGCGATCCTGACCGAGGCGACGACCGTCCTGTCGGGCATGACGCGCGGGGCGGGCGTCGTCGTCACCACCAAGGACAACGCCCGCCTCAAACACATCGAGTTCATCCGCCTCGAGCCGGAACGGGCGCTCGCCGTGCTCGTCGGCGAGGATGGCACGGTCGAGAACCGCGTGCTGCCGATCGCCGCCGACTTGCCCGCCTCCGTCCTGATCGAGGCCGGCAACTACCTCAACGCGCACATCCGCGGTCGCACGCTGACGGAGGTGCGGGCGGACATCGAAACCTCGCGGCAGGCGGCGGAGAAGGAGTTGGGCGAGTTGACCGCCCGCTTCGTGGACGCCGGCCTCGCCTCCTGGGCGGAGGGGATGGGGCGGTCGCAGCTCATCGTGCGCGGCCACGCCAACCTCCTCACCGACCTCAAGGCGGCGGAGGACTTGGAACGCATCCGCCTGCTCTTCGCCGACCTCGAAACGAAGAAGGACGTCATCGACATCCTCAACCGCGCCGAAACCGGCGAGGGCGTGCGCATCTTCATCGGCTCGGAGAACAAGCTGTTCTCGCTGTCGGGCTCCTCCATGATCGCGGCGCCGTTCCGCGATGGGCAGCAGCGCATCGTCGGGGTCCTCGGCGTGATCGGGCCGACGCGGCTGAACTACGCCCGCATCGTGCCGATGGTGGACTACACCTCCAAGCTGCTGGCGCGGATGGTGTCGCGCGGGTGAACCGCCAGGCCAAGGCCACCCGATCGACGCCCCCCGGGGGCGAGTCCCCCTACCCCGCTGCCTGTTATATGTTAACGTTCGCACTTGTCTTCGCGGCAAGGACGGACCATAACGCCGGAGGTGGATCGACAGATAGGTAAGGGCATGATTTCGCTTGGATATTTTAGAACGATGCGAAACAGCGGGCGCGTTTCGCACGTCCCGGGCGCGCGGAGCCGGCGCGGGTCGCCCCCCTTCGTCGTCCCGGCCGCGTTGACCCTGGCGGTCCTGGCGATGCCGGTTCTGACCATGGTACCGGCGCGGGCCCAAACCCAAGTCGGCGGCCAAGTCGGTGCCCTCGTCGGCGCCCCCGTCGGTACCCCCGTGGCGGGGCCGGCGTCACGCGGCGCGGCACCACCCGTCCCGTTGTCCGACCCGGCCGAACCAGAGGTTGACACGACGGGTAAGACGACCGCCGGCACCGGCTCGACGTTGATCCCGCATGACCTTTCGCCACTCGGCATGTTCAAGTCGGCTGACATCGTCGTGAAGGCGGTGATGATCGGCCTCGCCTTCGCCTCGCTCGCCACCTGGACCATCCTGCTCGTCAAGAGCCTCGAACTCCTGGCCGCGCGCCGACGCGCCACGCGGGCGCTGGCCGACCTCGCCGGCGCGCCGACGCTGCGGCAGGCGGCGGCCTCGCTGCGCGGCCCTGGGGCGCCGGTCACCCGGCTCGCCGCCGCCGCGCTGGCCGAGGCCGACCGCTCCAACGGCCTGTCCCACGACGGCGTCAAGGAACGCGCGACCGCCCTTCTGTCGCGCATCGAGGGGCGCGCCGGCCGCGCGATGGGGCGCGGCACCGGCGTGCTGGCGACCATCGGCTCCACGGCACCCTTCGTTGGCCTGTTCGGGACAGTCTGGGGCATCATGAACGCCTTCATCGGCATCTCGCGCACCAACACCACCAACCTCGCGGTGGTGGCGCCGGGCATCGCGGAGGCGCTGCTCGCGACCGCGTGCGGCCTCGTCGCCGCCATCCCGGCGGTTATCATCTACAACGCCTTCGCGCGCGGCATCACCGGCTACCGCTCCCTGCTGGGCGACGCTTCGAGCGAGGTGTTGCGCCTGCTCTCGCGCGACCTCGACCGCAGCGACCTGCCGGCCATGCGCCAGGCGGCGGAGTAGCGAGGTGTCCGCCAAGCTCTCGACCGGCGACGCCGACGACCTCGCCGAGACCCACGAGATCAACGTCACGCCCTTCATCGACGTGATCCTCGTGCTGCTCATCATCTTCATGGTCGCGGCGCCGCTGTCGACGGTCGACGTCAACGTCGACCTGCCGGCCTCCACCGCCGTGCCGGCTCCGCGGCCGGACAAGCCTATCTTCGTGACGTTGAAGGCGGACCGGACGATCGCGCTCGGCGACGACGCGGTGACAAAGGCGGCGCTCGGCGCCGCGCTGGGCAAGGCGACGGACGGGGACAGGGCCAAGCGCCTCTTCGTGCGCGCCGACAAAACGGTCACCTACGGCGACGTCATAGACCTGATGAACGCGTTGCGCGCCGAGGGCTACCTCAAGATCGGCCTGGTCGGCCTCGATGCCGGGCCGCAAGGCCAAGCGATCCAAGGCCAAACAAACGGAGGCCAGGCGAACGCCACCTTCGGCTCGTCGACCCAGAGCAAGGCACCCTGAACTCCTGAGCGGCCGCTCCCGTCACGGCGGCAAGCCCCGTGGCGAGGACGGCTTCGCACCGGAGCCGTTCCTCGCCGGCATCACGCGTCCGCCACCCGCCCGTCCCGGATGTGGAGGCGCCGCACGTCGCCGGTGACGGCGGCGAAAACCTCCGCCTCGGCCCCCGTCATCCAGACTTGGCCGGGCAGTGCGTCGAGTTCGGCGAACAGGGCCGCGCGGCGGGCGGCGTCGAAATGCGCGGCGACCTCGTCGAGCAGGATGACCGGCGCGATGCCGCTGAGGTCGGCGACCAGCCGCGCGTGGGCGAGGACGAGGCCGACGAGCAGGGCCTTCTGCTCGCCCGTCGAGCACAGCGCGGCGTCGATGCCCTTCGGCCCATGGCGCACCAGCAGGTCGGCGCCCTGCGGCCCGATCAGCGTGCGCCCGGCGGCGGCGTCCAGCCCGCGATTGGCCTTCAGCCTCGCGCGGTAGCGATCCTCGACCTCCAGCGCGGCGTGGCTGGCGCAGAGCGCCTCGACCTCGCCCGCCAGGGCGACGGCCGCCCACGGGAAGGCGGCGTCGCGCCGGTCGCCGAGCAGGGCGTCGAGCCGGGCCACCGTCTCGCCCCGCGCGGCGGCGACCGCCACGGCGAGTTCGGCGAGTTCACGCTCGATGGCGTCGAGCCAGACCGGGTCGGCGCGGGAACCGTCCTCCAGGACCCGGTTGCGCTGGCGCAGCGCGCGCTCCATCGCCGCGACCCGCGCGCCGTGCCCGGCATCGACCGCCAGCACCAGGCGGTCGAGGAAGCGACGCCGCTCGCCGGGCGCGCCGTTGAACAGCGCGTCCATCGCGGGCGTGAGCCACACCATCCTGAGGTGGTCGGCGAAGCCGCGCGCGGAGGCGACCGGTTCGCGGTCGATGCGGTAGCGGCGGGAGGGCGCCACCGCTTCCGCGGGCGGCTCGACGCCGGTTCCGAACTGGATCACGCCGAGGTCCGTCGCGACGCCGAGCGACAGCGCGAAGCCCCCGGAGCCGCCCCGCCGGGCGAGCGCGGCGAGGTCGGCGCGCCGCAAACCCCGCCCCTGCGCGAACAGCGAGATGGCTTCGAGCAGGTTGGTCTTGCCGCTGCCGTTCTCGCCGGTGACGACGATCGTCGGCGCGGCGACCGCGAGGTCCAGCGCGGCGTAGGAACGGAAATCGGACAGGATCACGCGTCGCAGGATCGCGGACTTGATCGCGGGCTCGGGCGTCACCCGGCCGGCCCGCGCCGACCCGCCCTCGGGAAGGGGCGGCACCTCACGGTCCCGGACGATCGGCTTGGGCCCCGGCCGCTCCGAGGTTGATCGTCGCGATGAGCCCGTGCGGCGATCCCGCCGGCGGCGGCGGGAAGGGTGCCGCCCGCTGGATCGTCGCCACCGCCTCCGCGTCGACCTGGCGGGAGCCGCTCGTCTGCACGATGTCGATGCTCGTGAGGTCGCCGCCCTCGTCGACGTTGAAGGCGACCGTGACGTCGCCGTCGACGGATGCCGGGAAGGCGAACGATCGGCGATGCGACATGATCATCCCGAAGACGATCGAGAGGTAACGCGAATCCTCGCTCCCGCCGGCGATCGGCGATTTCTTGGTCGGCCGGGCGAACGAGAAATCTCGTAGTTCCGAGTTGCCGGTCAGGCGCTGGAGCGCGGATTTCGCGACCTGCACCTTCGTCGGCGGCTTGGGCTTGGGGAGGTTTGGACGCTTGGGCGGCAAAGGCACGGCCTTGTCGAGCGCCTCCGCGTCCTTGTCCGAGACGTCGGGTTTGGCGGCGTCGTCCGGTTTGGCGTCGTCCGGTTTCGCCGGAGCCTCGCTCGGCGTCGAGGCCTGGTCCCGAGGCTCGGGACGACCCTCGACGGGTGGCGTGGGTGCCTTCGGCGCGTGCGTGTCCTTCTGCGTTTGATCCGTCTCGACCTTCTCGTCGTTGGCCTCGCGCGGGGCGCTCGACGCCGGCTTCTCGAGCTCCGGCGGCTTGGCCTCGGCCTGCCGCTGCGGGGCCTGTGGCGGTGGCGGCTTGGATGGCTCGACCACGACGTCCACCGCCGCCGGCTCGGGGGGTGGGGGACTCAGCGGCTCGGCCTCGTCACGGACCAGCAGGTAGGCGAGCACGGCCGCGTACAGCGCCACGATGGCGACGAGCGTGACGACGAACCAGGTGCGGTGGGCGAACGCGTCGCCTTTGAAGGGCGCGACGAAGCGCTCCTCCATGCGGGCCACGAGCGTGCGGCCCACGAGCGTGCGGGCCTCAAGCGTGCGGGCCTCGCGCGGATCGCTCCCCTCATCCTTCTCGGTCATGGGCATCGCCGCACGTCACACCACGAACGAGGAAACGATACCAGGGGAAAATCATGAGGCTATACTAGCAATAGCCAAGCTTTTTCATCCTCTGCTATCGCCTTTGCTTGGCACGCGCGCGACGCGGTCAGCGGAAGTGCAGCACCGGGACCTGCCCGTCGAACGTCGAGATCCATATCAAGCCCCGCTCCAATCCGGGTGGCGGGGGCGGGAACGGCGCCGCCGCGACGAGCGCGCGCATGGCCATCTGATCGATGTCGGGATAGCCGCTCTTCGCGCAGAAATCGTTGAGGATCACGCGCCCGCTCACGTCGACGTGGAAGCAGATCGCGACCTTGCCGCCGGCTTGGTAATGCGCCGTGCGCGGCAGCTTCTGCACCTTCGCCTCGAGCATCGCCTCGACCTCGCTCATCCATCGCACGTCCTCCGTGCCGCCGTAGATCTTGGTCTTCGGCGTCGGCTTGGCGAAGCTCATCGTCGCGTCGAGCGTCGGGGCGCCGGCCAGCGCGGCGAGCGCGTTGGGAACGGGCTTGCGCTTGGGCGCCGCCTTCGCCTCCTTGGTCCTGCTTTCCTTCGCCTTGGCCGCCTTTTTGGCCTTGTCGAGCGCCTCGGCGTCCGGTTTGCTCAAGTCCTCTTCCTTGGCCGCCTCGTCCTTCTGCGCCGGCGCGGCCTCGGATGGCGGCGGCGGCGCCGGGGCGGGGGTCTGCGGCTGGCCCTGGCTCGGTGTCGCGAGCCGGTTCGGCGCCGCGGTCTTGGCCTCCTTCGCGGTCGTCTTGACGTCGTCCTCGTTGGGCGCGCG
>CAXSDP010000082.1:0-15536 GCA_964235705.1 uncultured Beijerinckiaceae bacterium | reverse complement strand
CGATCCCGCCGGCGACGTCCTCGATGACATGCGCCGCTTCTTCGACCGCTCGCTCACCCTCGCGGAAGCGGCCGGCATCGCGCGCAGCCGGCTCATCCTCGATCCGGGCATTGGCTTCGGCAAGACGAAGGCGCAGAACATCACCGCGCTCGGCGCCGGGGTCGCCGCGTTGCGGGCGTGTTACGACCTGCCCGTCCTGGTGGGGGTGTCGCGCAAGTCGCTGTTCGCGGCGCTGATCGGCAAGGCCGAGCCGGGGGATCGGCTCATCGGCACGCTCGCCGCCAACCTCGCGGCCCTGGCGCGCGGCGCGGGGCTGTTCCGCGTCCACGATTGCGCCGAGCACCGCGACGCCTTCGCCGTCACGCGGGCGATCGCTCAAGGGATGGACGATGGCTGAGTGGGTCGCGATCGGGCTGGGGCTCGGCGGCAACCTGGGCGACGCGCCGGCCGCGATCGCCGCCGCGCTCCGCACCCTGGTCGAGCGCGGCCACGTCAGGGTCACGGCGGTGTCGTCCACCTATCGCACGGCGCCGTGGGGTCCGGTCGACCAGCCCGACTTCGCCAACGCCTGCGCGCTCGCCACCACCGACCTCGCACCCCGCGCGCTCCTCGCCGAGGTCAAGGCGGTCGAACGAGCCCTGGGGCGCGTCAAGGGCGAGCGCTGGGGGCCACGCGCGATCGACGTCGACATCTTGTTCCACGCCGGCACCACGCTCGACACGCCGGACCTCGTCCTCCCGCACGCGAGCCTGTTCGAGCGGGCCTTCGTACTGATCCCGCTCGCCGAGATCGCGCCGGAACTGGTGATCGCCGGTCGTCGGATCACTGAGGCGGCCGCCGGCCACGACGGGACCGATGTTCGCCCATGGTCCGACGACGCCTCAAGCCCGGACGGTGGGACCATGCAACGGTCCACCGCCAAGCCGCGTTGAGCTTCACAGGTCGCTGAACGCCGCCTCGCCTCAGACGCTTGGCTTCCGATCCCCTCTCGAACGAAGGAAAGCCGATGCCCTCCAAGCTCGACCAACTCAAGACCATGACCACCGTCGTCTCCGACTCCGGCGACTTCGAGAACCTCGCCGCCTTCGGTGTGACCGACTCGACGACCAACCCGTCGCTGATCCTGAAGGCGGCCAAGCTCAGCAACTACGATCGGCTGATCGAGGAAGCCGTGGTGTGGGGCCGCTCCCGCAACGCCGTGACGAGCCAGATCACCGACCGCATCGCCGTCAACTTCGGCGCGGAGCTGACCAAAGTGGTGCCCGGCCGCGTCTCGACGGAGGTCGACGCCGACTTGTCGTTCGACACCGAGGGCACGGTCGAGAAGGCCAAGGCCATCATCGCCGACTACGCCCAGCGCGGCATCGACAAGAGCCGCGTCCTCATCAAGGTGGCCTCCACCTGGGAAGGCATCAAGGCGGTCGAGATCCTTCAGAAGAAGGAAGCCATCGACTGCAACATGACGCTGATCTTCTCGCTGGCCCAGGCCATCGCCGCAGCGGACGCGGGCGCGTTCCTGATCTCGCCCTTCGTCGGTCGCATCATGGATTGGTACAAGAACAAGGAAGGCAGGGATTTCACGCCCGAGACCGATCCTGGCGTGAAGTCGGTGCGCGAGATCTACGCCTACTACAAGGCCCACGGCATCAAGACGGTCGTGATGGGCGCCTCGTTCCGCAACGTCGGGGAGATCGAGGCCCTGGCCGGCTGCGACCGCCTGACGATCTCGCCCGACCTGCTGGAGAAGCTCGCCAACGACGACGGCGACTTGCCCCGCAAGATGGGCGGCGACTTGGTGTCGAAGATGGCGGCGGCGAAGATCGCCATGGACGAGAAGACGTTCCGCCTCATGCTCAACATGGACCCGATGGCGACGGAAAAGCTCGCCGACGGCATCCGGTTGTTCGCCAAGGACCTGCAAACCCTGCGCGAGGTCGTCTCGAGCCGCGTGCAGAAGGCGGCGTGAGACCGGCCAAAAGCCATCGAGCGCGCGGACTTGCTCCGCGCGCTAACGCTCGGGCATCCAGACCTCGCCCGACAGGTCCTTGCGGACCGCGTCGAGTTCCTCGACGTAGCGCCTGAGCACGTGCGCCTCCGTCAACAGGCCAACGACGCGCCGGTCGCCGCTGACGACGGCCAGCGCCTCGCTCTCCGTGTCCTCGAAGATCCGGGCGGCCTCCCGGACGTTCATGTCGGGGCTCAACGTCGAGCGGGCGTGACGCAGGAGGCCGGATAGGGGAGCGCGCTGGCCCGCCTCGTCGGCGCTGGCGTGCGCCTCGTTGACCGCGATCATGCCGGCGTAGCGGTCGAAAGGGTCGGTGGCGATGATCCAGTGCGCGCTGCCGAGCGGGTGGCTCTCCAGGAAACCGCCCACCGAGCCGTCGGCGAAAGTGGTTTCCACGTCCGCCCGCATCATGCGCCCCACCGTCAGCTCGCGCATCCAACCGATGTCCTGGGCGCTGCGGATGGACTCGCCCCGCAGGTGCAGGCGCCACGTCGCGAAGCTGTAGCCAAAGGTCCGGCGCACGATCACGGACACCAGCGTCGTCGCGGTGAGGATGAGGATCGAGAGCGGGAAGTCCCCGGTCGTCTCCAGCGCGAGGAAGCTCATCGTCAACGGGCCACCGACGATGGTGACGGAAAGGCACGCCATGCCGACGATCGCGCAGGTCGACGCATCCACCGCGAGACCAGGCACGAGGCCGACGCTGAGCGCGTGGAACAACGTGCCGACGAGGGCGCCGAGGTAGAGCGAGGCGAAGAAGAGGCCGCCGCGGAAGCCGCTGCCGATCGAGACCGCCGAGGCGAGCGATTTCAGGAGGAGGCTGAGGACGAGTGCGCCGACCGTTGGCGCCGCGCCGTGCAGCAGCTGGGACACCGCGCCGTGGCCGGCCGACAGGACGTGCGGCGTCACCAGCGCCATGGCGCCAAGGCCGACGCCACCCACGACCGGCTGCGCGTAGGCCGGCAGGCGGCTCCTGCGGAACAGCTCCTCGACGAGGGTGACACCGCGCATGATGGCGATGCCGATGGCGGCGCAGGCCAGCGACAGGACCAGGAGGGCGAGGACGCCGTTGCCATGTAATGTGAAGTCCGACGCCAGTTGGCCGATGAAGGCGCCCTCGACGCCCAGCGTGCGGGACACGAGGACGCCCGAGATCGCCGCCGCGATCACCGGCGCGAGGCCGAACGGCGTGTAGGTGCCGATGACGAGTTCGAAGGCGTAGAAGGCGCCGGTGAGCGGGGCACCGAAGGCCGAACCAATCGCGCCGGCCGAGCCCGCGCCGACGAGCATGCGAAGGTCGGAGCGGCGCATGTTGAAGGTGCGGCCCAGGCGCGAGGCGAAGCCGGAACCGAGCTGCGTGTAGCCGGCCTCGAGTCCGACGGACGCGCCGAAGCCGTTGGACAGCAGCGTTTGTGCCCCGATGATCAGGCTGTCGACGACGGACATGTGACCGCCATGCAGGGCGTTGGCCTCAATCGGGTCGACCGGGCGGCGGCGGCGCCAAACCATCAAGGCGCGACTGCTCAGCCCGAGGCAGAGGCCACCGACCACGGGCACCAGCGCCAGCCAAGGGCTATCGAGCTTGGGCAGCGCGCTGATCGAACGCTGGTGGTACAGCATCAGGTGCGCGAAGGCGGCGGCGTGCGACAGACCCGCCGTGAGTAGGCCGGCGACGATGCCGACGATCACCGCGAGGAAGATGAGCCCGCTCTCGCCGGCGCGCACCGCGGCGCGGAGCCTCGAGGTGATCGCCATCCCGATCAGCGCCGGCCGCGAAAGCCGCATGGATTGCAGTGAGGTCACGCCGATCCCACGCCGAGGCCGATCATCGGGGATGGCCGGACTTGAACATCCCACGACGCGTGGTCATCCACGTGGCGATCCCCGGGTGTCAACGCGAAAGTGGTCGCTCGGGTGCGAACACGAAAAACCCGGCCGCAAAGCCGGGTTTCCTTCGTCGTCACGCGTGCGGGGGCTAGGTTCGCCGACGTCAGGTTTGGGGCTGCGGCTCCAAACCGCCGCCTGGCTCGTGGCCCGGCTTCGGCCGGGTCGCGCCAGTCGTCGGGATGGGCGACCCGCGCGGGGGTGCCGGGGTGTCGTCGCCGGCGTCGCGCACCGGGGTCTTGCCGTTGAGCAGCCCGATGATCTCGTCGCCCGAGAGGGTCTCGTACTCGAGGAGGCCCTGCGCCAGGGTCTCGAGGTCATGCTTCTTCTCGGTGATGATGCGTGTCGCCTCCGACAGGCCGTACTCGACGAGGCGTCGCACCTCCGCGTCGATCTTCCGCGAGGTTTCCTCGGACAGGGCGTTCTGCTTGCCCATGGAGTAGCCGAGGAACACTTCCTCCTGGTTCTCGCCGTACATGACGGTGCCGAGCGCGTCGGAGAAGCCCCATTGAGTCACCATCGCGCGAGCGAGCTTGGTGGCCTGCTGGATGTCCGACTGGGCGCCCGAGGTCACCTTCTCCTTGCCGAAGATGATCTCCTCGGACACGCGGCCACCCATCAACACCGCGAGGCGGGAGGTCATCTGCTCGTAGCTCATCGAGAGCTTGTCACGCTCCGGAAGCTGCATGACCATGCCGAGCGCGCGGCCGCGTGGGATGATCGTCGCCTTGTGGACGGGATCGGTCGCCGGCACGTTCAGGGCGACGAGGGCGTGGCCACCCTCGTGGTAGGCGGTCAGCATCTTCTCCTGCTCGGTCATGACGAGGGTGCGGCGCTCGGCCCCCATCATGATCTTGTCCTTTGAATCCTCGAACTCGACCATGGTCACGATGCGCTTGCCACGTCGCGCCGCCATCAGCGCCGCCTCGTTGACGAGGTTCATCAGGTCGGCACCGGAGAAGCCGGGGGTGCCGCGCGCCACGACCTTGAGGTCGACGTCGGGCGAGAGCGGCACCTTGCGGACATGCACCTTGAGGATGCGCTCGCGACCGATGACGTCGGGGTTCGGCACGACGATCTGGCGATCGAAGCGGCCGGGACGCAGCAGCGCGGGGTCGAGCACGTCGGGGCGGTTGGTCGCCGCGATGAGGATGATGCCCTCGTTCGCCTCGAAGCCGTCCATCTCGACGAGCAGCTGGTTCAATGTCTGCTCGCGCTCGTCGTTGCCGCCACCAAGGCCGGCGCCGCGGTGGCGACCGACGGCGTCGATCTCATCGATGAAGATGATGCACGGCGCGTTCTTCTTGGCCTGCTCGAACATGTCTCGGACGCGGCTGGCGCCGACGCCGACGAACATTTCCACGAAGTCCGAACCCGAGATCGTGAAGAACGGCACGTTGGCCTCGCCGGCGATGGCGCGGGCAAGCAGAGTCTTACCCGTGCCGGGCGGTCCGACGAGCAACACGCCGCGCGGGATGCGGCCGCCGAGCCGCTGGAACTTCTGCGGATCGCGCAGGAACTCCACGATCTCCTGCAGATCCTCCTTGGCCTCGTCGACGCCGGCGACGTCCTCGAACGTCACGCGGCCATGCGCTTCGGTCAGGAGCTTGGCCTTCGACTTGCCGAAACCCATCGCCTTGCCGCCGGCGCCCTGCATCTGTCGGGACACGAAAATCCACAGAGCGAGGAAAGCCAACAAGGGCAGACCATTGACGAGGAGCGAGATCAGCCAGTTGTTGCCGTCGGACGGCGGCTTGGCCGAGATGTTGACGCCCTTCTTGACCAGGGTCTGCACGAGCGACGGGTCGTTCGGCGCGTAGACCGTGAACGCCCTGTTGTCCGTGAAGTGGCCGGCGATCTCGGGCCCGGAGATCGTCACGTCGCGGACGTGGCTCTGGTCGACCTCCGTCAGGAGGTGGCTGAAGTTGATCTCCGTCGAGGCCGTCTTCTGTCCCGGGTTCTGGAACAGCATGACCAGGGCGACCACGAGCAGGAAGATGATCACCCACAGTGCGAAATTGCGGAAGTTGGGATTCATGTGCGATCCAGAAGGATCCGGCCCGAAGCCCTGACCCGAAGGAGAAAGGTTGCCTGAAGCCGTGGGTTCCGCGCGACGCGCGGCCCCGGAGGATCCTGGGCTAGCTTGATGAATGTAGGCCGCGTCCCTTGTCTTGCCAAGTGAGCGTGACGGGCGCGTCAATTGGGCAGGAACCGCCGTCAAACGGGTCGCCCCGGATCCGCGCGTCCCCTGCGGCGCGTCGGCTCGGGCGTGACCTCGACCACGGCGTCGCCACCACACACGATCCTGGCGCCGCCCAGCGTCGCGCGATGGGACCGACCGAGCGCGAGCGCGTCACCGATCGCGGCCGTCAGCGACTCCAGGCGTCGAAGCGGGAGGGGACCGGTGCGGGGCACGGCATGCTCGATCGCCCGCTCCAGGAGACGCCCGAGGATCGCCGGCTCCGCCCGTATCACCTCCGTGAAATCGGCGCGGTAGAGGTTTCCCGCCTTGCGAGGTGCGAGGAGGCGTTCGAGCCGGCTGGTCTCGGCGTCCAGCGCGTCGTCGGCCCGCGCCATGCGGCCGGCCAATCGCAGCAGCGCCGGACCATCGAGGCCGAGGCTCGCCAAGCTCGAGGCGCGCGCGCGCAGCCTGGCCCGCGCGTAGGCCGGATCGGCGTTCGAGGGGTCTTCCACGGTGCTCAAGCCTCGCCGCTGGCAGAAGGCGACGAGCTCGGCCTTCCGCACGCCCAAGAGCGGGCGCACCAGCCGCAGGCCGGGCGCGAGCGCCGTGTCGCGACGCATGCCGGCGAGACCGGCGACGCCGCTGCCGCGCAACAGCCTGAGCAGGACGGTTTCGGCCTGATCGTCGGCGTGATGGCCCGTGAGCACGCACGTGGCGCCGACCGCGCGGGCATGGGCCGCAAGGAGCGCGTAACGCGCGGCGCGGGCGCGGGCCTGGACGCCGGTCGTCGGCTTCGGCCCCTCCCAGTCGAGGATCGCGTGCGCGAGCCCGAGCGCGCCGGCCATGACGGCGACCTGCCCCGCCTCCGCGCGCGAGCCCGGCCGCAAGCCATGGTCGACCGTGGCGACGCGGAGCGTGGGCGCCTCGGTGCCGAGGCCGGCGGACCAGCGCGCCGCCATGGCCATGAGCGCGACCGAATCCGGGCCGCCGGACACCGCGAGGAGCAGGCTGGAGCGTTCCAACCCGGTGAAAACGTCTCCGGCCAGCCGATCATAGGCTTGGCCGACGTCGGTCAGCACTGCGCGCGCTTGGCCTCGCGCTCGGCGCCGTTGCGGACGTAGGCGGGTGCGTTGGGGTACTTGCGGGCGACCTCGCCGAAGGTCGCGCAGGCCTGCTCCTTGGCACCGAGCGCCTTGAGGGAAAGGCCGAGGTGCAGCATCGCGTCCGGCGCCCGCGTCGAAGTCGCGTAATCGGTGGAGATCTTCAGGTACTGCTCCGCCGCCTCCCGGCTGCGCCCGCTTTGGGCATAGCTTTCGCCGAGGTAATAGGTGGCGTCCGCCACGAGCCGGTTCTTGGGGTTCTTCTCGATGAAGGCGGTGAACCCCTTCTCGGCGGTGTCGTACTGCTTGTCGCGGAAGTAGCCGAGCGCCGTCTCATACGCCTCGCGGGGGGAGCCGGGCGGCGGCGCCGCGACCACCGCCCCGCCCGGCGCCCCACTCGACGACGCCGCGCCGACGGAGGCCCTCGGGACGCCGGAGGGGAGCTGCAGGGTCGGCGCGAGCGCGTCGCCACCACCGCCCTCGGCGCGGCGCAACTTGCCGCCGGACAGGTCCATCGGCGCGTCGCCGGCGTCGTCGGACGCCACGGAGCCCAAAGGCTTCGGCTTGCCCGGCGCGTTCGGTGCGGCATCGGGGTCGAAGGCGTCGTCGCGGCGCTTGCGGGTCGGTGGGGTGCCTTGAACCGGCAAGGCGCCTTGAACTGGCGAGTTGACTTGGGCCGGGGAGGCGATTTGGGCCGGCGCACCGCCGGCATCGCCCACCACCGCGCCGCCGCCCGTCCCCGCGTCGCCGCGCTTCGCCCGCCCGGCACCCGACGTCAAACGGGAGTCGACGTCCGCCTGGAACCGTTGGAGCTGGTCGACGAGCTTGCGGTTGGCGTTCTGCAACTCCTCGATCTGCCCCGTCATGTCGCGGATGCGCCCTTCCAGCTTGCCGACGCGCACGGCGAGGCCGGCGGCATCGGGCGCGTCGGCCGGCGCGCCGCCGTCATCGCCATCCTCGCCGAAGCCGGGCGGCGGTCGGCCATAATCCTGCGCCGCCGCCGGCATCGTCGCGAGGGCGAGGGAGACGGCCACGGGCAAGGCGAACAGGGCGGCGGCCAGCCGGGCGGGCAAGCGGGCGGAAACGAGGGGTCGCGAGGTCATCCGAGTTGTCCAGTCGGTCGGGCACCGCCAGGTCGATGAGCGTAGGAAGGCGGACGTGCACCAGGAGGTAGACCCGCGCAAAACGGCGGATTTTGGCCGCCGCGTTCCCGGTGACGTCGGGTAGGTCAAACGCGTTCGCGCGTGGTCGGGGCGTGGACGACGACCCTGGCCATGATGCGATCGTAGAGGCGGGCCGGCAGGCACCGGCCGACGATCGCGGCGGCGTAGAGGAAGAACGGGAACGCGATGGTCGCCCTGCCCTTGTCGAGCCCCCGCCTGATGAGCGCCGCCGCCGCCGCCTCGGACAGTTCGCCCGGCTTCATCGTCGCGATCGAGTCGTTGAGCGGCGTCTTGACGAAACCGGCGACGACGAGGCTGACGCGCACGCCGCGCCGCTCCAGCCGGGCTCGGATCGACTCGGCGTAGGCGTGGACGCCCGCCTTGGTGACGCAGTAGGCCGGCGAGTAGGGAAGCCCGTGCAGGCCGGCGATCGAACCGATGAAGGCGAGTTGGCCCCGCCCCCGCCCGCACATCGGCGCGATGAGCGGCTCGGCCGTGTTGAGGACACCGACGAGGTTGGTCGCGATGATCGCGCGCACGGCTTCCGGATCTTCGGCGAGGTCGTCGGGCCCGAGGCCCGTGGTGATGCCGGCGTTGGCGATGGCGAGGTCGAAGGCGTGTGCCGCGTCGGCCGCGCCGACCCAGGCGGCCATGGCGGCGCGGTCGCGGACGTCGATCATGCCGGCGGTCACCTCCGCCCCCTTTGCGCGGGCGGCGTCGGCGGTGGCGGCGAGGCGGCAGGGATCGCGGCCGATCAGGGCGAGGCGCACGCCCGGCGCGGCGTATTCGAGCGCGAGCGCGCGACCGATGCCGCTCGACGCGCCGGTGACGAGGATCGAGCGGGCCGAGGGGGTCACGACGGGGTCGCGGCCTCGACGTCCGACGCCGCGCGGACGAAGGCCTCAGACGCGCGGACGAAAGCTTCGGCCATGCAGACGATGTCGCCGCCGGGGCCGGCGCGCTTGACGACCAGCCGCACGACGGCGGGGCTGCCGGGCACCGCCTGGACCACCTTGCCACCGATCGCGACGCCCTCGCCGACGAGGACGGGCCGGATGAACTTGCAGGCGATCCGTTCGACGACGACGTCGGGCAGCCACGCGCCGAGGTACGCCTCGAAGCAGCCGACGATCAGCATGCCGTGGATCGGCGGGCGCTCCAGGCCGGCCTTGGCGGCGAGCGTCGCGTCGACGTGGAGCGGGTTGTCGTCGGCCGAGGCGTGGGCGTAGGCGGCAACGGCAGCCGCGTCGAACGGCCCGAAGGTGCGCGGGGCGATGGCCTCGCCCTGGCGGACAGGTCCGCTCATGCGCCGGCGTCGCCGGTCTTGTCGCCCTCGAGCGGGAACAGCCGCAGCACGGTTTCCAGCCGCGCCGCCGGCGTGCCGTCTGCGGCGGCGATCGATCCCAGCAGCACCAGGCGATCAGGGTCGGACTCGCGCCGCGCCGACACGCTCAGCATGTAGCGTTCGTCCACGCGCAAGGGCCGCTCGTAGTCGAAGGTCTGGGCCTCGTGGACCAGCGCGATGCCGTCCGACACCATGGCCATCATCGCGCCCCGGACGGCCGGCGCCGCGAGCCAGCGCATGGGGAACGTCAGGGGCAGGATCGCGCGGTCGCGCGGCGGCGAACCGGTCGCGGCGCGGAACGCGTCGGCTTCGGCCGCCGTCCCAGCCACGGGGAAGCAACCGAGCGGCGTCGGGACGGGGCTCACGCCGCTTCCAGCTCCTGGAGGACGAGGACCGCGTTGATGCCGCCGAAGGCGAAGCTGTTGCTCATCGCCGTCTTGATCCGCATCGGGCGCGCCTCATTGGGGATCGCGTCGACCGGGCACTTCTCGTCAGGTTCGAGGTAGTTGATGGTGGGCGGCGCGACCTGGTCGCGCAGCGCGCCCATCGTCACCACGAACTCCAGCGCCCCGGCCGCGCCGAGCCCGTGGCCGTGGATCGGCTTGGTGGACGAGAGGGGCACGTGGCCCGAACGCTCGCCGAACACGAGGCGGAGCGCGGCGGACTCGGTCGAATCGTTGACGATCGTCGCGGTGCCGTGGGCGTTGATGTAGTCGATGGCGTCGGTCGTGACGTCGGCGTCCTCCAGCGCCGAGCGCATCGCCCGCGCGGCCCCCTCCGCGTCGGGCGCGACCGGGTCCTTGGCGTCCGTCGAGGTGCCGTAGCCCGCCAGCACCGCGAGGGGCGTCGCGCCGCGCGCCTTGGCGTGCTCCTCAGATTCCAGGATCACCACGGCGGCCCCGGCGCCCAACACCATGCCGTTGCGGCCCTTGGAGAACGGGCGGCAGAAATCGGGCGTCATGACGCGCAAGGCCTCCCAGGCCAGCATGGCGTTGTTGGTGATGTGGTCCTCGGTCCCGCCGACCACCGCGACGTCGACCATGCCGGCACGGACCATTTGCAGGCCGAGGCCGATCGCCTGCGTCGCCGAGGAGCAGGCCGAGGCAACCGCGAAGGCCGGTCCCTGCATCCCGTAGCGCATGGACAGGTTGGCCGGGCAGGCGCTGGGGATCAGCTTCGGCACCATGAGGGGGTGCGGCCGCCCGCCCTTGACGAGGGACAGGTGGATGCCCTCCTCGATGGTGATCATGCCGCCGATGCCGGTCCCGATGATGGTGGCGGCGCGCGGGCCCAGCCGCGTGTCGCGGGTGTAGCCGGCCTGCGCCATCGCCTCGTCGGCGGCGACGAGGAGGTGCTGGGTCACCGGATCGCAGAACGGCAGCACGGTCCTGTCAAGGTACAGGGTCGGGTCGAAGTCCTGCACCTGGGCGGCGATCTTGATGCGGCCCCGGTACGCGTAGGGGAAGGTCGGGGGATTGATGCAGGGGCGCCCCTCGCGCGCGGCGGACCACAAGGCCTCGGCGCCGATCCCGGCGGCGGACACCGCGCCGATCCCGGTGACGACGACCCGCTTCGCGTGCGCCATCAGGCCTGCTGCTTTTCTTTGATGATGTAGCTGGCGATCGCGTCGATGAGGCTCTGGACGTCCTTGGCGTCGTGGAAGGGGCCGTCCATCGGAATGTAGACGTCGAACTTGTCCTCGATCGCGGTGAGGATCATCACGATGTCGATCGATTTGAGGTCGAGGCTCTCGATGGTCGCGTCCGGCGTCACCTTCTCGCGATCGATCATGCCTTCGGTGACAATGGTGTCGATGATCTTACTGACGAGTTCGTCGTGGTTGACGGGCGCCTTGGCGCCGACGGCCTCGGTCGCCTGATCCTTGATGTCCACCGATCACTCCCACTCGGCAATCTTGCTCCCCGCACCCTCCGGCGAAGCCGACCGAGGGGCGAGGCGGTTGATGATCGGGCCAACAACCGGGCCCCGGGGCGCGATCACGGCACAAGGAAGGACGCGGCGACCCGAGACGCGACCGGCTTCTCGATCAAGCCCCTCCCTAGTCCAAACCCGCACCGATTGGAAGTCCCCAGCCGGCTGGATGTCCCGAGCCGGCCGGTGTCGCGAAACGATCGGGGTGGATGGGCGCGAGGGCGGTCTCACAGGAAACTCTGCGGATCGACGTCGAACCCGACCTTGATGCCGCCACGCGGCGCGGGCGCGGCCTGCGCCAGGGCCCGCAGGAAGCCCTGGAGGTCGCTGCGGCGCGGCGCCTTGACGAGGAGGCGGAAGCGGTGGCGCGCCGCCACCACCGCGATCGGCGCCTCCGCCGGCCCGAGCAGCACCATCTCGTCCCGCCCAGGCAGGCCGCCGGCAGCCGCGAGCGACCAGCGATCCGACGCGGGCATGCGGAAAGCGGCCTGCGCCAGGGCGCGGGCGTGGGCCTGGGTGCCGGAGAACTCCGGCCCCGAGACGATGATGGAGGCGAGCCGGCCGAACGGCGGCAGCCCCGCCCTCTCGCGCTGCCGCGTTTCCTCCGCGTAGAAGCGCCCGGCCTCGCCCGACAGGAGGGCGCGGATGACGGGATGCTCCGGCTGCCACGTTTGCAGCATCGCGCGGCCGGGCTTTTCGAAGCGCCCCGCCCTGCCGGTCACCTGCTGGAGCAGCTGGAACGTCCGCTCGGCGGCGCGGGGGTCGCCGGTCGAGAGCCCGATGTCGGCGTCGATCACGCCCACCAGCGTCAGAAGCGGGAAGTTGTGGCCCTTGGCGACGAGCTGCGTCCCGATGACGATGTCGCAGCGCCCCTCCGCCACGGCGTCGAGTTCGCCGCGCAACCGCTCGGCGCCGCCGGGGAAATCCGAGGACAGCACGAGCGAGCGGGCGTCGGGGAAGCGTTCCGCCACCTCCTCGGCGAGGCGCTCGATGCCCGGCCCGCAAGGGATGAGGGCGTGCGCCGCCTCGCAGACGGGGCATGCCTCCGGTCGACGCTCCTGGTGCCCGCAATGATGGCACACGAGCGCGTGGCGGAAGCGATGATCGACGAGCCACGCGGTGCAGTTCGGACATTGGAAGCGGTGGCCGCAGCTGCGGCACAGGGTCAAGGGCGCGTAGCCGCGACGGTTCAGGAACAGGAGCGCCTGCTCGCCCTTGGCGAGCGTGTCGCGAACCGCGCGCTCCAGCGGCGGGGCGATCCAGTGCCCGCGCGGCGGCTGGTCGCGCCGGAGGTCGATCGCGGTGATGCCCGGCATCGGGCGATTGCCGAAACGGGTCGGCAGCTCGAAGTGGGTGTAGCGCCCCTGACGGGTGTTGACCTGGGTCTCGATGGACGGCGTCGCCGACGCCAGCACCACCGCGGCCCGCTCGATGCGACCGCGCACCACCGCCATGTCGCGGGCGTGGTAGGCGACGGCGTCCTCCTGCTTGTAGGCCGCCTCGTGCTCCTCGTCGACGACGATCAAGGCGAGGTCGCGGAACGGCAGGAACAGCGCCGAGCGCGCCCCGGCGACCACCCGCACCTCACCGGCGGCGACCGCGTGCCAGACGAGGTTGCGGCGACGGCCGCCGACCGCCGAGTGCCATTCCGCCGGCCGCGTCCCGAAGCGGACGGCGAAGCGGTCGAGGAACTGCGCCGTCAGCGCGATCTCCGGCAGCAGGATGAGGGCTTGGCGCCCGGCCCGCAGGGCGGCGGCGACCGCCTCGAAGTACACCTCCGTCTTGCCGGAGCCGGTGACGCCCTCGAGCAAGGTGACGCCGAATGCGCGCGCGTCGACGGCGGCGGCGAGGCCGCGCGCCGCGTCGCCCTGCGCCGCCGACAAGCGCGGCGCGGCGTGGTCGGGATCGGGGATGCCGGCCACCGGTTCGGGCGGCACCGGCGCGAGCTCGAGCGCGCCGTCGGCGATCAACGCGTTCACGACCGCGACCGTGCAGCCGGCGGCGGCGGCGAGCGCGCCCTTGCCGAGAAGGTCGGCGTCCCTGGCGACCGCCAACACCTTCGCGCGCGCCGGCGTGGTGCGAGCCGGTTCGCGCCCGGAGGCGCGCACACCCGTTCGCGGCGGACCCGCCTCGTTGAGGAACGGCGCGCGCACGCACATCCGCAGCACCATGCCGCGCCGGCTCAACGTCCAGCGCGCGACCCAATCGACGAAGGTCCGCAAGCCGTCGGGAAGGCGCGGGAGGGGATTGCGGGCGGCGACGGCCTTGAGCCCGGCGCGATCCCCCGGCCCGACCGACCAGACCACGCCGACGGCGGTGCGTGGGCCCAGGGGAACCTCGACGAAATCGCCCGGCAGGAGATCGAGATCACCGAAGGCGTAGGAGTAGGTTTGATCGACCGCGACGGGAACGAGGACGTCGGCGGTCATGGGTGCCGCGTCGGACGGCGGGAGGTCTGGAGGGGCCGATTCGGGCGAGGAGGCGTCGGACGAGGGAGCTTCGGACGGGAGGTCATCGGACGGGAGGTCGTCGGGTCGCATGCGTTCCCATAGCACCGTCGGGCGGCGCTCGAACCCCGGTGGACGGGACGCCCGTGTCCCAGGACTACCCATCGAACGAGAAAGGGCGCCTAGCTTTCGCCAGACGCCCTCGGAGCGATTTGATGCTGGGAGGGGGATCCAGCATACGATCGGACGGTCTGAAACGGGGGACTCCATACCGCCGACGAGATCGCTCTCAGGGCATGAAGTGGGAAAGCGGGTCGGGGACGTCAACCACCCGCGCAGCTAATTAACTCGCCGCCGATCAATTGCGCGACTGGTCCAGCGTGCTGATCTTGAACAGCTTGGGGTCGGGCTTCTGGTTCAGGTCGATGTTGTAGAGGGTGACAAGCGTTTCGTAGCCCTGCGGATCGCGCACCTGCCACTGCAGCAGCTCGAAGGTCTTGGCGTCGAAGATCAGGCGGATCCGCGAGGTGCCGCCGAAGGTCGTGCGATCGTCGAGCAGGACCATCACCCTGTCCGGGTTGGTGATCTTCTGGACGTCGAGGATCTGGGTGTCGGACTTGAGGTCGATCTTGTCCTGCAGCAGGAACTTCAGCGGCGTCCGGCCGATCGAGTAGCTGTCGGACGTCTTCAGCCGGCGATCGTGGACGACCACGTTGGACCCGTCGGCCACCACCTCCAGCGAGGCTGGGGCGGCGTATTCGAAGCGCAGGCGGCCCGGCTTCTGAATGTAGATCTTGCCCTCCGACTGACGCCCGTCCGCCCCGTTCTGCACGAAGTCGCCGACCATCGTCGTCGCAGTGGACAGGAAATCGTCGGCCTTCTTGATGGCCGCGTCCGCGTCCGAGCCGGACAGCGAGACGATGGGACCCGGCTTGTCGGCCGCGACGTCGGCGAAGGTGGTCGAGGCGGGTAGGACGAGGAGCCCGCACAGCAGGCATGCTGCTAATTTCTTCATCATCTTTCCTGCGTGACCTGGCGAAGGGTTAACGTGGCGGTGTGGCGGCAATGGGACGTCGGGCCGGGATCCCCGGAAAGGAGGGTGCCGCATCAGTCGTCCACGGCCTGGAGGTCATAGGCGCCGCGATCGATGCCGCCGCCGACGAGGATCGCCCGTTTGCCGGAATGGTTGGGCGCGCCGATCACCCCCTCCCTTTCCATGCGTTCGATCAGCGAGGCGGCCTTGTTATAGCCGACGGAGAGCCGCCTTTGCACGTAGGATGTCGAGCATTTGCGGTCACGCAGGACGATCGCGACCGCCCGGTCGTAGAGGTCGCCGGACTCGTCGTCGAGGCCGCCCGCGGCCGGCGCCTGGTCGTCCCCGCCGGCCTCCTCGTCCTCGCTCGTGACGCTGTCGAGGTAGTCCGGCTGGCCCTGGCTCTTCAGGTGCGCCACGACCTTCTCGACCTCGCCGTCGGACA
>CAXSDP010000081.1:0-15816 GCA_964235705.1 uncultured Beijerinckiaceae bacterium | reverse complement strand
GTTGAGGCTCGAAAGCCATACCTCAGGGCGGACCACTTCAAAGGGGGAAGATCAGTTTTTTAAATGAAATCAATGAGTTACAAAGAGGGTCTGGCGGAGAGGGAGGGATTCGAACCCCCGATAGGCTTGCACCTATGCCGCATTTCGAGTGCGGTGCATTCGACCACTCTGCCACCTCTCCCGAGCCATAGGATCATGCATACATCCAAGCTCTAACCGTCATCGAGTTCCTGGCCCTAAGAACAGGTTCATCGACTGGTCTCGGATCGTATCCACGGCGTGGCTGGGATACGCGACGGCGTAGGCTCTGGCAAGGTCGAATCGCGCCCTGATAAACCAGGATGGGCCCGGGGCAACCTGTGGGTTCGCTTTCAATGATCGGCTGCAGGATTCCGCTTGATCGCGGGGCATGCGGCTTCGGCGATCCCGCCAGGTCGCAGGCGGTCGCGGGGAAGGCGAGCCACGCCTTCGCGACGGGAGTTGGCCCCAGGAACAGCGATCCAGTTCGCGCGAGTTCGCCTCCTGGTTCAGGAAACCGGATCATGCCTGGTCGGCGGCGGCGCCCTTTTCATCCGCCTAGCCATCCACCCCTACCTCAGCAAGTAGCGCTTCATCGTCCTCTGCATCAACAGGCCCAGGGCAAGGCTTCCGAAACCGACTTCGATGACGTAGCTCCGATCCAGCAATCTCGCGGGATAATCATCGTAATAGGCCGATCGCAGCCACTCGATGCAGTGGAGGAGCGGGTTCCATGACAACCAATACGCGATCTGGTCCGGCAGGAGCTCGGGATTGATGACCACGCCCGACGTGAGCCAGAACACGATCAGGATCAAGACGTAGCCGATGAACCAGAGCGGAAAGATCAGCGCGATGCCCGCGTTGAGCACCCCGAAGCCGATGCCCAGCAAGACGGAGGAAAGAAGACCAAGCGCGGCCTGCGCCGGGTGAATGGGCATGACGTCGATGCCGTTGAGCATCAAGAAAGCGAGGAGGACGAACGTTATGATGCTGCACGTCACGATTTCTAGGAACACGCGGGCCAGGATGATGTCGAGGATGTTGATGATCGGGTATGATATCGCGCTCCTGTTCTGCATGACGCCCAACATGCAGAAGCGGGAAATATAGTTCCAGCATATGTAGGGGAGAACACCGGTCGACACGAAGAGGAGCGCGCTCGTTCCGTACCCGTTGCCGCGACCGGTGAACGAGTAGATACCCACGATCACCGCGAGATGGACCCCCGGCCAGAGGATGGTGACGACGTATCCAAGTCCATTGCCGAAATAGCGCGATTTGATGTCGTGCAGCACCAGGGCGCGAAAGACGTTGATCTGGTTGGTCAGGGCGACGTTCCAGGGCGACGTGCGGCGCGGGCGCGGAGATGTCGTCGATGCTGGGAAATCGGTCATTCGCCGCTCCGATGGGCAAGCCGGGTTGGCTCGCCGGGTCCTATCGCAGGTCTTTAGGGGCCATTGATGACGACGGGAAGCCGCGCTTTCGCCGCGCGGTGATCGAGCCATGTACCACGGCCCGCACCAAGCAAAAAGACCCGGCTCGCTCGCGAACACGCGGCGGAACCGGGCCTTTTACCCCTCAACCCTCACGGGTCCAACACCAACGGGTCATGGAAGCCTTTTCCCCCGAAGAGGCTTCGTCAGCCGTCAGCGCCTTGACCCTTTCTAGCGAAAGGCGTCGTTCACGTCTGTGTCGCCGCTGACACAGTGCGGGTGAACGTTGGGTCAGGTGGCCGGTGACGTCGGCTATGGACAGCGTGGTCGGCGGCGCCTAGCTGATGGGTCGGAAGGCTCCTCGACAAGACAAGGGTGCGGTATCGATGTTTCGCGAAGGAACGACCTCCGGCGGCGGCGGCCCGCGTGCCCGCAACGTGCTGGGCCACGCGCTCGAACCCTGCTCCACCGCGCCGATGACCGGCTTCTTCCGCGACGGGTGCTGCAACACCAGCCGCGAGGACAGCGGCAACCACACGGTCTGCGCGATCGTGACCGACGCGTTCCTGACCTTTTCCAAGGCGCGCGGCAACGACCTCGTCACGCCGTTGCCGGAACACGGCTTTCCCGGGCTCAGGGCCGGCGACCGATGGTGCCTCTGCGCCGCGCGATGGCACGAGGCGTTCGAGGCCGGCCACGCGCCGCGGGTCGTCCTGGCCGCGACGCACGAGAACGCGTTGGCCGCCTGCGACCTGGCCGACCTCAGGGCCCACGCGGCGGACCCGTCCTGAACGCGCCGGCGTCCCACGCGCGGCGGCCGTCGTCCGATCATCCACCAGCCCGCCACCCTTCGCCCCGCCACCTTTCCCCCGAGTGCCATCGATGATCCGCTCCGCCCTGATGAACGTGATGACGGCGGCGGTGCTGAAGGCGGGACGCGGCTTGAAGCGGGATTTCGGCGAGGTGGAGAACCTCCAGGTATCGGTGAAGGGCCCCGGCGACTTCGTGACCGCCGCCGACAAGCGGGCCGAGAAGACCGTGTTCGAGGAACTCGCCAAGGCGCGCCCGGGCTACGGCTTCGTCATGGAGGAAGGCGGCACGGTCGAGGGGACCGACCGGAGCCACGTTTGGCACGTCGACCCGCTCGACGGCACGACGAACTTCCTCCACGGCATCCCGATCTTCGGCATCTCGGTGGCGCTCGAGCGCGAGGGTCAGATGATCGCCGGCGTCGTCTACAACCCGGCGGTCGACGACATGTTCGTCGCCGAGCGCGGCCAGGGCGCCTACCTCAACAATCGTCGCCTGCGCGTCTCGGGCCGCCGCAAGCTCGCCGACTGCGTGATCGGCTGCGGCATCCCCCACCTCGGCAAGCGCCGCGACCATGCCCGCTTCCTCACCGAGGCCGACGGCGTGATGGCGCAAGTGTCGAACCTGCGCCGCCTTGGCGCCGCCGCGCTCGACATGTGCTTCGTGGCGGCCGGCCGCTACGACGGTTACTGGGAGCGCAACATCCGTACCTGGGACATGGCGGCCGGCCTGGTGCTGGTGCGGGAGGCCGGCGGCTTCGTCACCGACTGCGACGGCGGGCAGGACATGATGGCGAAAGGGTCCGTCTGCGTCGGCAACGAGGTGATCCAACCCGCGTTGCGGGCCTTGCTGAAATAGGGGCGCCCGAAGGGACGGAGCCTGCCCGCGAGCGAGGGTGTTGGTCGCGGCGCGTCGGCGCTATAGGCTTCGACCCTCCTCGCTCGAAGGACGCACCCATGATCAAAGGCCGAACCGCCGTCGTCACCGGCTCCACCAGCGGCATCGGGCTCGGCATCGCTCGGGCCTACGCCCAGGAGGGCGCCAACATCCTCCTCAACGGCTTCGGCGACGCGGCCGCGATCGAGGCGACACGGGCGTCGATCGCCAGCGAGTTCGGCGTGACCTGCCGCTACTCCGACGCGGACATGGCGGACGGGGCGGCGATCGCGACGATGATGGAGCGCGCGGAGGCCGACTTCGGCTCGGTCGACATCCTCGTCAACAACGCCGGCATCCAGTTCGTGTCGCCGATCGAGGACCTTCCCGTCGCGACATTCGACAAGATCATCGCCGTCAACCTAGTGTCCTCGTTCCACACGATCCGCGCGGCGGTGCCGGGCATGAAGGCTCGAGGCTGGGGGCGCATCGTCAACATCGCGTCGGCGCACGCGCTGGTCGCCTCGCCCTACAAGTCGGCCTACGTCGCGGCCAAGCACGGCGTCGCCGGCCTGACCAAGACCGTGGCGCTCGAACTCGCGACCTTCGGCATCACCTGCAACGCGATCTGCCCGGGCTACGTTTGGACGCCGCTGGTCGAGTCCCAAGTCCCGAACACGATGGCGGCGCGGAACTTGACGAGGGAGCAGGTGATCGAGGACGTCATGCTTCACGCGCAGCCGACGAAGGCGTTCGTGGGGATCGAGGAGGTGGCGGCGCTCGCCGTCCACCTCGCCTCGGATTCCGCGAAGAGCATGACCGGCAGCATCCTGTCGATCGACGGCGGGTGGACGGCGACGTAAGGCCGCCTCACTCCGCCGCCTGCAAGGTCGGCGCGACCGGATAAGGCCGCCTCGCGCGCATTCCCTTGAGCACGAACAAGGCCAGCGCGGCGGTCGTGAGGTCGAGGCCGACCACGATGGAGAACACCGGGATCCAGCCGCCGACCGCGCCTTTTAGCGTCGCGGCGAGCGGGCCGCCGAGGATCGAACCGATCCCCTGCGCGATGTAAAGAAAGCCGTAGTTCGTGGTCGCGTAGCGTTCGCCGAACGTGTCGGTGAGGGCGGACGGGAACAAGGAGAAGATCTCGCCCCATCCGAAGAACACCACGCCCGACATGAGCACGAACACGAGGGGATCCTCGCGGTAGAGGAGCAGCACGGCGATCGCCAAGCCTTCCAGGGAGAAGGCCAGCGCCATGGTGTTCTCGCGGCCGAGCCGGTCCGAGACCCACCCGAAGAACGGCCGCGTCAGACCGTTGCAGACGCGGTCGATCGTCAAGGCGAGCGGGATCGCCGCCGCGCCGAGGACGACGGCGTTGGCGACGCCGAAGTCGGTGGCGAACGCCTTGAAGTTCGATACCACCATCAGGCCGCCGGTCGCCATCATCGTCATCATGACGAACATCAGCCAGAAGATGGGCGAGCGCAGCATCTCGCCGGGCGTGGCGCCGGCCTTCAGTTCGGCGCCCGAGCGCACTTCGGCGATCACCGGCTCGCGCAGGAACAGCGCGGCGGCGACGCCGATCACGCCCTGGATCACGCCGTAGTCCAGCAGCACCGCGCGGTAGCCGAGCGTGTTGATCATCGTGTCGATGGGGAACGTCGTGAGGAGCGCGCCCGAGCCGTAGCCGGCGGCGACGAGGCCGGCCGCCATGCCGCGTCTGTCGGGGAACCAGCGCACCATCAGCCCCACGACGCCGACGTAGACGAACCCGGTGCCGAGCCCGCAGAACAGGCCGTAGGTCGCGTAAAGGCCGTACAACGTGTCGACGCGGCTCGCCAGCACCCAGCCGAGGCCGGTCAGGCCCGCGCCGAGCGCGATGAGCAGCTTGGAGCCGAACCGGTCGATCAGCCATCCCTGGCCCGGCGAGGCCCACGTTTGCAGGATGACGAGGAGCGAGAACGTCACCTGGAGCGCGCCGAGGTTGGCCCCGGTGGTCGCCATCAGCGGCTTGGTGAACAACGTCCAGACGTATTGCGGGCTGGAGATGGACATCATGGCGATGAGCCCGAACACGAGCTGGAGCCAGCGGTTGGCACCGGTGGGTATGGTCGGCGACGGCGGTGTTTGCATCATGAGCCCGGTTGCGTGTTCCAATCGAGCGACGTCAAGCAACTAACGTGCTAACGGCGGCTTCCCGCGCGCGGCCGGGCGGGCGAGCCGCTCGTCGCGCCGCTCATCCCCCATGTCTCGCGCCATGTCGCGCGCCGTGTTCGCCAGCGCCACCAGGACGGTGCGAAGGTCGCCGGGCGTCAGGACGCGCTCGGGGAAGGGGATGCGCGCCGTCAGGTCGGCGCAGGAAAGGTCCATGCCGTCGGGGTCGATCCCGGTCACGAGCCAAGTGCCGCTTGGCCGAACGGAGGTGCCGCCGGGCCGACCGGCGATGACGCGCGCGTAAAGGTCGAGCGCGTCGGCGTGATCGGCGTTCATGTGGGCGATGGCACCGGCCTCCGCCTCGAGCAGCGCTCGCGCGTCGGCGACGGGCGTCAGCAACCTTTGCGCGGGGAAGCGCGCGGCGCGGGCGAACCCGCCGTTGAGGTGCGCCTGATCCACCGCGACGCGCCAGAAGGAGAAGTCGCCGAAGTCGACGTAGAGGCTCGCCGCCGGGTGACGCGCCAGGAACCGGGTCCGCGCCCTGCGGCGGACGACGGCGTCAGTGATTTTCTCCGCGACGCCGGTGAGGGTCAGGCGGGCGTGGGCGAGCGGATCCCCCTCGCCGCCCTCGGCCAGCAGCAGCGAGCAGCGCCCGTCGCGATCGAGGTGGCGGGTGTGGGCGGATAGCTGGGAGACCAGGATCAGCGGCGAACCGTCGTGATCGGTCGCCACGGTGACGAGGCTGGCGAACGGGCCGCCCGACCCATCCAAGGTGGCCAGCGGCCCCGCCCGGACGCCGCGCAACAGGCGGCGGGCCTCCGCGAGCGGCTCGAAGTCGGCGAGGGGACCAGGGTCGCTCATGTCACCTCCACGGCACCCGGCGATCCCCGCGCGGGCCTCGACCATGCGCGAGGCAGGCGACGGTGCCAAGCCGCGGTTCCCGGGGCACTCGCGTGAGCGGGAACCGACCGCGAGCGTCGTCTGGTAAGGCGCCGCTCGGAGCTTGACCGGAACCATCGCGCGAGGGGTCCGTTTTCGAGGCTCGGGATTCGAACGCGATCCGACGAGGAGGAACCATGGTGAAGGAATCCGACAGCGACAACGACCGGCAGAAGGTTTGGGAGCTGATCAAGGGTATCAACATCGCCCTGCTCGTGACCACGAGCAAGGAAGGACCCCTGCATGGTCGTCCGATGGCGGCGATGAACAAGGATTTCAACGGAGAACTGTGGTTCGCGTCCCGCGACGGCACCCCTAAGCTGAACGAGATCGCCGAGCACACGCAAGTCCTGCTCGCCTACTCCGAGCCCAAGAGCCAGAACTACGTGTCCGTGTCGGGCAGCGCCCGCGTCGTCCACGACAAGGCCAAGGTCAAGGAGTTATGGAGCGAGCCGGTGCGGGTGTGGTTCCCCGATGGGCCGGAAGATCCGAACATCGCGTTGATCTGCGTCAAGGTCGAGAGCGCCGAATACTGGGACTCGCCGTCCTCGACGTGGCTCTACGCCTATGGATACGCCAAGGCGCGCCTGACCGGCGAAGCCCCCCACGATGTCGGCGACAACAAGGTCGTCAACTTCTGAGGGGATGACGGTACCGGTGTCCTCGACGCGACCCGTCGTGAGGGACCTGCCGGATCACCTGATGCCCGAACCCGTTCCTTCAAACGGCGACCGGCGGCCTCCTGGGACGTACGGCACGGCGGTGTCCTCGATTGTGCTCGCAAGCAAACAAGGGGGCTGTACCACGCTTTGTCGCTTCACGGCGCAATAACGCTCGATTCGACTTGACCCGATTGAAACAAAGGCGCGAGCCACAAGGACGTCGACATCGCCCGTCCTTGTTGTTATGAAGTCATGCGCCTGCGGCGCCACATTTCAGCCGCCAAGCTCGCCAAGGATGCCATCCCCGTCAGGGGCTTCGGCTCCGGTGAGGGTATCGGGCAAGCCGACACGGTCGCCGACACCCCGTCGACCCTGACTAGAAGCGTGAGAGTGCCATGCCGAACATCGCCCTGGTCGACGATGACCGTAACATCCTGACTTCCGTGTCGATCGCGCTCGAGGGTGAGGGCTACCGCGTACAAACTTACACCGACGGTTCGATGGCGCTCGACGGATTGAAGAGCAACCCGCCCGACCTAGCGATCTTCGACATCAAGATGCCGCGCATGGACGGCATGGAACTGCTGCGCAGGCTGCGCCAGAAGTCGGACATCCCGGTCATCTTCTTGACCTCGAAGGACGAGGAGATCGACGAGCTCTTCGGACTCAAGATGGGTGCCGACGATTTCATCCGTAAGCCGTTCTCGCAACGCCTCCTGGTCGAGCGGGTCAAGGCGATCCTGCGCCGTTCCAATCCGAAGGAGGCGGCGGCCCAGAAGGAGTCCGAGGCCAAGGTGCTGGAGCGCGGTCTCCTCAAGATGGACCCGGAGCGTCACACCTGCACCTGGAAGAACGATCCGGTCGTCCTCACTGTCACGGAATTCCTGATCCTCCAGGCGTTGGCGACGCGGCCCGGCGTCGTGAAGAGCCGGAACGCGCTGATGGACGCCGCCTACGACGACCAAGTCTACGTCGACGACCGCACGATCGACAGCCACATCAAGCGGCTGCGCAAGAAGTTCAAGGTGGTGGACGACGATTTCGAGATGATCGAGACCCTGTACGGCGTCGGCTATCGGTTCAAGGAATAGTCAGGTCCTGACCGAGCTGTTGTCCGATCACCCCGGGATGTGGCGTTGACGGTCGACGCGCCGCACAGGGCCAAGCCCACCCTGTGGGTCGACACGGCGCGGGAAGCGCGCCGGATCCGGCGCGGTTTGCTGCGTCGCCTGCGCCCCATCACGCGGGCGATGTCGACGCGGTTCGCCTCGTCCCTCACCCGTCGCATCGTTTTCCTGAACCTTGGCGGCCTCGTCGCCCTCGCGGCAGGCTTCCTTTACGTCAACCAGTTCCGCGAGGGCCTGATCGACGCCCGGGTGCAGAGCCTGGAAACCCAGGGCGAGATCATCGCCGCCGCCATATCGGCCTCGGCGAGCGTCGAGACGGACGCGATCACCGTCGATCCCGAGAAGCTTCTGCAACCCGCGCCTGGCGCCGGGGCGCCCGAGGATGGCAATCCCTCGCTCGAGTTCTCGATCAATCCGGAGCGCATCGGTCCCGTGTTGCGGCGCTTGGTCCTGCCGACCCGCACGCGCGCGCGGATCTTCGACCGGGAAGGCTACCTCCTCCTCGACTCCCGCTCCCTGAGCCGGCGCGGCGCCTTCTCCCGCCAGGGACCGGCGACGGCCAACGGCCCTTCCGACGAGGCCTTGAACCTCATCGCGCGGACGTGGAACGCGGTGAAGGGCCGCTTCGGCAAGTCCGATCCACCGCGCGGGGAGGAATTCGCGGGACACAACGCGCGGAGCTTCCCGGAGGTGGCCGGCGCGCTGAACGGGACGACGCAGAACGTGGTGCGCGTCAATGCCAAGGGCGATACGATCATCTCCGTCGCCGTGCCGATCCAGCGGATGCGCACGGTCAAGGGCGCCCTGCTGCTCTCGACGCTGGGGGGCGACATCGACGGGATCATCGCCACGGAGCGCTGGGCGATCGTGCGGATCTTCCTCGTCTCCGCCGTCATCATGTTCCTGCTGTCGTCCTTCCTCGCCGGCACGATCGCGGAACCGATGCGCCGCTTGGCCGAAGCCTCCGACCGTGTCCGCCGCGGCACGAAATCGCGCCAGGAAATCCCGGACTTCACCTACAGGGCCGACGAGATCGGCCACCTGTCGGGGTCGCTGCGCGACATGACCAAGGCGCTGTACAACCGCATCGAGGCGATCGAACGTTTCGCCGCCGACGTCGCCCACGAGTTGAAGAACCCTTTGACCTCGCTGCGCAGCGCGGTGGAAACGATGCCGGTCGCCCGCACCAAGAACGCGCAGGACAGGCTGCTCGCCATCATCCAGCACGACGTGAAGCGCCTCGACCGTCTCATCAGCGACATTTCCGACGCGTCCCGCCTCGATGCCGAACTCGCGCGCGCCGACAACCAGGAGGTCGACCTGCTGCAGATCCTCGAGGCGGTCGTGGCGGTCGCCAACGGGACCGGCAAGGACGGCGTGCGCATCAGCCTGGACGTCGCGCCGCTGCCGACGGTCGGCGGCGCGGCGTCCCGCTTCGTGGTCCTCGGCTACGATTCGCGGCTCGGTCAGGTGTTCAACAACCTGATCGACAACGCCCGCTCGTTCTCCGCGCACGGCGGCTCGGTCCGGGTGACGATGCGGCGGCTCGCCTCGCGTTCACCAGCCAAGCTTCAGGACGGTAGGACGCGGGACGGCTACGAGATCGTCGTCGACGACGACGGTCCCGGCATTCCCGCCGACGCGTTCGAGCGGATCTTCGAGCGCTTCTACACGGACCGACCCGAGCAGGGCTTCGGCCAGAACTCCGGCCTCGGCCTATCGATCTCCCGCCAGATCGTGGAGGTGCACGGCGGCGAGGTAACCGCCCTCAACCGCGTCGACGGTCCGCGCCCCACACGGGGCGACGTGGGAGACGCCCCGTCGACGCCCACGGACCCGGACAGGACACCGGCCATCCTCGGGGCTCGCTTCACCGTGTGGCTCCCGGCCGCCATCCGTGAACCCACCTGACGCGCCCCATCCCGCCCACGATCGGGGCGGCTGGAGTCGCGGTCGCTCCATCCACGCCAGCGCCGTCTCGATCGGCGGCCGCGGCTTGCTCATCCTGGGGCCGTCGCGCTCCGGCAAGAGCCGGCTCGCCCACGCCCTCATCACCGCTTCGTGCCCAGCGTGCCCCATCGTGCTGATCGGTGACGACCGCATCCTCCTGTGCACGCGCGCGGGCGGCCCATCGACATGCGCGGGCGATCTCGTGGCGCGGCCCCACCCCCGCATCGCCGGGTTCATCGAACGGCGGGGCCTGGGCATCGTCGCCTCCCCCCATGCCGACGAGGCGCCGGTCGCCGGCTTCGTCGAGCTCGGCCCGCCGTCCCCGGGCGCGGTGTCCGTCCGCGAGGCCGGAGGGCCGGATCTCCCCGGCCTCGCCATCGCGCGCATGGACGACGCGCGCGAAACGGCGACCCGCGTGCTGCGCTGGTGGGGAGGATCGCGAAGCGCGACCAAAAAAGCATAGGGCTGGCGCTATCCACCCCGGCGGCGGGTCGCGATCGAGAGATTGGAATTGGTAAAGCAACAACGCTCCTATATACCGCCGTCCCAAGCGTTTGACGCTTTGCGAACACACAGCGAAAGTCCTGCCTGTGGCAACACGTCGGAGTATGACCGGCGCTTCCTCGGTGCGAGGCCGACCTTGATCGGCATGGTCCTCGTCACCCATGGTGAGTTGGCGACGCAGTTCCGCGCGGCGCTCGAACACGTCGTCGGTCCCCAGAAGCAGGTCGCGACCATCTCGATTGGTCCCGACGACGACATCGAGCGGTGCCGCTCCGACATCATAGCGGCCGTCAGCGCCGTCGACTCAGGGGCTGGCGTCGTCCTGCTGACGGACATGTTCGGCGGCACGCCGTCCAACCTCGCGATCTCGGTCATGAATGGCGCCCACGTCGAGGTCGTGGCCGGCATCAACCTGCCCATGCTGATCAAGCTGGCCTCGGTGCGCGAGGCGACGAGCCTGGAACAGGCGGTGATCCAGGCGCAGGACGCCGGCCGCAAGTACATCTACGTCGCCAGCCGCGTGCTCAGCGGGAAATGAGCGCCCCGCCGCTCACGCGCGAACTTCGGATCGTCAACCGTAAGGGCCTTCACGCCCGCGCGACCGCCAAGCTCGTCCAGTGCGTCGAGGGCTTCGACGCGATCGTGACCGTGACCCGGAACGGCGAGACGGTCGGAGGCACGTCGATCATGGGCATCCTGACGCTGGGCGCAGGCATCGGGTGCTCCATCCTCGTCACGGCGGAAGGTCGGCAAGCGGACGAGGCGCTCGACGCGATCGAGCGGCTGGTGGCGCGCCGGTTCGGCGAGGACGAGTGAGGCGTCAGATGTCCCGCTGGTTCTCGTCCTTCTCCAGGCCGCAGCCGTCGATGCGCCATTCGCCGTTGACCTGCTCCAACGCGTAGATCGCGGTCCATACCGTTCCGTCGGCGGCGACGATCGTCACCTTCTGCAGCGGCCCATGGGGTGAGGGCGTGGTCTCGCCGAAGGACGTGCTCTTCGGGTTGATCAGGGCGGCGTAGTTCTCCCTGACCATGGCGAAGAACTCGGACGGCTCGGGAAAACGGTCCTGGATCGCCGGCGCCGCGAAGGCCTCCGCACCTTTGGCGTCGGCGTGCCCGAAGGCGTCGAGTTGCTTGGCGATGACGCTCTGGATGGCGGTCCGCGTCGCCGCGTCGAAGGACGGGTCGGCTGTACCGGCCGCGACCTGGGAGGCCGAAACCTGGGACGCCAGCAGCGGGATCGAGAGCATCAAGGCCGCGACGCGGCCGGGAATGCGGAGGTTCGGCATGGGCGGCCTTTCATCGTTGAGCCAACAACATAGGCCACCCACCAGTGGCGGGCGAGGGGTCGATGACGCGATCGCCCGTCGTCGTTCAGAACGGGAGGTTGAACACCCGGGCCGGGACGAGCGCGCCGCCGTCGATCGCGCCGACCGCGATGACGACGCCGGAACAGGCCGCGTAGGCTTCGCCCTCGATCGGGGCGTCCGCGCCGCGCAACAGCATCGATTGGCCACGTCGCAGGCGGGCCGCGTCCGTCCGGTCGACGAGGATGCGCGTCAACTCGCCGAGGCCGGCTTCCACGTGACGCAGGGCGCTGGTGGCGGCGTCCACGTCATCGAGCGCGGCGAGCGGGACCGCGTCCGCCTCCAGGAAGGGACCGACGCGGGTTCGGCGCAGCGCCGTGACGTGGCCGTAGCAGCCGAGCGCGCGCCCAAGGTCGCGGGCGATGGCGCGGACGTAGGTGCCCTTGCCGCAGCGCGTGGTGAACACCGTGTCGTCAGCGGTGAACGACGCGACGTCGAGTTCGTGGATGTGAACCACGCGCGAGGCGATCTCCACCACTCGGCCCTCGCGCGCGAGGTCATAGGCGCGTTCGCCGGCGATCTTGATGGCGGAGAAGGCGGGCGGCCGTTGTTCCACGGCGCCCCGGAAACGCGGCAGGAAGGCTTCCAATGCCTCGCGCGTCGGACGCGCGTCGGACCGGGCCACGACTTCGCCGTCGGCGTCGTCGGTGTTGGTCTCGGCTCCCCAGACCACGGTGAAGCGATAACACTTCTCGCCGTCCTGGACGTAGGGGACGGTCTTGGTCGCCTCGCCGAAGGCAATCGGCAGGATCCCGGACGCGAGCGGGTCCAGGGTGCCGGCATGACCGGCCTTCTTGCCGTTATACAGCCATTTCAGTCGGGAAACGGCCTGGGTCGAGGTGATGCCGACCGGTTTGTCGAGCACGACCCAACCGTTCACCTCGACCCTCTTGGAGCGCACCTGGTTCACGAGGGGTCGTCATCCTTGGCGGCATGGTCGATGGCGGGATGGTCCGAGTCGGGGTGTTCGAGGTCCCGCTTGACCTGGGGGGAATCGAGGATCGCGTCGATCTTGGCGCCGTAATCGAAGCTGTCGTCGACCTTGAAGCGGATGTCGGGCGCGTATTTCATGCTGATGCGATGCGCGACCTCGCCGCGCAGCATCTTCCTGTTGCGATCAAGCGCCTCGACCACTTGCTTCACGTCGCGACCGCCGAGCGGCATCACGTAGGCAGTCGCGAGCTTGAGGTCGGGGCTCATCCGAACGTCCGGCACCGTGATGACGTGTCCGGCGAGCACCGGATCGTCGACGATCCCGCGCGACAGCAGGTCGGAGAGCGCGTGGCGGATCAACTCGCCGACGCGCAGCATGCGTTGGGACGGCTCGCCGCCTTGTTGATGGGCTCGTGACATCGCTGGGTTTCTATCGTCCGAGGGAAGGACAGTGATGGCCTCGTCATGGCGTGACGCGGCCTTCACCGAAGGGGAGCGGAGCCGTTCGACGGGCGGGCACGGGACGTGGCGGTCGACCCCTCCCCTCGCGGTCCCCGGCGAAGGGGACCGCGAGGAGAACGGGAGGAGGCTTAGAGGGTCCGCTTGATCGACGTCACCGTGTAGCACTCGATCACGTCATTGACGCGCATGTCCTTGTAGGTCTCGAAGGCCATGCCGCACTCCTGACCGGCCACGACCTCCTTGACCTCGTCCTTGAAGCGCTTGAGCGTCCCCAGCTTGCCTTCGTGGACGACCACGTTGTCGCGGATGAGGCGGACGTGGGCGCCACGCTCCACCCGCCCGTCGGTGACGCGGCAACCCGCGACCTTGCCGATCTTCGAGATGTCGAAGATCTCGAGGACCTGGGCGTTGCCGAGCATGTCCTCGCGCAGCAGCGGGTCGAGCAGGCCGGACATCGCCGCCTTCACGTCGTCCACGAGGTTGTAGATGACGTTGTAGTAGCGGATCTCGATGCCGGACTGGTCGGCGAGCGTGCGGGCCTCCTTCAAGGCGCGGACGTTGAAGCCGATGATGATGGCGTCCGAGGCGTCCGCCAGCGTGACATCCGATTCGGTGATGCCACCGACCGCCGCCTGCAGCACGCGCGCCGCCACCTCATCGGTGTTGAGCTCCTCGAGCGCCGACACGATCGCCTCGACGGACCCCTGCACGTCGCCCTTGATGACGACGGGGAACTCCTTGCGGCCGGTCGCCTTCAGCTGGCTCATCATGTCGACGAGCGAGGAGCGGGTGCCCCCGACGCGCGCCGCCGCGATCTCGCGCTTCTGACGGTCGCGATACTCGGTGATCTCGCGGGCGCGGCTCTCGCTCTCGACGACGCCGACGCGGTCACCCGCCTCCGGCGAGCCGGAGAAGCCGAGGATCTCGACCGGCATGGACGGGCCGGCGATCGACACGTTGGTGCCGAGGTCGTCGATCAGCGCGCGGACGCGCCCCCATTGCGTGCCGCCGACCACGAGGTCACCGACCCTGAGCGCGCCGCGCTGCACGAGCACCGTCGCGACCGGGCCGCGACCGCGATCGAGCCGCGACTCGATGACGGTGCCTTCCGCCGGACGGTCCGGGTTGGCCTTGAGGTCGAGCAACTCCGCCTGCAGGGCGATCAGGTCGAGCAAACCGTCGAGGTTGGTCTTCTTGAGGGCGGACACCTCGACCTCGAGCGTGTCGCCGCCGAGCGATTCGACCTGCACCTCGTACTGGAGCAGTTCGGCGCGCACGCGTTCGGGCTTGGCGTCCGGCTTGTCGATCTTGTTGATCGCCACGATGATCGGCACGTTGGCCGCCTTGGCGTGGGCGATCGCCTCGGCCGTCTGGGGCATGACGCCGTCGTCCGCGGCCACGACCAGCACGACGATATCCGTCACCTTGGCGCCGCGCGCGCGCATCGCCGTGAAGGCGGCGTGGCCGGGCGTGTCGATGAAGGTGACCGTCGCGCCGGCCGGCGTGTCGATCTGATAGGCGCCGATGTGCTGCGTGATGCCGCCGGCCTCGCCCGACTGGACGTTGGCCTGGCGCAGCGCGTCGAGCAACGACGTCTTGCCGTGGTCGACGTGGCCCATGATGGTCACGACCGCCGGGCGCGGCAGCAGGTTGCCGTCGTCGTCGGGCGTGTCGAACAGGCCCTCCTCCACGTCCGCCTCGGCGACGCGCTTGACGGTGTGGCCGAGTTCCTGCGCGATCAGCTCGGCGGTGTCGGCGTCGATGACGTCGTTGATGGTCGCCATCTGGCCCTGCTTCATCAGCAGCTTGATGACGTCGACCGCGCGCTCCGACATGCGGTTGGCGAGATCCTGGATGGTGATCGTCTCCGGCAGGCGAACCTCGCGGGCGATCTTCTCCTTCTGCTCGGCCTGGTGGCCCTTCAAGCGCTGCGTGCGGCGGCGGAAGGCGGCGACCGAGCGGGTGCGCTCGTCCTCGCCGCCCGTGGCGCTGGCGACGGTAAGGCGGCCACGGTCCTTCTGCGGGCCGGTCCGAGTGGGACGGGCCGGCATGACCACCTTCGTCGGCAGACCGGGGCGGCGGATGACGCGCTTCTGCTCCTCCTCCTCGTTGGCGGGGCGGGGCGTCGCCGGCACCAGGCCGAGGGGCGCCGAAGAGGGGTTCCGACGCACCACGCTCGCCGAGGCGGCCGGCGCGGGCTCGCCGCCCGACAGCCGGCGGGCGGCCTCGGTCTCGGCGCGGCGCTTGGCCTCCGACTCCTGGAGTCGGCGGGTCTCGTCCTCCTTGCGGCGCGCTTCGGCGGCGGCGCGCTCGATGCGATCGCGCTCCTCGCGCTCGGCGCGGAGCTTGGCCTCGATCTCGGCGCGGCGACGATCCTCCTCCTCGCGCTCCTTGGCCCCGGACAGGGCGCGGGCGCGGGACTCGCGCTCCTCCTCCGTCAGGGTGCGCAGCACGACGCCGCTCGGCGAGCGGGTCGGGCCACGGGGCGCCGGCGTCGGGCCGCGCGGGGCGGGTGTGGCGACACGGGGCGCCGGAACCGCCGGGCGGGCGACCGACGTCGAGGGGCGACCCCCGCT
>CAXSDP010000080.1:2982-16089 GCA_964235705.1 uncultured Beijerinckiaceae bacterium | reverse complement strand
TGAACGTTTCGCTCGTCGCCGCGCCCTTGTCGTCGGTGGCGGTCACGGTGACGGTGTCGGTGCCGGGCCGCGCGTTGCCGGCGATGGTCCCCGAAATGGCCCCGGCCGCCGAGATGGTGAGGCCGGCCGGCAGACCGCTCGCCGCGTAGGTCAGCGGATCGCCGTTGGGATCGGAGAAGGCGGCCGCCGCGTTGAGCGTGGCGATCGTGTCCCCGTCGTTGTTCGCCTGGTTCGGGGTCGCCGTGCCGACGACTGGCGCTTGGTTGGTCGAATCGATGGTGAAGGTCTGGGTCGTGCTGCCACCCTGCCCGTCCGACGCCGTCTCGACGACGGTGTAGGTGCCATCGAGCGTCGCCCCCGAACCTGACGTCACGGGCGCGTTCTTCGAGGCGTCGTGGTCGACCGTGCCGGTGATCGCGCCGGTGGTGGCGTCGATGGTGAGGCCGGTCGGCAGACCGGTGGCGGCGTAGGTCAGCGCCAGGCCGAGGCTGTCGGAGAAGGCCTGGGACGTGGCGATCGACACGCCGGACTGGCCGTCGACCGTGGTTTGGTTGGCGATCGTGCCCATCGCGGTCGGGTTGACGTTGTTGACCGTGATGCCGAGCGTCGCCGTCGTGGTCTTGGCGCCCCCGGTGCCCGTGTTCCCGTTGTCGTCCGTCGAGAGGGTCAGGGTGTCCGAGCCGACGTAGCCGTTTTTCGGCTGGTAGGTCACGGTGGCGAGCGCGTTGTCGATGGCGCTCAGCGTGCCGGTGAAGGTCGCGCTCGTGTCGTTGGTGCCGGTCCCGGTCGAGAAGGTCAGGCCCGCCGTCGAGGCGAGCGACACCGTGCCGTCCGCGACCGACAGCGTCGTCGTCTCGACACCGCCGTTGGCGTCGACGTCGGACACCGCGATCCCGGAGATCGCCAGCGCCGTGTCCTTGTTCGTGGTCTGCGGGCCGGGCACGACCTGGACAGGCGGGTCGTTGACCGCCGTGACGTGGATGGTGGAGACGGCGGTGTTGGAGTCCTGCGCGCCGTCGTTCACGGTGACGTCGATCGTGCGGTCGACCGTCGAGGGATCGCTCGACGTGTTGGAGAAGGTGATCGCCTGGATGGCCGACTGGTAGCTCGCCAGCGAGGCCGTGCCGCTGAGGGTGACGGTGACCTGCCCCGCCACGCTCGTGTCCACCGCGCCCGTGATGCCCTGGGGCAGCGCGCCGACGTTGAGGACGTCGCCGGCCTGGGCGTCGGTCAGCACGACCTTGGCGCTCGCCGCCGTGGTGACGCCGGGTTCGGTGAGGGTGGTGTCGGTGTCGGAGATGGCGACCGGAGCGCCTTTCTCCGTGAACGTGGCGGCGTAATTGTCCGTGGCGGAGCCGCTCGACTTGTTGGCGTCGAGGGTCAGCGCCGGGACGATCAGGGCGAGCGCGAACCCTTCCTTCCCGCCGGCGACCTGCACCGTGATGTTGAGCGCGGACGCGCCCGTGGTGACGAGCAGCGGCACGCCGGCGGCGTCGTTGCTCAAGGCGATGGTCTGCGTTCCGGCGCCGGTCAGGGTGTAGTTCGTCGACCCGATCGACTCGACGGTCTGGAACGCACCGCCGTTCGTCGAGACCGTGTAGGACTCGCCGGTGTTCTCCGTCACCTCGCCGTCGGCGAAGGCGATGTTCGGCGTGTAGGCGTTGCCGCTGGCGTCCTTCGCGGTGAAGGTGACGGTGAACGACGACGTTCCGTTGTAGCCGCCGTAGAGCATGTCGCTCTTCGAGGCGGTGTTGTTGTAGCCTCGAAAGAACTGCGAATACGCGTAGGCCGACAACGCCGCCGGTTTGAAGGCCGCGGCGGCGGTGGGGTTGGTGACGTTCGAGAAGGTGAGCGTGACGGTGTCGCCTTCCGCCGTCGTGTAGGTCGCCGTGGCGCCGTTGACGATGCCGGTGGTCGCCAACGTCGTGTTGGCGAAGGTCAGGAACTCGACGTTCGCGTGGTACGCGCCCGTGCCGCTGTTGGCGAAGACCGTCGTCGGCGAGGCGAGCAGGCCATCGTAGTCGCTCGCGATGGTGGGGCTGAGGATGTCGGGCGCGTTCACCGCGCCGACCCGGTCCTCCAGGATGAAGTCACCGCCCTCCGCCGTGCCGCCGGTCAGGTCGGTCGAGGCGGCGACGTTGGCACCGGTCAGGCTGGCGAGCATGTGGGCGGCACTGTTCCCGTCGGTGTTGAGGGCGAAGTCGCAGCCGTAGACGAGGATGTTGGCGTTGGGGGCGAGCGAGGCCTTGATCGTCGCGAGGTCGGCGGCGTAGCGCCCTCCCATCGTCGCGACGTCGAGGTCGGCCGTGCCCAGGTTCAGGTTGCCCTCGCCACCGTGCGAGAAGATGTAGACGTCCCGCACGCCCTGGTGGGCCGCGAGGTAGGTCGCGATCGCGTCGACCCCGTCCTTGCTGGCGTCGAGCAGGACGATGGACGCGGAATGGTCGACGTCCTTGATCAGCGTCGCGATGTCGGGGACGTCGGACTCGATGAAGACGACCGATCTCGGCGCCGGGCGCGTCGCCTCCAGCGAGGTCGGACGTTCGAAGTCCCCGCTGGACGACATGGTGTCGCGTCGGGGCATGGTCTCACGCGCGGCAACCTCGTCGGGACCCGCGTGGTGGTGATCGATGGTGCCGCCGGTCAGCCGCACCGTCCTGGCCGCCGTCGCCGCCGCCGCGCCGTCGAAGGCGATCCGCTTCTCGAGGGCGAAGATGGAGCGGCCCGACGTGAGGACGTCCATCGTCTCGCGGCGGGACGCCACGCGCGAGGAACCGTGTTTGGAGCTCTTGGGCATGGAGGCCTCGGGGAATGCGGGAGCCGCTTGCAGTCATATCGAAGCAGGGTGAAGGAGGGCTTTAAGCGGCGTGGGCTTGGTCAGAAGCCGCCCTCGCGGACGAGGACGCGCCCGACGCCCGTCAGCACGGCGGCGACCACGCTCTGCCGGGCGCCGTCGACGAGCACGGTGCCGCGCACGAGCGAGCGGGCGGCCGGGTGGTCGACGTCGAAGGTCGCGGGATAGATCGCGGTGTCGGGGATCGCGCCGTGGTCGGCCGCCTCGCGCGCCGCGATCGGGCCTCCGGTGATCGACGACAGCACGGGGATGTCGACGCGGGCCGCCGCCGCGTAGGCGATCGCGGTGACGCGGGTCGGCAGGCCCCGCGCGAGGCCGCCGTCGGGAACGAACAGGCCGGCCGAGCCGACCGCGATCCTGTCGACGCCGGAGCCGGGGACGTAGCCGCGCACCACCGCCGCGCCCGGCGCCGTCACCAGCGCGATCTCGGCGTCCCGCCCGACCCAGCGGCCGGGGTCGAGGTCGGGGTCGAGGTCGCGGACGATGCCCGCGATGGGGCTTTTCAGGACGAGGTCGCCCCGCTCGCGCCCCAACCCGTCGAGACGGTCGAGGAGGAGGCGGTGCTCCATCTCCAGGGACAAGGTGTCCGCCTTGTCGGCGGCGAGGCTGGCGCCGCGTCCCAGGCGCGCCTCGACCAGCGCGAGGCGGATGCGGGCGAGCCGCTCCTCCTCGTCGAGCTTGGGCGACACGAGCACGGCGATCACTTGGCCCGCCTCGATCGCCTCGCCCGGCCGCACCGCCACCGACCGGATCATGCCGGGTCCGGTCGGGAACACCCGGGCGTAGAGCGCCGGCTCCATGACGGCCGGCACCGCCACCCGCGTGCGGAACGGGAAGACGAGCAGCAGGAGCAGGAACGCGGCGACCGCCCCGCTCACGAGCGAGCGTCGGGTCATCACGATCGTCTCCCTGACCTTCCACCACGCGAGGACCTCGCGCGCCACCGGCGCGACGAGGAACCAGCCGACTTCGACCGCGAAGAGCGCGATGCCGAGCACCTTGAAGAAGGCGTGGTACACGATCGCCGCGATGCCGGCGTAGAGGACGGCACGGTAGGCGACGACGGCGGCGGCGTAGGCCAGCACGATGCCCTGCTTGGGGGAGCCGAGGACGTCCGGCTTGGGCGCGCGCAGCGCGAACAGCAGCTCGCGCAGGCGCCAGCGCAGCAGCGCGAAGGCCCGCGCCTGCAGGTTCGGCACGTTGAGGGCGTCGGCCAGCATGAGGTAACCGTCGAAGCGCATGAAGGGGTTGAGGTTAATGGCGAGCGACGACAGGATGCTGGTGGTCGCGACCAGGAAGACGGCGGTGCGCAAGGCGCCGTCGGGCAGCAGCACCCAGGCCAGCGCCGCGTAGATCGCCATCACCAATTCGGTCGCGATGCCGGCGACGTCGATCGCCATGCGCTGGCGCCGGTCCGACAGCCGCCAGCTGTCGGTGACGTCGCAGTAGAGCATCGGCACCATGACCATGAAGGCGATGCCCATCGACGAGACGCGGCAGCGGTAGCGGGCGGCGGTGGCGGCGTGACCGAGCTCGTGCACCGCCTTCACGCCGAACAGGGTGAGGCCGTAGACCACCGCGCCGTCGAGGGACACGAAGCCGGGGAAGGTGCCGAGGAAGGCCGGCCACTGCCGCGACACGAGGTAGAGGGCGGCGACCGCCGCGACGATCGTGGTGACGAGGAAGGCGCGGGTGAACAGCGGCGCGACGAGGAAGCCGGTCCGCTCGAAGAAGCGCCGGGGTCGCACCACCGGGACCTTGATGAAGAGGTAATTGTGGACGAGCCACATCAGGACCGACGAGCGGGCCGCCGACGCGCGCGCGCCGTGGGCCCGCCAACCGCCGGCCGCGTCCTCGACCAGCTCGTTGCGCTCGGCGAAGGCGACGAAGGCGTCGACGTCGGCGTGCCCGACCGCCGCCTCGCCCTCCGCCTCGATGGCGGCGAACAGGGTGTCGGCGGTGGCCGCGTCCCGCCAGGCCGACATGACAGCGACGGCGGTGGGGTCGAGCTGGAAGTAGGCGTGCCGGGCGGGATCGTAGAGCATCCAGCTCGGCGCGTGGCCGATCGGCGGGCCGGGATACAGCCGGAGGTCCTGCCGCAGCCGGAGCAGCGGGGGCTGGGGCAGCGGGGGCTGGGCCAGCGGGGACTTGGGCATCGGGGACTTGGGCATCGGGGGGCGCTCAGAAGCCATAATGCTGGCGCAGGGTGCCGAGCGGGCGGCGGAACAGGACGAGCAGCAGGCTGGAGCGCGGCCCGTAGATCTCGGCGGTGCCGCGAACGCCCAGGCGGGGCACGGCGGCGTCCGGGGCGAGGCTCGCGTCGACCCGGTAGGCCAGCGCGTTGCCCTCCGTCACGCGGGCGCCGTGGCTGGCGTGCACCACGCTGCCCTCCACCGCGTGCAGCGGATCGCTGTCGAGGAACATCTTCGCGCGTGCGCCCTCGGCCAACACGATGCTGTCGTCGACCGGCACGTTGATGCGCGCCAGCACGTGCGCGCGGTCGGCGATCTCCATGATGCGCTGGCCGACCTGCACGGGACGGCCGGCGAGGTCGTTGGCGTCGTTGAACAGGACGATGCCGGCGCGCGGGGCCCGGGTCACGCTCTTGTCCACGAGGTCCTTCGCGTAGTCGCGCTCGGCCAGCTTCAGCTGGTACTCCGCCTCGGCGCTGGCGAGTTCGCGCTTGGCCTGGGGGTCGACGAAGGCGCCCTGCCGATATTGCTTCCACTTGGCCTCGGCGACGGCGACGGCGCGCTCGGCGATCTCCAGGTTGTCGCGCAACGTGGTCGAGACGCAGGTGTAGAGCACCTGCCCCGCCGCGACGGCGGTGTTGGGCCGCACGGCGACGGACTCGATCGTGCCGTCGCTCGACGCGGCGACGACGAAGGGCCGGTCTGGCACGATCTCGAAGGGGGCGAGCGCGGTGAGGTGCGTGGGCGTGAGGCCGAGCAGCACGAAGCCGCCCAGCGCCAGCCCCGCCATCGCGCCGGGGCGGCGCAGGCGGCGGAGCGGCGACGGCCGGGGCCGGAACGCCGACCAGGCGTGGGCGTAGCACTCGGCCAGCCGCTCGCCGACGCGCAGGCCCTCCTCGTCCCAGGGCGTCTCACGCGCCGCGAGCAGCACGCCGAGCGGTTCGCCCCGCCCGGCCGGCCCGCCGACCATCGGCAGCACCAGCAGGTGCGGGAACGGGTAATGTTCGGCGTGGTCGCTCACCGTGGCCGGCTCGTCCGACAGGTCGAGGACGCTCGCGGCGGCCGGGGGCGTGACGAAGCGGCGGGCGAGCAGCGCCTCGACCCACTGGATGAAGGGCGCCTCGCGGTCCACCGCCGTCACGCTCGACACCGCCGCCACCCGCGGCTTGCCGTCAACGATGGCGAGCACGAAGAACTGCCGCCCCCTGACCAGCTTGCGCGTCTCGTTGGCCGCCAGGTGGTGCAAGGCGGCGACCGTCCCGGCGCGCCGCGCGTCGCGCTCGATGCGGAGCAACACCTGCAGCGCGGCGACGTCCGGGTCGATCGACAGGGGGTCGATGGCGGCCCCGGCGGCGGCGCGCTCGGGCGATCGCGCCACCGGCCGATGCGGATCGAGGGAGGGACGAACGGTCCTCAAGGCCATGCTACGCTCCACGCTCGGTCGGACCCACTCAGAAGATCGTCCCGAAATCCGCCTTGCCGCTCATGCCAGGCAGCACGCCCCGGCCGGCGTCGAGGGCGCCCACCACCTTCAGCGTCTGGCTGACCGGGTCGACGGCGGCGCCCACGCGCACGACGTGGCCCCGCACCACCTCCCCCGTTTCCTCGACACTGAGCGCGAAGCCGTCGCCGACCTTCACGCGGGCGGCGGCGCGGGAGGGCACGATCATCTCGACCTCGAGGTGCGCGGGATCGACGATCCGCAGGATCGGGCTCGACGGGCTCGGCAGGTCGAAGACGTGGGCCAACACGTCGGCGACGCGGCCGTCGAACGGCGCGTGGATCTCGCATTGGTCGACGCGGGCCGCCCAGCCCTCGACGGCGGCCGCCGCCTTGTCCATCTGCGCCTTGGCGATCAGCACGTCGTTGTTGCCGGCGGCATGGTACTTCTGCAGGGCGAGGTCGTTCCCGTAAGCGAGCTGGTGGCCGCGCCATTCCGCCTGCGCGGACTTCCACTCGGCGCGGGTCCGCGCGCAATCGAAGGCGACGAGCACGTCGTCCTTGCGGAAGGCGTCGCCTTCGCGCAGCGGCATGGTGACGATGCGGGAGCCGGCGTCGGAGCCGATCGTCACGTCGTTGGCCGAGCGCACCACGGCGCGGATCGGCGCGGCGGCGGCGGCGGGCATGATGGGTGCGATGGACGCGAGGCCCAGCGCGAGCGTGACGAGCGCGCGGCCCCTCATCGACGAAGCCCCAGTTCGGCGAGCTTGACGCGGTGGCCGCCGTCCACCCAATTCTCCTTCACCACGGCGGCGATCTCGCCGACGCTGGTGGTCTCGGTGATGCGCCGGTCGAAGGGGTCGAGGCCGATCGCCTCGAAGACGAGGCCGTAGGCGTTCTCGTAGGCGGCGTAGGCGATGTCCTTGCGGGACTCGGCGACGAGCGTGTTCATCTCCTCGCGGATCAGCGTCTGCTCGCTCGCCTTCTCCGTCGCCGCCTGCGCCTTGATCTGGTGGAGCAGGCGGCCCTGCACGTCGAGGACCTCGCGGGCGATCCCCAGTTCCTGCTCGGCTTCCAGCAGCCGGACGCGGCTCACCTCCACCTGCGTGATGATGGCCATGGTGAGCGCGAGCGCCTTGGCGTCGAGCAGCGCCTCCTGCGCGTCCACCTGGGCGACGAGGGCCGGGTACTTGAAGACGTTGAGCAGGTTCCAGCTGGCGTGGGCGCCGTAGGCGAGCCAGCTCGCGTGGAAGAGGTACTTGCTGGTGTCGTTGTTGCCGCCGAAATACCCCTGCGCGCTCGGCAGCATCTGCAGCAGGGCGGCGGTCGCCTCCTTGGCGTTGATGCGCGAGCGGTACTGCGTTTCGCGCAGCTCCGGCCGGTTGGTCAGCGCGATGTCGACGAGGTTCTGGAAGTCCTCGCGGAACACCGGCGAGCGCGGCGCGCCGTTGCGGCCCGACAGCGTGAAGTCGACGTTGGGCGGCACGTTCATCAGGGCGGCGAGCTGCGCCTTGGCCACGCTCATGTCGCCCTCGATCGCCTGCGCCTGGCGCTTGATGTCGATGAGTTCGCGCTCATAGGTGAGGGCGGCGAGCGGCGAGCTGTCGGCCCCGGCGGCGAGCGTCCGGCTGTCGGCGATGGCGCGGCGCACCCTGCCCTCCAGCTCGTGCAGGCGCTGGCTGAGGCGCTGGCTGCTGTAGGCGCGCCAGTAGGCGGTGCGCACGTCCTGGACGATGCGGTTGGTGACCTTGCGCTTGGTCTCGGCGGCGATCAGCACCTCGTCCGCCGCCTGCCGCGCGCGGATGTAGGACAGGCCGAAGTCGAGCGTGTTGTAGCTGATCGTCAGGTCGGAGATGAGGTCGTTGCGCGGCGTCGAGATCGAGGGCTCGAGCGTGGTCTGGCCGGTCGTCACCGATTGCGAGAAGGCGGCGAGGTTGTTGTTGCGGCCGAGGAAGTTCGAGTCGGCGACGACGTTGGGCAGCAGGTGGAAGTCGGCGACGTCGAGGTCGCGGACGCGCAGCGCCGTCTGGAACGCCTCCACCCGGTAGTCGAGGTTGTAGCGCAGCCCGCGGGCGATCGCCTCGTCGAGGCTGATCGCGTGGACGATCGGCTCCTGGTTCTGCACGAAACGCGCCTTCTTATCGGCGGCGTAGCTCGCGATCTGCAATGGCGTCAGCGGCTCCGGCTGGATGCCGCAGCCGGCGAGGGGAGCGGCGAGCGCGAGCGCCAGCATCGGCAGCGCCCGCTTGCGGAGGGTCATGGAATCGAGAGTCACGGGTCGCCTCGCGGGTACGCTTCGTTTACCAAGCCTGGGGATGTGTCCCTTGTCACAAATGTTGGTAAACAAGCCATGAAGGCGCTATCTTAATATGGTTAATCGGCCTTAACGGATACTGCCGTAACGTCGCCGTCGATATTCGTGTGTACTTTGAGTGTCGCGCTCAATAAACTATTCGGACCTGGAAACGGCGTTAACCCGCGCTTGACCCATTAGGTTTAACGAAGCGTTTCCATTGCCGGCCGGGGGCGAACGCGTACGATAGTCTCGGAAGCGGGAGGCAAGCGATGTTGGACAGGCGTCAATCGTTTCGGAGGCGCACGCTGCTGGCGTGCCGCGTCTCGGCCAGGAAGCTCGGCGTGGTGGCCGATGGCACGGTCCGCGACCTGAGCGAGACCGGCGCGCGGGTCACCCTCCCCCTCGACGCGCTGCTCCCGCACACGTTCGACGTGGTCTTGTCCGATGGCCCGCCGCGCCGCGCGCGCCTCGTGTGGATCCGCGGCGGCGCGGCCGGCCTGGCACTGGGTCCGGACCTCGCCGACGGAGCGCCGGCGGCCGCGCCCGGACAAGGCGTCCCAACGATGAAGGACGCCGCGCCCGCGACCTCCCTGTTCGAGGCACGCCTAGCGGCGGTGGCGGCGCGCCCGTCCAACCGGACCCATTAGGGCGCCCCGCGCGGCGTTGCCCCACCGGCCGGCCCATTGCTTTCGCATCCCTCGCCGCTATAACGCGCCATCCGCCGCATCCTCGCATCGAGCGACCGGGCGGCGATGTCGACGGGAGCACGGCCATTCTCATCACGCCAGCCTTCGCCCAGGCCGCAGGCGCGGCGTCTGGCGGCTACGACACCATCATCCAATACCTGACCTTATTCGGCCCCATTCTCATCATCATGTACTTCATGGTGTTGCGGCCGCAGCAGAAGCGCGCGAGGGATCAGGCCGACCTCATCAAGAACATCCGGCGCGGTGACACCGTGGTCACGACCGGCGGGTTGATCGGGAAGGTCAGCAAGGTCGTCGACGCGGCGGAACTGGAAGTCGAGATCGCGCCCAACGTCCGCGTCCGCGTGTCGCGGCCCATGGTCACCGACGTGCGGGCCAAGGGCGAGCCCGTCAAGGACGTCGCCGTATCCTGAGTTTGGCGGTTCCCGAGCCGATGGGGCGCCTCCGGGATTAGGGCGACATCGAACCCCGGCCGGTCCGCCCGGCCCATCCTGGATTGATCGATGCTGCGTTTCGCGCCCTGGAAGATCGTCTCCATCGTCGGCATGATCGTCGTGGCGGTGTTGCTCGTCGTGCCGAGCCTGCTGAGCCCCGCCGCCCGCGAGTCGCTCGACGCGCACCTGCCGGCGTGGGCGCACCCGCGCACGCTGACGCTGGGCCTCGACCTCCAGGGTGGCTCGCACGTGCTGCTCCAGGTCGACGGCACCGACGTCGTCAAGACGATGGTGGGCAACCTGCGCGACGACGCGCGTCGCATCCTGCGCGAGGAGCACGTGTCGATCACCGGCGGCATCGGCACGCTGCCGCGCGGGATCACGCTGCGGGTGCCCGACGCCGCCGAGCGCGCGCGACTCCTGCCGAAGCTGCGCCAGCTCACCAACCCCACCGCCTCCATCCTCGGCACGACCGGTGCCGCCGCCTACACGCTGGACGAGAGCGGCGCGGGCCAGGTCACCATCAACGTGACGGACGCCGGCGTCACCGACACGGTCCGCCGCGCGGTCGACCAGTCGATCGAGGTGATCCGCCGGCGCGTCGACGCGCTCGGCACCACCGAGCCGCTCATCGAGCGGGAAGGCAACGACCGCATCCTCGTCGAGGTGCCGGGCCTGCAGGATCCCGACAAGCTGAAGCAGATCCTCGGCACCACCGCCAAGCTGGAGTTCCGCCTCGTCGCGCAGCCGGGCGAGAACCCCGCCGACGTCGAGGAGCTCGACCAGACGGAGGACCCCGGCAAGTTGCCGGTCGAGAAGCGGGTGATGGTGCAGGGCGAGGACCTGACCGACGCCCAGCCGGGCTTCGACCAACAGAACCAGCAGCCGATCGTCAACTTCCGCTTCAACATCAGGGGCGGCCAACGCTTCGGGCAGGTGACGTCCGAGAACGTCGGGCGTCCCTTCGCCATCGTGCTCGACGGCAAGGTGATCTCCGCGCCCCGCATCCTGGGGCCGATCACCGGCGGCTCCGGGCAGATATCCGGCAACTTCAGCGTCGAGCAGGCCAACAACCTGTCGATCCTGCTGCGGGCCGGCGCGCTGCCGGCCAAGCTGACCATCGTCGAGGAGCGCACGGTGGGTCCGGGCTTGGGACAGGACTCGATCAACGCCGGCAAGCGCGCCGCCTACGTCGGCGCGGCCTTGGTGTTCACCTACATGCTCGCCACCTACGGGACGTTCGGCATCTTCGCCAACATCGCGCTCGCCGTGCACATCTCCTTCATCTTCGCCGGGCTGGTGCTGCTGGGTGCGACCCTCACGCTGCCGGGCATCGCCGGCATCGTGCTGACGATCGGCATGGCGGTCGATTCCAACGTGCTGATCTACGAGCGCATCCGCGAGGAGAACCACGCCGGGCGCTCCGTCATCCAGTCGCTCGACGCCGGCTTCAAGCGCGCCTTCGCCACCATCGTCGATTCCAACGTCACCATGTTCGTGGCGGCGGCGATCCTGTACTTCCTGGGCGCCGGCCCGGTGCGCGGCTTCGCCGTGTCGATGGGGCTGGGCATCCTGACCTCCATCGTCACCGCCGTGACGATGACCCGCATGATGATCGCCCTGTGGTACAGGTATCAACGTCCGAGCGTGCTGCCCATCTGAGCGGCGGAGGATCGTCCGATGAAACTGCTGCGGCTCGCGCCCGAGAACACCAAGTTTGGCTTCATGCGCTTCCGGCGCGTGAGCTACCCGTTCTCCGCGCTCCTTTCCATCGTGTCGGTGGTGCTGTTCCTCACCGTCGGCATGAACTACGGCATCGACTTCGCCGGCGGCACGATGATCGAGGTGCGAGCCGACTCCGGCACCGCCGACCTCGCCAAGCTCCGCCACGCCACGGAGGCGATGAACGTCGGCCCGGTCGGCGTCCAGCAGCTCGGCACGCTGGCCGACGTCGCCATCCGCTTCGGCCTCCAGCCCGGCGGCGACGAGGCGCAGGCCGGCGCGGTCGACCGCGTGGTGAAGGCGGTCGGCGCCGGCTATCACGTCCGCCAGACCGCCGTGGTCGGCCCGACCGTGTCGGGCGAGCTCGTGCAGTCCGGCACGCTCGGCGTGGTGCTCTCCATCGTCGCGGTGCTGTGCTACCTGTGGTTCCGCTTCGAGTGGCAGTTCGCGGTCGGCGCCATCATCGCCACCATGCACGACCTGCTGCTGACGGTGGGCTTCTTCTCGGTCACGCAGCTGGAGTTCAACACGACCTCCATCGCCGCCATCCTCACGATCGTCGGCTACAGCCTCAACGAGACGGTGGTGGTGCTCGACCGCATCCGCGAGATGATGCGCAAGTACCGCAAGATCTCGACGCACGAGCTGATCGACCTGTCCGTCAACGCCGTGCTGCCGCGCACCATCATGACGGCGACCACCGTGTTCCTGGCCCTGCTCTCGCTGGTGGTGTTCGGCGGCGAGGTGATCCGCTCCTTCTCGCTCGCCATGATGTTCGGCATCTTCGTGGCCACCTACTCGTCCATCTTCATCTGCTCGCCGATGCTGATCTACCTCGGCCTACGCCACGAGGCGACGACGGAGGCGACACGAAGCACCGGCGCCCGCAAACCGGCCAAGGCCGCGGTCTGAGGTGCTCGACCTCCGCCGGCTGTTCGGGCGACTGGCCGGCAAGGGGTCGGAGGATGGCCGACTGACCGGCGCCGCCTCGGCGGTTGGTGTGGCGGGGGAGCCCGGCACCACCAGGACGGTCCTCGTCGACACGGTCGCGTCCGGCGATCGGGTCGGCCGGCCGGCGGTGTTCGCCGACGTCAAGGGATTCCTGCCGGGCACCCACGCGCTGGAAGGCTACGGGGGCGGCGGGTTCCAGTTCGCCGGCATGTCGCACCGCGGCTCGATCCTGGCCCTGCCGTCCGGGATCTACGCCTGGGACGTGTCCACCCCAGACGACTTGACCCTGGACGCCTTCGCGCGCGTGCTCCGGGAGGCGCCGGGCTCGATCGAGCACCTGCTGATCGGCACCGGCGAGACCATGCTGCCCCTGTTCGACCTGCGTGACGCGCTGGGCAAGGCCGGCGTGCGCGCCGACCCGATGGCGACGGCGGCGGCGGCGCGCACCTACTCCATCCTGCTCGACGAGAAGCGGCGCGTCGCGGCGGCCCTGCTCGCGGTGCCCTGATGG
>CAXSDP010000080.1:0-2882 GCA_964235705.1 uncultured Beijerinckiaceae bacterium | reverse complement strand
CGCAGCCGATGGCCGGCGAGATCCGGCTGCAATGGTGGCGCGACGCCATCGCCAACGACGAGCCGGGCGGCAACCCGGTGGCGGAGGCGCTGCTCGACACGGTGCGCCTGTTCAACCTCGACACCGAACGGTTGCAGGCGGCGCTGGAGGCCCGCGCCTTCGACCTCTACGACGACCCGATGCCCTCCGAGCAGGCGCTGGAAACCTACCTGCGCGATACGTCGGCGACGATGTTCGAGGCGGTCGCCCGCATCCTGGCGCCCGGACGGCTGCCGCCGGCGGCGGCCGACGAGGCCGGACGCGCCTACGCGCTCACCGGCCTGCTGCGCGGCTTGCCCCGGCACGTCGGGGAGGGTCGCATGGTGCTGCCGCTCGACCTGCTCGAACGCTTCCAACTGCCGCCCGGCGAGGTGCTGGCCCATCGCAACTCGCCGGCGCTCGGGCTCTGCCTCAACGCGCTGCGGGCGCGGGTGCGCAACCACCTCGACGCGATGCGTGCGGGGCTGGCGGCGGCGGGTCCGGCGGTCGGCACCTGCCTCCCGGCCTTCTTGTGCCCGGCCTACCTCAGGCGGATGGAGGCGCCCGGCCTGAACCCGTTCGCGACGCCGATCGAGTTGTCGCCCCTCCGCCGGCAATGGGTGTTGTGGCGCGCCAGCCGCATCCTACCCTGACGGGCGCTCGGCCCTGACGGGCGCACGCGTACATTCGTCGCGTGCATCGTCGAAGAATGCGTCGCACGGCATGCAACAGTGCGGCAGGTCTCGCATTCCGACGGTACAGATGGCCGGAACGATTCCGAACAAGTGCCATCTCTAACAAAAGGTGGACACAATGGCGATGAAGAGCATGCATGACCTTCTGGTCACGGGATTGACCTATACACTCGACTTCGAGGAGCAGATCGGCAAGCACGCGTCCGAAATGTCTTCGGCGAGTTCGTCGGTGGACTTGAAGGAACTGTTCGGCAAGACGGAATCGAAGAGCAAGGAATACGCGAAGCGGATCGAGGCCACGTTCGAGAAGCTCGGCGTCCCGGTCAAGCGCAACGAGAACCACATCGCCAAGGCGATGCTGAACGAGGTGCATCACATGATCGAGGGGACGGACGCGGGTCCGGTGCGCGACGCCGCCCTGATCACGGCGGCGAACCAGCAGCAGATGTTCCGCGTCGCCAACTACGGCTCGATGGAGTCCTACGCCAAGCTGCTCGGAAACACGGACGCGATGAAGGGCATGAGCGAGAACCTCGAGGACAGCAAGAACGGCGACAAGAAGTTCACCGCCATCGGCGAGGGCGGCGTGAACCAGCAGGCCGCCAAGGCGGCGTAAACGCTTCGATCGAGACGAAGCCATCGTCGGCCCGTGTCGACGATGGCGCGTTTGGTGCTTCCATCCTCAGCGCCGCGACGCGAAGAAATCCTTGAGGAGGGATCGCGCTTCCGCCTCATGGAAGCCGCCGTAGCACTCGGGCGCGTGGTGGCAGGTCGGTTGCGCGAAGAAGCGGCCGCCACTCTCCACCCCCCCGCCCTTCGGGTCGTCGCAGCCCCAGTACAGCCGCCGCACGCGGGCGAAGGAGATCGCCGCCGCGCACATCGCGCAGGGCTCCAACGTCACGTACAGGTCGCAGCCGACGAGCCGCTCGCTGCCGAGCAGACGGCACGCGGCGCGGATCGCCACGATCTCGGCGTGCGCCGTCGGGTCGTGGTCGCCCAGCGTGCGGTTGCCGGCGGTGGCGATGACCAGGCCGTCGCGCAGGATGACGGCACCGACCGGGACCTCGCCGCGCGCGCCGGCCTCGCGCGCCGCCGCCAACGCGCGTTCCATCGGGTGTCGCGGCGGGTCGCCGGGCATCGCGCGCTCATCCTCCGCCATCGCGTCGTCTTCCATGGCCGCAGGCGGCCTTTTCGCCTTGGCCTGCGGGGTCCGCCTCTGTATCACGGGCCATGGCCAAGCACGACGATGGGAAGAGCCCGGAGCCGGCGGGCGCCTCGGCCAGCGCACCGGGGCGCACGGTGGACCGTCAGCGCGTCGCCAAGCTGATGGCACGCGCCGGCCTGTGCTCGCGCCGCGACGCCGAAGCCTGGGTCACCGCCGGTCGCGTCACGTTGAACGGCGCCGTGCTGTCGAGCCCGGCGGTGGACGTCGGACCGGGCGACACCGTCCTCGTCGACGGGTTGCCGCTGCCCGACGCGGAGAAGACACGGCTGTTCCTGTTCCACAAGCCGCGCGGGCTCGTCACCAGCGACCACGATCCGGAAGGACGGCCGACGGTCGCCGACCACCTGCGCGCCGCCTGGCCGGAGGGCCCGCGCGTGGTCACGGTGGGACGGCTCGACATCAACACCGAAGGACTGCTGCTGCTGACCAATGACGGCGGGCTCGCCCGCGTGCTGGAGCTGCCGCAGACCGGCTGGGTGCGCCGCTACCGGGTGCGCGCCAAGGGCCAGACCGATCAGGGCGTGCTCGACGGCCTGCGCGAGGGCGTGACGATCGAAGGCGTCGACTACGCGGGGATCGAGGCGAGGCTGGATCGCGCCCAGGGCAGCAATTGCTGGCTGACGATGGGACTGCGCGAGGGCAAGAACCGCGAGGTGAAGCGCGTGCTGGAGCACGTGGGGCTGGAGGTGAACCGGCTGATCCGCTTGTCCTTCGGCCCGTTCCAGCTCGGCGACCTGACGGAGGGCGCCGTGTCGGAGGTGAAGACCCGCATCCTGCGCGACCAGCTCGGCGAGGCGCTGGCCGCGCAGGCCGGCGTCGATTTCCACGACGTGGACGAACCGGGCACGCCGGCCCCGGCGATGGAGCGGCCCGCGTCCCGATCGGTCGGCGGGGCGACCAGGGCGGGGGCACGCGGCGCGGCACCGGGGCGCGGGGGTGACGCA
>CAXSDP010000079.1:0-16166 GCA_964235705.1 uncultured Beijerinckiaceae bacterium | reverse complement strand
GTTGAGGCTCGAAAGCCATACCTCAGGGCGGACCACTTCAAAGGGGGAAGATCAGCTCCGCCTGGTTCCGGTGCTCTACCGAGCGGATGGGGCGCGGCAGTTCATCACCTCGGACCATCCGGTTTGTGTGACTAACGCCTTCCCCTATGGCGATCACGGCTTGGCCTCGCACGGCGTCCTCGTTCTGCTGTCGGTCTCGCCGGCGTTCGCGGTCGCGTGTAGCGCGGCAATCTGGGGCTCTTCCGCTTTTTTGGTGCGGCCTGGAGCGGGCGATCGCCTTCGCGATGTCGCCCGGGCCCTCACGCGGCCAGCATCCTGGCTCGCAGGACATCGTAGCCGGCCCGGCCATACATCTGCCGCTTGAGTGTCTTCAACCGGTTGATGTGTCCCTCGACCGGGCTCGTGCTCCAGGGCTCGGTGATGGCGGCCCTCACGGCTGCCTTGTCGCGCGCCAAGCCCGTCGCCAAGCCGCTCAGGTCGCCCTCCGACGCCGATGCGATCCAGGCGTCGAGACCCGACGCATCCCCGCCCCTCACCATGGCCGCGAAGCGCCGCGCCAGGCTGGAGGCCATCGCCAGCGCGGGATCGGCCGCCGTCAGTCGCTCCACATAAGAGCGCTCGGCCGCCGTGAGATCGTCGAGCTCGCGCCCGAGCAGCCAAGCGCACCGCCGCCGTGACGGGCGGGACGCGGCTGGTGGCGTCGGAGGCGGTACGGAGCCATCAGCCGGGCCGGCACCGCGCAGGGGAGCGGCCCAGCGGGCAATCGTCGCGAAGCTGCCTTTGAAGCCGCCTGCCGTGATCTCCCGCCACAGCTGCCTCGTGTTCCGGCAGCCCTCGCGCCAGCGGCGGTCGAGATAGGGGCGGAACGGATCAACGAGGCTCGCCACCGGGGGCCGGCGATGCTCCGGCTCGCCACCGGCCGTCAACCATCGCTCGATGCTGCGTTGGCTCATGCCGAGCGCGCGGGCGATCCGGCGAGGCGGCAGCCCGTCGGCGCGCAGTCGGCTGACCTCGGCGTAGCGTTCGGCCCGGGCCTGCCGGCGCTCGCCTCTCAGCGCGTCGACGCCCGGACCGCTCACCGGCACCCTGTGCAGACCCGGTTGCTCGGGCTTGTCCCGCTCGATGCCGCCCGCGGCCGAGACGGCACGTCGATGCCGGCCCACCGCGGCCCGGAGCGCGTCGCCGAGATTGTGCAGCAGATGCCAGCGGTCCGCCGCCTGCGTGGCCTGGGGAGCGCCATCCCGCATAGCCCGGGCGAAGACGGTGGCGCGGTCGCGCACGATGGTTCTCACGCCCGGATGGCACTCCAGCCTGTCAAACGTGTGTGGACGCCCCGTTTGATGCAAGCGGTTTCTTGGGGTTCAAGCATGTGGTCAGGTGCTGTCGTGTGTCCGGCCTCATGATGCGGCCGTTCACCCGCCGCGGGCCCGTATGGAGATCCGCGGACCGGGTCCAAGTCGGCGTGGCGCACTTAAGGTGCTCCGTTTGACGCTGGTTTTCCCGACCCTGTCTCATTGACCGTTTGCCCTTACCCGTTCGATCGACCCTCCCACATCACCGACGCTTCCGGATGCAGCTGCCGCTCAGGCGGCGACCGCCTCCGAAACCCTGTAAACACCACCCTTGGCCAGCAAGGCCCAGGCGACCCGTGCGATCCTGTTGGCCAGGGCGACGGCGACGACCAAACGTGGCTTCCGGGCCAGCATGGATGCGAGCCAGGAGCCCTGCGGCGCGCCCTTGCGCAAGGCCCATCTCACCACGGTGACCGCCCCGCAGATCAACAGCCGTCGGAGGTCGCGCTGCCCCTTCTTGGTCGTGCTGCCGAGGCGCACCTTGCCGCCAGACGAGTTCTGCCGGGGTGTCAGCCCGAGCCAGGCCGCGAAGTCGCGACCCTTGGCGAAGCTTTCCGGTGGCGGCGCCAGCGCTTCGATGGCGGTGGCGCAGATGACGCCGATGCCGGGGATGGTCATCAGGCGCCGGGCCGCCTCGTCGCGCTTGGCCCGCTCGCGCAGCTCCCGTTCGAGCAGCGCGACCTGGTCGCCCAAAGCCGCGATGTGGGCCAGCAGCATGCGACCGAGGCCGACAACGGGCTTGGGTACCGGCGCGTCGGGCCTGGTCAGCGCTTCGGCCAACGCCGCGACATGGACCGGACCGTTGGGCGCGATGATGCCGTACTCCGCCAGATGTCCGCGTAGCGCGTTGATGGTCTGGGTGCGCTGGCGCACAAGGAGGTCGCGCGTCTTGAAGGCCATGCCAGAGGCTTGCTTGTCCGCGCTCTTCACGCCGACGAAGCGCATGGTCGGGCGCGAGGCGGCCTCGGCGATGGCCTGCGCGTCGGCCGCATCGTTCTTGTTGCGCTTGACGAACGGCTTCACGTAGATCGGGGCGATCAGGCGAACGTCGTGGCCGAGCGCGGCGATCTCGCGGGCCCAGTAGTGGGCGCTGGCACAGGCTTCCATCGCCACCAGGCAGCGCGGCAGCTCGGCGAAGAAGGCCAGCAGCTTGCCGCGCGTGATCTTCTTGCTGAAGGCCACGGCACCGTTGGCGAAGGCGCCATGCGCCTGGAAGACGTTCTTGGCCAGATCCAGGCCGACGATGCTAACCTTCTCCATGGACGCTCCTCCTCGCGCGGTCGACACCGCAACCTTGGCACATCGATGCCGTCGGAGGGGCGTCCACCCCATCGGCGTTGAACCTTGACCCTAGATCGCGTGCAATCTTGGCTCTGGCGCGATCTTGCTGACGGCGGCGTTGGCGGTGCGGAGTTCCTCGACGGAGCCGTGCCATGCGCCGCAGCCTCAAGCCTTCGCAGCTCGTGCCCGACGGCTTCCTCGTCGATCACTTCGACATGGGCGCCGATAGGATCAGCTTGGTCGTGCGGTCGGCAGCGGGGTCGGCGCGGTGCCCGTCCTGCGCGACACCCTCGTGTCGCGTGCAGAGCCGCTACCGGCGTCGTGCCGCCGACCTGCCTCTGGGCGGGCGGCGGGTCGACATCCAGGTGCTTGCCCGGCGCTTCCGCTGCGAGGTGGCCTCATGCACCAAGCGCATCTTCGTCGAGCGCTTCCCGGCCGATATCCTACCCGCCTTCGCCCGTCGCACCGCGCGGCTGGAGCAGGTCGTCCATCACCTCGGCTTGGCGCTGGGCGGACGGCCCGCCGCCGGCCTCGCCCGCCGCCTCTGTCTGCCGGTCAGCCGCGACACGCTGCTGCGCGTCATCCGCCGCCGTGCGGCACCCAAGCCGGATGCTCTGAACGTGGTCGGCATCGACGACTTTGCGTGGCGGCGCAACCACCGCTACGGAACCCTGGTCTGCGATCTCGAGCGCCGCCGTGTCGTGGCCCTGCTGCCGGATCGCGAGCAGGCCACCGCGCAAGCGTGGCTGGCAGAGCGCCCGTCGATCAAGGTCGTCGCGCGTGATCGGGGCGGCGGCTACGGCGAGGCCGTCGCCCGCGCCCTGCCGCAGGCTGTCCAGGTCGCCGATCGCTGGCACCTGATGGAGAACGCCAGCCGCAGCTTCCTCGACGCCGTGCGTTTCTCCATGCGGCAGGTCCGCGAGGTGGTCGGCGCTGCCACCATCAATCCCGCTCTGCTCACGGCCGCCGAGCGCATCCAGTACGAGGGCTATCTGCGGCGCGAGGAGGCGGACGCGGCCATCCGCGCCTTGTCGCAGGCCGGCATGCCGATCCGACAGATCGTCCGTCGCCTTGGCCACAGCCGCAAGGTCGTCCGCGAGGTGCTGCGCGGCGAGCGCAGCGACATGTTCCGGGTCCGTCAGAGTTCGCTGGAAGCTCACCTTCCCTGGCTCGACGCGCAGTGGGAGGCTGGCGCCCGCAACGCCACCGATCTGTGGCGGCGGGCGAAGGAGCAGGGCTTCCGGGGCTCGCTGCGCGTGGTCGGCGAGTGGGCGACGCGGCGCCGGCGGGCCGAGGCGGCCGAGATCGAGCGGCTGCAGCGCGTGCCCTCGGCGCGGACACTGGCGCGCCTGCTGACCACCAGCCGCGATCACCTCACCAAGGCGGAGACGCTGACGGTGGCGGCGGTCGAACAGGGCGTGCCGGCTCTGCTGGAGGCGCGGGTGATCGTGGCCGGGTTCCAGGCCATGGTTCGCACGATGGCACCGGACAAGCTCGGCGCCTGGGCGGCGCGGGCGAACGGGAGTCTCGTCGCCTCCTTCGCCCGCGGCATCGTCCGGGACGGCGCGGCGGTACGGGCGGCGCTGGCGCTGCCCTGGTCGAACGGGCAGACGGAGGGTCAGGTCACCAAGCTAAAGCTCGTCAAGCGCCAGATGTACGGGCGCGGCAGAATCGATCTGCTGCAAGCCCGCCTGATCGGCTTCAGCCCGTCATGATCATCAGCAGGATCGCGCCAGAGCCCCTATTGCACGCCTATTCACAGGCAGGCGGAACAACACGCCAGCGCATAGCTGGCGGTCGGCTTATTTGTACAAACCTTGTCGAAGTGTCGAGTGACAAAGCTGGCTCGTGTCGCGCGCTCTCCTTGCAGCGTATCTGCTACGGAGCCGAGCGAGAGGACTGCTCTTGAGCGAGCATCAGGGCGCCCCGCCAAAATTCGGCCAGCGCCTCGGTCAGTTCAGCGATGAAGTCCGCGGCGAGGGCACCTGACCCATCGCCAAGCGCACCGTTCAAGAGGCGGCTTGTCGATGGAAAGAAGCCGAGGATCGTTGATCGTGACGTGTTGCGAAGCGCCCTAGCACTGGAGTTCTCCGCCGGAACGACGTCCGTCGGAGGACCGGCCCTAGAGTTCGTTATCGAGCTTGCCCCACGGGACCACCTTAATGCCGTGGTCTCGGACCCACGAGGGCAGGTCGGCTGGCGGCTTGCTCCCAGAATGCATCGCTACGACGCGTTTGCGGAGCTCGATGCTCTTCTCGACCTCCCATTTGACCCATTTGCTCCGGGCAGTGCTCCCGGAAATGTATACGATGGTCGTCGAGGCTTGGTTGATGCGCTCCGCCAGACGCCCACGGATGTATTCGGCGCGCTCGCTGTCGAAAGGTTCTCGGACGGAGCGGTCGTTAAATTCGATGTCGCTCCTCTCGTTCTTCGCATGCGCCCTGAGCAGGTTAACCTCGTCGATGTCCTCGTAGGCGAAGCTTATGAAGACGTTCTTCTTGCCTTGTCTCAAAGCCTCCTTGGCCTTTTGTTCGAGACCGCGCGTGTCGCCCAGGCTGCTCCAGCCCCCGCCTCCACTGCCACCCATCTCAGGCCCCCTCGTACTGAAACTCGCGGCAGGCGATGCACCGACCGCACGGCGACTCGTCGCCGATGTGACACGAGTACGTCCCCTGGATACCCTTCCCCCTCGCGAGCTCCACGACGTCGCGCTTGTAGAATTCCGCCAAAGGCGCCAGCACCTTGATCGGTCGACCGAGCGCTAAGGCCAGGGTCGCTTCGGCCGACGCGAGGAAACCCCTGGTCTGGTCGGGGAATAAGCTCGTCTCCTCGTTCAGCAGGCCTATCGCGACGGCGTCTGCCCCCACCTGGGCCGCATGCGCGGCGCCGACGAGCAGGAAGAGGAGATTGCGGCCCGGCGTGAAGGCGTCCTCGACCACGCGCAGGCCGGGATTGGTCAGGCCCGAGCGTATGAGGGCGCCGTAACCCGCCAGCTCGGCCACTTTCGGTTGCGGCAGGCCGAGCTTCGCCATGGCCTGCCGGCATGCGGCCAATTCGCGGTTCCTCGCCCGTTGCCCGTAATCGATGAAGAGCGGGTGCTGCTCGAGGCCGATCTCCTGACCCATGCGGGCCACGAGCGTTGAATCTAATCCTCCGGAAACCAGGGTGATGATGCTCAAGGCTGTGCTCCTCCGTTCTGGCGTGCGGCCCGCATGGCGGACCGTGTCGCCTCGCTGGATCCGTCGAACGAACATCCGGGTTCGGCGGCAGAGTGCGGCGTCGCGCGTTTCCAGCACTGGCGCGAAGCGACAACGCGCCTCGGGCCTTCCCCGAACTGCGATCGCCCCGGGACGGGGCTGGAGAACCGCCTCACAGGATCCCCGGCAGCGCGGCCCGCGCCTGCGCCATCGCGCCTTTCGGCAGGAGTTCGGTCATGAACTCGACCAACCTTTTCTCATCGCGGACGGCGCCCCGGAGTCGCTCCATCCATTCGGTGTAGAAGTCAAGATTGTGGAGCAACGCCTTGCCCGCGTAGTTGACCTTGTCGTCACTCACAGCGGCCGCTGTGACCGGCGAAGTCGCGAGCTGGGCTTGGTACTTGAACAGCTCGAACAGTTGGAAATGGTGCAACGTGGCCGTTGCTGCGTCCACCACGAACCGGCACCACTCGAGGCCGTCGAAGCTGTCTGCGCCCGCTGCCGCGAGCAGCGCCACGCTGATCGGGTTTCCAGTTCCCAAGAGGTGGATCGGTTGATAGAACCCGACCTCGTCGAGCTTGCGCCGGATGGCGAGCATGTTGGCGACCCGGGCGAAGAGGCCCGCGCCCAACTCGCGCTCCGGTATCGCAATCATGGGCGGGTGGAACTCGGTCGCGAGGCGACGCACGAGCTCGGGCGCCAAGTCGGCCCGGTATTTGCCGTTCTCGGACCGCGGGAGGTGCGCGATCGGCAGCATCGGCACTTCCGTCCGCTTCGCGTCCCGGTGGACTGCTCTCGACGCACTCTTGACGGCCTTGTCGAGGTCGCCCGGCGGATGGCGGCCGTCGAAACAGAGCGCCAAATCGTGCGGCGTCGCTCGCAACGCTTCGTGGAACGCGTCACGCGTCCAGGCTGCATCGCCTTTCCTGGTCTTCTCGTAATGACCCGAGTCGAGCAGCACCAGTCCGCCGCGGCTGCGGACTTGCTCGAGCCGGCGAACAAGATTCCTCGATCGGCGGCCGGCCGCCATGTCGTAGGCGGACAGGAGGACGGCGGGCGCCCCGAAGACGTCCAACGCTTCCAGCGCCGCGGGAACTTCGACCTGCGTTTCGTGCGAGGAGACAGAGTGCCATAAGAGCGGAAGGCTGCTCGCAGTACCGAAGCCGAGATCGGCCGGACGGTTCCTACCTGCCGCGCGCGCCTCCATAGCGGCGCCCACGCGCTGTTTGAGGAGGCCGATCTCGGGCCGCCCAGGCCGCCCATCCCAGCCTAGGGCATCCACAGCTTGCAGGGTGCCAAAACCTAGAGGAGCCTGCACGCTGTGGATGCGCAAGGGGAGGACGGGTATGCCGATGTGGAGGGCGAGGCTCACCTCGTCGTGCATGGTCCCGCTTAACCGAGCGGAAGCGGACCAGATTGGGACCAGGCAGCCGGCCGCCCCGATCTCGCGCTGGATGGCCTCGCGGTAATCGCCCGACACGATTTTGGCGTCCCACCAAACCGAGAATGCGTTGGCAAAATCCCTCTCGAGCGCCGCCGGAATTGGCTTGGCGTCATCGCGCGCGTAGACGACGCAGACGTCAGCCACGCGTTGTCCGCGAGGCCGCTGTCGCCCAGCACGCCAAGTAGATCGCGGTGGCGAAGTCGTCGGTGGCGACAACGTCTAGACGGTCGCCGAGCCGATGGCACTGGGCGTCCGCCCGCTGCAGCGCGACGAGGGCAATCCCGCGATCGGCCGCCCGTCTCCAACCGTCCAGGTCCGCTTCGTCCAGACCGTCAGCCACCACGAGCGCCGCATTACAGTCCTGGAAGGCGGCGCCGCCCGCCGGGACGTCGACGGCGGGCGCGACCACGTCCGCGCCGAGAGCGCGGAGGCACCACCGCGCCTCCTCCAGGGTCCAACGGCTGCCAATCGTCGACGTGGAGCCGGCTAGGTACACGCGGGGCGAGGCCGCCACGGACGCGGGCGCTCGGGAAGGCATAAGGTTGGGGGCCGGCAGCGGCAGCTCTCTGGTCTCGCAATAGTGGGCCGTCGCGCGAGAGGCCTGATCCGCAGCCTCAACCCCGGACAATCCCGCTTCGCCCCAATAGTAGGTGAAGACGGCGCTGAACACGTCGCCCGACCCGATCTTGAAGACGCGGCGGGAGGCGTAAGCGGGGACGTGGGCGATCGCGCCCGCCCCGGTGTATACGCGCGCGCCCTTGACGCCGTCCTTCGCCACGAGGACTGCGGCGCCGTCCCGTTCCATCAATTGGCGCGCGGCGACGTCTGACGACGCTCCCCGCATCGAGGCGCGCAGTTCCGCGTCGTTCAGCACGATCGCCAGCCTGTCCGCGCGCGAGCCGTTTTCGGCGAAGGGGCGGACCCCGGTCGCGCACTGGGGATCGTAGACCGCAGTTGCCGCGGCGACGATCGCGTCGCCCTCGAGAAGGCCGAAGCGCAAGACCGTCTCCCCTTCCAGCCTGAGCGGCGCTTCCCTGGCCAATGTCCCAGGAGCGGGCGCAATCGCCGGCGTCGAGAGAGGGTGGAAGTAGGCGAAGGCGATCTCGCCCGCGGACGCGGCCGCGAAGATCCGGACGCCCAGCGCCTCGATGTGCCGCCAGGCCGCCTGGCCGCCCGCGGGCTGGTACGTGTAGAGGTCGACCGACTCCGAGAGGCGGGCGACGGCGGCGGCGGCCCGGCCGCCCGAACCGTACAAGGCGTTCCACGAAGGGATTTCGCAAGTCTCGCGGTAGAGGCCGCCGGCAATCAGCACCGCGCGTCACCTTGACCTTGGCGTTGGAATGGGGCGACGCTCATCGGAGTTAGCAGGGCTGTCTTAGATCGGACGGACGGCACGTCGCGCACCCGCCCACGACCGCAGCGGCCCCGGAGTAGGCGAGGCTAGAGACGATCGATGAAACCATTCTGCTTCGTGTTGATGCCGTTTGGCAAGAAGCCTGAAGACGGTGGTCGCGTCATCGACTTCGATAAGGTCTACCGCGAGATCGTGAAACCGGCGGTCGAGGCCGCGGACCTCGAACCGATCCGGGCCGACGAGGAGAACGTCGGGGGCATCATCCACAAGCCGATGTTCGAGCGGCTGATGCTCTGCGACTACGCCGTGGCCGACTTGACGACGGCCAACGCCAACGTTGTTTACGAGCTCGGCATCCGCCACGGCGTGCGGCCGCACAGCACGGTCCTGGTCTTTGGTCGGGGTATGCGCCTGCCGTTCGACGTGGCCTCGCTGCGGGGTCTACCGTACACGCTCGACGCGTACGGGAACCCAGAGAATCCCGGGGATGACCGCCAAGCCTTGACGGATCGCCTGAACGGCTGTCGCGACCCGGTCGAGGACAGCCCGTTGTACCAGTTGGTGACCGACTGGCCGCGGCCGGACATATCGCGCCTGAAGACCGACAGTTTCCGCGAACTGGTCAGGTACTCGCGCGAGTTCAAGGCCAAGTTGGCCCTCGCCCGCGAGCGGGGCTCGGAAGCCGTCGCCGAGGTCGAGGGCGCGCTCAACGTCCGCGACGCCGATCCCGCCATCGTCGTCGACCTCATGCTGTCGTACCGCGCCGTCAAGGCATGGATGGGGATGGTCGACCTGGTGCCGCAGATGGCGCCCATCCTCGCCCGAACCGTCCTGGTCCGGGAACAGCTGGGCTTTGCCCTGAACCGTCTCGGCCGCCGTGCCGAGGCTGAGCGCGAGCTGCTGGACGTCATGGAGGAGCACGGGCCGAGCAGCGAGACGAACGGCCTGCTCGGGCGGGTGTACAAGGATCGGTGGGAGGACGCCTTGGAGGCCGGGGCGGACGCCGAAGCGAAGGGATGGTTGTGGAAGGCCGTCGCCGTCTACGTTGCCGGCTACGAGGCCGACATGCGGGATGCCTATCCCGGCGTCAACGCGGTCACCCTCCTTGATATTGCGGGGGAGTACGTCCGGCGCGACGAACTGCTGCCCGTGGTGCGCTACGCGGTCCGCCGTCGCCTGGCCTTGAAGCAAGCCGACTACTGGGACCACGCGACGCTGCTCGAGCTATCGGTCCTCGCCCGCGACCGGATAGGCGCGGACCAGGCCCTCGCTAACGCGCTGGCGGCGGTCCGCGAGGCCTGGGAGCCCGAGTCGACGGCCCGCAACCTCGGCCTCATCCGCCGCGCGCGGGCCGGGCGCGGCGAAGACACCGATTGGATCTCGGGCATGGAAGCCCAGTTGTCGGCCAAGGCGAAGGCGATGGCGTCCGACGCAAAATAAGCCGGGGTCTGCGATATCATGCGCCGCAGGTGGCCGATCCCAGGACGGGCGGGGACGCCACGGTCGCGTCGGAGTGTTGCAGCGCGTCGTCCTCATTCACACCTGGGAGCCAGGGCGTCCGATTCCCGTCGGCGCCCTCAACCAAGCTGACGGGCGCACCGGTCTGTGGCGCCATGTCCCCGTCGCGATCCCCTCGGTGCTGAACGGCGCTTCCAAACTCCGTCGCGGGTCGATCCTGCCCCCGGGCGAAGCGTTTCGCTCGCTGTCGGGCCGCGAAGTCCTGATCACGGGAGCTACACGCCGCCGCCCGATCCAGTCCGCGACGAGCCGGCGCCGTTCCCAAGCCGCCTCCGCAACCACCTCCCAGGCCTCGAAAGCCGGACCGCGCGAAAGAACAGGTACCTTCCGCATTCGAGTTCATCGGCGAGGGCGTCCGATTTTCCGTCATCCGGGCAGGGCGCCTTTCGCGCTTCCATCAGCGTGCTGACGCGCAGGAACGGCCAGACCTCTCTGGCATCTGGATCCACGGCGAGGGCCGAAGACTTGGCCAGGAAGTCGCGGTCCGCGATCCGGTATCCGGCGAACATCAACGCGTCGCGCTCATTCAGCGAGAAGTCGTCGAGGTCGGTCCTGATCGCCGCGAGCGCGCGCTGGATCCGTTCGTCCAACCCCGACGCCACCCGGTCGCGCGGCACAGCGTCGCCCGGAGCCGGCCCGCCGCCGATCCAGGTTACGTCCGCTGTCGGCAGGCCGCTCTTAAGGTGCAAGTAGCGGAGCTCACGCAGTCGCCGCGTCCGGACCCTCGTCAAGAGGTTGCGGTAGGTTCCGCGGCGCACGGTTTCCATCAGAATGTCGTTCGCCCTCCTGACCACTGGGAAGGCAAGGGGACTCGGATCCGGGGCGGTGTCGAGCTGCCCGCACCCGTCGCTCACGACCATGGTCGTGCAGTCCTGTTCGATCAGGCTGAAGACGCCCTGGTTGTCGTGGACGCCCCCGTCCGCCAGTCGCACTTTCCGATCGGGGTAGAGGCCATCGAGGGCGACTGGCCGGAATACGCCAGGGACCGCGGCGGAGGCCGAGACCGCGACTCCGAGGGGAATCTCCTTGTACGGCGGTGGACCTTCCCCAACGTTGTAAAAGCGGCGCAGGCGCTCGCTCGCGTCGATGTCGGGCTCAATGCTGGTCGGAGGCTCGCCCATCCACGTGGCGGTAAATTGCCAATTGTGGCCCGTGTTCAACGTCGTGGCGTTGATGACGAGGATCGGGACTTTCGCGTCGCGTCTCCAGTTGTGCCGCTTCGGGTTAAATCCGTCCGCCTCGCCGCAGGGCGTGAAGGCGAGGTCGCGCAAGGTCGGAACCGGGCGGTCCCCCGTCGCGTAGAGCTCCGACGTCAGCAGCGCGCCGGTCTCTACCGTTCTGGAGGACAGCGCGGTGCTGAGCGAGCGGACCATCGCCCGGGTCCTCAGGTCGCCCTGCAGCGCCTGGACGAGCCGGGCCCGCACCTTCTCGACCACCGCGACGTAGTCCGCGCGGCCGACCTCCGCATCGCGCTTCGCACAGAGCAGCCCTTGCAGTTCGAGGTAGTAGAGGGCTCCCAGGATGGAGCCACCCGACACGCACGAGATGACGTCGACGTGGCGCAGGAGGTCCAATTCCGCGAGGCGCGCGAGCGTCCCGACGTGGAACAAGGCGGCCCGGAACCCGCCGCCGGACAGGGCGAGACCGACCTTGCCGGCCGCGATCGCCCGGGCCGCGGGCCCCTTGACCAGGGGAGCAACTGCTTCGAGCGCCCGAACGCGCCCGCCCGACTCCCCGTAGTGGACGGAGGCGATCGCGGCCAGTTGGCGCGCCATGCTCTCCTGCTGCCAGTCGTCCGGATCGAAGCGCGCGATGGCGTCCGCGACGACGCGCGCCGCCTCGTCGACCTCGTCCAGGCCGAAATGCGCTTCCGCGAGGGTGGCCGCGCGCCACCACGTTCCTTCGGCCGCGTCGGCGCGCATGCGGTAGCCCTGATTGAGGACCGCGCCCCGTGCGGCGCGAGCCTCGGCGCGCAAGCCGTCGGCGCGTTCGGACGGATGGGGCGCGGAGCCGTCAACTTCCTCGCGCGCGATCAGGTCAAGCGTGAACGCGACGTTGACGGCTGAGTAGGTCCAGTCGTCCAGCTTACCATCGGCGAACGCGATGTCGTGCGCCCGCCTGTACAGGCGCAGCGAGCGCGTCAGCGAGCGAGCGTCGCCAGCGACTTCCCACATCCGCTTCTGGATGGCGCCGCCGAGGTTGAGCGTTTCCGGATCCCGGGTGCCGTCGAGCGCGGCGCGGTCGCGCAGGAGGCGGTACGCGACCTCGAGCCCCTGCTCGACCTGCAAATCGTTGTCCTTGTAGGTCGCGAGTGCGAGCTTCTGGACAATCTTCAGGTCCACATCGGGAGGCGAGCCGGATACGTCCGCCCAGGCGAGCAGATGGCGGCGGGCATGGCCGAACTCCTTCGCGGCGAACCATTTCTCGACTTGGTCGAAGTCGGGCAGTTCCACAAAGCGCCTCCTAGCCATCGCGGTCCGTGACGCAGCGACGTCCTGCGGACGGTCCGAGGTCGCGAGGGCCGGCCGTGCCACGGTACGGGTCCGGTGCAACCGGGACGCCGCCGAGCGCCGCCCGCGCTAGATCGGACCGGGACGCGGGCGGGCGCGGACGCCTCGCACGCCCGCCCGGCGGCATCGATCGGCCGTCCCCGCTCGCGGCCAAGCGGGACGGGGCCACCGTTCAGCGGGGCGCGCCCGGCGGCGAGCACGTTCGCACCGTGCGCTCTAGCATGCCGGCCGACAACGCGAGGTGCAGGAACTCTTCCGTCGCGTCCGAGCCTTCCCGCGGCCGCCCCTCCCACACCAGTATGGCGAGGGCGCGCCCCGGGGCGGCGGCAGCGGCCGCTTGCGTCACGATGGCCTCGTTGGCGCGACGGTACGAGCTTTCGTCGCCGGGCGAGCCGGACAGCACGACAAGGTCGCCTTTCCGGGAAACGTTCGTGATCACGCTTTCGTACAGAGCGGTCCACTCGCCGGGGCGATCCGCCACCGAGGTCCGGTAGAATTCGCCCTCTCCGTACGGGATCACGATTCGGCAGCGCGCCCCGAGTTCGAGCGCCGCGTCCAAGGCCAGGAGGTCCGCCCCGCAGGCGGCCGAGCAGACCAGCAATCCGACGCGTTCCCGCTTCATCAGGTCCCTGAGCTCCGACTTGACGGTCGGGGCGTGGGCGAGCGGGAAGCGGAGCGTCGTGGCGCCCTCGGCATCGATGCGCCGCCCGGCGAGCGCCGCGACCAACATGCCGTCGGCCAGGCGAAGCGCGGAGTGCATTTCAGTAATCCGCATTCGCTTGCTCCAGCGCCTCGACGATCCGGTCGCGCTCGAAGCTGGTCGCCCAGGCCGTCCCGACGCTCAGAAGCCCCGGGGGCGTGACGTTGGCCTTGGGCAGCTTCACGGCCGCGAGCTTCAGTTTGACGTCGTCCTGTTTGGCTCGATCGATCTCCCAGGCCATCCATTTGCTGGCGTGGCTCTTCGCCCCGACGAGTACGAGCAGGTGGGTCGCAGTCTTCATCAGCGTCGTCAGGCGCGTCTTGACCACCGCCGCCTCTGTGCTGTCGATGGCGACGTCGGGTCCGCGGCTGTCGAACTCAAAATCGAACGTTGGGTTGGCGTCCCAGGCTTGGAGGAGGCGCTTGTAGAGGACGTCCTCGGAATGGTCGTAGCTCACAAACACCTTCGTCTTCGCCCCTTCGATCAAGCTCCTCGCCGCGTTGCCGGCTCCGGATCTGCGCCTTCAAATAAACGAAGAAGGCATCGGCCGCCGCACCACGCCGGGGAGACGACGACAACGCGCGTCCACTGTCAATGCCGCGTTCCCAGCCTGCGGGGGAGTGAGCGACATCGTCGACCATCCTCCCTCCCGACATTGCGAGAGGGTTGTTGGAGGGGCCGCGATCGAACTTTACCGCCTGCGCCGTCCATCGATTTGCCGAAAAAGGTTGCGGCCGGTCGGACCCGATTGAGGCGCGTTTGGCCGGATGGCGCCAAGCCGTCGAGGTACGGGACGGGCCGCATCGCGCAAGCGTCCGACGAACGCTTATCGGACACTATCGGACGCGCGCTCGGCAGGAAAACCTTGCCGACCAGCGGTCGGCGGATGGCGGCAGCTTCCTTCTCCCGCTTGCCGAACGGCTCCGCGCTCTCCAACGATGTCGAACCGCAGTGTCGCGAACTCGACGTCATAGACGTCGATAGCGAGCAAGAGGGCGCGGACAGTGCACGGGGCGTCAATCGACTCAGTTGCGGGCGATGTTGACTTGGTCATCAAAGGTTATTGTTTTCACCCTACGGCAGCGATGGATCTAGCAGCTATGTTCGTTATTTATTCTGGAACAGTGCCGGCACTGCGCGCGTCAAGTCGGCGAGGTAGGTGACCGCCTCCGACGCCTTCGACGCCGCCGTGAAAATCGCCCGCTTGTCGGCCTTCATGACCGTGAGCCAATGGTCGAGGTAGTGCGCTTGGTCGGGCCGGGGCTCGGGCGTAAGGTTGAGGTCGGCGCAGATGAAGGCGGCCCCGAGTTCCGCCACGAGCTCTTCCATGGCGTAGGCGTCATCGCCGAAGCGCTTGCCGAGCTGGCGGTTGCAGCGCGTCGGGTACCCTGTCCAGTGCGTTAGCTCGTGGAGCAACACGGCGTAGTAGCTCTCCATGGCAGTGCTCGTCGGCGTGCCGATGAATGTCTCTCGCGGAGGCAACTGGATGCTGTCGGTTGACATACGGTAGAATGCCCGCGTGCCGCCGTGCGCTATGGTGGCACCGGTCGCCGCGACGAACGCCTCCACGCGCGCGACCGATATAACGCCAGACAACGTCACCAGCGTAACTGGGGAGGCAGCAGTCCAACCGTCGACCTGTTCTGCCGCGAACACCGAGCTGGCGCGGGCGAACAGGCGCTTACCCCCGTCCGCATCATCGTCGCCATCGTCAGCGCGCGCGGTCTCCTTGTAGACCACGACGAAGGCGGCTTTCTCGCCCTTGCGGACCTGAGCGCCAGCCTGCATGTCGTCGATCAGGCGTTGGCGCAGCGGGCTGATCGGGGCAGTGGGAGGCGGGTTGTTCATCGGACGGCTCCTTGGTGGAGCCGCGATGCTCTGGTCGCGTCTGGCCTCGCTCAACCCGCCCGTGTGGCGTGATCCGCTACTTCACCGCAGCCGCAGCCCACCCCGCGAAGCGGGTTCGTTCTTCGGCGAATATCGGCCGCGCCAACAACCGTCGTTCAAAGGTGCGCGCAGCCGTGGAGCACGTGTTTGCTCGGCAGAAGGGACCGATGGCGCTGATGGTGCGCACGATTGGATTGGCCCGGGCCACGGTGAAGATCGGATTGGCCAACCTCGCCTACAACATGCACCGGGCTGTCTGGCTCACCCACATCAGGGCGCAGGCGACCTGAGGAGGAAGCCCGAACTCACTGTTGATCAAGGCCAGGACATTAAAGCACCAAGGAAGACGCCTCATCAAATCCGGATGACCGGCCCGATTGCGTCAACGGCAACATCAAACGCGGTTCTTGGAGCTCTCCAGCTTGGCGACCACGCCCAGGGTCGCCAGCACGACTTCCGCAAAATCGCCTGCCGTGTCGATGCAGGGGTCCGCAATCGACCGCAGGGCGGTCCCGGCCTACTGCATCTCCCGCGTCAGCACCAAGAGATCGGTCAGCCGCAGGCGTGATGACCATGTCGCCAAGCGCTAGGGCCTTTACTAAGCGCTTGAGCTGGGGCCGGTCGGTCGTGGTGCCGGTAAAAGTGTTGGAGAAAATGCGAATGCAGCCGGGCGCTTCCAGCTGGCCCCGCTGCACCGCCAGATCCTGCCTGTCCGTCGATACCCGCGCATAGCCGTAAGTCATGCAGTCATTATGTACCAGAATTCTGCGCCAAAAAACTTTGATAATTTTAGCACGGATCAGGCTGATGCGAAACTCTTAGAGCCCATCCTGGAAGTTTGCTTTCATAATGGGGCACTTACGGCAAGGCGCCTGAGCATCACGCGGATCATGGCGAGGCGGACAAAGGCTGCGGCTTTCCGC
>CAXSDP010000078.1:0-16850 GCA_964235705.1 uncultured Beijerinckiaceae bacterium | reverse complement strand
GGCGGCGTGCCCAAGCCCAACCCGAGGGTCCGCTGATGCCCTATCGCGAGTCGTACTGGATGCAGGCGGAATGGGGCAGCCGCGTCGAGACGCCGGCGGCCATCGCCGCGCGCTTCCTGCGCACGGTCGATGGCCTGGGCGCCCTCGACCCGCTGCTCGAAACCTGGGACTGGGGCGACTACCAGGAGGTCGGCGAGACGGAGGGCGCGGGCGGGAGCTACCCGCTCGCCGCCGTGCGGCCGCGCATGGCGGAGGCGGTCGCGCGCAACATGGGCAACGGTGGCGAGGACGGGCCCGACCCCGACCCATACTACGGCTATTGCCTGATGGCGCAGACGGACGCAACGGCGCCAGGCAGCCTCGTCAGCCTCAGCGGCAGCGTCGGCGCCCGGCCGGGTCAGCGCGAATGGGACGTGGTGCCGTTCACCAACCGCATGGCGTTCGAGGTCGGGCCCGAGCCCGACCCCACCCTGCTGCGCTACGCCCTGTGGCGGGCGGCGCTGCTGCTGCTGGCCGAGACCTGGGAGGCGAGCTGGGTCGAGGCGGCTCCCCACGACATGAGCGAGCACTGGGGCACCACCCGCGCCTTCCGAGCCGCCTGGATGAGCTACCTGTCACCGCGCCTCGCGCCGCTGGTGGTGCCGCCGGCCGGCGTCGTCGTCGAGCGCCGGCCCAACGGCGGCCTGTTCATGGCCGCCACGGACACGATGTTCACGACGGCCGACCCGCGCCACCTCGCCGCCGCCCGCGCCATCGAGGCGGCGCTGGCACCGCTGAACCGCCTTCCCTACCCCATCGACGCGCCCTACCGGTGAGGGCGGCCCTGGTGACTTCCACGATGGAGGTGTTCGCTGTCCCGTCCGGACCGCGCCCCTATCCCGCCGCCGCCAGCTCCCGCTCGGCGCTCGCGTCGGCCGCCCGGCCCCGCATCGTCGCCAACAGCACCTGGACGGGGTGGGGCAGCGCGCGGCCGCCGAACCGCTCCGCCTGCGCCCGGCACGAGAAGCCGGTCGCCATCAGGTTGGGCTTGTCCCCGCCCACCTGCCGCGCCCAGCCGTCGGCGAAGATCGCCCGCGACATGGCGTGGTGCTCCGCCTCGTGGCCGAAGTTGCCGGCCATGCCGCAGCAGCCGACCGGCACGACGTGGAGGGTCAAGCCGAAGCGCTCGAACACCGCGCCCCACTGCGCGAGGCTGGTCAGGGCGGTCGCCTTCTCCGTGCAATGGGGCAGCAGGTACGCGTCCCCGCCAGCGTCCAGACGCGGCAAGTCATCGAGCCGGCCGGCTAGCCATTCCTGCGGCAGTTGCACGGTCGGCGTCCGTCCGCGCCGCACGTGCCCGTACTCGGCGCGATAGGCGAGCGTCATCGGCGGGTCGAGCCCGACCAGCGGCACGCCGGTCCGCGCCAGCGCCTCGAGCCTGTCGGCGTTGCGGTTCACCGCCGTCGTGTAGGCGCCGAGGAAGCCCAGCACGTGCAGCGGCGTGCCGTTGGGCTGGTAGGGCGCGACCCACGGCTCGAAGCCGAGCCCCACCAGCAGGTCGAGGAAGTCGAGCACGAGCCCCGTCTCGAAGTAGCTCGTGAAGGCGTCCTGCACCAGCACGACGCTCCTGGCGCGCCGGTTCTCGTCGAGCGAGGCGAGCGCGTCCGGGTCGGCCCAGCTGAGGCCGCGTTTCCTCAGGGCGCGGCCGAGGTCGACGCCGCTGAGCGCCGGCGCGTCGACGAGGCCGACCCGCGCCATCATCGCGCGGGCGGCGGCACCGCGCGCGAGCCTGTTGGTGAGGCCGGGCGCCCGGGCGAGCAGCGGCAACGCCCCCTCCACGGCGCCGACCACGTGATCGCGCGCGGGCCGGAGGTAGCGGCCGTAGTACAGCTCGAAGAACTTGGCCCGGAACGTCGGGATGCTCACCTTGACCGGGCACTGGCCGGAGCAGGCGTTGCAGCCGAGGCAGCCGTCGAGCGCCTCCTTCACCTGATGGGCGAAGTCCGGCGCGCCGCGCCGCGCGGCGCGGCTGTTGCGCGAGCGGGCGAGCCAGCCCCGCCAAGCGGGGGCGGCGCGCACCCGGCCGGCCTCCGCGACGGGGTCGATCCCTTCCAACGCCAGCAGCCGCAGCCACTCGCGGATGAGGCTGGCACGCCCCTTGGGGGAATGGCGCCGCTCCCGCGTCGCCTTCCACGAGGGGCACATGGGATCGTTCGCGTCGTAGTTGAAGCAGGCGCCGTTGCCGTTGCACGACAGCACCCCGTCGTAGTGCGGGCGGACGTCGTCGGGGATCACGCGGTCGAACTGCCCGCGCAGGGCGAGGCCATCGACCTTCAGGAGCGCGCCGGCGGTGGCGACCTTGCCGGGGTTGAGCTGCTCGTGCGGGTCGAAGGCCGTCTTGATCGCGACGAGGCAGGGATAAAGTGGCCCGAACACGGCCGGCACGAACTCGGAGCGCATGCCCTTGCCGTGCTCGCCCCACAGCAGGCCGCCGTACTTCCCCGCGAGCGCGGCGACCGCCTCCGTCAGCTCGCGGATCAGCGGCTCCTGGGCGGGGTCGACGAGGTCCATCGCGGGACGCACGTGCAGCACGCCGGCGTCCACGTGGCCGTACATCCCGTATTCGAGGCCGTGGGCGTCGAGCAGGGCGCGGAACTCGGCGACGAAATCGGCGAGGCGCTCGGGCGGCACCGCGCAATCCTCGATGAACGGCACGGGGCGGGCGCGGCCGGTCCCGTTGCCGAGCAGGCCGACGGCGCGCTTGCGCATCTCCCAGATGCTCTGGATGCCGGCGCCGGTGGCGAGGCTGTAGCCGAGCCGGGGCGATCGCGGCCCCGCCTCGGCGTCGAGCTTGGCTGTCATGAGGCCCGAGGCGCACCCCACCGCCGCATCGTCGTCGCCGAAGAACTCGACGAGGTTGATGCCGGCCAAGGGCGCGTCGTCGTCGGGGAAGTAGCGGCTCACCGCCGACCAGATGTTGTCGTCGCGGGCGAGGTCGAGCACGCGGGTGTCGACCGTCTCGATCGACGCCGGGCCGAAGGCCATCAGGGCTCGCGCGTCCCTCAGCGCCGCGATGAAGTCGCGGTAGCGCACCGCCACCAGCACGGACGCCTTGGGGATCGGCAGCACGCGGACCTTGGCTTCCACGATGAACACCAGCGTCCCTTCCGAGCCGCAGATCACGCTGTTCAGGTTGAAGTCGCCGTGCGCGTCGCGGATATGGGCGAGGTCGTAGCCGGTCAGGCTGCGGTTGAGCTTGGGGAAGCACTCGGCGATGAGGGCGGCGTTGTCGCGCTGCACCCGATCGACCGCGCGGTGCACGGCGCCCACGATGTCGGGACGCGCCTGCACCGCCGCCAGCTCGTCCGGCGTGAGCCTGCGGGACGACCAGCGCGTTCCCTCGGTGAACACCACCTCCAATTCGAGGACGTGGTCGCTCGTCTTGCCGTAGAGCACCGACCCCTGGCCGCAGGCGTCGGTCGAGATCATGCCGCCCAGCGTCGCCCGGTTGGAGGGCGCGAGCTCGGGCGCGAAGAAGACGCCGTGCGGCTTCAGCAGCGCGTTCAGCTGATCCTTGACCACGCCGGCCTGCACCCGCGCCCAACCCTCCGCGACGTTGATCTCCAGCACTTGGTTCATGTAGCGGGACAGGTCGACGGAGATGCCGGGGCCGAGCGAGGCGCCGGTCGTGCCGGTGCCGCCGCCGCGCGGGCGAACGGCGACCTCGCGGAACGGATCCAACGACAACGTCCGAGCGATGCGGGCGAGGTCTTCCCCCGTGCGGGGGAACAACACGGCGTCGGGCGCCGCCTGGTACACCGAATTGTCGGTCGCGAGGACGATTCGGTCGGCGGCGCCGTGGCTGATCGCGCCGGCGAACCCGGCGTCGCGTACGGCTTCAAGGAAGCGCACGGTCTGGTTCGAGGCGTCGGAGAGACCCTTGAGCGCCGGTATCATGCTGCCTCCGGTCGAATTGACGCCCGCCGCCCCGTCAAACGGGCCGGTGCCAACCCCGATATGGTGGCCGATACCACGTTCGGCCGCGCGACGCTCGACCCCATGAGCGATGCAGGGAAGCCACACGGCCGCCGGAACGACCGGGTTGCGTATCATGGCATCGCCCGATGGGTTAGGTTCGAGCCCGCAAGCTTAGCCACCAGAATGGGTCCGAGAAGGATTTCGATGTCGCTCACCCGAAATCCAGGCCGCGGCACGCGCCTCCGCGCCGTCGCGCTCACCTGCACCGCGCTGTGCTGCGCCGGTGCCCTGGCGGCGTGCTCCACCGTACCGAGCGGCGGCCCCTCGCGGGCGTCGGTCATCGAAATCGGCTCGCGCCCCAACTCGCCCTTCCTCATCGTGCCCATCTCGGATTTCGCGATCGAGAACCTGTCGCATTTCCCGGGACCGAGCCTGTACGGCAGGTTCGGGGACTACCGTGGCGCGGTCGAGCGGCGCATCGGCGTCGGCGACACGATCGGCATCACCGTGTTCGAGGCGGCCGCCGGCGGCCTGTTCTCGCAGCCGACCTCGGCGGGCGCCACCGGCTCGCATTCCGCCGCGTTCCCGAACCAGCTGGTCCAGCGCGACGGGGCGATCACCGTGCCCTACGCCGGCCGCATCCACGTCGACGGTCTGACGCCGCAGGACGTCGAGAAGGAGATCGTCGAGAAGTTGACCGGCAAGGCCATCGAGCCCCAGGTGGTGGTGACCCTGTCGCGCAACATCGCCACCAGCGTCACGGTGGGCGGCGAGGCGGTGACGATGGGTGGTCGCATCCCGTTGACCGCGCGCGGCGACCGGCTGATCGACGTGATCGCGACCGCCGGCGGCATCAATCCCAACACGCCGGCCCACAACGTCTTCGTCGAGCTCACCCGCGACGGCCGCACGGTCCGGGTCCCGTTCCAGACCCTGCTAAGCGACCCGCGCGAGAACATCTTCGCCCGGCCGGGGGACACGCTGACTCTGGTGCAATATCCCCTGACCTTCACGGCGGTCGGCGCGACCCTGCAGAATGCCGTCGTGAAGTTCGACGCGACCGGCATCTCACTCGAGGAGGCGATCGGGAAATCGGCAGGCTTCGTCGACGAGCGGGCCGACCCCGAGGGCGTCTTCGTGCTCCGCTACGAGCCGGTCGCGATCGCCCGCGCCTACCCCGGCCTGACCCCGCAACAGGCGGCGCTGAACCTCGTGCCGGTCGCCTACCTCATCAACATGCGAGACCCGAAATCCTTGTTCCTCGCGCGGCGCTTCTCCGTGCACGACAAGGATATCGTCTTCGTGTCGAACTCGCCCTACAGCGATCTGACAAAGGTGCTAGGCCTCGTCCAAGCGGTCGCCCAACCTGCCATTCAGGGCGCCAGCGTCGTGTCGACCGTGCGCGGCTTCTCGACCTCGACCAACAGCGGGGTCAACGCTTCGTCCGTCGCCCTCAGCAGCGCGTTCTCCGGCGCGGGTGGTGGTGGTGGTGGCGGCAGTGGCAGCGGCAGTTCGGGCACTACGACCACACCTCAATGAGGTCGGTCCCTACCACCCGCTCAGTGTAGCCCGTGGCCCGCCGCCCTGATCATCCGCCCCTGATAATCGATCACCGCCGTAACCCCATCGAGCGTGTTGTCCACAAACTCGCGCCATAGCGACATCGCCGATGGCGGCCGGGCGACGAGCTTGCCGGTCACGTCGTTCAGCTCGAACGTCAAGTCCGTCTCGAACTTGCGGGCGAGCCTCAGCATCGCCTGGTTGTGGCGCAGGCAGAAGATGGTCAGCGTCGCGATCCGTCGGTTGCGGGCGGCGAGCACGACGTGGCCCATCAGCTGCGTGCCGATGCCGCGCCGGCGCCACGGGCGCTCCACGCTGAAGGCCGCCTCCGCGTCCTTGTGGCCCCGCACCGCCTTCGAGGCGTAGGTCCGCAGCTCCGCCGCGCCCCGGATCACGCCGTCCTCGAAGTACCCGTAGGTGATCGCGCCGGGCGCGAAGCACAGGTCCGCGTAGTCGGCGAGGTAGGCGTCCGACACGTGCAACCCGTAGCGATCGTACCGGGTCTGCGGGTCGAGCCTCACCAGGTGGTCGCGGAACAGCGGCAGGTCCGGCTTGTAGAGCCGCCTGACGGCTTGGGTGTGGTGGAGGATGTCGTCCATGCTTAACTCCGGGCCGGGCGGGACCCTGACCATCCGAACATCGTGTCCCGCGTCACCATCGGCAACCCGGCTGGGCGCATGGCTGGCCGGCACCGGTCGCGCGCACCCCGCGTCAAGCGAAGTGCTTCGACAGCTTGAGGCCTTGTCCCTGGTAGTTCGATCCCGACGCCTCGCCGTACAAGCGCTCGGGACGTTCCGCCATCGCCTCGTATTCCAGCGTGGCGACCCGCTGCCCATGGTCCAGCAGGAAGGGCACGTCGTGGGAGCGCACCTCCAGCACGATCCGGCTGCCGGCCCCGCCCGCCTCGGCCAAGCCGAACCCCGGATCGAGGAACCCGGCGTAGTGCGAGCGCAACTCCCCCACCGACGTGTCGTAGGCGACCATCTCCGCCGCCTCGTGCGGCCCGACCGCGACGTCCTCCGCCGAGGCGAGGATGTAGAACTCGTCCGGGTCGAGCACGAGGCCGCGCCGGCCGGGCGGCAGGGTCAAGGCTTCCCAGAAGGCGACGCGCGGGTGGGTGCCGATCCCGGCCAAGTCGACCAGCCCGGACGTTTTCCGCGCGCGGTAGCCGATGACGCCGTCGGGACGGCCGGCGGGGTCGAGGTCGATCGTCACCGGCACCAAGCGCGGGCGCGAGGCGCGCAGCCCCTCGCGGAAGCGGATCTGCGCGAGCCGGGCGCCGGCCGCGAGCCGCACCGGGAAGGAGCGTGGTACCACCTCGGCGTAGAGCGGGCCGTGGTAACCGCGCGGGATCTCGTCGAAGGTGGCGCCGCCGTCGACGATGATCCGCACGAAGATGTCGAGCCGCCCGGACGAGCTTTTCGGGTTGGCGCGGGCGTCCACCTGGGGCGGCAGCGCCAACCCCTCCATCAGCGGGATGACGTGCACGCAGTTGCGCTCCAGCACGATCGGCCGGGTCAGGTCGACCTCGTGGGTGGACAGGTCGGCGAGCCGCTCGGCCACCGTGCGTCCCGGCCCCGGCAGGAACGAGGCGGGCAGCCGGTAGGCGAGCGGACCCAGCCGCAGGTCGAGGCTCGCCGGCTGCACTTGGTCGGCGTCCGGGGCGCCGGACGCGCGGATGATCCCGTTGGCGATCGCGCGCGCGATGTGCTGCGAGGGCCAGATCACGGACATGGAGGCTCCAAGGCTGACGGGCTGAGGGGCCGGAAGGCCGGCGGGTCGAAGGCGCGGGGCGCCCCAAACGACCACGCTCCCATGGCCGGGTTAACGCATCACGCGTGCCGGGCGGGAACCCGCCGCATGGCCCGTACGCGTCCGGGCGCGCCGCCCACCTCGTTGGTCGGGCGTCGCGTCTCTGATAGGTAGCCGGCCTCGAAGGGGACGTCGTCCGGGGAACGGCTCGCGATGGGCACGCAGAAGGATAGGATGCTCGCCGGCGACCTTTACCTCGCCGACGATCCCGAACTCGTCGCCGATCACCGGCGGGCGTGCGCGTGGCTCGATCGCTACAACGCGACCAACACCCTGCCGGGCCATGGGCGACACGCGCTCATGGCAGAGATGTTCGCCGGGGTCGGCGCGGGTTGCGACATCAGGCCACCGTTCCACTGCGACTACGGCACCAACATCGAGTTCGGCGCCGGCGTCTTCCTGAACTTCGGTTGCGTGCTGCTCGACGTCGCGAGGATCCGCCTCGGCGACCGGACGCAGGTGGGGCCGGGCGTGCGCATCCTGACCGCCGACCACCCGCGCGACGCCGCCTCGCGCGCGAAGGGGCTCGAGTTCGGCCGCCCGGTCACGATCGGCGCCGACGTGTGGATCGGGGCCGGCGCGATCATCCTGCCGGGGGTGACGGTCGGGGACGGCGCGATCGTCGGGGCGGGCAGCGTCGTCACGCGACACGTGCCGGCCGGCGTGACGGTCGTCGGCAACCCGGCGCGGGTGAAACGGTGAGCGCACGGCACCGGGAACGCGAAAAAGCACCTGCCAAAACGGCGGGTTCCATGCCACATAGCGTTTGACGCCTATCCCGGTCTGGGTCGCGCCAGATCCCGTCGAGGTGGTACCCGACGCCAAACACGTGGGTGAGTGACAGGATGACCGAGTCCCCCATGACCAAGCCTTCCGTGACCAAGCCTTCCGCGGCCAAGCCTTCCGTGACCAACTCTCCCAAGCCGCTGCGTCCCGCCACGCAGCTCGTCCACGGCGGCACCATGCGCACGCCGTTCGGGGAGCTGTCGGAAGCCCTGTTCCTCACCCAGGGCTACGCGTACGAGTCGATGGAGCAGGCCGAGGCCCGCTTCAAGGGCGAGAGCCCCGGCTTCATCTATGCCCGCTACGGCAACCCCACCGTCGCCATGTTCGAGGAGCGCATGGCGCTCTTGGAGGGCGCGGAGGCGGCGCGCGCGACGGCGTCCGGCATGGCCGCCGTCACCGCCGCGATGATGGGTCAGCTGCGGGCCGGCGACCACGTCGTCGCCGCCCGCGCGCTGTTCGGCTCCTGCCTCTACGTCGTGGAGGAGCTGCTGCCGCGCTACGGCATCGCGACGACGCTCGTCGATGGCGGCGACCTCGATCAATGGCGCGCGGCCATGCGGCCTTCCACCAAGATCTGCTTCCTCGAGTCGCCGACCAACCCGACGCTGGAAGTCTACGACATCGCCGCCATCGCCGACATCGCCCACGCCGGGGGCGCCAGTTGCGTCGTCGACAACGTGTTCGCGACGCCGATGCAGCAGCGCCCGCTCCAGCTCGGCGCCGATTGCGTCATTTATTCCACGACCAAGCACGTCGACGGGCACGGCCGCTGCCTGGGCGGCGTGATCCTCGCCTCCAAGGCCTTCATCGACGCGCACCTGCACAACTACCTCCGGCAGACGGGTCCGGCGCTGTCGCCCTTCAACGCCTGGGTGATGCTGAAATCGCTGGAAAGCTTGGCCGTCCGCGTCGCCCACCAGACCGCGAGCGCCGGCCGCATCGCCAACGTGCTGGCCGCCGAGCCGATGGTGAAGCGGGTCATCTATCCCGGCCGCGCCGACCATCCGCAGGCCGACCTCGTGCGCAAGCAGATGTCGGGCGGCTCGACGCTGGTGACCTTCGAGGTCGCCGGCGGCAAGGCCGCCGCGTTCGCCGTGGCCAACGCCCTCTCGATCATCACCATCTCCAACAACCTCGGCGACGCGAAGAGCATCATCACCCATCCCGCGACGACGACGCACCAGCGCTTGAGCCCCGAGGCGCGCCAGCGGATGGGCATCGGCGAGGGCATGCTACGTTTGTCCGTCGGCTTGGAGGATCCCGACGACCTGATCGACGACCTGCGCGACGCGCTGGCGTCGCGTGAGGCGACCGGGATCGCCGCCGAATGAGTGTTCCGCCCCCGTGGGCGCACCCGCGGGGATGATCGACCCGGGCGACGCAACGGTGGCGTGGCCCGCTCGTTGCAGTGCTCCGAACAAGACAACGCACTCGCGACGGAGCACCATCCCATGCTGATCCGGTACGGATACGAACTCGAATTCTTCTGTCCGCAGCCCGTCCAGATGGTTTGCCTGCTCGACACCCACACCGATCTCGCCCAGCAGGTGCGCCGACAAGGTCCGTTCCGGTCCGACCCGCCGATCGACAGCCAGGTTTACCGCGACGGTTACGGCAACGACGTCCGGCGCTTCACGGCCCCGGCGGGCCTGTTGACGATCTCGCGCGACCAGGTGTTCGAGTGCGACGGCCTCGTCGACCCCGTCCACGCGAACGCCAGGCAGGTGCCGATCGACGAGGTTCCCTCCCAGTACCTCGTTTACCTCCTGGGCAGTCGCTACTGCGAGACGGATAAGCTATCCAACGTCGCCTGGAGCCTGTTCGGCAACGTGCCGGAAGGCTGGCAGCGCGTGCAAGCGATCTGCGACTTCGTCCACAACCACCTGACGTTCGGCTACCAGTACGCCCGCTCGACCCGCACCGCCTACGAGGCCTACGAGGAGCGGATCGGCGTTTGCCGCGACTTCGCTCACCTCGCCGTCGCCTTCTGCCGCTGCATGAACATCCCGACGCGCTACGCCAACGGCTTCCTCGGCGACATCGGCGTGCCGCGCGACCCCTCGCCGATGGACTACAACGCGTGGCTGGAGGTCTACCTCGACCACCGCTGGTACATCTTCGATGCCCGCCACAACGTGCCGCGCATCGGGCGCATCACCGTTTCGCGCGGGCGCGACGCCACCGACATCCCGCTCGCCACCTCGTTTGGGCCGCACGTCCTCAACGTGTTCAAGGTGTGGACCGACGAGGTCGGCGAAGACGCCTTGCGCGATGAGGCCGTGCCCGACGAGACCCTGCGGCACGCCTGAGCCGGCGGCGGTGGGCGCGGGCACCCTGCCCTCACCTCCCGTCCCGCCCTAGGTCCAATCAGGATTAGTCGGGTCAGGACTTGTCGGGCACGGCGGGAGCCGGGTTCGATGCCGCGCCCGCGTCCGGCTTCGGGGCGGGGGCCGGCGGGGGAGCGGACGGCGCGGCGGCCTTCACCTCGGGCGCGGGCGCGGCGGCTTGGTTCGCCCCACCTTGATTCGCACCACTTGGCGCGGGCGATCCCGGATTCACGCCACCGGGCGCCGGAAGTCCCGCCGCCGCCGCGGCGGCGGCCGGGTTGAGATGGATCGGCTTGCGCGCGCCGTCGATCGCGACCTTGTCCATGCCCGGCTTGATGATCCGGTACAGCTGGAAGTCCTCCCCCTCGTAGGCTTCCTTCAACTTGTCCGGCATCGGGTTGTCGGAATCCTCGTCGGTGAACAGCAGGTAGACGTAGTCGTACTTCTTGCTCCAGTCGTGCCAGTAGCTGGTGTCGTCGGGGCTGCGGCCGACAGCGTCGAGCACCAGTTGGTCGATGGTGGGCGGCGTGCCGTCCTCCGTGTCCACCATGTTCCGGTATTCCGGGCGCACGTGCATGATCTGCTTGCCGTTGGTGGTGAAGGCCGTCGTGATCAGCGCCTGGCGCTCGATGATCGCCAGCGAGACGGCGTGCACCAGGCCGAGGTGCTCGACCTCGTTGGGCATGTTGTTGTCCATGTAGGCGACAAGGACCTTCGAGCCCTTCTGGATCTTGCGAAGCGACTCGCGCATCTCCAGCGTGTCCGGCGCGGCGTTGGCCCAGGCGATGTCGACCTCCGCCACGCGGGCGCCGAGTAGGCCGAGCGACCCGACCAGGAACAAGCGCCGGACGAACTCCTGGCGCATCTCGATCCGGAAGCAGGCGACCGCCATGAAGGCGAGCGAGATCGGTAGCCTCTGGTCGGCGAGGTAGCTCGCGAACAACATGCGCGGCATGGCCATGTAGATGATCGCGCCGACGACCAGCATGGGCGCCAGGAAGGGGTGCACCCGCAGCATGCGCTGCCGCGCCGCCCAGACGCCGGCCACGACCACCACGGCGGTCAGCAGGAAGGCGACGATGTCGGAGTAGGTTTCGACGACGAAGATCAGCCCGTCGAGCTTGCCGAGCGACTCCCAATCCCACTCACGGGCGTGACCCCAGGTGGAGCTGGTGAGCAGGATCGGCACGAGCAGCAGGAACGGCAGGCCGGCGCAGCAGAACTTGACGGCGCGCGACGGCCATGGGGAACGCTCGACCGACAGAGCGTACCAAATCTCGAAGGCCATCAGGCCGAGGCCGTACACGCCAACCACGAACAGGTGGCAGAAGTAGAGTGCGACGGCGAACAACGCGGAGACCGCGTAGCGCGCGGGCCAGCTCCGATCACGCAGCATGACCCACGCCGCCAAACCCCACAGCGCCACGCCGATGCCGAAGAAGTAGTTCATCACGCCGATGAGGAACATGTAGTTGTAGAGCAACGGGAAGGCGATCAGCGGCAGCATCGACCAGCGCCGGAACAGCGCGCGGTTGAGCGCGAACGTGCCGGACATGATGAGGAAGAAGATGGTCACCGTGAAGATCTGGCTGGCGAGGTAAACGTTCACGAACTTGGCGATGACGGGGACCACCAGGTCCATCATCAGGTTGGGAAGCATTTCCCAATCGATCTCGTAATATTTGGCGAGGTTGGCGTTCTGCCCGTGGTCGGCCAGCACCTGCATGCGCGACACGTGGTTGGCGTAATCCTCCAAGGGCGGCAGGGGATGGGTCAGCACGGGGATGATCGAGATCAGCAGGAAGACCATGAAGATCACGACGCCCTGAACCGCGGTCCACTCGCGCTTGGCGGCGCGTGCCGCCGGGGGCGTCGAGGTCGCGTGCAAGGCGTCAATGGTCATCACTTATCCTGTCGCGGCAGAAAGCCCGAAGATCACGCCTGAACCAAACTCGGGAACACGAGGCTCGCGGAAGCATCGCACTCGAGGGCGCCGTGCGATACCACGTCGATCCCACCCTTGCTATTGACGCGGAACCACAACGCTGGATGGAAAACATGCCAACCGCCAAGACCGTTAATCGTGCGTTCAGGCTGATGTTAACTCAGCCACACCTTTGATGAACGGGAGCTGATCGCCGCGCCACGCGCACCAGGACGCTCGTAGGGGGGAGACGGCCCACGACGGACCCATCGGCATGGACCCACCGGCCTGGACCCACCGGCACGGAACCAGCGGGAAGAGCGCGTCGTTCCAGGCCCACACGGTCGGGGGCACGTGCGGGCCGACCGCCACCCGCCAAGACGATCCACCGCCCGGAGCGTCGCCCATCGTCGCGGCTCACGGGACCCATCATGCGCTTGTTCTCCTGCCAGTCCTGTTCGCAAATCCTGTTCTTCGAGAACATCCGCTGCGAGCGGTGCCTGCATCCCCTCGGGTTCTGGCCGGACGACGCGCGGCTTCTCGCGCTCGAGGCGGCGCCCGACAGCCCCGGTGACACCTGGGTCGCCGTTGGCGGCGACGGGCGCCGTTTCAAGCAATGCGCCAACGCGCGACACGACGTCTGCAACTGGCTGGTCGACGCGGCGTCCGGCGACACGATGTGCGCCGCCTGCAAGCACAACCGCGTCGTGCCAGAACTCGGCAGCGAGGAGCGTCGCCTCGCTTGGCGCAAGATCGAGATGGCCAAGCACCGCCTGTTCTACACCCTTTACAGGATGCGGCTGATCCAGCGGGTCGACACGTTGGCGCCGCAGGAGCCGCTGGTGTTCCAGTTCCTGGCCGATACGCCCAACGTCGCCGGACAGAAGGTAATGACCGGCCACGAGGATGGTGTGATCACCATCGCGCTCAGCGAGGCCGACGATGCCGAGCGCGAGATCCGCCGCAAGGCGATGCGCGAACCCTACCGCACCCTGCTCGGCCATTTCCGCCACGAGGTCGGCCACTACTTCTGGGACAGGCTGGTGCGCGACGGCGACCGCCTGGACGAGTGCCGCGCCGTGTTCGGCGATGATCAGCAGGACTATCAGGCCGCCTTGAAGCGGCATTACGAGAACGGCGCCCCCGCGAACTGGCAGGAGAACTTCGTCAGCACCTACGCCACCGCGCACCCCTGGGAGGACTTCGCCGAGACGTGGGCGCACTACCTCCACATCGTCGACACGCTGGAAATGGCGCGCGCCTTCGACATGAAGTTGTCACCCTCCGTCGACAAGGACCGGGAGTTCGCCGTGCATTACGGCGACGACCCCTACGACGCGCCCGACATACAGGCACTCATCGACGTCTGGCTGCCGGTCAGCACGGCGCTCAACTCGATGAGCAACGCGATGGGCAAGGACGACCTTTACCCCTTCATCCTCTCGCCCAACGTGATCGCCAAACTCGGCTTCATGCACGACCTCGTCGGGCGTGCCGCCGAACGGGGATGAGCCCCGGACGATCCCGGAAGCCGTCGTTCAGGCGGCGGTCAGGCCGAAGCGGGCGAGCAGCCCGCGCGGCCGTAGCGGGTTCAGCAAGCCCCAATCGTCGGCGATGTGCCAGGTCGCGCCGATTCCGGACGGCAGGAAGAAGGGCGCCGGCGGGTCCGCGTCGTCGACCGGGACGCCGTGCGCCAGGCCCGGCACGCTGTAGTCGATGAGGCAGACGCGGTCGTCGGCGTTGCGCCACGCGCGCCGGGTCACGCCGCCGAGCCGCGTCTCGTCCGGCGCGGCGGCGCCGAGCCCGTGGACGTTGGCCCACTGCTTCACGATCTCGCCGGCGTTGATCGGCCGGACCGTGGCGTCGGCGTCGCCGTGCCAGACCGACACGCTCGGCCAGGGTCCGCGATGGTCGGAGGCGGAGCGCACGAGGTCGCCCCACGCCTTCGCGTCCTTGACCTTGCCCATGTACATGCTCTCGAGCGCTTCGGACGTGCTCGACGCGGTGCCGTACGGCAGCCCGGCGACGATGGCGCCGCCGGCGAACAGTTCGGGGTAGCTCGCCAGCATCGCCCCCGCCATGGCACCGCCGGCCGACAGGCCGCAGATGAAGATCCGGCCGGGGTCGATGGCGAAGGTGGCGACGGCGTGGTCGATCATCTGGCGGATCGACTCCGCTTCGCCGTGGCCGCGATGCGTGTCGCCGTCGGCGAACCAGTTGAAGCAGCCCCGCTGGTTGTTGCCGCCCTGCTGCTCCGGGTACAGCACGACGAAACCGTGCCGCTCCGCGAGGTCGCCCCACCGCGCGCCGATCTCGTAACCCTTGGCGGTCTGGGCGCAGCCGTGAAGCACGACGACGAGCGGCTGGGATGCGGGAGCCTGCGCGGGATGGTGGACATACATCTTGAGGGCACCGGGATTGGTACCGAAGTCCAGGATCGGCTCCAGCGTGGCGCGCGACGCGTCGCGGGCCAGTTCCGTTTGTTCCACCGTCCCGGTCATCGATCGTCCGCCCCGCCTCACCAACAACGAATGGTGCACTGCGAGATAAGCTCGCGCGGCGAAGCGGGTTCCCCCTTTCGCCAGCCTCGCGCGGCCGGAGGGTTAACCTTCGGACGTTCGGGCCAGGGACACCGGGAAGGTCGAACCGCGCACACCGAGGGCCACGCGGGCTTGGCTCGCGGGAACGTCATGACTAAGTTCAACGCATGATGAGCGATAAGGAAACGCGGATGACGGATGACCCGAAAACCACGGCGCTGGCTTACACCCCGCCGCGCCGCGAACTATCGGCGATCGCGCGACGGGCGCTGGACGAGGCGGCGGAACGCCGTCGGCTCGCCACCGAAGCGGCGGCGCGCCCCAAGGAGGTCGACGGCCGTGGCGGTGCCGAGCCGGTGCGTTTCGGCGACTGGGAGGTGAAGGGCCTAGCAGTCGACTTCTGAACCGCCCACCCTCAAGCCCCGTCAGGCCGGCAGCGCCGCCTTGGCCTTCTCGACGATGGCGGCGAACACGGCCGGCTCGCGGATGGCCAGGTCGGAAAGCACCTTGCGGTCCATCTCGATGCCGGCCCTGTTGAGGCCGTCGATGAAGCGCGAATAGGTCAAACCGAGGTCACGGACGGCGGCGTTGAGGCGCTGGATCCAGAGCGCGCGGAAGGTGCGCTTCTTCACGCGGCGGTCGCGCGTGGCGAATTGCATGGAACGGTCGACGGCGGCCTTGGCGGCGCGGATCGTATTCTTGCGACGACCATAGAAACCGGTCGCGGCCTTGAGGGTCTTCTTGTGCTTGGCATGGGCGGCGACGCCGCGTTTCACGCGAGCCATGGTGGCGAACTCCTGTTGATGGACGGGGTGGCTGGGAAGTCTTCAGCCGTTGGGCAGGAAGAACTTCTTGATGTTGTCGCCGTCGCTCTTGAACAGGACCGATGTGCCGCGCAGGTTGCGGATCTGCTTGGTGGTGCGCTTGATCATGCCGTGACGCTTGCCGGCTTGGGCGTACTTCACCTTGCCGGTCCCGGTGATCTTGAAGCGCTTGGCGGCGCCCGATTTGGTCTTCAGCTTGGGCATTTCGCTCTCCGTGGGGTTCTGAGGCCCATCTTGGCTGCTCGAGGCGGCGATCAGTCCGTCGCCCCCGCTCCGACAAAGGAACGCGCATGTAACCGCCACGGCAGCCCTGATCGGCCGGGCGGTTCTCGAAGCCGCGCTTATGCCGCCGCCATCGGGGAAAAGCAAGAGTTTCCCTGTTCCGCGCGCCGTATTCCGCCTATGGGTTCGAGCCATCCGGCCGGGCCGGTCGAAATCCACCAGAGCATCCAGGACCCATGATGATCTTCCCAGCCATCACAGCCTTTTACGCGTCCATCCTCGCGCTGATCCTCGTCGGCCTGTCGGCCTGGGTGATCGCCGGACGGGGCACCAAGAACACCATGCTCGGCGACGGCGGCGACGACTCCATGACCCGGCGCATCCGCGCGCACGCCAACTTCATCGAGTACGTACCCCTCGCGCTCGTGATCATCGCGTTGCTGGAGGGTTCCGGCGCCAGCAACGGCCTCGTCCGCATCCTCCTCATCGTGCTGGTCATCGCGCGCATCCTGCACCCGTTCGGCATGATCGCGCCCGACAAGACACCCCAGCAGCTCGCCTGCCGCGGCGGCGGCATCGCCGGCACGCTCCTCGTCATCGTCGTGGCGGCGCTGGACCTGCTGATCCGGGCGGCGTGAGCCCGCCATCCCGGAACGTCGACCTCGCCGGGAACGCCAACCTTGCCAAAAGGGCACGCCGCGCGTAGGGGGAAGGTCCCTCCCGTCGGCCAGGTCCGCAGGCCGCGCGTTCGCGCCGCCTCCCGGCTCACATCCCGAGCCGGCCGCCCAAGCCGACCATCTTGGCCCTCCCCATAGGCAGTGACGCCCCATGACGACTGACCTCGCACCCGAAGACCTGGCATCCAACGGCTTGGCATCCAACGGCCTGACATCCAACG
>CAXSDP010000077.1:14937-16877 GCA_964235705.1 uncultured Beijerinckiaceae bacterium | reverse complement strand
CTCGTCGTCGACGCCGACGAGGAAGTCTTCGAGATGAACAACGGCTGCATCTGCTGCACCGTGCGCGGCGACCTCATCCGCATCATCGCCGGGCTGATGAAGCGGCGCGGCAAGTTCGACGCGATCATCGTGGAGACCACGGGCCTCGCCGACCCCGCCCCGGTGGCGCAGACCTTCTTCGTCGACGAGGATGTGATGGCGAAGTCGCGGCTCGACGCGGTCGTCACGGTGGCCGACGCCAAGTGGCTCGCCGCCCGCCTGAAGGACGCGCCGGAGGCGAAGAGCCAGATCGCCTTCGCCGATGTGATCGTGCTGAACAAGACGGACCTCGTCTCCGCCGCCGAACTCGCGGAGGTCGAGGGTCGCATCCGCGCGATCAACCCCTACGCGACGCTCCACAAGACGCAGCGCTGCGCCGTGCCGCTCGACGCCGTGCTCGGCCGCAACGCCTTCGACCTCGACCGCATCCTGGAACTGGAGCCGGCGTTCCTGGAGACGGAGGACCACGATCATGGTGACCATGCGCACCACGAGCACGGTGATCACGCGCACCATGACCATGCGCACCATGACCATGGTCACCAGACGGCGCACGGCCACGGCGGCGCCAAGCACTACCACGACGAGGACATGCACTCCCTGTCCGTGACGATCGACGGCGACGTGGACCCGGAGAAGTTCCTGCCCTGGATCCAGGATTACGTGCAGCGCGAGGGCGGCGACATCCTGCGGTCGAAAGGCATCCTGGCCTTCAAGGGCGAGCCCCGCCGCTTCGTCTACCAGGGCGTTCACATGATGATGGACGGCGACCTCCAGCGTCCGTGGAAGCCCGACGAAACGCGCAACAGCCGCATCGTCTTCATCGGCCGCCACCTGAAGGAGGACGAGATCCGTCGCGGCTTCCTGGCCTGCGCCGCCGCGGCCTGACGCCCGGTGGCGGCGGGATCGAGCGTGGACCGGGACGCGTCGCTGACGACGCACGTCGCGCCCTACGAGGCCGGCGCGCCGGTCGCGGCGGCGATGTTCCTCGGCGTCACGCCGGCGCTGGCGCGGGACGACGGCCACGTCGTCCTCGGCGCGCCGGCGGTGGCGCGAACGGTGCGGGCGCACCCGGATGGCGCGATCCTGGTCACGGCCACGACCGGCACGACGCTGGTGAGCGGGGGCGACGACGGCCTGGTCGTCGGCACGGACGCCGACGGCTCGACCCGCACGCTGCACGACGCCGGCGGCCGCTGGATCGACGCGCTCGCCGCCCGCGCCGATGGCGCGATCGCCTGGGGCGTCGGCAAGGCGGTCTCGACGCGCGACGCCAAGGGCGTGGTCAAGGGCGTGGCCGTGCCGACCACCGCGCGCGGCCTCGCCTTCGCGCCCAAGGGCTACCGGCTGGCCATCGCGCACTACAACGGCGCCAGCCTGTGGTTCCCCAACGCGGTCGACGCGCCGCCCGACGCCTACGCGTGGAAGGGGTCGCACGTGGCCGTCACCTTCTCGCCCGACGGGCGCTTCCTCGTGACCGCGATGCAGGAGAACGCGCTGCACGGCTGGCGGCTCGGCGACCACGCCAACATGCGGATGAGCGGCTACCCGTCCCGGGTCCGCTCGCTGGCCTGGTCGGGCGACGGCCTGTGGCTCGCCACGTCCGGCGCCGACGCCTGCGTGGTTTGGCCGTTCCGCGACAAGGACGGGCCGATGAACAAGGCGCCCCGCGAGTGCGCCGTGCGCGAGGCCAAGGTGTCCCGCGTCGCCTTCAACCCCAAGACGCTGCTGCTGGCGGTGGGCTACGACGATGGATGGGTGCTGCTCTGCCGCTTGGCCGACAACGTCGAGCTGCTGGTCCGGCGCCCCGCCGGGGAGCCCCACGCCGTGACGGCGCTGGCCTGGAACGCGGACGGCACCCGGCTGCTGTTCGGCACGGCGGGCGGCGACGCCGGGCTGCT
>CAXSDP010000077.1:8246-14837 GCA_964235705.1 uncultured Beijerinckiaceae bacterium | reverse complement strand
ACGCGGACGGCACCCGGCTGCTGTTCGGCACGGCGGGCGGCGACGCCGGGCTGCTGTCGTTGCCGGGACGCTGAGCCGGGACACGCCACGGGGCCCGACGTGCTAGGCTGAGGCTCCACCAACCGGATTCGCCGCGATGATCGTGCGCCGCCTCGCCCTTTTCGTCGCGCTGGTCGTCGGCTTCGCGATGACGCAGCTGCCGGAGTTCGTGGAGCAATATCGCCAGCGGCTCGGCGGCGCGATCGACGAACTCTCCACGGTGATCGCCCGCTTCGACGCCGACAGTGCCCAGCAGGGCCTGACCGAGGCCGGCGGCATCGATCGCCTGAAAGGCAATCCCGAGCGCTTCGTGCGGCAGCGCGGCGAGCAGATGGCGGACGATGTCGAGCGGCTCGGGCGGCTGCGCGGGGCGCAGGCCCTCATGACGTCGGACGGCCCGGTGGCGCGCCTCCTCACCTTCGCGACGCATTACGACGGGCGGATCGCCCGGGGCGCGTTCCGCGACTTCGAGCCGGCGGTGCCGGTGACGGCGGAAGCCTTCGTGCTCGGGCTCGTCGGTTTCCTCGTCGGCGGCAGCGTCGCGCACCTGGCCGGCCGACCGTTCCGTGGCCGGCGGTCGCGGGCGAGGGTGAGGGAGCCTGTCGCTTAGGCGCGTCGCGCGGTCGCCGGATCGACTCCGGCCGCGGCGGCTGTAGGATGGAAGCCCTTCCTTAACGCCGCCCGCGTAGCCTCCAGCCCGATGTCCGATCATTACGACCGCCTCGAGACCCGGCCGTCGGCCTCGCGCGAAACGATCCTGTTCCGCGACCTTCGCCACGTGCTCGCCACCGCCAAGCCCCGCGTCGCCGCGCTGCGCGCGCAGCTGCGGGGCGTCGACGTCGCCGCCCTGCGGGGCCGGGCGGAGCTGGCGCGCGTCCCGATCGCGCGCGGACCCGTCGGCGCCGACGCCGGGGCGGGGCCCTCGTCCGGCGGCCTCGCGGCGATGCGGTCGGGCGGGCTCAAACAGGCCTTCCTGGTTCAGGCCGACGGGTCCGCCGACGTCCTGCTGTGCCCCGAGGGGCAGGCGAAGGACTGGTGGGGCATGGGCCGCGCCCTGTTCGCGGCGGGGCTGCGCCGGGGCATGACCGTGCTCAACTGCTTCCCCTACGACCTCGTGCCGCACGGCCACATGGTGGCCTCCGGCGCCGCCGCGATCGGCGCGCCGCTGGTCCCGGCCGGCGCGGCGGCCCTCGCCGGCAAGGCGGAAGTGGTGCGCCGGCTGCGCCCCGGCTTCTTCTGCGGCGAGGCGGCCGAGCTGAAGGCCCTGCTCGACCATTGCGCCGCGCGCGGGATCGACGCGCGGAGCCTCGCCCGGGCGCTGGTGCTGGGGCCATTGACGGCGGGGCTGCGGCACGAACTCGGCCTGCGCGGCGTCGCGGTGGGCCACGCCGTCGCCCTGCCCGCCTTCGGGGTGGTCGCCTACGAGAGCGACACCCCCGACGCCCTGACGCTCAACGAGGGGCTGATCTGCGAGATCGTCGACCGGCGCACCGGCGACCCGGTCGCGCCGGGGCGGGCGGGCGAGGTCGTGCTGACGCGGGTCAACGGGGACTATCCCGTGCTGCGCCACGCCACCGGCCTGTGGTCGGCGGCGTTGGGCGAGCCGGCCACCTGCGGGCGCACCAACATGCGCGTCCGGCCGCCGCGACCCGCCATCGACGGGACGCCGGCCGACGGCATGGGCGAAAGGGTCATGGGCGAGACGGGCATGGGCGAGACGGGCATGGGCGAGACAGGCATGGGCGAGACGGGCATGTCGGAGGGCGTCGTCACGGAGACCATCATGTCGGGGAACGGCCCGCGCGCGCTCGCCGCCCGCCTCCGCGAGGTCGCCGCGCGCCATCCCAAGCTCGGGCGGATGCGCCTCGACACGCGCCACCGGCGCGACGAGGAGGCGCCCCACTTGAGGGTGGAGCACGGGGGCGGGGACGCGCCGGCCGCGCCGATGGCGGAAACGCTGCGCCTCGTCGCCGACTTGGCGGGCACCTTCGAGTTCGTCGCGCCGGGCACGCTCGGCGACCCAAATACGCTTGGCGACCCAAACACGCCCGGCGAGGACGAGGCCGCCGACGAGCGTCGGCGTTCATGAGGCGCGGCGCGATTCCCCCGGGCGCGATTCCCAACGTGTTGTCCGTCGCCGGGTCCGACCCGAGCGGGGGCGCCGGCATCCAGGCCGACCTGAAGACCTTCGCCGCGCTCGGCTGCCACGGCATGGCGGCGGTGACGGCGCTGACCGCCCAGAACACGGGCGGCGTCAGCGCGGTGCACCTGCCGCCGGCCTCCTTCGTCGCCGAGCAGGTCCGGATGGTGCTGGCCGACGTGGACGTCGCGGCGATCAAGGTCGGCATGCTCGGCTCGGCGGCCATCGTCGAGGCGGTGGCCGACGCGCTGGCCTCGTGTCACGCGCCGATCGTGCTCGACCCCGTGCTGGTGGCGACGAGCGGCGCGATCCTCGGCGACGACGCGGTGATCGCCGCCATGCGGGCGCGCCTGTTCCCGCTCGCGCGGGTGGTCACGCCCAACCTCGCGGAGACGGCCCGCCTCGCCGCCATCCCCGAGCCGACGGAGACGGCCGCGATCGAGGCGGCGGCGCGGCGGCTTCACCAAGGCCCCGCCGCCTGGCTGATCAAGGGCGGCCACGGCGCCGGCGACACCGCCGCCGACTACCTGTGGGACGGCGCGACCGGGCGCTGGTTCAGCTCGCCCCGGGTCGCGACGCGCAACACGCACGGCACCGGCTGCACCCTGTCATCGGCCATCGCCGCGTGGCTCGCGCGGGGCCACGCCCTGAACGAGGCGGTGGCGCGCGCAAAAGCCTACCTCGATGGGGCGCTCGCCGGCGCGGACCGCCTCGCGGTCGGGCGGGGGCACGGGCCGGTCGACCATTTCGCGGCGTGGCGGGCGGCGGGCGACCCCTGAGCCGGCGCGTCATCGGGCGCGCCGGCCCGCACATGACACGGGCTCGAACCCATCCTACATTGAAGCCGTACCCGACGCCGACCGGTCGGAGCCGGCCGGGCGTCCGCGCCGCCGTCGAGAAGGAAGCAAGCGTGCCAGCCGACGTCGCCATCCTGCGCGAGATCGAGCCGATCGAGCGACGCCCGTCCCCGCTCGCCGCCGTGGCCGGCGCGCGTCCCGCCATGGGCACGTTCCCGCATGCCAAGACCGGCGTGCTGCTGGTCAACCTCGGCACGCCCGACGCCACCGACTACTGGTCGATGCGCCGCTACCTCAAGGAGTTCCTGTCGGACAGGCGGGTGATCGAGACGCCCCGGCTGCTGTGGTGGCCGATCCTCAACCTCATCATCCTGTCGGTGCGGCCGACCGCCAAGGGGAAGGACTACGCGTCCATCTGGAACAAGGAGCGGGACGAGAGCCCACTGCGCACCATCACCCGCGCGCAGGCCGACAAGCTGACCGCGTGGCTGCGCGGCGGCGGCCTCGGCGCGAGCGGCGACGACATCGTCGTGGAATGGGCCATGCGCTACGGCAACCCGTCGATCAAGCACGGCATCGACGCGCTCGTCGCCGGGGGCTGCGACAAGTTCCTGCTGGTGCCGCTCTACCCGCAATACGCGGCGGCGACCTCGGCCACCGTCTGCGACAAGGCCTTCGAGGCGCTGGCGACCATGCGCTTCCAGCCCACCATGCGCGTCGCCCACCCCTATTTCCGCTCGCAATCCTACATCGACGCGATGGCCGCCTCCATCCGCGCGGAGGTCGCCAAGCTGCCGTTCAAGCCGGAGGTGCTGCTCGCCTCCTTCCACGGCGTGCCGCAGGAATACGTCGACAAGGGCGACCCCTACCAGGCGCAGTGCATCGAGACCTGGCAGCGCCTGCGCCGCGCCATGGGGATGGACGCCAACGAATTCCGGATGAGTTTCCAGAGCCGGTTCGGGCCGGCGAAGTGGCTCCAGCCCTACACCGACGAGACGATCAAGGCGATGGCCAAGGGCGGCGTGAAGACCATGGCGGTCGTCGCCCCCGGCTTCGCCGCCGACTGCCTGGAAACCATCGAGGAGCTGGGCGAGGAGAACCGCGAGTATTTCGAGGAGAACGGCGGCGAGCATTTCGCCGCCCTGCCCTGCCTCAACGACGGCGACATCGGCATGCGGGTGCTGGAGGATTTGGTGACGCGCGAGCTGGCGGGGTGGATCTGAGGGGTTTAGCCCGAAGCGAGGTGACGCGGGCTGATGTGCGGGGTCGTCGGATCCCGTTGACGATGGCTGCGGGATCGCCGGAAATGGGGCCTCCAGCGCAACGCCCTCAGACCCCTAACCACTTGTTGACGTGGCCGGGCTCATTGACCGCCGGCCACCCCGGTCCGCGCGGTGCGTGCGTCGTCGACCTCGACCTCCGTGGTACCTGGAGCCTTTTCATAGGGCGTGACAAGGAGCTGGATCGGGATCGCCCACGCGGCGCTGATCTTGCGCGCCACCTCCAGCGACACCTGTTGCCGACCGTTGAGAAGGTCCGACGCCTGCGACCGTGAGCCGAGTAGTTCGGCGAGTTCCGCCTGTGACCGACCCATGTCACCGCAAGCGTAGGTGAGCATGTCGCGCGGCGTGCCGGGCTCGATCGGCCAGCGGCGGCTTTCGTAGGCGTCGACCAGCGTCGCGAGCACGTCCATCCTGTCCGCATCGGGCGAGCCTTCGGGCGCCTCCCATAGGCGCGCGATCTCGCGCAAGGCGGCAGTGTGGTCGTCATCGGTGCGGATCGGTCGGATATCCATGCGTGTGCCTCCTCGCGCTAGAAGTCGGAAACCGTGAGGGCGTCCACCCGATCGTACTCGGCGTGGGTGCCGATGAATTCCACGAAGGCGATCTGACTGGTGAATTTGAAAGCGACGATGAGGCGGTAGTCACCGCCGGCGACCTCGAAGCGGACACGCTCGCCGTTCAGTACCTTGGCCTTGCCGAACGACGCCCGCACCTCGTCCATCGATGCCCAGTCCGCCGCTTTCACGATCGCCGCCCAGCGCTCCAGCGCAATCCGGGTCTCGGGATGCGTCGTCCAGAAGGTCGAGAGGGTGGACAAGGCAATCAGCCGCATGACCAAGACTACCATGCTTGCTGCTTGCCAACAACGGACGGGTCGCCACGCGATGAGTGTGGTATCCGTCCTCGTATAGTTGTCATCATTGTAAGATGACGACGAGCCGTGGCGCGGAGTCTTCGATGGGACCGCCGCCGGGCATGGCACGCGGACGACCTTGCGCACGTGCGCGGTCAGCCAAAGGCCCTTGAGGAGCGATGACACGGGCCTGGACCGGAAAGCCGTACGATATGAAACGCTACCCCACCAACTCGGCCACCGTCGCGGCGGCCTTCAGCCCCGTGCCGGTGAGGATCACCACCGTGGTCTCGTCCGCCGCGATCGTGCCGGCGGCGATCAGCCGGTCCAGCGCGGCGGCCGCGCTCGCGCAGGTCGGCTCGACGAACAGGCCCTGCCGGGCGAGCGTCCGCAGGGCGGCGACGATCTCCCCCTCCGACAGGGCGATCGTCCCGCCGCCGCCCTCGCGCAGCGCGTCGATGATGGCGCGCAGCCGCATGGGATGGGCGATGGCGGTGCCCTCCGCGATCGTCTTGGCGACGGGACGCGGCACCGGCGTGTCGACGCCGGCCGCAAAACTCGCGTCGATCGGCGAGCAGTTCAGCGGCTGGGCCGCGTAGAGCCGGGGCAGCTTGGCGATCTGCCCCGCCGCCAGCAGCTCGCGGAAGCCGAAGGCGCAGCCGAGCAGGCTGGAGCCGGCGCCGACCGGCATGATCACGTTGTCCGGCGCCTTGAACCCCAGATCCTCCCACATCTCGTAGGCGAACGACTTGGTGCCTTCCAGGAAGAAGGGCTGCCAATTGTGGCTCGCGTAGAAGGTTTCACCGGATTGCCGGATGGCCTCGGCCTCCGATTCCTGGCGCGGTCCATCCACGAGTTGCACGGCGGCCCCGTAGGCGCGCACCTGCGCGACCTTGGCCGGCGAAGTGGAAGCCGGCGCGAGGATCTTCACCCGCAGGCCGCCGGCCGCCCCGTAGCCGGCGACCGACGAGCCGCCGTTGCCCGAGCTGTCCTCCAGCACCGCGTCGACGCCCTGCTGGCGCAGCACCGACAGCATCACGCTCGTGCCCCGGTCCTTGAAGCTGCCGGTCGGGTTGAACCATTCGAGCTTGAAGAAAGGGCGGTGGTCGCCCCACCGCTTCTGCACGAGCGGCGTGCAACCCTCGCCCATGGTGATCGGATCGGCCACCGCCATCGGCAGCGCCGCGCGGTAGCGCCACAGCGAGCGGGTGCCGCGCTCGATGTCGTCGCGCCCGATGCCGGCCCCCGCGCTCACCAGCAGCGGCTCGCGGTCGTCCGAGCACCAGCGGGGCACGGCCAGCGGGTACGTCCGGCCGGAGGATGGTTCGATGTAGTGCGCCATGTCAGCGTCCTTCGGCTGAAACCCGGATCGGGGTCAACGGCTCATACCAGGGCGCGGGTGCGAAGGCTTCCGAGTCGATGCACGGAGACGTCGGCGCGGAGGGGTCGGCGCTTGGCGGCGTCCAAAGCCAAGGTTAC
>CAXSDP010000077.1:0-8146 GCA_964235705.1 uncultured Beijerinckiaceae bacterium | reverse complement strand
GTCGGCGCGGAGGGGTCGGCGCTTGGCGGCGTCCAAAGCCAAGGTTACCCTGCCCACGATATCGCGCACGGAGGAGATCAGTGGCCAACAAGATTTGGGCGATGGCCGCCATCGGTGCGATCCTGGCCCTGCCCTCCCGCGCCGCCGAGCTGCCGCCGATCGTCGGGCACGGCGCCCGCGCGCTGCCGGTGATCGCCAGCCACGGCATGGTGGTGGCGCAGGAGGGCACCGCCGCCCGCGTCGGCCTAGACGTGCTGAAAGGGGGCGGCAACGCGGTCGACGCGGCGGTCGCGACCGCTTTGGCGCTGGCGGTCACCCTGCCCCGCGCCGGCAACCTCGGCGGCGGCGGCTTCATGCTGGTGCACCTGGCGAAAGGCGACAGGACGGTGGCGATCGACTACCGCGAGACGGCGCCGGCCGCCACCAAGTCCGACGTCTTCCTCGACGCGCGCGGCGAGGCGGTGCCGCACCTGTCCCGGGACACCGGGCTGGCGGTCGGCGTGCCCGGCACGGTGGCCGGCTTGGCGCTCGCCTTGGACCGCTACGGGTCCGGGCGCTTCACCTTCGCCGACCTCGCCCGGCCGGCGGTCGCGCTGGCCCGCGAGGGGATCCCCGTTGGGGAGGACCTCGCCGACTCGCTGCTGACGACCACCCGGCTCAAGGCGTGGCCGTCGAGCGCCGCGATCTTCCTGCACGGGGATGGGACGCCGCTCACGAGGGGCGAGAGGCTGGTGCAGGCCGACCTGGCGGCGACCCTGGAGACGATCGGCCGCGAGGGCGCGAAGGGGTTCTACCAGGGGCCGGTGGCGGAGCGGATCGTCGCCGCCGTGCGCGCGGCCGGCGGCGCGATGACGATGGCGGACTTGGCCGGCTACGCCGCGATCGAGCGGGCGCCGGTGGTCGGCACCTATCGCGGCCACACGGTCGTCTCGATGCCACCGCCCTCGTCCGGCGGCGTCCACGTGATCGAGCTTCTGAACATCCTGGAAGGTTTCGACCTGGCGAGGGAGGGGGCGAACTCCGCCGCCGCGATCCACGACATGGCGGAGGCGATGAAGCTCGCCTACGCCGATCGCGCCACCTACCTCGGCGACCCCGCCACCGTCGCCGTGCCGGTGCGCGGGCTGACGGCCAAGCGCTACGCGGCGACGCTGCGGGCGACCATCCGGCCCGACAGGGCGCGTCCGGCCTCGGAGGTCGGGATCGTGGACCCCCTGCCCTACGAGAGCGACCAGACCACCCATTTCTCGATCGTCGACGCGGACGGTAACGCGGTGGCCAACACCTACACGCTGAACCTCGACTATGGCGTCGGCCTCGTCGCCGGCGGCACCGGCGTGCTGCTCAACGACGAGCTCGACGACTTCGCCGCCAAGCCGGGCGCGCCCAATGCCTTCGGCCTGACGGGCGGCAAGGCCAACGCGCCGGGACCGGGCAAGCGGCCGCTGTCGTCGATGGCGCCGACGATGATGTTCAAGGACGGCCAGCTCGAACTGGTGACGGGATCGCCGGGCGGCTCGCGCATCATCACCACCGTGCTGGAGGTGATCCTGGACACCGTCGACTTCGGGATGACCATCGCCGAGGCCACGGCGGCCCCGCGCGTCCACGACCAGCTGCTGCCCGACGTCGTGTCCGTGGAGCCGGGGATCAGCCCCGACACGATCCGCCTGCTCCAAGCGGAGGGCCACCGCGTGGTGCCCCACGACGCCTGGGGCTCGGCGCAGAGCGTCGCGGTGGGCGACGGCCTGCTCGCCGGCGCCGCCGACCCGCGCCAGCGCGGCGCGCTGGCGGTGGGGTATTGAACCCGTCTCGGTGGGTCGTGGCTGTCAATGCGCCATGAACACCGGCAGCCGCGCTTCCGCGAGGATGTCGCTGGTGACGCCGCCGAAGATCATCTGGCGCAGCCGGCCCTCGGTGAAGCCGCCCTTGATCATCAGGTCGCAGCCGAGGTCGGCGGCGGTGTCGAGCAGGGCGCGGGCGGGTTTGCGGCCCCCCTCCGCGACGGCGAGCACGCGGGCCGGGATGCCGTGCCGGGCGAGCCCGCGCGCGACCTGCGCCTCGCTCGGCCCCTGCGTGCGGGCGTTCGGCACGCCCATGACGACCACGTCGCGGGCGCGCAGGAGGAGCGGCATCGCGAAGGCGACGCTGCGGGCCGTCTCCACGCTGCGGTTCCAGGCGATCGCGATGCGCGAGCCGACCGTCGTCGGCGCCTCCGGCGGCACGATGAGGAGCGGTCGCCCGCTCTCGAAGAGCGCGCCCTCCAGCGTCGAGGACCGCGGGTCGTGCGAGCCGGTGCCGGGGCGTCCGACGACCAGGATGTCGAAGGTCCGGCCGTAGGCCCCGACGCCGGCCGGCGACACGAGTTCGTCGCCCAGCCAGCCGAAGCTCGGGCCGGCGACCCCTTGCGCGCGGCGCGGCACGCCGTGGCGCGTCATGAAGCCCTCGAACGTGTCGGCGGCGTGCTTGAGCATGGCGCGCCGCGTCTTGTCGTCGAAGATCACGCCGCTCATGGAGAAGTCCGCCGCGATCATGTCGGCCGAGTCGGGGCCGAGCGGGATGCCCTCGATCGTGGAGGCGAAGTCCCGCGCGAAGAGCAGCGCGGTCGCCAGCACGACGTCCATCCGGTCGTGATCCTCGACCGGCACCAGGATGGATCTCACCGTCTTCTCCCCAGCTCGCCCCGCTTGCGCCCCATGATCCGACAGGAACCCGGGATTGGCCAGCACGTTCGCCAAGGTAAGATGATTGCGCGACATCAGGGTGATGCGAGGGACGCGGCGATGAACAAGATCAACCGGGGCGACGACGCCGCCGACCACGCGCCCCGCCCCGTCGAACCCAAGGTGGGGGATAGGCCCGAGGGCCGCGAGCAGGACGCGCCGAACTACGACGTGACGGACAAGGATGGGCAATCGATCAAGGTCGAGGACGTGAACTCCGCCAACGACGAGTGATAATCACCCGTCCGCCGGGCGGACGAGGTCGGCGACGACGTCGAACCAGCGGTCGACGCCGATCGCCAGCAACGCCACGATCACCGCGCCCTCCACCACGTAGGCCTGGTTCGACGCGGCCAAACCCTCGACGATCGGCGAGCCGAGTGACAGCGCGCCGACGCTCGACCCGATCGTCGCGGTGCCGATGTTGATGATCGTGGCATTGCGCAGGCCGGCGACGACGAGGGGCGCCGCCAGCGGCAACTCCACCGCGAACAGCCGGCGCAGCGGGGGGAAGCCGAGCCCGTCGGCGGCGTCCCGCGCCTCGCCCGGCACGATGCCAAGGCCGGCGAGCGTTCCTTCCAGCACCGGCAGCACGGCGTAAAGGACCAGCGCCGCCAGTGCCGGGGCCGATCCGTAGCCCAGCGTCGGGACCGCCAACGCCAGCACCGCGACCGGGGGTACCGTCTGCCCGAGCGTCGCCACCAGGCGCGCCAGCGGGGCGAAAGCCTCGCCGGCGGGTCGCGTCACGAACACGGCGGCGGCGACGCCGCAGGTGCCGGCGAACAAGGTCGACAGGCCGACGAGGCGCAGGTGGGCGAGCGCCAGCGTCGCGAAGCTCGCGCGGGCGTAGACCGGCGTCCGGAGCGCGGGATAGAGCGCGTGGAACAGCGGCGCGGCGTGCGGCATCGCTCCGATCGCGGCGACGAGCAGCGCCGTGGCCGCGAGCGCGCCGGCGAGCGTTCGGCCCCTCACGGCGATCCGCCATCAACCAGCGCGTCGAGCGTGATCGTGCCCCAGTCGACGCCGTCGCGCTCCACCGTGAGGCGCGCGCAACGCCCCGCCATCATCAGGCCCAGCGCGTCGCGCAGCGTCGCGGCGGCGCCGACGCGGGGATGGCCCGGCTCCACGCCCGGCACGGCCAGAGCCTCCACGGTCGTGACGTCGAGGCGGTGGAGGTGGCGCGCGGGGCCGCCGAGGAAGCCGGCGACGAAGGGGTCGACCGGCGCGGCCAGCACGGCGGACGGCGTGCCGGCCTGCAGCACCCGGCCGGCGCGCATGATCGCGAGTTGGGTGGCGAGGCCCAGCGCCTCGCCGACGTCGTGGGTGACCATCACGATCGTCTTGCCGCTCGCGCGATGGATGCGGCGCATCTCGCCCTGCAACTCGGTGCGGCTGAGCGGGTCGAGCGCCGAGAACGGCTCGTCCATCAGGATGATGTCGGGATCGGCGGCGAGCGCCCGCCCAACCCCGATGCGCTGGCGCTGCCCGCCGGACAGCTGGTGCGGGTAGCGGGGCAGCAGCGCGGGGTCGATGCCGACCAGCGCGACCACGGCGTCGAGGCGCGCGGCGAGGCGGCGGCGGTCCCAGCCGAGCAGGCGCGGCACGGCGAGGAGGTTGGCGGCGACCGTCCAGTGTGGGAACAGCCCGACCGACTGGATGACGTAGCCGATGCCCTGGCGCAGCCGCTCGCGGTCGGTCGCGGCGACGTCGCGGCCGCGCACTTCGATCGTGCCGCGATCGGGCGTCACCAACCCGTTCATGGTCCGCAGCAGGGTCGACTTGCCGCAACCGGACGGGCCGATCAGCGCGAAGAAGGCGCCGCCCTCCACCACCAAGTCGCATTCATCGAGCGCGGCGGTGGGCCCGAAGCGCTTGGAAACGGTGTCGACGACGATCATCCCCCGAGCGCCGCCAGGACCAGGCGGAAGCCGCCGTCCGCCGCCAGGGCCAGGAGGACGATCGGGATCGCCCCGAGGAGGACGAGGTCGAGCGCGTATTGCCCGATGCCGGCGAACACGAAGGTCCCGAGCCCACCGCCGCCGATCAGCGCCGCGACGGTGGCGAGCCCGATCGTTTGCAGCGTCACCACGCGCAGGCCGGCGACCAGCACGGGGGCGGCGAGCGGCAGGTCGACCGCCCAGAACCGCCGCCGGCGGCCGAAGCCCAGCCCGACGGCGGCCTCGGTGACCGCCGTTGGCACGGCGGCGAAGGCAGCGTCGCCCATGCGGACCAGGGGGAAGGCGGCATACAGCACCAGCGCGACGAGGGCGGGCGCGACGCCGAGCCCGGACAAGCCCCACGCCTTCAGCGTCGGCACCCGGGCCGCGAGGGCTTCGAGCGGCCCGACGAGCAGGCCGAACAGGGCGATGGAGGGAACCGTCTGAAGCAGCCCCAGCACGGCGAAGACGGGCCCGCGCGCCCCGACACGGCGGCGGACCAGCCACAGGAGCGGCGCGCAGGCGACCGGCGCGAGGACCAACGTGGCGACGACGAGCTCGACGTGGCGCGCCAGCTCGCGGCCGAAGGCCCGCTGGTGACCGAGCAGTTCGCGGGTGAGCGACAGGTCGCGGAACAGCCCGGAGGCGGCGAGCGCGACGAGGCCGGCGGCGAGTGCCGCGAGAAGGCCGGCGCGCCGCGCCGCACCCCACCGGAGGCGGCGCAGGGCGTCGGCGGCGATGGCGCCGGCGCAGCCGAGCACGATCCAGAAGGCCGGCCCGAGCGTTTGCCGCTGCGCCGGGCGGCCCGGCTCGACGAGCGCGTGGGCGAAGGTGCCGGCGGCGACCAGCGCGGCCCCGGCCAGCGCGAGCGCCAGGGCGAGCGTGGCGGCGGGGATCAGCCGATCATGGCCCGCCCGGTCGCGGCGCGTCCCGTCACGATCGTCGTCGACGGGACCGAAGGCGAGGGCGACGAGGCCGACGAGCGCGACGGCGAGCGTCGTCGCGGGGACGGCCGGGGCGTCCCATAACGGTAGCGACACGGCGTCGGCGAGGCGGTTGCGCGCGTGGCCCATGAAGCCGATGCCGAGGCACGCGAGCGTCGCGATCGCGACCGGGAGCAGCCGGGCCGGGTCGGGCGCGGCGGGGCGGCGCGCGGCGGGGGAATCGATCATCGACGCGTCACCGGGCGAGAGCACGCCGGACGAGGGGGGTCGCCGTCCGCCCCACCCGTCCGACCGCCGGCGGCCCACGCCAACGGTCCCTCTCGACGCGAACCGAGGGCCCGACGGGAACGCGCACCCGCCCTCGACATCGCGAATCTCCGCGCACGGGCCATGATCGCGCCTTGTCCCGCCTGGGCCGGACCTCGACTTAGGGATGCCATATGGGGATACCATAGAGAGTGGGTCCCGCCCCGGGCAAGCCGCGACGGGCCGACACCGGAGCACGCGTGATCGCAGCCGCCTTCGATGCCGTCGAACAGATCTTCACGCGCCCGTTCCGCGCCGTGTTCTGGAAATCGCTCGGACTCACCCTGCTCCTGTTGACCCTGGTGTGGCTGGCGCTGGACCGGCTCGTCGCCGCCGCCACGCTGCACCTGCCCTACGCGTGGCTGGCGCTGGGCGTCCACGTGCTCGTCGGCCTGGGCCTGGTCGTCGGCATCGCGTTCCTGGTGCCGAGCGCCTCGTTCATCGTGGCCGGCTTCTTCTTCGACGAACTGGCCGGCCACGTGGAGGAAGCCATCGCCGGCCCGCAGGGGCGCGGCCGGACGCCGCCGTTCGGGCCGGGCCTGTGGATCGGGTTGAAGTTCGCCGGCCTGAGCCTCCTGGTCAACGTCGTCGCGCTGGGGCTGCTGCTGGTCCCCGGCGTCAACGCGATCGCCTTCTTCGGCGCCAACGCCTACCTGCTCGGGCGCGGCTTCGCCGAGTTCGCGGCGCTGCGCTACCTGCCGCCGCCGGCCGTGCGCGCGCTGCGCCGCCGGCACGGGCTCCGCCTGTTCGGGGCTGGCTGCGTCGTGGCGGGACTGCTCTCGGTGCCGCTCCTCAACCTGCTGACGCCGCTGTTCGGCGCCGCCTTCATGGTGCGGGTGACGCGTCCGCTCGTGCTGCGCGCCCTCCCCCCGCCGGTCGGACGTCGACGGTTTGGGCGCGGACAGGCGGGAGGCTAGCCCTTGGCGTAGCCGGCGTACTGCCCGGTTTTGCGGAAGCGGTAGAGGTAGCCCGGCACGAAGCTTTCGTAGGCTTCCGCGTCGATGCCGAGCCCCTTGAGCGTGCGCCCCTCCGCCGTGGCGGCGGCGGACACCACGTTGTCGATCTTCAACAATTCGACCTGGTCGCGGGTGAGGTCCAGCATCTCCGGCAGGAGCCCGAAGGTCGCCTTCTTCACGACCTCCGTGACGCGGCCCATCGCCAACGCCGTCGGGAACGGCAGCGACACGAGCGGGCGGCGCCGATCGATCGTCGTCAGGATGAAGCGCAGGATCCGCTCGAAGGATTGCGCCTCCGGGCCGCCCAGCTCGTAGGTCGCGCCGGGCGTCACGGTGCCCCCGTCGGCGTGGCCGTCGAGCGCGCGGGCGACCGCCTCGGCGACGTCGCCGACGAAGACCGGCTGCAGCAGGCCGGCGCCGCCGCCGATGAGCGGCAGCGCCGGCATGACCCGCGCCATGGCGGCGAAGCGGTTGAAGAACTTGTCCTCCGGGCCGAACACCACGGAAGGGCGCAGGATCACCGCCTCGGGAATGAGGTCGAGCACGATCCGCTCGGCCTCGGCCTTGGTGCGCCCGTACTCGGCCGGGGAGTCGGGATCGGCGCCGATCGCCGAGATCTGCACAAAGCGCGTGATCCCCGCCGCCACCGCGGCCCCCGCCACGGCGCGGGCGCCTTCGGTGTGGACGGCGGAGAAGGTTTGGGCGCCCCCCTGCGCGAGCAGGCCGACCAGGTTGACGACGGCGTCCGCGTCGCGCAGCGCGCGGGCCACCGAGTCGGGGTAGCGCAGGTTGGCCTGCACCGCGTGGATCTGCCCGACGCGGCCGGCGGTCTGCAGCACGAGGGCGAGGCTCGGCCGGCGGGTGGCGACGCGGATGCGCCAGCCGTGCTCGGCCAGCGCCTTGACGACGTAGCGCCCGAGGAAGCCCGACCCGCCGAACACGGTGACGAGCCGGCCGGTCTTCACCAGCGGTCCGAGAAGGTTGGGTCCTGCCATGATCCCGCGTCGTTCCCCACGTCCCCGCGCACCGCGCTCGATAAGGGCAAGCCATAAGGACCAAGCCCCGTCCTGTACAGGGGACATGAGCGGCTCCGCGCGGCCATGGGCCCCGGTGACGGCGCCGGGAGCGCGTGGAGGATGCGGGGTGGCGAGCGGATTGACAGCGGGGCTTGCCGCCCCGTAAGGAGGTGCCGCGGGCCCTGGTGGCGGAATTGGTAGACGCGCTGGTTTCAGGTACCAGTCTTGAAAGAGGTGGAGGTTCGAGTCCTCTCCTGGGCACCA
>CAXSDP010000076.1:0-18627 GCA_964235705.1 uncultured Beijerinckiaceae bacterium | reverse complement strand
GCCGCGCTCGCCGTCGCGCGCGGCGAATGGGCGGCGGGCGAGGGCCGCGCCGCCGCCGCCGGCCTCGACGCGGTGTCGGCCCTGCGGGCCTCGCTCGTCGACAAGGTCGCCGACGTCCTGCGCCCGCTGATGGCGCGGGCCCTGATTGAGCGCGCATGCGGGGCGATCGGGGCGGCGCTCGACCAGATCCTCGACGACCCCGACCAGCCTTGCCTGACCGTGAGCGGGCCCGCCGACCTCCTCGAGGCGATCCGCGCCGCCCGGCCGGCGACCCAGGGGCGACCGGAGGCGCCGGCCATCGCCTACGTCGTCGCCGCAGGACCCGACGTCACCGTGTCGGCGAGGACGACCCACGCCGAGACGCGGCTCGGCGCCGCGCTGGCCGCGTTGGCCACCCCCGCCGTCGACACGGAGACCCAGCCATGAGCGACGACGCCAAGCACGAGATCTTCATCGTCCGGCACCGCCACAGCGACCATGACGACCACCACGGCGGCGCCTGGAAGATCGCCTTCGCCGACTTCATGACGGCGATGATGGCCTTCTTCCTGGTGATGTGGCTGATCAGCGCCAACGACAAGACGCGGGCGTCGGTCGCGCGGTACTTCAACCCCGTCAAGCTCGTGGACGCGACGACCCAGCCGCGCGGCCTCCACGATTCCAAGAAGGACGACTCGGGCATCACCGCCTCCCCGGACGCGAAGGAGGAGGGTGGCGGCGCCAAGGGCGGCAAGCCGGGGGCCAAGGCGGGCGCGGGGCAATCCGAGGGGCCGGGGAGCCAAGGATCGGCGGCACAAGGATCGGCGGCCGGCAAGGAGTCCACAACCGGCAAGGAATCAGCGGTCGGTAAGGACAAGCGGCTCGACGCGGCGCTGCGCGAGAATCCCTACGCCGCCCTCGCCGAGATCGTCGCGACGAAGGGCCCTGGCGACGCGCCGGTCACCGATGGCGGGCGCGACAAGGCCCCCATGGCGATCGGACGGCGCGGCGGCGACGCGTTCCGCGACCCGTTCGCGCCGCCCCTGCCGTCGGCGGCCAACGCCAACCCGGCCGGTGACCCCGAACGCCCTGGGACTTCGGTCCAAGCTCCGAATGCCTTGGCCCCAGCCAAGGTGTCGCCCGAGCGAGGCCGCCCGAACGTCGCCCCGTTCGCGCCGGCGGGCGAGGCGAGGGATGCGCTAGCCGGGCGCGAGCGGGCCGGACGGGACGGGGATGGCGTCGGATCGGCCGCTGCGGATCAGGTGATGGCGGAACGGGTGGCGTCGGACCGGATGGCCGCCGACAAGGCCCCGACGGACAAGGTTGTGGCGGACAAGGTTGTGGCCGACAAGATCGCGGCGGCGGCGAACGGGGGTCCGCGTGACGTGCCGGGGCCGAAGGTCGACGTCCGCCGCACGGGCGAGGGGCTGCTCGTCAGCCTGACCGACACGGCCAACTTCGCCATGTTCCCCAACGGCTCCGCCGTCCCGGACAGGCGCGTCGTCCTGCTGATGGAGAAGGTGGCGCAGATCCTCAAGGGACGGCCCGGCGTGGCGATCCTGCGCGGCTACACCGACAACAAGCCCTACAAGTCTGGTCGCTACGACAACTGGCACCTGTCGCTCGATCGGGCGCAGGTCGCCCACTACATGCTCGTGCGCGGCGGGTTCAGCGAGGCCCGCATCGGGCACGTCGAGGGCTACGCCGACCACGGCGAACGGCCCGGCATCGATCCGGCGAGCCCGGCCAACCGGCGCATCGAGATCCTGCTGAAGGACGTGGCGCCATGAACGGCTTGCCTTGGAACGGCTTGCCTTGGAACGGCTTGTCTTGGAACGGCTTGTCTTGCAGGGGCTTGTCACGGAAGGGCGTGTCCCGAAGCGCCGTGACCGCCCTGCTGTCCCTCGGCATCGCGGTGGCGGCCGGGGGTGGCGGGGCGCGCGCCGCGGGGCTCGCGCCCTTCGAGGCCATCCGCTCGCTGCAGAAGCTCCAGGATCGCATGGCCAGCGGGGACGTCGTCGCGCAGGCGGCGCACGCCCGCACCATCGGCGACATCGCCGCGTCCTTCGCCGAAGCCAAGGCCTCGACCTGGGGCGACAAGCGCAACGCCCGCGCGCTGATCCTGTACCTGTTCAGCGGCGGGATCGCCCCGGCCATCGCCGCCGCGATCCCGCCGGACGCGCTGCCGCAAACCTACCGCACACTCTACGTCGGCGCGCTGGCCTACGGTCAAGGTGACGACGAGGCGGCCAAGACGAACCTGTCGCCCATCGACGCCCGGACGCTGCCGAGCGGGCTGGGCGGTCACCTCGCGCTGCTGCAGGCGACGCTCGCGGGCACGAACGACGCCGCGAAGGCGGTGGCGCTGCTCGACCTGGCGCGGTTGCTCGAACCCGGCACGCTCGTCGAGGAGGCGGCGCTGCGCAAGGAGATGTCGCTGATCGGCGCCACCGGCGACCTCGACAAGTTCGCGCTGCTGACGCGGCGCTACCTCAACGCCTTCGGGCAATCGATCTACGCCGACAACTTCCGGCAGCTCGTCGCCGCGAGCGCGACGCAGCTCGGGGGCGCCGACACGGCCGAGGCCGCGACCAAGCTCGCCAAGCTGACCGCCGGCCTCGAAACGCGCGAGCGTCGACGCCTTTACCTCGGGATCGCCCGCGAGGCCGTGGTCGCGGGACATTTGAAGATGGCGGCGATCGCCAGCGCGACGGCGAAAGGGTTCGCGCAAGGATCGGAGGGCGACGCGGCGCGCGCCACCCTCTACCTCGGCGCGGCGACGATCGCCGGACCGCGTTATGAGGACGGCATCACCGCCCTGATGGCGGCGTCACCCGGCCGGCTCGACGCGGAGGACAGGGCGCTGCGCGCCTCCGCCCTCGCCCTGGCCGACATGATCCGGGCGCCGGCCGTGCCCGCCACCACGGACACCCAAGCCGCCACGACCAACGTGGTGGCCGTCGAGGCGGAACGCGCGTTGGGTGCCGCCGACTCGGCGCTCAAGGAGGCCGCTGTGTTCAAGGACGGGACGGCCGAAACCGACGTCGCCGCCGACAAGGGCGCCGCCAACAAGGAGGCCGCCAAGTGAAGCCGCTCGCCCTCGCGGTCGACCCCACCATCGCTCCCTTGCCGAAAGGCTCTTCCGGTTCGGCCACGGACACCGGCGGCGGGACGTTCGACGACTTGATCGCGAGCCTGGACGCGGACGCGCGGGGCGCGACGGATCCGGCGAATCCCGGCGGCGCCCTCAAGTCCCCGGCCCTCAAGTCCCCGGTCCTCGAGCCTTCGACCCTCAACCCCCAGCCCCTCAAGTACCCCGTCCTTCAACGCGCCTCGGACGCCGCCGGCGCGGCCGCGCGGCAGGCGACCGTGGCGTCCGCCGCATCCCCGCTCGACCTCGGGCCGCTGCTGGCGAAGGTGGCCGCGACGGCCGGCGCGGGATCGGTGGAGCCGGGATCGAGGGACAGCGTCACGCGCGACGTCGCGTCCGACGTGCCCGGCCCCGCCGCTTCGACCGACCGGGCGACCGCCGGCATCGTCGCCACGGTCCCGCCGTTCCCCCTCGCGACGTCGCTGATGCCGGGGATGTCGCTGATGCCGGGGATGTCGCCGGAGCCGGGGACCACGACGGCCAACTCGTCCGTGACACCGGTCGCGGGTCAGGGTGTCGCCGCCCCCACGCCATCCCCGATCGACGACGCCCCGGATGCGACATGGACCGCTCCGACGCTCGTGTCGGATATCGGCGTCGCCAGCCATCTCGCCCCTTCGGTGCCCTCCGTGGGCTCGGTGGTCATCCCGGCACCGCTCGCCCCGACACGGGCCGCGGTGCCGGATCCAACGAGCCTGGCGATTGCTCCACCGGTGACCTTGGACGGGGGCGCGCCCGGCTCCGGTCTTCGAGCGACCGAGGTTGCGTCCGGTGGTGCCGAGCCATCGACTTCCGTGGGGACGACCGGCTCGCTCCAGGCCGGTCCCAACGACGCGCTCGTGTCTTCGATACCGTCACGCCCGAACGGCGACGCGAGCGTCCTCCGCGCGTTCGGCGCCGGAAGCGACCCCGCCGCACCCGCCCCCGTGGGAACGACCGGGTCGGCCCAAGTCGGTCCCAACGACGCGTCGGTGCCCTCGATCCCCACACGTCCGGCCGGCGACGCGACCGCCATCCGCGCGTTCGGCGCCGGAAGCGACCCCGCCGCACCCGCCCCCGTGGGAACGACCGGGTCGGCCCAAGTCGGTCCCAACGACGCGTCGGTGCCCTCGATCCCCACACGTCCGGCCGGCGACGCGACCGCTATCCGCGCGTTCGGCGCCGGGAGCGACCCCGCCGCACCCGCCTCCGTGGGAACGACCGGATTGGCCCAAGTCGGTCCCAACGACGCGTCGGTGCCCTCGATCCCCGCACGCCCGGACGGCGACGCGACCGCCCTCCGCGCGTTCGGCGCCGGGAGCGACCCCGCCGCACCCGCACCCGTGGGAACGACCGGAACGCTCGATGCCGGTCCCAACGACGCGTCAATGCCCTCGACCCCGGCGCTCCCGGACGGCGACGCGACCGCCGTTCGCGCGTTCGACGCCGGGAGCGACCCCGCCGGGGTCGGACCGATCGGTGCCGCATCCAGCGGCGCGGCGGGACGGATCGCGACGCCGGTTCCATCCGTCGCGACGCCACCTGGCGACACGCCGGTGCCTCCGGTGGAGGGGCCCGCGAGCGGTGTCACACCCGGTAAAAGTGACGGGAGCCCGCGCGTCGTCCCCGTCGCCGGAACGAGTGCCGCCTCGACTCGTGTCGGCCCGACCACATCGGGTGATCCCGTCGGCGCGGCGTCGCAGGTCGCGGCACCGATCCCGCTCGCCCCGAGCGCACCCGCGATCGCCCCCGCACCAGCTTCCGCCGCACCGATCGGCGCGGAGCGCGCAAGGGATCCCTCGATGCCCGTGATGGTCGCGGCCGACGCGACGAACGAGACCGTCGCCGAGTCACGACCCGCCGCCCCCGCGACCGTTCCGACCGACGGTCCCGCCGCCTCGAAAGTCGTCGGACCCGCACCCGTCGTCGCTACCGCGACCGATGCGCTCACGATCGACGCGAGCGCCGGGACGACCGCGCTGATCCGCGGCGTCGCCGACGCGATCGTCAAGGCCGCGACGCCAGCCACGCCGGCCGCCACCACGTCGGCCGCCGCGATCGCCGACCCCGCCAACCCGGCCGCCCTCACGCCGGCGCGCACCCTGACCTTGCAGCTCAACCCCGGCTCGCTCGGGACCATCAGCGTCCGCTTGCACCTGACCGGCGGGGCGCTCGACGTGCGACTCGGCGCCAGCGACCCCCAGACCCTCGTTCTCCTCGGCCGCGAGCGCGACACGCTCGTCGCCGCGCTACGCGATCAGTCCACCACCCTTCACGCCCTGACCATCGGGGGTGGCGACGCGCCGCCGCCGGGAGGACACGATGCACCGTTCCAGCGCGCGGCCGGCGACCAGGCCCCCGGAAATCGATCGTCCGGGGGCGCGGGCACCGGTCAATCCGGCGGGCAGGGCGACCGACCCGCGCCGGACCGGCGGCCGACGGGGCGGCCCGACGCGCTGGCTGACGCTGCTCCTGAGCCTGGGAACGACCTGTTCGTTTGACCTGCGCCCATCCGGCGCCGACGCTTCGCAGGCCGACGCCGCGCGAACCCAGATCGCCGAGGCGGGCCCCTCCGAGGTCCGCGCGACCCCCCCGGTGTCCTGCGAGCGCGAGATCGCGGCGGCCGCGCGGCGCTACGCCATCCCGCTCGCCGTGTTCTACGCGGTCGGCCTCAACGAGACCGGGGCCAAGGGGCGGTTGCAGCCCTACGCCATGAACATCGACGGTCGCCCGTCCGCCGACCAAACCCTGGCCGGGGCGATGGCACGGTTCCGCGACGCCAAGGCGGCGGGCGCGCGGATGATCGACGTCGGCTGCATGCAGATCAACCACCACTACCACGGTGCGCGCTTCGCCTCGCTCCAGGCGATGTTCGATCCCGCCGAGAACATCGACTACGCCGCCCGCTTCCTGCGCGACCTCAAGGCCCGCGAAAGAACGTGGACGATGGCGGTCGCCCGCTACAACGCCGGACCCGACAACGATCCCGCCCAGAAGAAGTACGTTTGCGGTGTCCTGATCAAGATGATCGCGAGCGGGTTCGGCTCCTGGACCGAATCAGCAAAAGATTTTTGCGCCGCCGCGCCGTCCGTGAAAGCCGCGAAATGACGTCGCGGAGCGGCGGTTCGGTGACACCTGCGGCCGAAGGATGGGGCATGGACGCCCGTTGCGACCCAATCCGGGATGATCGCGCCGATGTTTACGGATTCTTCACGAACGATGGAAAAGGCAAAACAAGCAAAGGTTAAGATCCGTTTACCCTAAGTTTTAAGGATCGCCTTACCCTAGCAACATCGGAGAATCGGGGACGCGACATGCTTGCGATGGTGGACGAGAGGCCGTTGGTCATTGCCGGCTATCAGACCGGTTTCGAGGGCGAGGGCGTGGCTTTCGCCGGCTTCGCACCCGATGACTTCCTTGACTGGATCGCCAACGCGCCGGCCCACGAGCTCGCCGTGATCGAGGCTTTCCTGCTCGGTGACGGGGCCATGCGGATCGCCTGCGCCAAGGCGATCGCGTTGCGCTCCCGCGCCCCGGTGATCGCGCTGAGTGACGCGACGTCGCTGGAGACCACGCTGCTCCTGTTCGCGGAAGGGTTCGATGACGTCGTCCGCAAGCCGATCCACGTCCGCGAGCTCGTCGCCCGCGTCGGCGCGATCCGTCGGCGTTCGGCGAGCCAGGCCCGCGCGGTCGTGATCGCCCCGAAGCCCTGCGCGGTCAACGTCTTCTTCGACGGGCGCGACCCCGAGATCGCCGGCGTCGCGCTCGACCTGCCGCGCCGGGAGCGCCGCATCCTGGAATTCCTCATCAGCAACCGTGGCCGCCGCGTGACCAAGACGCAGATCTTCCACGCCGTCTACGGCCTGTTCGACGAGGCGGTCGAGGAGAACGTGGTGGAAAGCCACGTCAGCAAGCTGCGCAAGAAGCTGCGCCAGCGCCTCGGCTACGACCCGATCGATTCCAAGCGCTTCCTCGGCTACTGCATCGAGCTCGATCCCAAGCGCGACGACGCGCTGCGGGCGATGGATGCGGCTGGCCCCCATCCATTGGGGTCCCACCAAGTCGATCGCCGTGAAACCAACCTCGATCGGACCACCCTCAACCAGGCCGCCTGAGGCCATCGGCGCGCACGCACGCAAGGATCCCCCATGAGCCTCTTCAACACGATACGGACGTCGGTGTCCGGCTTGAACGCCCAAAGCAACGCGCTCGGCACCATCTCCGACAACATCGCGAACTCCGCCACCACCGGCTACAAGGACGCCAACGCCCAATTCGAAACGCTTCTCACCAACAGCGACGTGACGAGCACCTACGAGTCGGGCGGCGTGCAAACCGATATCCGCTACGGCATCACCGACCAGGGCACCCTGTCGACGACCACGTCGGCCACCGACCTCGCCATCAGCGGCAACGGCTTCTTCCCCGTGAGCCAGGGTGGCGACAACTCGTTCCTGACACGTGCCGGCTCGTTCATACCGGACTCGAACGGCAACCTCATCAATTCGGCCGGCTTCTCGCTGCTAGGCTACAAGATCGGCGCGAACGGGACGGCGAGCTCGATGCTGTCGATCGTCAACGTGTCGAACAGCGCGCTGCAGGCCGCCCCGACGACCCAGGGTAATCTGGCGGCGAACCTCCCCTCGACGGCGACGGCCGTGACGGGAACGACGACGACGGATGCCAACGGCAACACCACGACGACACCCGCCCCGTTACCATCGACCACCAACAGCGGCAGCACCCAATACACCGATAAGACCTCCCTGACGGTCTATGACGACCTCGGTACCGCCCAGAACGTCGACGTGTATTTCACCAAGACCGGCGACAACACGTGGGAAGCGACCGCCTACAAGCAGAGCGACGCGTCCGCGACCGGCGGCTTCCCTTACTCCAGCAACGCGATCGGCACCGTGAACCTGACGTTCGATCCGACCAGCGGCAACTTCGCGACCGGCGGTAACACGACCTTGAACGTCCAGATCGGCGGCAACACCGTCCCAGTCAGCCTCGGCGGCACCACGCAGCTCGCCACCGACTTCGGCATCACCGCGGCGACCGCCAACGGCAACGCGCCCAGCAAGGTCAGCGGCGTCAAGATCGGCACCGACGGGACGGTCACGGACACCTACGCCAGCGGCGTCCAGATCGCCACCTACAAGATCCCGATCGCCACCGTGCAGAGCCCCGATAACCTGACGTCGCTCAGCGGCAACGTGTACCAGCAGAGTTCAAACTCCGGCGCCGTCATCTTCGACACGGCCGGTACCAACGGTGCCGGCGTGATCAAGTCGGACAGCCTGGAGCAGTCGACGGTCGACCTGGCGAGCGAGTTATCGAGCCTAGTCACGGTGCAGCGGGCCTACGAGGCGAACTCCAAGGTGTTGCAGGCCGCCTCCGACCTGCTCTCCAACCTCAACCAGATCAGGGCGGACTGAGGGCGCCGCCCTACGGCCCGAACAGCAGCAGGAGCGAGGCAAACCCGTTGTAGCCGGCGTGAAAGGTCATCGTCGCGCCGATGCTGCGGGTGCGTTCCCGGATCAACCCGAGCGCGAGGCCGACCGGGAACACGGCGAGCGCGTAAAGGTGCGTCTTCTCCCAGTGCGCGAGGGCGAAGAGGACGGCCGTGACCAAGATCGTCACGGTCGCGCCGACCCGCGCGCGCAGGCCGGTGTAGAGCCAGCCCCGGAAGAACAGCTCCTCCGCGACCGGCGCCGCGACCACCGCCAGCAGGACGAACAGGGCCGACCACGAACGGCCACCCGGCAGTTGGACCCAATCCTTCGAAGCCGGGTACAGCCATTCCAGCGCGATGTTGGCGCCCAGGCTGTAGCCGAGCGTGACCACGAGCAGCACCCACACCAGGCGCGAGTCCCGGACCGGGTTCCACGCTCGCCACGCGACGAGCGACCGCCAACCCCGGGCACCGCCGCGCAAACGCGCGGCACCCAGGACCGACAGGCTGAAGGCCACGTAGAGCCCCAGGGACAGGACGACGCCGGCCCTCTGCAGGGTGTCGTTCCCGAGGCCTCCGCTCCGGGCATCCGCGCCGTCAAGGGCCGTGAAGCGCTGCGCGACCTCCTGCCAACCCAGCGCCGCGCTCGCGGCCGCGAAGGCCAACCCGGCGGCGAGCGCGCACAGGACGATCGTCGAGAGCAGGATGAGGAGGGTGCTCACCCCGAGGCCGACTAACCCGTACGGACGCGCGGCGACGGGCGCGGCCCGATCCCCCTCGAGGGCTGCTTGCGATGGACTCGCGTGATCCGGCACGGGGGACTCCTGAGCGATCGGACGCCTGACGGCGATCGGTGGCGTACTCGCAGGTCGCGGAGGCGATGGTGGGGCGGCAAGCCCAGATGGTCGCGGGGAACCCTCGAGCGGGCGGTCGCGCGGGCGTGTGTCCCGCGGGCGGCACGGCCGAGATCCTTTGATTTGAGGGTGCGTGGGTCCCTTCCTAAGCCGCGATCTCTCCCCTATATTGCATGGGCAGCCTTCGTGGCGGCTATGGCGATAAACGGCGTCGAAATAAGCTTTTCGGACCCGGGGGCGGTACCCGGCGCCTCCACCTGAAGGCAGGGCCAAGCAGCGGGCTCTGCCTTTCGGCGGGGGCGAAATAGGTTCGACGGGAAGTGTAAAGGATGGTCTTTTGCCCGGCATGGTACCGCCGTTATCGGACTAACTCTATAGTTGCCAATGACAACTATGCTCCGGTGGCCCTCGCCGCGTAATGCGGTGATGGTACCGAAATCAAGTCCTTGGGGGTAGCACTTCAAGGCGGGGTTCGGAGGCACCTGGCAACAGAAGCCTCCACTTCCACCAAGTCACGCTTCTAGCACGCGATCTCGACATCCGCATCTCGAAGACCTCGCCATCGCCCAAGATCTCGCCGCCCAAGATCTCGCCCAAGACCTTCTATCGCCGGGACACGTATGCCGAACGACCTGATCCGTTACGACCTCCTCGTCCAGGAAGCCTTGTGCGGCGTCGTCAAGAAGGTTCTGGGCGACGCGGCCCGTCACGGTTTGCCCGGTGACCATCACTTCTACGTCACGTTTCGCACCCATGCCCCTGGCGTACGGCTCTCCAACCGGATGCGCGAACTCTACCCCGAGGAGATGACCATCATCCTCCAGCACCAGTTCGAGGATTTGAAGGTCACGGATCACGCCTTCGAGGTCGGGCTGTCGTTCAAGGGCGTTCCCGAGATCCTGCTGGTGCCGTTCGACGCCCTCACCGGGTTCTTCGATCCGTCCGTGCAGTTCAGCGCCAAGTTCGAGCCGCAGACCGATCCGACCGAGACCGACGATGCCGGGGCCGGCGGCAAGCTGACCATCGCCAACAAAGCGCCTCGTCCTTTGGGCCTGCCGGCTCCGGTCGCCGCGACGCCGGCGCCGCTCGCCTCCATTCCCAACACCGGCAAGGCCAATGGCGGCAAGGGTGGCCCGGCGAAATCGCCCGAGCGCAAGGTTGAGTCCGAGCCCGGCATCGGCGACGAGGCGAAGGTGGTGTCCATCGACGCGTTCCGGAAGAAACCTTGAGCGTCGTCAACCTCCGGCTCACCCGCAAGGCCAAGGCGCGCGCCGAGCGCGAGGCGATGGCCGGCACGAACCGGATCCTTCACGGCCGGTCCCGCGCGGAGCGAACATCGCAGGCGATCGAGACGTCGCGGGCAGCCCGGATCCTGGACGGTCATCGGTTGGATGGGCGCATCGATCGCGGGCCATCGCTCGACGATGGTGACTGACGGCGGAACGACCGGTGTCGCCGACGAGCGGGGGATCGCCAAGCATTCCCTGCTGATCGCGGGCCATCGCACCAGCATCTCGCTCGAACACGCGTTCTGGTCGGCGCTGCGAGGCTTGGCGGCCGATCGCGGCCAGTCGGTCGCCGCGCTCGTCGCCATGATCGACGCTGGGCGCGGGGACGCCAATTTGTCGTCGACGATCCGTGTGTACCTGCTGGAAACCTACATGGCGCGGCCCCGCGCCGGACTTCCCTGACGATTGGTCGCCGTCGGATCGTCCAATCCGTCCGGCGCGGCGTTCGACCGGTCCCTCCCTCCGTCCACGTCATCCTGGCCGGGGCGCTCGTCGCCCGTTGGAGCCGGTGGTCCATCGCCCTTGCCTTGGATCGCCTTCTCCCGTGCGGCTTTGGCGGCGGCGGCGCGCGCTTGGATGGCCTCCGTGATGCCCTGTTCGCTCCTCGCCGCCGCCGCTCGCGCGGCGTCTTCCTTGCGAAGGCGATCCAGCCGCGCCGCCTCGCGCTCCGCCTCCGTCCTGCGCGCGTCGTCCTCGAGCTTGAGCCTGTCCTTCTCGCGGCGATCCTCGGATCGCAGGCGCTCCGCGAAGAAGGCGCGCTCGCGGATGTCGGTCTCATAGGCCTCGATGCGCGCGCTCTCGCGCGCCAGCGCGCGGGTCGCCACCGCGTCGATGAGCCCGCCGACGTCGATCGAACGGCGCGGGTCCTCGATCGGTCCGGCCAGCGTGAAGACGACCATTGGTGCCGCACCGCTCCAGTTCGGGGGAAGCACGAGGAGCGTTTCCCTCACGTGTTCGTCGAGTCGTGACGTGCGGAGGTCGAGGGTCGCCTCGAACGTGCCGGCGACTTGGTTCGACGCGACTTGGTTCGACGCGACTTGGCTCGACGCAACTTGGTCCGACCCGCCTTGGTTCGACGCGTCTTGACCGTTGGTCGTCCGAACCGGTGCGATCCTCAGGATACCGCCGACGAGGCTGAGGTCGAAGCGACGGTCGCCGAGGCTGATGGGACCCGCGCTGCCATCCTCCAGCGCGCGGACGATCGAGGCCTCGTCGACGGCGAGCGTGTCCGCTTCGACGTCGGCGAACACCTTTGGCAGGGCGGCGGGGTCGGCGTGCGGGATGCTCAAGCCGCTCGCCCGCGCGGTGCCGCTGCCGGCGAGGCTCGCGACGAGCGCCGATGCCGACGATCCGCCGCCGGCCATGTCGAGGGTGCCGGACACGAGCGCGTTCGCGCCGGGCACCGCGAGGCGGGTCTTGTCCAGCGCCAGCCTGCCTTCGAGGGTGGCGTCGCCGTCGCCGCGCCTCAAGCTTATGGTGCCGCTCACCCGGCCGCCGGCCAGGGTCGCCGTCACGCCCCGCAACGTGACCACGCCCGGCGCGACGCCGAGGTCGAGGCCGGCGTCGGTCGCGACGAGGCCATCGGTCAGGGCGAGGTTCGCGATCCTCAAAGCGAGCGCGGCGCGCGGTGGATCGACCAGACCGCCGGAGAAGCCTTCCGACGAGAAGCGGGCGCCATTCGCGGCCGGCTTGGCCGGTCCCAGCATGAGCGCGAGCAGCGTGGAAACGCGCAGGTGGTCGAGGTTGAGCGTACCGGTCAGCCCCGGCGTATCGCCCGTCCCGTTGCGCCAACGCAGATCCCCCTTCGCGGCGACCCCGCCCACGGTGCCCATCACGCCGGCCACGGTGACGCCCGTGCGATCGAACGCGAGGTGCCCTCCGACATCGGCGGGCATCCGGTCCGCGACGTCGGGGACGGCGAGGGCCAGGCTTCGCAACACGGGGCCGAGGTCCGGACTGGTCAGGTGCACGTCGCCATCGCCGTGATCGGCCCGCGCGTCGGCGAGCGGGTCGAAGCGCCCGGTGACGTCGAGCGTCGTCGCACCGAAGGTCGCGTGGACCGTGGTGTCGAGGGATCGGCCCGATGGGCCGCGCGCGTGAAGCGTGACCCGGCTCCCGCCGATCTGCCCGAGCGGCAGGGTGGCGAGACCGAGCTGCCGCAACAGCGTACCGCCCTCGGGCGCGTCGAGCGTGGCGTCCAGCACGACGTTCCCGTGCGCGTCGCCGTCGCCGCCCGATGGCGCGAGCGTGGCCGTGACGGCGGTGCCGCCGGCTCGCCCCGCGATCGTCAGGTGCCGTGGCTCCAGGACGCCGTCGGTGCCGCCCACCAAGGCGAGGTCGATCGTCAGCTTGGCTGGGGCGAGCGCCGGGGCGCGGGCGGCCAAGGCATCGGTCGCCGCACCCGGCACGAGGCGGCGGACCAGCGCGGCGACCTCGCCCAGGCGCGTCGCCTCGACCGCCGCCGTCACGCTCGCGCCGCGCGGATCGAGGTGACCCCGCGCGTCGATGGTCGCGCCGCCGAGGTCCTTGGCCTTGAGGCTGGTGAGCGTCACCGTGCCACCAGCCTTGGTCAGTGCGACGCTGACCGGCCCGGCGTCGAGCGCGCCGTCGCCGCGGAGCGCGACCGCCTCGGCGTCGAGGGTGAGGTCGACGTCGTAGGGCGCGGCGGCGGCGCGAAGGGTGGCGAGGGGCGGCAGCGCGCCGAGGTCGAAGGTCTTGGCGCGCAGGTCGAGCGCGATCCTGGTCGGGGCCGAGCCGTCCGCGAAGGCGAGGCGACCGGAGCCGGTCAGCGTCGATTGCTCCAGCTTGAGCGTCAACGCGCTCGCCTCGACGCCGGCGCTCCCCGTCGCGACGCGTCCGCCGATCCCGGCGGAGCGGAAGGGCAGGTCGCCCGCACCGTGCCCGGCCGCGCGATCGATCCGCGCCAGCCAGTCCAGCGCGACGGGCACGTTGCTGGCGGCGAGGTCGACCGTGCCGGCGAAGCCCGCTGGCGGCAGCGTGCCGTCGATCGCCAAGTGCGAGCTGCCCGGCCCGTCGCCCGCGAGCCGCAAGGCTTGCCGCCCCCGCCCATCATCGCTCCAATGGGCCGCGACGGCGCTGAGCGTGTCGCCACCCCACGTCGCGGCGCCGATCGCCACGTCGGCCGTCGTCGGGATGGGAGGCATGACGCGAGCCACGGCGTCGCGCAGGCCGGCGAGCGACGGCAACTGCGGCGGCGTCGGCCGGATCGCGTCGACCGGGGCGCCCGACAGTCGATCGATGTCGAGCCGCTTCGCCGCGAGGGTGAGGGCGAGGTTCGGGTTTTCCCCAAGGTCGCCCTGGACGTCGGCCTGGAGCGTCAGCCCGGCGTCCTCCCGTCCGAGCCGCAGTTCGCCGCCGCTCAGCGTCGCGCCCCGGGGATCGGCTTTCAGCGGACCGGACAGGCGCCAGGGCACGGGCGCGCCGCCAAGCGATGTCCGCCCCGTGAGCGCGAGCGTTCCCTCGAAGCTTGCGCTCAACGCCCGATGCCCCGCCTCGCGCAGCGCGAGCGTCCCGTCGAGGTCCAGGCCCGGGTGTTCCGCCGTTTCCCCCGCGTTGAAGCGCAGCTTCAATCGGCCGTCCCGCGCCACGCTCGTGGACAGGCGGAAAGGGGTTCGCGCGTTCGCGGCGCCGCTCGTGCCCGTCGCCTTGAACGGCCCGGCGAGCGCCGGTGCCTCGGCCGACACGTCAAGGTGCTCGAACACGTAGGTGTGGTCGCTGAGCGGGTCGGCGACGGCGAGCGTGCCGTCGGCCACGTCGATGCGGTCGAACGCCACGTCGGCCCCGAAGGCCGGGGCCGCCGGCAGGGCGGGCAGCGTGCGGTCGCGCCCCAGCGTCACCCTGATCGTCGGCTCGCCCAGTCGGGCCTCGACGATGTCGAACGCGCCGTGCAGCAATGGCGCCACCGCGAGTTCGAGGTCCAGGGTGCGGATGGCGACCGTGACCGGCCCGTCGTCGTTGCCGATGGTCGTTCGGCGGAGCGAGAGGTAAGGCGTGGGCAGTAGCTTGAGGTCGATCGCGCCGCCGATCGCCACGCGCTGCCCGAGCGCGCGCGACAGCCGCGCTTCAAGGAAGCCGCGCTGGCCGTTCCAGTCGATGAAGTAGGGCGCCGCCAGTGCCGCCGTCAGGATGACGATCAGGACGATGGCGAGGCCGGTGAGGAGATCACGCAAGCGATGACCCGCGTCGAAGTGCTGCTGCCACACGTCTTCCTGGCACCCTGTGCGGCGGATTTCAAATGCGTCACCGATGTCGCGGCTGGACGCGGGTGGGAACGTGGGGGCGGTCCCACCCATTAACGACGTTCGATCCGCCCGTCGGCTAACCGTCGACGGGATCGTCATCATTGGAGTCCGTCATGAGCAGCAAGCAACCGAAGACCACCGTGCCGACCGACGCCGACCTCAAGGGCAACCCGATGATCGGCGGCGGCAAGGGGACGACCGCTGCCGGCATGACGCCCGACGACCTCGAGGATGCCGCCGGCGAGACCACCGTCGAGGGCGACACGATGAACGGGACCAACGCCGCCGGCGGCATCGACAAGGGCAGGGATCCGCACGCCCGCAAGTAGGGTTCGCGTCGAGACTCGGACGGCGGATGCCGGTGACGTCGGAGCGGTCGACATCCGTCGCCCGGCGTCCCACATTGCCATCCATGATTCGTTCTTTGTTCCCCTCGGAGTAGCTGGCCATGGTCCATCCCAGGCCGGCGAACGATCCAGCCCCGTTCGAGGAGGCGCACGCCCCGCGCGCCGGCGGCATCGCCGAGCGGGCGCGGGCCCGCCATCGCGACCTCGCCTACCTCGACGGGCTGAACCCGGAGCAGCGCGAGGCGGTCGAGACGGTGGATGGTCCCGTGCTCGTCCTAGCCGGCGCCGGCACGGGCAAGACGCGGGTGCTGACGACGCGCATCGCGCATATCATCGGCACCGGCCGCGCCCGCGCCCACGAGATCCTCGCGGTGACCTTCACCAACAAGGCGGCGCGCGAGATGAAGGAGCGGGTCGGCGCGATCGCCGGCCCGGTCGCCGAGGGCATGCCCTGGCTCGGCACCTTCCACGCCATCTCCACCAAGATCCTGCGGCGCCACGCCGAGCTGGTCGGCCTCAAGTCCGGCTTCACCATCCTCGACACCGACGACCAGATCCGGCTGCTGAAGCAGGTGATCCAGGCCGCCAACATCGACGACAAGCGCTGGCCGGCCCGCGCGCTCGCGCACCAGATCGACGGTTGGAAGAACAAGGGGCTGATGCCCACCCAGGTGCCGCCGGGCGAGGCCGCCGCCTTCGCCAACGGGCGCGGCGTCGATTGCTACCAGCACTACCAGGATCGCTTGAAGACCCTCAACGCAACCGACTTCGGCGACCTGCTGCTGGAATGCGTGCGCCTGTTCCGCGAGAACCCCGACGTGCTGCGGCAGTACCAGGACCGTTTCCGGTACATGCTGGTCGACGAATACCAGGACACCAACACCGTCCAGTACCTGTGGCTGCGCCTCCTCGCCGGCTCGGCCGACGGCGGGCGACGCCACAACGTCTGCTGCGTCGGCGACGACGATCAGTCGATCTATGGTTGGCGCGGCGCGGAGGTCGACAACATCCTTCGCTTCGACAAGGACTTCCCCGGCGCGACGGTGATCCGGCTGGAGCGCAACTATCGTTCGACGGGGCACATCCTGGCCACCGCCGCCCACCTCATCACCCACAACGACGGGCGGCTCGGCAAGACCCTCTTCACCGACGGCGAGGACGGCGAGAAGACCACCGTCACCGGCATCTGGGACTCGGAGGAGGAGGCCCGCACCATCGGCGACGAGATCGAGCGGCTCCAGCACCACGACCATTCGTTGGAGGAGTTCGCGATCCTGGTGCGCGCCTCGTTCCAGATGCGCGAGTTCGAGGAGCGGTTCATCACGCTCGGCCTGCCGTATCGCGTGATCGGCGGCCCGCGTTTCTACGAGCGCGCCGAGATCCGCGACGCGCTCGCTTACCTCCGCTGCGTGGCGCAGCCGCAGGACGACCTGGCCTTCGAGCGGATCTTCAACCAACCCAAGCGCGGGCTCGGCGACGCGACGCTGCAACTCCTCCATGAGCACGCGCGGCGCGAAAGGATTCCGCTGATGATGGCGGCTCGCGTGATGGTGGAAACGGAGGAGCTGAAGCCCAAGCAGCGGCAGACGTTGCGGGCGCTCACCGACGATTTCGCGCGCTGGGCGTCGCTGATCGACCAGCGGCCGCAGGGCCAACTCGCGGAACTGATCCTGGAGGAGTCCGGCTACACCGCCATGTGGATGAAGGACCGCACGGCGGAGGCGGCGGGGCGCCTCGAGAACCTGAAGGAGCTCGTCCGCGCGATGGAGGAGTTCCCCGACCTCGGCGCGTTCCTCGAGCACATCTCGCTCGTCATGGACGCCGCCGACGGCGGGGGCGGCGCCAAGGTCTCGATCATGACGCTGCACGCCGCCAAGGGCCTGGAGTTCGAGACGGTGTTCCTGCCGGGGTGGGAGGAGGGGTTGTTCCCCCACCAGCGCTCGCTCGACGAGTCCGGCCGCGCCGGCCTGGAGGAGGAGCGTCGCCTCGCCTACGTCGGCGTGACGCGGGCGAAGCGCCGGGCGAAGATCTACTTCGCCACCAACCGCCGCATCCACGGCTTGTGGCAGACGACCATCCCCTCGCGCTTCCTCGACGAGTTGCCGGAGAGGCACGTCACGGTGACGGAAGCGGCCAACGGCAACGCCTACGGCGGCTACGCGCAATCGCGCTTCGCCAACATCGACCAGTTCACCTCGCCCTACGCCACGCCGGGCTGGCAGCGCGCGCAGAAGCGGCAAGAGGGTGAGGGCCGGGGGAACAATGGCCCTGGCGGTGCCGCCACGCGTCGCGGTCCGATGCAGATCGAGGGCGAACTCGTGGCCAAGTCGTCGGTCGGGTCCAGCTTCGCCAAAGGAATGCGGGTGTTCCACCAGAAATTCGGTGGCGGCTCGATCGCCAACGTCGACGGCAACAAGCTCACCGTCGACTTCGACAAGGCCGGACGCAAGATGGTGCTGGAGAGTTTCATCCAGCCAGCGTGACGCTTTCGTGGTCGACGTGACCCTTCCACGGCGGAAGTCCGCTTCCCGCCCGGCGGCGATGAACCCTCTGCGGGGCGGCGCCCTACTTAAGGGTCTCGGCCTAGGGGCTGGTCTTCTTGGCGTCCTCGCTCGTGATGGTGGTCGGCGCCGGTGACGACGTCGTCGGGCCGGATGACTCGGGGTATGGCGCGACGCCGAGGTCTTCCAGGGCCAGGGCCGCGTTGCCCTTTGGCTGGAATGCGATCTTCAACTGCTGGGCAACGAAACTCTGCGCCTCCGCCGCCTTCTCGACCGCCATGCCCATCCCGAAGAAGTCGTGGGTGACGCCGGGGTAGTCGCGGATGGCGACCGGCACGGTGGCGATCTGCATCTTGCCACCAAGGCGCTCACCGTCGGAGCGCAACGGATCGACCTCGGCGGTGACGATCGTCGTGGGCGGTAGGCCGTTCACGTTGGCCTTGCCGACGAGGTCGATGCGCGGATCGTTCTTGTCCTCCGGCCTGGGTAGGAAGAGGTTGAACGCCCAAGCCACCGCCTTGTCGTTCCACGGGCGTGCGGCGGAGTCTTCCATCCAGGAATTCGTCTTCAGGTTGATGCCGGCCACCGGCGTGATCAGCACGAGGGCGGAAGCCTCGGTGAGCTTCCCGTGATGCGCCGCGATCGCGGTGTCGGCGGCGAGCAACGCGCCCGCACCCTCGCCGGCCAATGCGATCCGATCCGGATCCCCGTCGAAGGAGGCCGCGTTCTCGAGCACCCATTTGTAGGCCGCCAGCGCGTCCGCCTGCGCCGCCGGGAACTTGTGCTCGGGTGCCAGCGAATAGTCCG
>CAXSDP010000075.1:0-18722 GCA_964235705.1 uncultured Beijerinckiaceae bacterium | reverse complement strand
TCCTGGGTCTCGGCATGATGGGCGCGCCGATGGCGGCGCGACTGGCGAAGGCCGGCTACGAGCTGCGCGGCTTCGATCCGGTGGAGGGTGCCCGCGCCGCGCTGGGCGAGGCGGGTGGCACCGCCTGCGCCAGCGCGTTGGAGGCGATGGAGGGCGCGGCGGTGGTCATCACCATGCTGCCGCACGGCAAGGCGGTGAACACCGCGCTGCTCGGCGACGATCCGCCGGTGGTGACGCGCTTGGCGCCGGGTGCCTTCGTGATCGACATGAGCTCGTCGGCCCCCGTCGGCACGCGCGAGCTGGCGGAACGGTTGGAAGCGCACGGCCTCGGCCTCATCGACGCGCCGGTGTCGGGCGGCGTGCGCCGGGCGAAGGACGGGTCGCTGGCGATCATGGCGGGCGGCGCGGCGGCGCTGATCGAGCGGGCGCGGCCGGTCCTGGAAGCGATGGGCAAGTCGATCTTCGCCACCGGCCCGGTCGGCTCCGGCCACGCGATGAAGGCGCTCAACAACTACGTGTCCGCCGCCGGGCTGATGGCGGCCTGCGAGGCGCTGCGCGTCGGCCGCGCCTTCGGGCTCGACCCCGGCATGATGACCGACGTGCTCAACGCCTCCACGGGGCGCAACAACAGCACGGAAGTGAAGCTGAAGCCCTTCGTCATCAGCGAAACCTACGGCTCCGGTTTCTCCATGGCGTTGATGACGAAGGACCTGCGCACCGCCGACGACCTCGCGCGCCACCTCGCGGTGCCGGCGCCGCTGTCGCACGCCGTCACCGCGCTGTGGGGCCGGGCCGACGACGCGCTCGGCGCCGGCGCGGACCACACGGCGATCGACCGGTTCCTGGGGCAACTGACCGAAGACCCCTGAGCGCGGGCCAGGAGGCATCCCGTCAGGCCCGCGGCGCGCTCGCCAGCACCGGCCGCGCGCCCGAGGCGTCCGCCAGCGGGGCGAACGGCCGTTCCGGATGCATGAAGAAGGCCCCGACGATGCCCACCCCCATGAGGGCGATGGTGCCGATGAAGGGCAGCTGCCAGTTGCCCGTCGCGTCGATGATCCACCCGAACAGCAGCGGTGACAGGAGGGCGGCGAGCGCCGACCCGCAGTTCATCAGGCCGCTCGCCGTGCCGGCCAGCTCCGGCGCGATGTCCATCGGCGTCGCCCACATCGGCCCGATCGTCGATTCCGCGAAGAAGAAGGCGCCGCCGAGCGCCAGGGCGGCGGCGGTGGCGTCGTGGATGAACAGGATGGGGATCGAGCACGCGAGCGACAAGGCGAAGCCGCCGATCACCAGGTCGCGGCGCGCGCGCACCAGGCTGCCGGTGCCGCGCAGGATGCGGTCGCTGAGGATGCCGCCGAGCGCGTCGCCGAACACCCCGCCGAAGAACACGATCGAGGCGAACAGGGCGGAGTTCTTGAGGTTGAGGTGGTAGGCGTGCAGCATGAACTGCGGCACCCAGCTCAGGAAGGTCCACAGCGTCCAGCCGTAGCAGAAATAGGTGAAGGTCACCGGCGCCATCCGGCGGGTCAGCCGCATCCACGGGATCGGCGCGCGGCCGGCGGCGACGGCGCGGCGCGGCGGCATCCGCTCCGCCTCCGCCGGGGACACGCCGGCGTGCTCGCGCGGGTCGTCGCGGTAGTAGGAGAACCAGGCGGCCACCCAGGCGAGGCTGGCGAGGCCGACGATGATGAAGGAGCCGCGCCAGGAGACGGCGACGATCAGCGCCACGACCAGCGGCGGCGTGATGGCGTTGCCGAGCCGCGCGCTCGCGTGGGTGATGCCCTGGGCGTAGCCGGCCTTGCCGCCGGGCAGCCAGTCGGACATGGCGCGGGTGGCGACGGGGAAGGTGGCGCCCTCGCCCAGGCCGAGCAGCAGCCGGGCGACCAGCATGGAGGCCATGCCGGAGGCCAAGCCGGTCATCACGGTGGCGCCGGCCCAGACCACGCCGCAGATCGCCAGCGTCCGGCGCGGGCCGAAGCGGTCGGCGAACCAGCCGCCGACCACCTGGAACACCAGGTAGGGGTAGGCGAACACCGAGAACACCAGGCCAAGCTGCGTGTTGCTGAAGCCCAGCTCCTTGGCGAAGACGCTCGACGCCGTGCTGACGTTCACCCGGTCGATGTAGGTGAGGAAGTACATGGAGCAGAGCAGCAGCAGGACGTTGCCCCGCGCCGAGAAGCCGCGCATCATCGTACCCTCCCTGCCCGCCGCCCGTTCGTCGCGGTCCGTGGTGCGGACCCGCCTGTCACATCGGCACCGGCGACGCAAGCCGCCGATGGGTGTGCGAAGAGCCGGACCGCACCGTATCGGAAGGTGAGCGGAAGAACATCCCGCCGACTTAAAGGAGGACGGCATCCACGGAGGCGGCATCGATCCACCGAGAGGTCTCGCGAGGCGCTCGCTCCGCGCGACATGGTGGCCGGCCCTCGTCGATGGTTCCGTCGCGACGAGGCGCCGAGACCTGGTAGGTTGCCGACTCAACTAGGCGCTGTGTCGAAGCGCTGTCTGGCTTGCTCGATCGCCGGCCAGTTGTTCCTCATCCACCCCGCGAATGCTCGCAACGGATCCTGCATGCCGTGGCCGACCTCACTCAATTCGTACTCGACACGTGGAGGTACCTCGGCATGGTAGTGGCGAAGCACCAGACCGTCGCGTTGCAAGTGACGAAGCGTCAGGGTCAGCATCCGCTGTGATATGCCGTTCACACCGTACTTGATTTGCGAGAAGCGCAGTCGTCAGTCGGGCGCGATCGACAGGAGCGACAGAACGAGGATCGTCCATTTGTCTCCCAGCCGGCTAATCAGGTCATGGGGGAGGCATGCCGACAGCTTTATGCCCCGATCCGTCACCTCGTGCGGCCAGTCGTTCACTTGAACTACCATGGGTTACCTCCCTGTCACCGACGCACAGGAGTGTGCCGTCTTGCGGTGCTTGACCTATAGGCTAGATCGGTAACCATCGCGAGTTACTGGAAGTGCCTCATGAGCAGGATCGGGATCGTCGGCGCGGGGCATTTGGGTGCGGTGCTGGCCGAGCGGCTGGTGGCGAACGGCCATTCGGCCAAGATCGCCAACTCGCGCGGCCCGGATACGCTGACGCGGCTGGCGCGCCGCACGGGAGCCGAGCCCGCCTCCGTTCCTGGCGTGGCGGCTGGAGTGGACGTGTTGATCATCGCCGTCCCGCTGGCACAGGTCGTGAGATTGCCGGCGTCGTTGATCGAGGCGATTCCGCCGGATGCCACCGTCATCGATACGGGCAACTACGTACCCCTGCGTGACGGCCGGATCGCGGAGATCGAGGGCGGCATGCCCGAAACCGCCTGGGTGGCCGCCAGGCTCAAGGTCTCGGTGGTCAAGGCCTTCAACAACATCACCGATGACAGCCTTGCCCGCAACGGACGACCGAACGGGGCACGCGATCGTATCGCGTTGCCTGTGAGTGGCGATGATCCCGAACGACGTGCGACGGCGATGCGGCTGATCGAAACCCTCGGCTTCGACGCCTTCGACGCCGGCCCCCTCGCACGATCATGGCGTCAGCAGATCGGGCAGGCGGCTTATTGCACCGATCCTAATCGCGCCGAACTTCAACGGTTGCTGGAACGGGCCGACTCGCGAACCGTGACGCGCAAGCGGGATGGTGCCATGAGGATCGCCGCCAAGATGCCGGACGACTTCCCGAAGGCCGATCTGACGCGGGTGGCGCGGCTCATGGCCGGCATGGATCGGGCGAAGCCCGCCAATTGGCTGTCGCTCGCGCGTCTGGCCACGGCGATGCTGGTGAGAAGGTGATCGCAGGAAGGGTCAGTGCCCCCTGTCAGTGCCCCCTGGCGTCGACCGGCCAGATGGCCACCAGGACGTCGCCCTCCACCAGGTGGATCGCGTCGTGCAGGTTCACGGTGGGGTCGCAGTGCGGCGTCACCAGCTCGACCCTGTCGCCGAGCGCCGGCCGCTCGCCCGACGGGCAGGTCAGCTTGCCGTGCTCGTCGCCGAAGAAGGCATAGCGGCTGCCGGCCGGCGCGCCGCGCGCCACCAGAGGCAGGGGTCCGTCGGTCGCCAGGCTCTTCACGCCGGCATCCAGCGTCACGTAGTCCGCCGCCGGCGTGCTGACCACGCTCGCCTGGAGGAACAGGGCGGTCTCGAAGGGGGGTGCGGCGACGCCGCCGGCCAGCACGGGATCGTACTGCGCGTCGCCGAACAGGTACGAGCCCGGTTGGATCTCGGTGAAGGGCGCCCTGTCCATGTCGTGGGTGCCGGTGCCCGCGCCGGTGACGATGGGGAAGGCGATGCCCGACGCCGCACCGTGGGCGATGATGCGCTCGATGCTCCCGCGCAGGGACGCCGCGCGCGCCGCGCGCTCCGCCCGGTCGGCGATGTGCTGGAGGTTGCCGGCGTAGGCCTGCAAGCCGCGCAGCCGGAGGTGGGGCAGCGTGCCGATCGCAACCGCGAGCGCCACCGCCTCGGCCTCGGTGGCGACGCCGGTGCGGTGGAAGCCGGCGCCGTAGTCGACGAGCACGCCGAGCGGGTGGGGCAGGGTGGCCGCCGCCGCCGACAGGGCGGCCGCGTTGCCCGCGTCGTCCACCACGGCCATCACGCCACCATCGCCCGCGCGCCGGGCCAGCGCGATCAGGCGCTCCACCGCCCGCGCGCCCACCACCGGCGAGGTGAGCAGCACGCCGGGGATGCCGGCCGCCACCATCACCTCCGCCTCGCGCAGGATCGTGCAGGACACGCCCAGCGCGCCGGCGGCGACCTGCGCCTTGGCGACCGCGACGCTCTTGTGCGTCTTGGCGTGCGGCCGCAGCGCCACGCCGTTGGCGCTGGCGATCGCCGCCATGCGCGCCACGTTGCGCTCGAAGGCGGCCCTGTCCAGCACGAGGGCCGGCGTCAGCAGCCTGCGGCGGCCGTCGACCGCCCCGATCAGGTCCTCGTTCAGCCATGCCCCCATCGCGGTCGTCCCCCTCGTTTGAACGTCGTCCGGTTTCGTCGGATGGTCTCGTGCACGTTTCGCGCCCCTATGCAGCCCACCACGATTCGCCGTAGAACCCGGCGAACCCGCCTCGCCCGATTGGAAGGACGACACCGATGAGCCAGACCATCCTCGTGACCGGCGCCACCGCCGGCTTCGGCAAGGCGATCGCCGCGCGGCTGGTCCGCGACGGCCACCGGGTGATCGCCGCCGGCCGCCGCGCCGACCGGCTGGAAGCGTTGCACGGGGAACTCGGCGACGCGCTGCTGCCCCTGGTGCTGGACGTGACGGACGCGGGTGCCGTCGCCGCGCTGCCGGGCAGCCTGCCGGAGGGATGGCGCGACGTGGACGTGCTCGTCAACAACGCCGGCCTGGCGCTCGGGCTCGACCCCGCGCAGCGCGCCGACCTCGCGCAGTGGGACCAGATGGTCGCGACCAACATCACCGGGCTGATCCACATGACGCGGGCGCTGCTGCCGGGCATGGTCGAGCGCAACAAGGGCCACGTGGTGAACATCGGCAGCATCGCCGGGTCCTACCCTTATCCCGGCGGCCACGTCTACGGCGGCACCAAGGCCTTCGTGAAGCAGTTCAGCCTCAACCTGAAGGCGGACCTCGTCGGCACCTTCGTCCGCGTCACGGACGTCGAGCCGGGCCTGTGCGGCGGCACCGAGTTCAGCGCCGTGCGCTTCGGGGGCGACGAGGCCAAGGCGGCGGCGGTCTACAAGGGCACGGAGCCCCTCACGGCCGACGACATCGCCGAGACGGTGGCCTGGGTGGTCTCGCTGCCCCGGCACGTGAACATCAACCGCGTCGAGATGATGCCGACCTGCCAGGCCCCCTCGCCGCTGACGATCAAGCGCGGCGAGTGAGAGGTGGGGCGGCGAAGATGAGGAAGGTGATCGCGTTGCTCGGCGTCCTGTGCCTCGCGCCGCTGCTGGGCGGGTGCCTGTCGAGCGGCGGCTCGGGCTCCGACCCGACGCTGTCGAGCGACAAGACCGGGAGCTACGAGGACCGATCGAAGTGCCAGGACACGTCGGAGGGCGGGGAAGGCAAGCGGGTCTGCTACTGACGCGCCGGCGCGTCTTCGCGAGGGCATCGGATCGCGAGGGACGCGGTATGGCCACCACCTAACGTCATTCCGGACGAAGCGTGAGCGGCGATCCGGAACCGGTGTCCATCGGTGCCGATCACATTGGAACACCGGTTCCGGGTTCGCCTGACGGCGCCCCGGAATGACGTCCCTCGATAGCAAGGCGTCCTCACCCCAGCCCGGCGGCGCGGCGCAGCGCCTGGTTGACGCGGTCCTGCCAGCCGGGGCCACCCTCCTGGAAATGGGCGAGCACGTCCTGATCGATACGCAGCGACACCAGCTCGCGCGCGCCGGGCACGGCGGCCGGCTTGGCCGGCTCCGGCGCCTTGGCCGGGGCCGGGCGGAACACAGCCTCGGCCGCGTCGAGCGCGTTGACCGGCCGCCGTCGCTTCTTCTCGTCCAAGGTCCCGTCCCCGTGATCGTCGCGCGCGTGCCCGCCGCCTTGGCATAGTGCGCCCACACCGCCCGCGGTGTCGAGCGGCCCGGGACGGGCTTTGCCCCGCGCCCATCCCCGACTAGAACGGGGAAGGCCCGGGGACGTCCGGGCGCCGGAGCCCCACCATGAGCAGCCAACTCTTCACGCCGCTCCGCATCGGCGGGCTCGACCTCCCCAACCGCGTCGTCATCGCGCCGATGTGCCAATATTCCGCCGACGAGGGATGCGCCACCGACTGGCACATGATGCACCTGGGGCAGCTCGCCGCTTCTGGCGCCGGGATGTTGATCCTGGAAGCCACCGCCGTGTCGCCGGAAGGGCGCATCACGCCCTTCGACCTCGGCCTGTATTCCGACGCCAACGAGGCGGCGCTCGCCCGCGTGGTCGGCGCGATCCGCCGCTACGCCCCCATCAGGATCGCGATCCAGCTCAGCCACGCCGGCCGCAAGGCGTCGAGCGCGGCGCCCTGGGACGGCGGCGCGCAGATCGCGCCGGACGCCCCGCTCGGCTGGCGCACGCGGGCGCCCTCCGCCGTGCCGCACGCGCCGGGGGAGCACGCGCCCCACGCCCTCAGCCTCGCCGACCTCGAACGGGTGCGCGACGACTTCGCGCGGGCGACCCGCCGCGTCGCCGCGCTGGGGCTGGACGGCATCGAGATTCACGGCGCGCACGGCTACCTGCTCCACCAGTTCCTGTCGCCGCTCGCCAACCACCGGGACGACCGCTACGGCGGCAGCCTGGAGAACCGGATGCGCTTCCCCATCGAGGTGTTCGAGGCGGTGCGCGCCGCGTTCCCGGCGGACAAGCCGGTGTGGATCCGCCTCTCGGCGACCGACTGGGTGCCGGGCGGGTGGGACGTCGCCGGCACGATCGCGCTGTCGCGCGAGCTGGAGGCGCGCGGCTGCGCCGCCATCCACGTGTCGACCGGCGGCGTCTCGCCCATCCAGGCGATCACGCTGGGGCCGAACTACCAGGTCCCCCACGCCCGCGCCGTGAAGGACGCGGTCGGCCTGCCGGTGATCGCCGTCGGGCTCATCACCGAGCCCGAGCAGGCGGAGGCCGTCATCGGCGAGGGGCACGCCGACGCCGTGTCGCTCGCCCGCGCGATACTCTACGACCCGCGCTGGCCCTGGCACGCCGCCGCGCGGCTCGGCGCGCGGGTGAGCGCCCCCAAGCAATACTGGCGCTCGCAGCCGCACACCCTCAAGGACCTGTTCCTCGACACCAGCTTCGGGCAGCGCTGAGGGCGCGCGGCAGTCACGCCGCCAGCTCGCGCATGACCTTGATGAGGTCGCCCTTGCCCTCGAAGCCGATGCCGGGCAACTCCGGCATGGTGATGTGGCCGTCGATCACGGCGACCCCGTCGGGGAAGCCGCCGTAGGGCTGGAACAGGTCGGGGTAGCTCTCGTTGCCGCCCAGCCCCAGCCCGGCGGCGATGTTCAGCGACATCTGGTGGCCGCCGTGCGGGATGCAGCGCGACGGCGACCAGCCGGCGACCTTCAAACATTCGAGCGTGCGCTGGTACTCGCACAGGCCGTAGGACAGCGCGCAGTCGAACTGCAGCCAGTCCCGGTCGGGGCGCATGCCGCCGTAGCGCAGCAGGTTGCGCGCGTCCTGGTGGGAGAACAGGTTCTCGCCGGTCGCCATCGCGCCGGGGTAGTACTCCGCCAGCGCCGCCTGGAGCGCGAAGTCGAGGGGGTCGCCGACCTCCTCGACCCAGAACAGGGGGTAGTCGCGCAGCATCCGGGCGTAGGCGATGCCCTGTTCCAGGCTCAGGCGCCCGTTGGCGTCGACGGCGAGCCGTGCGCGGCCGTCGATCTCCGCTAGCACGCCCTCGATGCGCGGCTGGTCCTCCGCGATCCCGTTGCCGATCTTCATCTTGACCACGGTGTAGCCGCGATCGAGGTAGGACCGCATCTCGGCGCGCAGCTGCTCGACGCCCTTGCCGGGATAATAGTAGCCGCCCGCCGCGTAGACGAACACGCGAGGGTCCGCCTCGCGCCCGTGCCGCTCGGCGAGCAAGCGGAACAGCGGTTTGCCGGCGATCTTGGCGACCGCGTCCCACACCGCCATGTCGATGGTGCCGACCGCCACCGAGCGCTCGCCGTGCCCGCCCGGCTTCTCGTTCCTCATCAAGGTGGCCCAGATCCGGTCCGGGTCGAGGTCGCCAGCCTCGTTCAGGAGGCTGGCGGGGTCGGACCCCATCAGCCGGGGCGCGAACCGCTCGCGGATCAGCCCGCCCTGGCCGTAGCGGCCGTTCGAGTTGAACCCGTAGCCGACCACCGCGCGCCCGTTGCGCACGACGTCGGTCACGACGGCGACGAGCGACAGCGTCATCTTCGAGAAATCGATGTAGGCGTTGGCGATGGACGAGGCGATCGGCGCGGTCACCTCGCGCACGTCGACGATTCTCATGGGGGCTGCTCCGGGTTCTGGTGTGGGATTTGCTGACGATATCGTCGTCTTAGACCAGGCGGGAATGATTGATGATCAGGCTTTGGTGGCGTGCCGGTGTCCTCGCGTCCTCGGTGCTATTGGCTCAAGCGGCGTCCGCCGAGACGACGTTGCGCATCGCCATGACGGCGGCCGACATCCCGACCACCACCGGCATGCCCAACAACGGCTTCGAGGGCATGCGTTTCCTCGGCTATCCCACCTTCGAGGGCCTGATCCTGTGGGACCTCACCCGTACGGACAGGCTCGCCACGCTGCGGCCCGGCCTCGCCGAGGGCTGGGAGGAGGGCGCCGACAAGAAGACGTGGACCTTCCACCTGCGACAGGGCGTGACGTTCCACGACGGGACGCCGTTCAACGCCGACGCGGTGATCTGGAACCTCGATCGCTACTTCAACAAGGACAGCCCGCAGTACGAGCTGGCCGGCGCCGGGATCACGCGGGCGCGCGTGCCGGTGATGGGATCCTACAAGAAGGTCGACGACCACACGGTGACGATCACCACCACGACGCCGGCGTCCTACTTCCCCTACATGGTCGTCTACATCCTGTTCACCTCGCCCGACTCCTTCGCCAAGGCCGGCCATGATTGGGCCAAGGTCGCGACGCTGCCGGCCGCCGGCACCGGGCCGTTCAAGATCACCAAGGTGGTGCCGCGCGAGGCGGTCGAGATGGCGCGCTGGGACGGCTACTGGGACCATGCCAAGCTGGCCAAGGTGGACAGGCTGCGGCTGCAACCGATCCCCGACGCGAACTCGCGCCTCGCGGCGCTGCGCTCGGGCCAGGTCGACTGGATCGAGGTGCCCCCGGCCGACGGCATCCCGTCCCTCAAGCAGGCCGGCTTCACCATCACGACGGGATCGTACCCGCACGTGTGGCCCTACTTCTACAATATCGGCGCCACGAACAGCCCGTTCGCGGACGTGCGGGTGCGCCAGGCGCTGAACTACTGCGTCGACCGCGCCGGCCTCGTCGCGTTGCTGAACAACACGGCGGAGCCGGCGGTGGGCTGGCTGAAGGCGAGCGATCCCAACTTCGGCTCGCCGGTCAACCACTACACGTTCGACCCGGCCAGGGGAAAGGCGCTGCTGGCCCAGGCCGGCTACGGCCCGGCCAAGCCGCTCGCCTTCAAGGTCATGATCTCGAGCTCCGGCTCGGGCCAGATGCTGCCCTTGCCGATGAACGAGTACGTGCAGCAGACGCTCCACGACGCCTGCGGCGTCAACGTCGATGCGGACGTGGTCGACTGGCAGGTGCTGCTCAACGCGTCCCGCTACACGCCCGACAACCCCAGCCTGAAGGGCGACACCGCCTTGAACGTCAGCTCGCCCTCGTCCGACGTCGGCGTGATGGCGCGTTACTTCTCCTCGGCGAACTTCTCGCCCAACGGCTTCAACTTCGAGCATTGGCACGACGAGGTCTTCGACACCGCCCTGAAGTCGATCGCGGAGGCGGACGCCAACGACGCCGCGACGATCGCCACGCAGACGCGCCGCGCGCACGAGCGGCTCGTCGACGACCCGCCGTGGCTCTACATCGTCCACGACCTCAACCCGCGCGCGATGTCGCCGAAGGTGCAGGGCTTCGTCTCGCCCCAGTCCTGGTTCGTCGACCTGACGCTCGTCAGCAAGAAGTGAGGTTCGCCCATGACCGGATCGACCGTGACTGATCCCACCACGCTGTCGGCCGCCGACCTCGGGCGGGCGATCGCCTCTCGCAAGCTGTCCCCGGTGGACGCCGTCGAGGCGATGCTCGCGCGCATCGACGCGCTGGAACCGAGGCTGCGATCCTTCACCGAAGTCTACGCCGCTGACGCCAGGCTCGCCGCCGAAGGCGCAGACCGGGCGATCCGCTCCGGTCACGCCGTCGGGCCGTTGCACGGCGTGCCGGTGGTCCTCAAGGACCTCATCGACGTCGAGGGGCGGGTCACCATGGGCGGGTCGGCCGCCCACCGCCAGCGCCGCTCGAGCGTCACCGCCACGATCGCCCGGCGCATGATCGCGCAGGGGATGATCGTGCTGGGCAAGACCCACACGGTGGAGTTCGCCTTCGGCGGATGGGGCACCAACCAGCACCTCGGCACGCCGCTGAACCCGTGGGACCTCGCGACGCCCCGCACCCCCGGCGGCTCCTCCAGCGGCACCGGCGTCGCGGTCGCCGCGAGCCTGGCGCCCTGGGGGATCGGCACGGACACCGGCGGCTCCGTCCGCCTACCGGCCTCGTTCTGCGGCATCACCGGCCTCAAGGTGACGGTCGGCCGCGTCAGCACCCACGGCATCATCCCGCTCAGCAGCACGCTCGACACGCCCGGTCCCATGGCCCGCACGGTGGAGGACGTGGCACTCCTCTACGACGTGCTGTCCGGCCCCGACCCGCTCGATCCCACCACGCGCGGCATCACGCCCGTCGACCCGTTGCCGACCCTGCGCAGGGGCGTGCGCGGCCTGCGGATCGCCCGCATGCCGGAGGTCGAGCGCGCCGGCGTGGCGGCGGACATGCTCGCCGCCTACGACCGCTCGCTCGACCTGCTGGCCGACCTCGGCGCCGAGATCGTGACGATCGCCTTGCCGTTCCGCTTCGCCGAACTCGTCGCCGCCTCGGCCGTCAGCCAGGCGGAAGCCTACGACTTCAACGGCGCGCTGGCCGAGGACCCGGACGCCCCGCTCGGCGACGCCGTGCGCGCCCGCCTGCTCGCCGGCCGCGCGGTCACGGCCAAGGACTACGTCGCCACCAACCGCCTGCGCCGGCGGTTGAAGGGGGAGCTGGCGCTCGCCATGGATGGGATCGACGCCTTGTTGACCCCGACGACGCGCCACGCCGCGATCCCGCTCGGCGCCGTCGACGAGACCGTGATGCCCTCGCACTTCACCCGGTTCGGCAACATGCTCGACATGTGCGGCCTCGCGCTGCCCAACGGCTTCACGGCCGACGGCCTGCCGCTCTCGCTGCAAATCATGGGGCTAGGCTACGAGGAGGCGACCGTGCTGCGGATCGGTCAGGCGATCCAGGGCGCAAGCGACTGGCACCTCCGCCGGCCGGCGCTGGGGTGAGGGCGCGATTTCGCTCCACCTCCGCCCCGATCGTAGGGTAGGGATCGCCGCCCCACCACGATAGGCGCGCCGATGGATGCCCTCACCCTGATCCTCGAAGCCTTCGACCCGCTTGACGGCCGCCACGTCGTCGACGTCGGCTGCGGCGCCGGCGCCCTCGCCAGGACGCTGGTTGGCCACGGCGCGAGCGTGACCGGGGTCGATCCCAACGGCGCGGCGGTGAGGGCGGCGGCGCGCACCGTGCCGGAGGCGACGTTCCTCCAGGCCGCCGCCGAGCACCTGCCGCTGGCCGACGGCGCCGCCGGCGGGGCCGTGTTCCTCAACGCGCTGCACCACGCCGCCGACCCCGCCGCCGCCCTGCGCGAGGCGGCGCGCGTGGTCCGAGCCGATTCGCCGATCGTCGTCGTCGAGCCGCTCCCGCGCGGCACCTACTTCGACGTGCTGCGCCTCATCGACGACGAGACGGCGGTGCGCCTCGCCGCCCAGGACGCCCTGGCGCGCGCGACCGGCGACGGCACGTTGGCCTGCCTGCGCGACGAGACCTTCGACCGCTCGTCGAGCTTCAAGGACGTTGAAGACTTCTTCGCGCGGACGGCGGCCGTCGATCCCGATCGGTCGGCGGCCATCGACGCGCACCGCCCGGCCCTCACCGCCGCCTTCGATCGCTCGTGCGAGCGGGACGCGGCGGGGCGCTGCCTGCTGCGGCAGCCCCTGCGCGTCCAGGTCCTCGTCGCCCGGTGATCGCGCGCACGCTCCTCCCGGCGCTGTTCGGCCTCCTAGCGGTCTTGGGCCTCCTGGCGCTCCCCGGCCTCCTCGCCGGATCGGCCACGCGCGCCGATGAGCTGACCACCCTCGTCCACCAGCCGGCGCGGCTGTCCGGCCGGCCGCCGCTGATCGTCCTGCTGCACGGCGCCGGTGCGGACGAGCGGGACATGATCGGCCTGTGGGCGCGGCTGCCCGCGTCCTTCGTCGTGGTGTCCCCTCGAGCGCCGTTCGGCGACGCCGCCCACGGCTATCGCTGGTACCGTCAGGCGACGGGCGAGGCGGACCGCGCGGTGAGCCGCAAGGTCATCGACCTTGTGGTGGACGACATGGTCCGGCGCTTCGACCTGGACCCGACCCGCGTCTTCGTCGCCGGCTTCAGCCAGGGCGGGGTGATGGTCTACGAGGTGGCGCTACGCGAGCCCGGCCGTTTCCGGGGCGCCGCCGTCCTCAGCGGCTCCCTGTTCGCCTCCGAGAAGCGGGCTTTGTCAGCCAAGACGGACCGGAGCCACGAGGCCTTCTTCGTCGGGCACGGCGGTGCCGACGACCGCATCCCGCTCGGTGCCGCGACCGCCGCGCGTCGGGAGTTGACGACGCTCGGCGTGCCGACCGCGTTCCATGCCTACCCCGGCATGGGGCACGCGACCGGCGAGGCGGAGGTCAAGGATCTGGGCGCTTGGCTGGGCGCCCGCCTCGCGGGTGAGCCGCCGGCCGCGTCGCGCTGAGGCCGCCGGGCCGGTCAGCCGGCAGCGCCGTCGACCTCCTTGCCCGAATTATGGGATCGGCTCGGCAGCGCGCCCGACCCCGGCGTCGCATCATAGTTGATCAGGTGATCGGCGGCATGGGCTCCGGCGCTCGGCGACGCGTCGTCGTGCGGGGCGGCCCGATCTTCCGGCAGGGCGGCGGGCCGCGTCGCGTCGCGAGGGGTGTTCGGCCTGTCCTTGCGGCCCGCTGCCTTGCTGATGGCGGTCATTGCGTCACTCCCAGGCTGATGGGCCGAGTAGACAACGTTCCGAACAGAACGCAAGACCCCCCGAAAGCACTGGCGATCCTCACCACCGCATCAGGGCGGTGCCCCAGGTCATGCCGGCGCCGATCGCCATCATGGCGATGAGGTCGCCGTCCCTCAGGCGTCCGGCCCGGTTCGCCTCGTCGAGCGACAGCGGCAGCGACGCGCTCGACGTGTTGCCGAAGCGGTCGAGGTTGATCCAGCACTTCGCTATGGGAATGCCGACCCGCTCCAGCACCGCCTCGACGATGCGCAGGTTGGCCTGGTGGCAGATGACGTGGTCGATCGCGTCCGCCTCCACGCCGTTGGCCGCCAAAGCCTCGGCGAGCGCGTCGGGCAGCACCCGCACGGCGAACTTGTAGACGTCGCGACCCCGCATCGCGATCTTGTGCAGGTTGGCCTCCAGCATGGCGGGGGAAGCGGGGTGCAGGCTGCCGCCGCCGCGGATCGCTAGCAGGTCCGCCGCCTCGCCGTCGCTGTGGAGGTGGGCCGACAGGAGGCCGCGATCCTCGTCCGTCGGCCCGAGCACGAAGGCGCCGGCGGCGTCGCCGAACAGCACGCAGCTGCCGCGATCCGTCCAGTCCACCAGCCGGCTCAACAACTCCGCGCCGATGACCAGGACGCGGCGCGCCGATCCGCAGCGGATGAACTGGTCGGCGATCGTCAGGCCGTACAGCGAGCCGGCGCAGGCGGCGGACAGGTCGAAGGCGAAGGCGCGGCGCGCGCCGAGCTTGGCCTGGACGGTCATCGCGCAGGCCGGCATCGGCATGTCGGGCGAGATGGTCGCGACGATGATCGCGTCGAGGTCGCCCGGCTCGACGCCAGCCCGGTCGAGCGCCCGCCGGGCCGCCGCCACCGCCATGTCGGACGTGGTCTCGCCCGGTGCCGCGATACGCCGCTCGCGGATGCCGGTGCGCTGCCGGATCCATTCGTCCGACGTCGCGACCAGCGCTTCGACGTCGGCGTTCGTCAGGACGCGCTCGGGCGCGTAGCTTCCGGTGCCAAGGACGCGCGTTCGTACCAAGGAGCCTCATCCGGTGTTGGACGCCGCGGCGCGCGTCGCGACGGCCGGATTAGGCCAAATGCCCGGTCCTGGCTAGCGCATCCCGGTGTCGCCGACCCTCCTTGGGCCCGCCGGCCCGGATCTTACCGCGTGCCCGTGGCACGTCGCGTCGTCCGCATGGCCAGTTCGCCCGCCACGAGTTCGTAGGAGCGCTGCAACGATTCGATCGTGCCCCGGGCGGCGCGCAGGACGTTGTTGTTGACCCGTGGCCGCACCGCCGCGAGCGTCCAGTTCGTGCCGCCCTCCAGCGACTCCCGCGGCTGTATCAGGATCTCGCTGACGTTCTCGAAACCTGGGCACGTCTTCAGGGACTCGAGGCATATCGTCTGCAGCTGAACGCTGGAGCAGACTTCGCGGGTCATACGGGATCCTCCTCATGCTTGCATCATGGCCGGCTCGTGCCACGATCGATCTGGTTATGGTCGGTTCGGTCACAGCCGATCCGGTTCATGGATGCGCCGAAGGGCGCCGCCGATCATGCGGGGCGAACCTCAAGCGCGGTTGATCGCCCAGCCGACGAGGTAGCCGATCGCCCCGGCGAGCAGGAGGGCCTCGACCGGCTGCCTGGCGACGCGCCGGGCGACCTCGTCACCGCCGCTCCTGATCGCGCCGGGGACGTCGCCCGCGTTGTCACGGAGGGCGTCGGCCACGCCGCGCGTCCGATCGATGACGTCACCGGCCGCCGACGGTGCGACGTCGAGCGTATCCCGCGCCTCAACGATCGTTTCGTGTCCGACTTGACTTGCGCGCGCGGCGGCATCCTTTGTTGCTTTCTTGAGGTCATCCTCGGAAGTCATGGAGTTCCTTCGACGGGTGGGGTCGCGGCGGCGTTGTAGCTGTTGAACGCGAGGTGGAAACTTCTGTTCCTCGCCGCTCGAAAAGCGTAAAGCCTCCGCCCGGGCGGGCGGCGGTCGGGCACGGTGCCCTCGCGCGCCCGGCCAAGCCCACGCCCTCACGACCAAACCGACGCGCGATGCCCACCATGCCCACCGTCCCACGATGCTGACCTTCTACGGCCATGGAACCAGGGGAGCCATCGCGATCGCGTCCGACGCGGCGGAAATCCCGGACGACGTCGACTGGATCGACGTTTGCGCGCCGACGGCGGCGGAGGTGACGCACCTCGCGCGGTGGCTGAAGGTCCGCGTGCCGACCATGGCCGACCTCGTGGAGATCGAAACCTCCTCGCGGCTGTCGTCCGACGGCGACACGCTGTTCATGAGCATGCCGGCCACGATCAAGGACGCCGCCGGCTACCCCACCAAGACGCCGGTCGGCTTCGTCGTGACGCGGGAGCGCGTCGCCACGATCCGCTTCGACCGCCTGCCGTCCTTCGAGAACCTCGCCAAGCAGGTCGCCGCCAAGGGGGAACTCTCGGGAGGCGGCATGGGTGCCACGGTGTCAATCCTCGAAGTCATCGTCGATCAGCTCGCCGACGTGCTGGAGCGGGCCGGCAACGACCTCGACGCGATGTCGCGCGACATCTTCTCCGGCAACATGATGAGCGACAAGGACCATCGGCCGCGGCAGGCGAACAAGGCCCTGCGCCACTTGATGCGGAAGGTGGGGCGCACCGGCGACCTCATCTCGAAGGTCAGCGAGAGCCTGCTCGGCCTCGGCCGCATGACGCCGTTCCTCGCCACCAAGGCGCCGGATCGGCTCGCGGCCGACATCACGCCCGAGCTGAAGACCCGGCTCGACATCATCGGCCAGGATGCCCGCTCGCTCCACGACTACCAGGAGCACATCAGCAGCAAGACCCAGTTCCTGCTCGACGCCCTGCTCGGGCTCGCCAACATCGAGCAGAACAACGTGTTCCGGGTGCTCACCGTGGTGTCGGTCATCGGCATACCCCCGACCTTCTTCGCGTCCATGTACGGCATGAACTTCAAGTTCATGCCCGAGCTGGAATGGGCGCACGGCTACGCCTACGGCCTCACCCTCATCGCCTGCAGCGCGATCGGCCCCGCGCTCTGGTTCAAGGTCAAAGGCTGGTGGTAGGGCCTCGGCCCGGCCGCGCGGCGCGCAGGCCGGTCGACGACAGCGGCGATCGCTTGCCGTGCAGGAACACGTAGGCCGGTGGCGCCGCGCCCGGCAGCAGGGTGGCGTCGGCCTCCCGCAGCCGCGTCGCCCCCAGCGCGCCGGCGGCCCGCCCGGCGGCGGCGGCCAGCGTCGAGCCGGGCCTGTCGACGACGCCGAGCGGCAGCGTGGCGGCGATCTCCCGCCAGCGCCGCCACCTGTGGAACTCGGCGAAGGCGTCCGACCCCATAATCCAGACGAAGCGCACCCCCGGGCAGCGCGCGGTCAGCGCGGCGACGACGTCGCAGGTGTAGGACGAGCGGAGGCCACGCTCCAGGGCGCTCACGGCGATGCGGGGGTGGGCGGCCATGCGCCGGGCCGCCGCCATCCGCGCGTCGAGCCCCGGCAGGGCGCTGTGGTCCTTGAGCGGGTTGCCGGGGGAGACCAGCCACCACACGGCGTCGAGGCGCAGCCGCCGCAGGGCGAGGAGGCTGGTCGCGCGGTGCCCCTCGTGCGGTGGGTCGAAGCTGCCGCCGAACAGCCCGATCCGCTGGCCCCGCGCGTGCGGCGGCACGCCGGCGAAGCCGGGGGACAGGCCTCCGGCGATCACGCGACGCCGGCAAGGGTCACGGCGCGCAGGATCACGGTGCGAAGGGTCACGGCCGGATCTGTCCCTGGCCGTGGACGCGGTACTTGAAGGTCGTGAGCTGCTCCACCCCGACCGGGCCGCGCGCGTGCAGCCGGCCGGTCGCGATGCCGATCTCGCCGCCGAAGCCGAACTCGCCCCCGTCGGCGAATTGCGTCGAGGCGTTGTGGAGGACGATGGCGCTGTCGACCTCGCGCAGGAAGCGGCGCGCGGCCGCCTCGTCCCGCGTGATGATGCCGTCGGTGTGGCGGGAGCCGTAGCGCTCGATATGACGGATCGCCGCGTCCAGCCCGTCAACCACCTTCACCGCCAGGATCGCGTCGAGGTACTCGGTGCGCCAGTCGGCCTCCGTGGCCGGCACGACGCGGGCGTCGAGTCCCGCCACGCTCGCGTCGCCCCGGACCTCGCAGCCGGCGTCGAGCAAGCTCGCCACGAGCGGGCCGAGCAGGGGGGAGGCGGCGTCGACCAGCAGCGTCTCGGCGGCGCCGCACACCCCGGTGCGCCGCAGCTTGGCGTTGCGGACCACGCGCAGCGCCATGTCGTGGTCGGCGTCGGCGTGGACGTACAGGTGGTTGTTCCCCTCCAGGTGCGCGAAGACCGGCACGCGGGCCTCCGCCTGGACGCGGGCGACGAGCGCCGCGCCGCCGCGCGGGACGAGGACGTCGATGGCGCCGCCGCAGCCGGCCAGCATGGTCCCCACGGCCGCACGGTCGCGCACCGGGACCATGGTGATCGCCGCCTCCGGCAGGTTGGCGGCGCGCAGACCCGCCACGAGGCACGCGTGGATCGCGTCCGACGAGCGGAAGCTTTCCGAACCGCCGCGCAGGATGGCGGCGTTGCCGGCCTTCAGGCAGAGCCCGCCCGCGTCCGCCGTGACGCCGGGCCGGCTCTCGTAGACGATGCCGATGACGCCGAGCGGCACGGACACCCGCTCGATCAGCAGGCCGTTGGGCCGCTCGAACCGCGCGGACACGCGCTCGACCGGGTCGGGTAGGGCGGCCACCGCCTCGAGGCCGAGCGCCACGCCCTCCAGGCGGCGATCGTCGAGCACCAGCCGGTCGAGGAACGCCGGCGCGGTGCCCCGCGCGCGGGCCTCCTCCACGTCGTGCCGGTTGGCGGCGAGGATGTCGGCGGCCCGCGCCCGCACGCTCGCCGCCGCGACGCGCAACGCCCGCGCCCGGTCGGCGTCGGCCGACAGCGCCAGCACGCGCGCGGCCGCCCG
>CAXSDP010000074.1:4470-19313 GCA_964235705.1 uncultured Beijerinckiaceae bacterium | reverse complement strand
CGGCGGCGATCGCGGCGGGGCTCGGCCGCGTCCTGCCGGAGGCGGACGCCCACGCGTGCCGCGACGCGCTGCTTCGGGCGGAGGATGCCGCGCGCCGCGCGAAGCTTGGCCTGTGGGCGGATCCGTATTATGCCGTCCTCGACGTCGACGACGAGCGGGGCTTCGCCGAGCGGTCGGGGACGCGGGTCGTCGCCAGCGGCACCGTGGTCGCGATCGAGCCCGGCCCGTTCCGCACGGTGCTCCGCTTCCGGCCACGCGACCGGGCTTTGAGGCGGGAGGATGGGACGCGTGAGGGGCGCCGCATGTTGACTGCCACGGTCCCGGCGCGCACGGGGGCATCGTTCGAGGCGCGGCACGTGGACGTGGCCGGCTACCGCGGGCGAACCCTGCGCGTCCGCGGCCTCCTCGACCTCCGCTTCGGCCCGCAGGTCGAGCTGTCCGGCCCCGACGACGTCGAGGTGATCCCGGAGGTCGTCCGGCCGGGCCCCGCCGTTCCCTCACCCTGACGCGGGATCGCCATGGTTCGTCGCCCGCATCGCTTGCCCCTGATCGCCGCGAGCCTGCTGCTCGGCGCGCTCGGCGGCTGCGCGTCGCTGGACGGCCAGGGCGTGATCCCGTCCAACGACACCTCGTCCAACGATGTGTCGTCCAACGAGTCCCTGGCCGGCCCGAAGGTGGTCGTCGACAGCGCCGCCGTCGCCGAGCACAAGCGCATGGTCGCGCTGTTCGGCGGCGACTACAAGGACCCGGCGCTCGAACGCTACCTCGGCGGCGTGCTCGCCAAGTTCAACGGGACCGGCGAGCTCGGCGGCAAGGCCTTCAAGGTCACGATCCTCAACTCGCCCATCGTCAACGCCTTCGCGCTGCCGTCCGGCGACCTGTTCGTGACGCGCGGCCTCCTCGCGCTCGCCAACGACGGCTCGGAGGTGGCGGCGGTGATGGCGCACGAGATCGCCCACGTCACCCAGCGCCACGCCGCCGCCCGCGCCGAGGAGGAGAAGCGCGCCGCCGTCATCTCCAAGGTGGCGCAGCTCGTCGGCACCAAGGGGCGCGGCGCGCAGCTGGAGCAGAGCGCCAAGATGTCCATCGCCGGCTTCTCGCGCCAGCAGGAGCTCGACGCCGACCGCATCGGCATCCGCACGATCGCCACCGCCGGCTACGACCCGTTCGGGGCGAGCCGGTTCCTGGAGGCGCTGGAGCGCTCGAGCGCGCTGCGCGCCTCCCTCATCGGCCAGAACGCCAACGCCGCCACGCCCGACTTCCTCGCCACCCATCCCTCCACGCCCGACCGCATCGCCGCCGCGCGGAAGGCCGCCCGCGCCATCGAGGCGCCCGACACCGGCGACCGCGACCGCGACGCCTACCTCGCGGCGGCGGACGGCATGATGTTCGGCGACGATCCCTCCGAGGGGACGATCCGCGGCCGGCGCTTCACCCAGCCCAAGCTCGGCTTCACCTTCGCCGCCCCCGACGGCTTCGTGCTGGAGAACTCGACGCAGGCCGTGCTCGGCGTCAAGGAGGGCGGGGCGGAGGCGCTGCGCCTCGACAGCGTGGCGCTGCCGAAGGCGACGACGCTGGACGCCTACGCCCGCTCCGGATGGATCGAGGGCCTGCTGGACTCCTCGCTGGAGCCCATCACCGTCGGCGGCATGCCGGCCATCACCGCCACCGCGCGGTCGGGCGAGTGGAACTTCCGCCTCGCGGTGATCCGCTACGACAACGCCGAGGCCTACCGCATGATCTTCGCCACCCACGGCCTCGACGACGCCCACGAGAAGGCGTTCCGCGCCGCCATCGACTCGTTCCGCAAGATCGCGCCCGACGAGGTCGAGAAGGTCAAGCCGCTGCGCGTCAAGCTGCTCCAGGCCAAGGCCGGCGACACGCCGGCGAGCGTGTCGGTGCAGATGGTGGTGCCGGACAAGCCGCTCGAAACCTTCGAGCTGCTGAACGGACTGGAGGCGGACACGCCCTTGAAGTCCGGCGAACGCTACAAGCTCGTGGCGGAGTGAGCCGGGACCGGTGATCGCGGGAGGCCGCCGCGCCCGGGATCGCGACATTGGAACAACGCGACGTCGGGACGACGCGACACTGGAACAACGCGACACTGGAACAACGATGCCCGTGGACGCCGTCATCGCCCCGATCACCCCCGGTCACGTCGAGGGCTTCCACCGCGCGCTCGACATCGTCGCGCGCGAGCGGCGGTACCTCACCCTCACGCGGGCCCCGCCCTTGCCCGACACGCGCGCGCTCGTGCTGGACGCGATCGCGAAGGGCGATCCCCGCCACGTCGCCCTGGTCGGTGGTGAGGTCGTGGGCTGGTGCGACATCACCCGGCACCTCGTCGCCGCGCGCTCGCACAGGGGCCGGCTCGGCATGGGCGTCGTTCCCGACCACCGGGGTCGCGGCCTGGGCTCGCGCCTGATCCGGGCGACCCTGGACGAGGCGCGCCGCGCCGGGTTCACCCGCATCGAACTCGAGGTCTACGTCGACAACGCGCCCGCCATCACCCTCTACGAGGCGGTGGGCTTCGTGCGGGAAGGCACCGTGCGCGACGTATCCCGCATCGACGGTCGTTACAGGGACGCCATCACCATGGCGATCGTCGAGCGGCGGAACGCGCGACCGGCGTCGGACGGCTGAGGGCCGGGGCGTGCCGCCTCGCCCGCCTCGCCCTCATTTGCGGCGGGCGCGCCGCAGGGCGCTCTCCGCCAGGATCGCGACCAGCCCCGCGAACAGGATGACCGGCGGGAGCGCCGGCGGCAGTCCCAGATGCGGCAGGGCGAGCCGGCACAGGCCCAGCCAGACCAGGATCGCGAGCGCGAGGCGGCCGTCGTCGACGAACAGCCCGATCATCTCCGACCACACCGCCTTGAACCGGTTCACGTCCGCGATCCCTGGGGCTCTGCCGCCCGCGCCGCCCGCGCGCGGCACGGCCCGACGAGCGCCAGAGCCGCGCCACCGAAGCCGACGTTCAGCGCGGCGAGCGACCAGTCGCCGCCCGGCCACGCCAAGCCCATGCCCTCGCCCGCCCAGAACGTGCCGAAGGCGCACAGCAGCACGCCGACCACGAACTTGAGCGCGTTCTCCGGGATGGCGGCGACCGGCCGGTGCAGGGCCAGGCCGAGCAGCGCCACCAGGACGAGCGCGGCGAGCGCGCCCACGCCGGCCGGCACCAGCGATCCCCGATCACCCCCGCCGGCGGCGATCACGATGAAGACGACCTCGATGCCTTCCACCATCGTGATCTCGAAGGCGGTGCCGACCGCCACGCCGTCCCAGTTCCTCGCCCAGTTTCCCGCCCAGTTCCCCGCCCAGCCCGGTGCCCGACCCCGCCCGGCGGCGCCCAGCGCCCGCAGCGCGGCGCTCTGGGTGGCGTAGGCCGCCTCCTCGTCGTGGAGGGGGATGACGCCGGCGGCGCGCAGGATCGCCTTGCGCAGCCAGCGCGTGCCGAACAGCAGCAGCAGCACGCCCAGGCCGAGGCGCACGGCGTCCTGCGGGATGCGCGTCACGGCCGGCCCGAGGATCGCCACGAGGACGGCGAGCAGCGCGAGGGCCATCCCCGTCCCGCCCAGCGCGCCGCGCCACCCGCGCACGGCGCCGACCGCCAGGATCACGGTCAGCGCCTCGACGAACTCCACCAGCGAGGCCAGGAACGCCGCCAGCCCGGTCGCGGCGCCGTGCGCCCAGTCGATCCCCATCCCCATCCCCTCCTTCGCGACGCCCGCCCGCGTGACCCCATACCCGCTCCCACCCGCGCGACCGGCCATCCGCCGGCACGAGCGTGCGGAACCCTGCCGGGGCGAGGACGGTTCTTCGGACGCATCCGGACACTCGGCGCTCTCACCCGGCGCTGCCGCTTGGCACCCCGCCAATGGTCCGCACGGTATCGGGAAAGATCATGGCCCAATTGATCGGCGTCGGGCAGCAATTCGTCAGGACCGCCATGGCCGCACCCTTCCTGGAGCGGGGCAACGAGCATGACTTGGCCGTGCGCTGGCGCGACGAGGGCGACGAGGACGCGCTGCACGCGCTCGCCGAGGCCCACATGCGCCTCGTCATCTCCATCGCGGTGCGCTTCCGCCACTACGGGCTGCCGGTGGCCGACCTGATCCAGGAAGGCCACGTCGGCCTGCTGGAGGCGGCGGCGCGCTTCGACCCCGATCGCGAGGTGCGCTTCTCCACCTACGCCACGTGGTGGATCCGCGCCTCCATCCAGGATTACATCCTGCGCAACTGGTCGATCGTGCGCGGGGGCACCAGCTCGGCGCAGAAGGCCCTGTTCTTCAACCTCCGCCGCCTGCGCGCGAAGCTCTCGGCCGGCGGCGAGCCGCGCGCCACCCAGGTGTTGTACGGCGAGATCGCCAAGGCGCTCGGCGTCGCCCGCGCCGACGTCGAGATGATGGACACCCGCTTGTCCGGGCCGGACGTGTCGCTGAACGCGCCGGTGGCCGACGCCGACGGCCAGGCGGCGTCCGAGCGCATCGAGTTCCTGGTCGACAAGCAGCCGCTTCCCGACGAGACGGTGGGCAGCGCCATCGACACCGACCGCCGGCTCGGGTGGTTGAAGGACGCGCTGACCCGGCTGTCGGAGCGCGAGTACAACATCCTGCGCGGACGGCGCCTCAACGAGGAGTCGATGACGCTGGAGGAGTTGGGCGTCCAGCTTGGCATCTCGAAGGAGCGCGTCCGCCAGATCGAGGGCCGCGCGATGGAGAAGCTGCGCGCCGCGTTGGAGGAGCGGCACTCGTACGCCGCCCTCGCCGGCTGACGGCTCGCTCGCGCGAACGGCACACGCCCTGATCATCGCGACCGTCGATGGGTGGCGTGTCATGAGTGGGATAGCTTGGCTCCCTCCGATACGAGCCGTACGGCGAACAATATTTGTTAAATGTAGTGAGCGATAATTATTGTGGGAAGCAGATAAGACGGTGTTGCAAGATTGCAATATTGTCTTGTCCTGTAATCATCCATCCGTTTTTCTGTTGCCTTTCGCCAATTACGAATTAGCGTGCCATCGATCCCGTACGAGATGGGTCGCATGACAGTGTAGCGACCTTGAACGGAGGTCTGGTTCGGTCCGAAGTTGGATGTGTCGTCCCATTCGATGGGCGCCATCCAGTCATGGTCGGGCGGGGCCAGGCGCGGGATCGCGCGGAACCGGCGGTCGTGGTTCGTACGGGCGACGGGGTTTCACATGGTGCGGTTCAAGCCGATCGCGGCGATCGTCATGACGATCGGACTCGCGGGGTGTATCGCCAGCGACAATCCCCTCCCGCTGTCGACCGTCACGTCCTTCAAGCTGACGGACGTCACGATCACCTTCCCGCCGAACGCCCGGCTCAACTATCCCAGGGCGGAGGATGAGTTCGCAGCGAGCAAGGGCGTGGCATCGAGCGACGTGTCCCGCGTCGCCGCGCTCGCGGACTCGCCGGAAGGTCTGGTCTTCATAAGGGCCAGCGCGACCGCGAGCATGCGGGCCGCCTTCAAGCAGGAAGTCGGCGGCATCCTGCACGGGACCCATCCGGTGCGCGTCGAGGTGGCGGTGACGGAGATCGACGTGCCGGGGATCGCGCGCTCCATCCTGCTCAGCGGCAACGCCACGCTCGAGGCCCGCATCTCGCTCGTCGATGCCGCGTCCGGGCAGACCCTGTTCACGTTGCCCAACCAAGGTGAAACCGTCGGGCGGGGCGGCGGTCTCGTCGGGGCCGCCGTCCAGACCGCGATGGAGAGTTCGAGCACGGTGAAGGAGCCCTACCAGGCGCTCTGCGACAAGCTCGCCCACGATTACGCGGAGTGGTTGTTCAAGGAGCGGCGCGCCGCGTCCTGACCGCCGTCGCCGCCGGGTCAGGCGCGGTGCCGCTGACCTAGAAGTGGTAGTTCACGCCGGCGCGGAGCAGGTTGACGTTCTCGCCCAGGCCCATGGCGTCGCGCGTGCCCCCGAAGTAGTTCGATGAGCCGAAGCCGGTGAACAGGTACTCGCCCTTGACCGAGACCTTGGTCGTCAGCGCGTATTCCACGCCCAGCCCGACGGCGAAGCCGTTGAGGTAATGCGATTGCTCCAGCTGGAGGTTCGGCGAGCCGTTGAAGTCGTTCAGCTTGCCGTTGAGCTGCGCGCCGGCGTAGCCGCCGGTCACGTAGAACAGGGCGCGGTCCCACACGTAGCCGACGCGGACGCGGGCAGTGCCGAGCCCGTGGGTGGCGGCGGCGGTCGAGGTGTTGTACCCCCCGTTCGAGCCGCTGACCGAGCCGAAGGCGATGTCGCCCTCGGCGCCGACGAGCAGCTTGCCCTGCTGGTAGTTGTAGCCCACCGTGGCGCCCCCGAGGCCGCCGAACGGCGTGCCGAACGAGCGCGCGGCCGAGGTGTAGTTGCCGACGCCGAGCTGGCCGTTGCCGCCGGCGTAGAAGCCCGTCCAGGCGAAGGTGGGGACGGGATCGTAGTACGGCGCCTGCGGTTCGCGGTAGCGCGAGGGCAGGTCGGCGGCCCAGGCTTGCGGGCTGGCGGCCGACGCGGCGCAGACGAGCGTTGTGGCCAGGATGACGCGGTTCATGGGAAACTCCGGGGCAAGGCGTGCCGTGGCCCTGGGATAGGGCGTCAACCTTACGAGATGTTGAGCGAAGATGGTTGATCGCCGTTAACGTCGTCGACGAAAGGGTGTCGTCGACCGGGTTCGACAGTAAAGCCTTCACCGTACGAGTAGAGCGACGACGCCGACTGTATTCGCGGGGATCGCGAGACATGGTTGATCCCATGGCCGTCGCGGGACATGGTGAACGGATGGTTGCTTCCCCCCGCGCGGACCCGTTGTCCCCCGCCGACCCGCCCGACACGCGACGCGGCGCGGCCTTGGTGACGGGGGCCGCGCGCCGCATCGGGCTCGCGGTGGCGCAGCACCTGGCGCGGGCCGGTTGGGACGTCGCGCTGCACGCCAGCCCGCGCTCGGCCGCCGAGGCGCGGGCGGCGGCGGCGCGGATCACGTCGGAAGGCGCGCGCACCTGCGTCGTCGTCGGCGACCTCGCTGAGGCGACGACCTGCGCCACCCTCGTCGACGAGGCGGCGGCGGCGCTCGGCCCCCTGCGCCTGCTCGTCAACAACGCCGCGATCTTCGAGGCGGACGGCGTCGACGCGCTCGACCTCGCGCTGTGGGACCGGCAGTTCGCCGTCAACCTGCGGGCGCCGGTGCTGCTGGCCGCCCGTTTCGCGCGCCAAGCGGACGCCTTGACGAGGACCGGCGCGGACGTCGGCATCGTCAACCTCGTCGACCAGCGCGTGCTGCGCACGACCCCGCGCCACTTCTCCTACACGCTGACGAAATCGGCCCTGTGGACGGCGACGCGGACGATGGCGCAGGCCTTCGCGGATCGCGGCGTGCGCGTCAATGCCGTCGGTCCCGGCCCCGTGCTGCCCAACGCCGACGAGGGTGACGACGGTTTCGCCCGGGAGGTGGACGGCGTGCCCCTCCACCGCGCCGTCCACCCCGACGAGATCGCCGCCGCCGTGCTCTACCTCGCGGAGGCGCGCGGCGTCACCGGCCAGTTGATCGCGGTGGACGCCGGGCAGCACCTGGGCTGGCGCACGCCGGACGTGGTGGGGTGAGGCGGCGCGACGAAGCCGTCGGCTCGGCGCCGGTCGCGCGCGCTTGATCCTCAATCCGCGCTGGGCAGGCGCCGGATGGTGAACTCGATCTGGCCGTCCGGCCGCTCGCGCCAGAACTCGATCTCGGTCATGTAGGCGGCCTTGGGGAAGGCGTCGAACCACTCGTGCGCCTTGGCGCGCGCTTCCTGGCGCGGCAGGGTGAAGGTTTCGCGCCGCCAGGACCTCGCGTCCTCGCGCGCCCGTTTCTTGGCCCCCAACCGCCGCGCCACGTCCGATGGGGTTTTGCGCGCCGCGTCCATAACCGTGAACTCCAACTCGCGGCGCCGCCGGGCGGGCGGCGCCGTCACGCGCGTCGCGACCGACTCAGGTAAGGCGGTCGGCGACGTGCATCCAAGATAAGGGCGGCGACCGCGCGGGGCAAACGGCGTCCGCGTCCATCGTGAACGCGCTCCCGAGCCGTGTTAGCAGGGCGGAGGGAGATGTTGGGATGTTCATGAAAGCCTGCCGGCGGAGCGACCTCGTCGAGGGCGGCCTGGAGGTCGCGGCGGTGGACCGCACGCTGGTGCTCATCGTGTGGCCCGACGGCGGCGTGCCGCGCGCCTACCAGGGTTTCTGCCCGCACGCGCGTTTGCCGCTCGCCGGCGCCGCCTTCGACGGTCGCGCGCTGGTGTGCCCCTACCACGACTGGGTGTTCGACGGGCGCAGCGGCAGGTGCGTGAAAGGCAGGAAGGGCTCGGAAGGCAAGAAGGGCGGGGACGGCGAGGCGTGTCGCCTGGCCCAGTACCCCCTACGGTTCGAGGGCGGGGACGTGATGGTCGACGTGGCGGGGGTCGAGGCGAACTACGTGTGATCGCATCCGAGCCTGACCCGCAGCCGGCGCAGCGCCGCCAGCGACAACCCGAACCGCGCGAGGAAGGCGTCGTCGAGCGCGAAGCCGTCGCGGGCTACGCCCCGGTTGAAATCGGCCCGCCAGGGCGCGAAGGCGCCGTGGCGTTCGGAATGGCTCGCGCCGGTGTTGACGACGTAGGCGCCGGCGAGCGGCAGGGATGCCCACGAGACGCCGTGCGCGCGGCAAACCTCCGCCCACTGGTAATGCTCGTGGAGGATCGCGGTGGGGTCGCGGCGGATGGCGGTGGCGGCGCCGGGATCGAGCCGGGCGATCGTGCTCGACCCGCACAGCTGATCGAACCCCCTGTCGAAGTAGGTCGCGTCGGGTAGGGTGAGCGCGCGCAGGTTGCGCGGATCGGTGGCGTAGCCGCGCTCGATCACGCCGCCGACGTCGTCCGGGCGGATCGCCGCGCGCGCGCGGGCGACGGTGTCGACGTCGACCCAGTCGTCGGCGTCGAGCAGCATCAGCAGGCCGCCGCCGCGCGCCAGCACGTGGGCGGCGATCAGGCTCTTCTTGCGGCCGCTGTCGAGGTTGGCCGCCCGGCCCTCGTCCGGGTCCCAATCCGCGCGCAGGAACGTGAAGGGGATTTCGAGGTCAGGCTCGTCCAGTTCGGGCTCGTCCAGGTCGGGCTCGTCATGGCCGGCGACGACGACGCGAACGCCGGCCGCCGTCTGCGCCGCGACGGAGGCGAGGGTGAGCGCGAGCAGCGCCCGCACCAGGCCCCAATCCGCCGCCGACGCGCGGGCGATCAGCGGGATGCCGAAGGTGAAGGGTTCCCCGCTCACGGGTGGTCGCCGGCCTTCAACCGCGCGAGGTGCTCGCCGTAGAGTCGGCAACAGTCCTCGTGCAGGGCGCGGCACGAGGCGTCGGCGCGCATCGCCGCCAGCACGGGCCGCGCGCGGAAAACCTTCGGCAGGATCGTCAAATCCCGTTCCTCGTTGCGGTCGAACACCGGCCACCAGGTGTCGCGGTCCCAGTCCACGCCGTGACCGCCGCCGCGCCGGTGCTTGACGACGTAGTCGTCGCGCGAGCGGGTGTTGTAATGGTTGACCTGCGCGAGGTCCCAGCGCACCGACCCGGTCTCCGATTGCAGGAAGTCCGTCCGCGACTCGTCGTGGAAATGGGCCGGCAGGGCGCGGCCGGCGCCGTCGACGTAGCGGAGCGAGCCGAGCGCGTGCGCGTGAGGGAAGCGCGGCTGGTGCGACAGCAGCTTGCAGCCGTAAGCGTCGATGTGGGTGAACAGCGTCTTGTACGGGTTGTTGACGCCGTGCGCGCGTGGCGCGGCGGCGGTGTAGCGCGCGGTGACCAGCCCCGGTGCCCAGGCTTCCACGCCGGAACTGCCGAAGATCCGCCAGTTGACGAGGAAGGCCGTGGCGTCTGGCACGGCGGCGATCAGGTCGGTGACACGGCCCCGGCCGACGTGGACGTTGAGGAACTCGTCGGCGTCGAGCACCATCGCCCAATCGGTGCGCGCCAGCAGCGGGTGGGCGGCGGCGGCGGTGTAGGCGGCGATCTGCGGCGGCACGCCGGGCGCGACGACGGTGCGCAGGTGGGTGAGGAAACCCATCGCCTCCATGCGGTCGAGCAGGGCGGGGGAGGCGTCGGCGCAATCATTGGTGCAGACGAGGATGTCGGTGAAGCCGATCGCGCGGTGGTAGGCGACCCATTCCGGGATGAAGGGGCCTTCGTCGCGCATGGTGGCGACGAGGAGGATGCGCGCGGCTCGGTCCGGCATGGCGGTGCGCGGACCCCGCTCAGTCCCGCCCGTCGACCAGCGTGCCGATCATCGCTTGCAGGGCCTCGTTCTCGGCGCTGCCCTTGTTGCGGGGGAGGAAGGCATCGAGGTCGAACTCGGCCCTGGCGCCGCCGCTGGCCGCGTTCGCCGTGTGCAGCACGCTGACACGCCCCGTCGCCGGGTCACGGACGAGGTCCCAGGTGTCGCCACTCGAACTCGCGTAGATACGTCGACTCGGCATCGTTCCCTCCTAGTCCTAAAACGGCGAAGGGCCCGCCGACGAATCGCCGGCAGGCCCTCCGAAACGTGGTGATGTCGCTCAGCGCTTGACGGCGTCGGCGACGTTGCGACCAGCGTCCTTCACGTCACCGGCGGTCTCGCGGGCGGAGCCGGCGGCCTTGTCGGCCTTGCCCTCGGCCTGCAACTTCTCGTTGCCGGTCACGCTGCCGACGGCGTCCTTGACGGCGCCCTTGACCTTGTCGGCCGCGCCCTTGACGTGTTCCTTATCCATGGTCGTCTCCTCGTTCGGTGTGGACGTGGCGGGGCAACGGCCGGTCCACGGCCGAGGTTCCTCGCCCGCATCCATCTTTTGAGGGCGGCTGCCGGGCGAGGCGCCCGGCGCGCGTGGCGTTTCTGCCATGCCCCGCCACCAAGCGGCGCCATCATCGGCGATGGCGCCGGTGCGAGGGCCGCTCGCGTTGACGGGGCACGGCCGAACTGGTCTATCTCCGGCGCCATGATGAAAGCCCTCGCCAACCAAGCCGCAGCGGCCGAGCGTCAATCGCCATCCGAGCCCACGACGAGACCCGGCGCCGCCACCGCCGCGACGTCCGGCATCCGGCGGATCGATCCCCGGCACGATCGCCGGCACCCCTTCCTCGAACTCGGCCTGGTCGCGCCCCTGGAGCGGGCCTGGCACTACCGGGAGTTGATCCGCGCCGTGGTGCGGCGCGAGCTGGCGGCGCGGTTCCGCGGCTCCATCCTGGGGTGGCTGTGGGCGATCTTCGGGCCGCTCGTCATGCTGACCGCCTACACGATCATCTTCTCCAGCGCGGTCGGCGTGCCCCAGTCCGCCAGGGCCGGCGGCCTGCAAACCTACGCGCTGTCGATCTTCGCCGGCCTGACCGTGTTCAACCTCTTCTCGGAACTCGCCTACCGCTCGCCCGGCCTGCTCCACGAGCACGTGCATTTCATCAAGAAGTCGATCTTCCCCAGCGAGACGCTGGCCTGGACGGCGACGATCCGCGCGCTGACCTACGCGGCGATCTCCTTCGCCATCCTCACCCTGTTCACGGTGGCGATCACCCACGCCCTGCCGTGGACCGCGCTGCTGGTGCCCTTCATCGTCGTGCCGCTGGTCCTGTTCCTGCTAGGCGCCTGCTGGTTCCTGATGGCGCTGGGCTCCTTCACCCGCGACGTCGCGCACCTGATGATCTCGATCGTGCCGGTGCTGATGTTCGCGACGCCGATCTTCTACTCGATCGACGACGTGCCGCCGCACCTGCGCGTGTGGGTCCACCTCAACGTGATGGGCAACTACGTCGAGATGATCCGCGACGCGCTCATCCGCGGCCACGCGCCGGGCCTGCCCCTGTACGCCGGCACCGCGCTCGTCTCGCTGGTGGTGTTCCGCTTCGGCTACCGCTTCTTCATGCGCTACAAGGCCATCTTCGTCGATGTCATCTGAGCCGCTTCATCGCGAACCGATCATCCGCTGCGACGGCGTCGGCAAGGCGTTCCAGCTGTTCATGCACCGCAACGACCAGCTGAAGCAGACGCTGTTCGGCCACTGGCACCAGTTCTACAAAGAGCATTGGGTGCTGCGCGACGTGTCCTTCGTCGTCGAGAAGGGCGAGTGCGTGGGCATCATCGGCCGCAACGGCGCCGGCAAGACCACGCTGCTGCAGATCCTGTGCGGCATCACCGCCCAAACCCATGGCGAGACGATCATCAACGGCCGGCTCGCGCCGATCCTGGCGCTGGGGGCCGGCTTCGACAACGACCTCACCGGCCGCGAGAACGCCCTCATCGGCGGCGCCATCCTCGGCCTGAAGAAGGCGGAGATCGTGGCGCGCATGGACTCCATCGCCGCCTTCGCCGACATCGGCGACTTCTTCCACCAGCCCCTCAAGATGTACTCGTCCGGCATGTTCGCCCGGCTCGCCTTCGCCATCTGCGCCCACGCCGACGCCGACATCCTCATCGTCGACGAGGCGCTCTCGGTCGGCGACACCGCCTTCGGCGCCAAGTGCGATGCCTACATCAAGGATTTCGCCAAGCGCGGCACCATCCTGGTCGTGTCCCACGACCTCGGCACGCTGGAAGCGCTCTGCGACCGGCTGATCTGGATCGACGAGGGTTCGGTGCGCGCCATCGGCACGCCGGCCGAGCTGATCCCGGAATACCGTCAGGTGATGGGCCACTAGGGACCCGGACTGGATCGAGGACCCAGTCCGAGACTCGAATTGTCCGTGTCGCATCGGATGTCCCCGGAAACCGCCGCGCACCTTTCGATCCGATGCCCTGGCGCGCGGCACGGTGACGGGACCCTAATGGTTTCGTAGTGGTATCCCGTTATCGTGCCGCATCAGTGAGCGGGCCATGGGAAGAGCCTCGACCATGTTCGTCGAAGCCATATTGACGCTGGTGCGCTTGTCCGAGACGGAGCCACCGGCCGCGGCGGACCTCGCCAAGGTCGCGCTGTCGCTCGTCGAGCAACTCAGGGACTTCGAGGCGCGCGCCGACCTGGCCGAGGCGCGGCTGGCGGTCGAACAGGCGAAGTCGGCCGCGATCCGCCAAGCGCTGTCGCGCGTGGAGCAGCGGGCCGACATGTCCGGCGTCCTGCTGGAGATCGTGCACCTGATGGGCTGAGCGCGGCGCGAGGGACCCGTCGAGCCCGGCCCATGAGGCCGTCAGGCGCGGCGCACGTTCCAGAACAAGGCGAAGCCCTCGAGCTGCCCGCCCAGGTCGGACCGAAAGGCGGTTGGCTGGAAGTTCTGCCCGACGGGGATGTAGGGGACGCTGTTGAGCGCCTCGCGCTGGATCGCCGCCGCGATGACCTTCTGCTCGCCCAAGTCCTTCGCCGCGAACCACGCGTCGCGCAATCGCTCCAGTTCGGGGTCGGTCGGCCAGCCGAACCAAGCCTCCGCCCCGTTGCCGCGCAGCATGACGTGGCCGGCGGGGTCGAGCACGTCGGAGCCGTCCCACGCGCTGAGGAAGGCGTTCCACCCACCCTTGCCCCGCTTGACGCGGCGCTGCTGGACGCCGGCCCAGTCGAGCGCCTGGTAATCGACGGCCATGCCGACCTTGCGCATGGCGTCGGCCGCGACCTCCGCCAGCGCCCGCAGCGCCGGGAAGTCGGTGGCGGCGAGCAGGATGACGGGTTGGCCGTCGTAGCCCGCCGCGCGCAGCGCGCGCTTCGCCGCCTCGCGGTCGCGCGGCCCCGTCAGCACGTCGAGGCCGGCGTCGTTGGCGAGCGGGGTGCCGGGGCAGAAGATCCCGACGCGGTCGCGCCACAGCGCGTGGTCGTCCCCGGCGACGGCGTGCATGAAATCGTCCTGGTCGAACACGCCCAGCATCGCGCGGCGGATCGCCGGGTTGTCGAAGGGCGGGATGAGCTGGTTCATGCGGAAGAAGTCGTACTGCCCGTTCTCCTCCAGCAACTTGACGGTCACGTTGGGGTCGGCCCGGAGCTGCGGCAGCAGGTCCACGAGGGGGTAATCCCACCAGTCGATCTCGCCGAGCCGCAAGGCCTCGGCGGCGGTGGCGCCGTCCGGCATCGTGATCCATTCGACCCGGTCGAAATGCACCCGCTTGGGGCCGGCGGTGCGGGAAGGGACGCCGTCGGCGCGGGGCACGTAGCCGGCGAAGCGCTCGTACACGGCGCGCGCGCCCGGCACGCGCTCGCCCGCCACGAAGCGGAACGGGCCGGACCCGACGATCTCCGGCAGCTGCTTGGCGGGATCGGCGGTGGCGAGGCGCTCCGGCATCATCGCCGGCATGTAGCTCGACGTCTTGCCGAGCGCGTCCGGCAGGTAGGGGAAGGGCCGCTTCAGCCGGAAGGCGATCGTGCGGTCGTCCGGCGCGGACAGCTCGTCGGTCGCGGCGAGCAGGGCTTGCCCGTAGGAGTCGCGCGCGCCCCAGCGGCGGATGGAGGCGACGCAGTCGCGCGCCAGCACCCGCTCGCCGTCGTGCCACGTCTGGCCATCGCGCAGCGTCAGGCGCCACGTCAGGCCGTCGTCCGTGACCGAAGCGCCGGCCAGCATCTGCGGGCTCGGCCGGAACGCCGCGTCGACCCCGAACAGCGTGTCGTAGACCATGTAGGCGTGGTTGCGCGTGATGAGCGCCGAGGTCCACAGCGGGTCGAGGATGGCGAGGTCGGACCGCGGCGCGAAACGGAGCGTGCGGGCGTCCCCTTTCGCCCGAGCCGGCGCGGTGACGGCGGGCGCCGCCACCATCGAGGCGGCGCCGGTCAGGACGCCGGTCATGACATGGCGGCGTGACAGCATGATCCCATTCCTTCCATCCTCGATCCTCCGAGGGCAACGGCATCGATCGACGGCGAGCCGGCCGACAGGCCCATATAGGAACGCGCCGACCTTCCCCCAGGGAAAGCCGCCACC
>CAXSDP010000074.1:0-4370 GCA_964235705.1 uncultured Beijerinckiaceae bacterium | reverse complement strand
GGCCGACAGGCCCATATAGGAACGCGCCGACCTTCCCCCAGGGAAAGCCGCCACCAGAGCCGCCGGACGTCGGCAGGTGCGCCGAGACGACCGAGGATGCCGCCACGCCGCCCGCAAACACGTGGAATCATGCTAGACGCCTCGGCGACGAGCCGCGCCACTCGTCCTTTTCGGAGCGCGCCCATGATCGACAGGCCCATGATCGACAGGCCCGTGACGACCACCGTGCATCCCGACGGGCTGCCGACGCCGCTGCGTTACTGGTCCATGCTGGCGATCGCGCTCGGCATCACCATGGCGGTGCTCGACTCCTCCGTCGCCAACATCGCCCTGCCCACCATCGCCCGGCAGCTGCACGCCACGCCGGCGACCTCGATCTGGGTCATCGGCGCCTACCAGCTGGCGCTGGTCGTCACCGTGCTGCCGCTGGCCTCGCTCGGCGAGCGGGTGGGATACCGGCGCGTGTACCTGGTCGGCCTGGTGGTCTTCGTCGCCGGCTCGCTGGCCTGCGCCCTCTCGCACAGCCTCGACGTGCTGGTGGCCTCGCGCGTCGTGCAAGGGGTGGGGGCGTCGGCGGTCCTGAGCGTCAACGGCGCGCTCGTCCGCTTCACCTACCCGCAGGCGTCGCTGGGGCGCGGCGTCGGCCTGAACGCGCTCGTCGTCTCCATCGCCGCCGCGCTCGGCCCGACCATCGCCTCCGGCATCCTGGCGCTCGGCTCCTGGGAATGGCTCTTCGCGATCAACGTGCCGATCGGCCTCGTCAACATCGTCCTGGCCTCGCGAGCCCTGCCGTACTCCGACCTGTCGCGACATCGTTTCGATTGGCGGAGCGCGGTGCTGAACGCGGTGGCCTTCGGCCTGTTCTTCATCGGGATCGACGCGCTGACCCATGGCCAGGGCGAAGGGCTCGTGGCGGCGATCGAGATCCTGGTGGCGGGGGCGGCGGGCTGGGTCCTCCTACGGCGCTGCGCCAGCTCGGACCAGCCGCTGATCCCCGTCGACCTCATGCGGATCCCCGTGTTCGCCTTGTCGGTGGCGACGTCGATCTGCTCCTTCGCCGCCTCCATGCTCGCCTTCCTGGCGCTGCCCTTCTACTACGAGACGATCCTCCATCGCGACCAGGTGCAGACCGGCCTCCTGATGACGCCCTGGCCGGTGGCCGTGGGCTTGGCGGCGCCGCTGGCGGGTCGGTTGTCCGATCGCGTGCCGGCCGCCATCCTGGGCGGCGTCGGCCTGATGGTCCTGGCGACCGGCCTGACGCTGCTCGCCGTGATGCCGCTGCACGCCTCCACGCCGGACATCGTCTGGCGCATGGCGCTGTGCGGCCTGGGCTTCGGCTTCTTCCAGGCTCCCAACAACCGCGCCCTGCTGTCGTCGGCGCCGAGGCGCCGGGCAGGCGCGGCCGGCGGCATGCTCGCCACCGCGCGATTCGTCGGGTTCACGGTGGGCTCGACGCTGGCGGCCATCATGTTCCGCGTCGCACCCGGTCGCGCCGAGACGACCGACCTCGTGCTGGCGGCCATCTTCGCCGGCGTGGCCGCCGGGGTGAGCTTCCTGCGCTTGTCCAAGCGCGGCGCAGCCTCATCCGAGCGCGGCGCGGCCTCGCCGTCGCCCCAACTCGAGACACCGTGATCCGAGTGCCGTGGACGATCGGGCGCCGCCGCGAGTCGTCGGCCCGCGATTTGGCATGCCGGGAGGGACTTGGGATGCCGGGAGGGATTTGGGTTGTCCCCGACGGAGCGCCTACTTGCAGACCAGGATCGCCATGCTCGCGGCGGTCGCCGTGGCCAAGGCCTTCAAATCCGCCGTCGAGGTGGGATCGTGGGCGATCATCGTCGCCTCCCGCCTCAGCCGCTCGTCGCAGGTGCAACTCGGCAACGAGCCGGTCTTGGTGCAGGCATCGTGGCGCATGCACGCCGCGTCCAAGGCGTCGACCGGCGACGAACCGGGCCGCCCGCCGATGCCGCAGAAATGTCCGTGGATCAGCAACGGACCCCTGCGCAACGCGCGCACGTTGCCGGCCGCCAAATCCTTGATGACCGCTCCGGCCTTCTCCAGGGTTTCCATCGGCGTATCGAGCCGGTTCGCGTCCGGTGCCGCCCAGCCCGTCGCGACCCGTGCGACCGTCACCAACCCGACCATGGCGATCAAGCTGGCGATCGCCCTGCGCCTCAGACGCGCTTCCATGCCTTAACCAAAATGCCTCACCCGACCCGTGCGGCGAGCCTGGAATGTCCAGGGCGCTCGCGAGCGAGTGAGGCCACCCCGAGCACGGGGCCGACCGAAGTGCTTGGTGGCAACCCGATCCGCGCCGAGCCCGGCCTCACCGGTGTCGACGGTCTTCGAGCGGCTCGCGCGTCCGCCCAGATCGCGTCAGTTGCCGCCGGCGGCGCCGCCGCGAGCCAAGCCACCGGAGGGGCCGCCCGTGGCCGACTGCTTCGTATCGGACGAAAGCTCGTTGGTGACGCCCGGTGCCCCATATTGCTGCCTCTGCGCCTCGTCCACGGTGGTGCCCCGCTTCAGGATCGTCCCGTAGGTCTGAGGTGCCTGCGCGTAAGCCGGGAACGCCGACAGGGTCGCGGAGACGGCGACGAAAAGCAATGCCTTGACTTTCATTTGATGCTTCCTTGCTGCTGGATGCAGTGATGGAAAGCTTGTTCCTTGGGCAGCCGAATGCAAGAAGGGTCAAAAGCAATGCAGTTATGCGTTGATGTCGTGTCATAACGACTAAAAAACGGTCATGTCGCTTTCGCTCAGGCTGGAGTCGATTCCACCAGCGTTCCGGAAGCGAGGTTCACGGACCAGCGATTCCGCTCGACGTCCGGCCGATCCGCCGCGGAGGTGCCCGCCAACAGGTGCGGTCCGCTCCCGTGACGCGCGAGCCGATGATGCCTGGCGGGTTGAAACGCCCGGTCGCCCTGGATCGGGTCGAGCCCCACCCAAGGTGTCGGTGTCCGCCCCGCAACCGGGGACGCTGCGGCGGCGAATGGGGAGAGCGCCATCGACGGACGGCGTCAGCGGCGAGCCGACGGGAGCGGCGATGCCTGCGCTCGCCCCACGAGGGATGGCGATGTGAGGACAGGCGAGGGTGGTGCCGATGCGGACGGCCTCGGAGCAACTTCGCCCCTCCCTGTCAATCATGGATTAATCTCGGTTCCTGCCCTGCCGCATAGCTTTTGATTGAACATATCCTCGAACCAACAATGAAAATCGCTTCTTCCATCGAAACTAGTCACTTTGCGTCATGGGAATAGTCCTTTCGCGGCCTCGCTTTCCACCTTGGTTGCACCATTTACGTTCGCGTACCCGTCGCAGCTAAGGTTTCAAGACATGAGTGATGTTTACGCCCGATCGGCAAGTCCCGTCGGCGATACAATGGTGGGAACAGGTGTTTCCGGTGGTTGGGAGCATGTCCACAAGCGTATATCCTGGGGCGCGATCTTCGGCGGCGTGGTGCTCGCCATCGCGCTGCAGATCCTTCTCAGCCTGCTCGGTGCCGGTATCGGTCTGGGCACGGTCAACGTCGCCGCCGGCAGCACGCCCGATGCGTCCAGCTTCGGCATCGGCGCCGGCATATGGTGGGTCGTCAGCACGATCCTCGCGCTGTTCGCCGGTGGCTACGCCGCCGCTTGGCTGGCCGGCAATGAGATCAAGTTCGACGGCATGTTGCACGGGTTGGTCGCGTGGGGTATCTCGACCATCCTCACCCTCTACCTCCTGACCTCGGCGGTCGGCGGCCTCATCGGCGGCGGCTTCTCCGCCATCAGCAGCGTCGCCTCGTCGGCCGGCGGCGCGGTGAAGGACGCGGCGGCACCCGTCGCGAAGACGTTCGGTGTCTCGCCGGACATGGTCCAGGACCAGGCCCGGGCCTACCTGCAGCCCACCAATCCCGATCCGGCGACGATGAGCCCGCAGGACGCGCAGAAGACGATCGCGCAGGACCTCGTCACCTACGAGCGGGGCGGGCCGGACGCGGCGGCGGCACGGACCGACATCATCAACATCACCGCCGCGCAGATGAAGATCAGCCAGGCCGACGCGACGAAGAAGTTCGACGACGCGCAGGCCAAGATCCAGCAGACGGCGGCCGAAGCCAAGCAGAAGGCGACCGCCGCGGCCGACGCGACCGCCTCGGGTGCCTCGAAGACGTCCTTCGCGATGTTCGTGGACCTGCTGCTCGGCGCCATCGCCGCCGCCGTTGGTGGCATGGTCGCCATCCAGCGCCGGGTGATCGAGCGGGTCGTGCCCACCCGCGAGGGGACGGTCCGGTCGTAAGGCGTCCGCCACCTCCTCCAGCGATATCTCCCGTAGCAAGGTCACGAGCGTGAACGAGAAGCCGGTGGCGGGCGTTGCGTTTTCCGACGGGGAGG
>CAXSDP010000073.1:0-19646 GCA_964235705.1 uncultured Beijerinckiaceae bacterium | reverse complement strand
GCGATCGTCATTCAGCAGAAGACCGGTCGCCCCGTGCAGTTCGAGCTCCTCGACGTTTCGCGAGGCAGCATCCTGGCTTGGCTGGAGCGTCGTGGCGGCACGCTGACGACTTCGTCTTCCCGAGCCGGGTAGACCACGCCCGTCACATCTGTGAATCAGCGCGAGTCCATGACCCCTCAACCGCTCTAAATTCCTTGCACCTTCAGTAGTTTACAAAGCGACCTCGGCGCCGATCGGCATTCGGACCCCACGCCGAAGTACACTCTGGCTGTGGGCCTTCGAGCGGTTGCTCGACTTCGCACCGCGTACGCCGCCTATGATGCGAGGACCGGCGAGCAGCGGCCGTCGTGAGCCGGGCGACCATCGCGTCCAAGAGCGATCGGGCCGATTGTTCGCGTTCGCAACCTTGTCCTTTGCGAAGTAGACCGGCGGTTTCCGACCAAGATGTGCTTGCTGGCGAGCGCATCCGCTGTCGTGGCTGAGCCTTCCATCACAAATCGACTTCAACCATCGAGAACAACCCATCGACGATCACGCCCGCGCAACGACAGGCCTGCTCATCGGTGACGGCGGCGTCAAGCGCGCACACCGTGACCCCTCCCGCCGCCTGAGCCAAGAACAGAACATCCTGCCAGTCGACGTCCGCGCGTAGACCCGAGCGCCGGGCGGCCTGGCACAGGGTGCGTATCGCCGTGAGCAGGCGACATCTGGCGTCGGCGACCTCCGGCCCGCCGTGGGTGTCCAAGCTCTCGGACAGGCCGGCATGGCTTCGCATGCGCGTCACCAAGGCGAGGAAGAAACGGGCGAACCCGGCCCGGCCGTCCGGATCGATGGTCGCCTCCTCCGCGCACGCCTGCATCGCGGCCAAGACGTCGAGCAGGACCGCCCTGAGCAGTTCGACCCGTTCCGGGTAGTGCCGGTAGACGGTGCCGACGCCGACCTTCGCGCGATGCGCGATCGCGTGATAGCCCGCCGTGAGACCATGCTCCGCGAACGCGTCATGCGCCGCGCGCAGCACGCGCTCGGCGTTGCGCCGGGCATCCGCCCGCTGTGTCACCAATCGGTGCTCGTTCACACGGATGGGCTCGGGATCGGACTTGGTGCGGGTCGCCATAGGTCGTCCTGCCTCTTCCCGCGACGGATGGCAACTGGACAGCTCATGTCCACTTGGCTACGAGGTTTAAGTGGACTTGCGCGGTCCACTTCTATCTTCCTAGTCCCTGATAGGTCCTCGCATATGCCCTCCGCTACTGGTCACTTCCCGACAAGTGAGCGCCTTCGTGTCGGCATCATCGGCGCCAACCCCGGTCGAAGCTGGGCGAGGGATTCCCATGTTCCGGCCATCGCGCAATCGGCTGGCCTGGTGTTGTCGGCGGTGGCGACGCGCAACGAGGCGAGTGCCCGCGCGGCGGCGCAGGCGTTCGGTGCCGGGAGGTGGTTCGCCGACGCCTTCGCGCTCGTACGCAGCGACGCTGTAGACATCGTGTCCGTGTGCGTCCGGGTGCCCGAGCACCGGGCGATCGTCCTCGCCGCGCTCGCGGCGGGCAAGCACGTCTACTGCGAATGGCCGCTCGGGCGCGACGCGGCGGAAGCCCGCGAAATGGCCGCGGCGGCCGAAGCGGCGGGTGTGCGTTGCGCCGTCGGGCTACAGGGCCGCCTGAACCCGGCCGTGCGCCGTGCCCGCGAGCTGTTGGATGCGGAAGCGGTGGGCCGCCTCCTCTCGGCGCGGATCGTCTCGACCACCGCCGGATACGCACCCGTGCTGCCGAGCACCTACGCCTACCTGAACCGCGCCGAGAACGGGGCCAACCTGACGACGATCCTGGGCGGCCACACGCTCGATCTGGCCGTCCACCTGCTCGGTTCTGTGGTGGGCCTGGACGCACTCTCCGCCACCCAGTTCCCCGAGGTTCGGCTGAGCGACACCGGCGGGACACTCCTACGCAACACGCCCGACCACCTCCTCGTGCTCAGCTCTCACGTGGGCGGTTGCGTGCTGTCCACCGAGGTCGGCGGCAACCGACCTGCGGACACCCCCTTTTCCTTCGAGATCATCGGAACATCGGGGTGGCTCGCCCTGCGCGGCGGCCATCCCCACGGCTTCCAGGCGGGAGCCCTCCAGCTTGAGACGGACGTCGCCTTCACGCCGCCCGAGCCAGCGGCGGCAGAGGGCGGCCTGGCTGGTGCGGCCGCCAACGTGGCGGAGGTGTATGCCGCACTGGCGAAGGACATCCGCGAGGGAACACGCACGACGCCGGACTTCGCGCACGCCGCTCGGCTCAGCGATCTACTCGACATGGTCCGGCGCGCGGCAGAGACGGGAGTGCGCCAGCACGCCGCCGGCTGACCGCTCGTCCAGGTGTTCAGGACACGCACCATGGATCGCGGCCGTGGAAGGCGGCTGTGAGGGCTACTCCGCCCATGATCCGGTGACGAACGTCCGCTCATCTCAAGCGGCGATCGCAAGCGGCCGTTCTCCTTCCGGCCAGGATGCGCCAAGAGCGGACTCTGGTTTCTTGCCCGATAGCGGACATCTCGCATAGCGTCCATGCCGGTCGCCCTAGGCGGTCACGATCGTCCTGGAAGTGGACGATCAGAATGGGTGTGCGAAGCCAAAGCCGCGTAGGCGGTCGGCGAAGAGTTCGCGGGCGAGGTCGGGCCGGCAGCTCTGTCGGCCTCCTGAAAGAGGCCCCACCACGTTCACGACGATCAGTCAGAGATCGACTCGCCTGATCGCATCCGCAGCGAACCTCGCGCACATCACGATGCTCCCGCGCGACCTACTCCTTGAGCGGGCGGTTCGCCGTCTCCTTCGCCACAAGCAGGCAAACGGCCGTCACCGCCAGCGCCGCCTCCACGTACAGCGAGATCGGCGTGGTGGAGTGATAAGCGCTGAACAGAGACACGATGATCAACGGGGCGAAGCCGCCGCCGACCACGCCGGCGAATGTGTAGGCGAGCGAGGCGCCGGTGTAGCGAACGGGCGTCGCGAACTGCTCCGTGATGAAGGCGGCCTGCGGCCCGTACATGATCGCATGGAGGATGAGACCAATCGTGGCGCTCGCGATGATGATCGCCGGCACCTTGGTGTCCATCGCCGGGTAGTAGGCGAAGGCGAAGATGGCGGCGCCAAGCGTGCCGAGCGCGTAGACCGGTCGCCGTCCCCAGCGGTCCGACAAGGCCCCGGCGAGCAGGATGGTGACGGCGTTGAAGGCGGCACCGACCAGGACCGCCGTGAGCGCCAGCGTACGCGACATATGCAGGATCACCGTCACGTAGGTCAGGGTGAACACGACCATCATACCGTAGTGCACGTCCGCTCCGACGCGTGATCCGCCGCTGATGAGAAGACTGCGCCAATGGTGGCGGAGCACGTCGCCAACAGGTGCTTCCACCTTCTCGTGCTTGGCCTCAAGCTCGAGGAACATCGGTGTTTCATCGACGCCGCTTCGGAGCCACAGGCCGAACCCGACGAGCACGAGGCTCATGAGAAAGGGCAGGCGCCAAGCCCAACCGGTGAACGTCGCGTCGGTGGTGAGCGTGGTCACCACCGTGATCACGCCCGTGGCGATCAGTGTGCCGGCGGATGGACCGACCTGCGTCCAGGAAGCGTTCAGGCCCCGCCTCGACTGGCTGCCGTGTTCCATGGCGAGGAGCACCGCGCCGGCCCACTCTCCGCCGAGCGCGACACCCTGAACAAAGCGAAGCGTCACCAGAAGGATGGGACTGAGAACGCCGACGGCGGCGTAGGTCGGCAACATTCCCATTCCGGCCGTGCAGAAGCCCATGATGACGAGTGTGACGACGAGTACGACGCGCCGACCGAGCTTGTCGCCGAGCCGACCGAAGATCACGCCGCCGAACGGACGCGACAGGTAGCCGACCGCGTACGTCGAGAATGCCAGGATCACGCCGGCGAGCGGATCGAACGAGGGAAAGAACAGGCGGTTGAAGATCAGCGCGGCCATGGTGTTGTAGACGGTGAAGTCGTACCATTCGAGCGTGGTGCCGATCATGCTCGCTGCGGCCAGGCGTCCCATCCGTGCCGTCGAGCGCGGCGCAACGGATGGAACTGCTGAAGCGACTTGGCTCATTGCTTTGCATCCTTCTTCGCGGCCTGCGCGCCGATCGCGGGAGGCTGACGCTCGTTACAGGTGTTGCAAAGCAGGTCCAGCCGCTGCCGGCTACCCCGTTACGGGCGCAGGGTGCGGACGAAGCCGACATGCCAGCGCGCGTAGCCGCGCTGCAGCACGCCGAGCTGCGCGCGCATCGCGGCGTGCGCGTCGGGCAGGCGATGAAACGGGATCGAGGGGTAAAGGTGGTGCTCGGTGTGGAACGGCATGTTCCACATGAGCAGCCGGATCAGACCGTTGGTCAGCGTTGTGCGCGTGTTGGTCAGACCGTTGTCGTCCATGGTGCAGAGTGTGTGTTCGGCGAGCAGGTAGAGGCGCAGGAACGGCTGCCCGAGCAACTGCGGCCCAATCCAGAACACCAACGGCGCCCACCAGCCCACGAGAAGCATCGAGAGCACCGAGCCGGCGAGCATGACGGCGCCCATCATCCGGATCGAGCGGATGATGCGCGGCGCCGCGCGCTCGGTGATGAACGGGTATGCCGAAAGATCGCCGCGCAGGCCGGCGCGGGCGACTTGAAGGCGCGTGCGCCAGTACGGCAGCGCCAACACGCGCCAAACATAGGCGTCGAGGGTCGAGGGCGGCGGCACCGCGAGTTCCGGGTCACGCTCGGGATCCTGGGTGTGACGGTGATGGGCGAGGTGGAAGGCCGTGTAGAAGTGCCAGTTCAGGAGCGATGGGCAGGCCGCCAGCCAGCCGACGATCGCGTTGGCGCGACGGGATCGGAACGCGGTCAGGTGCATGGTCTCGTGAATGGGTGCGAACAGGGCCGACTGGATGATGCCGAGCAGCACCATGGCGGGCAGGAGCGTCCAGGGTCCGGACCGCCACACCAGCCAGCCGGCGCCCACGAGCAGCAGCCCATGCGCGCCGAGGCGCACCGCGCCGCGCAGGTTCGAGCGCTGCGACAGCGCCTTCACCTCGCCGCCCGTGAGGATCCGTCCGCTCGCTGACGCCATGCTGCTGAGACCTCGCCTGCACCTCGGGAACGCGAAGGACCTCGCATGATCTGTGCCGGCGCACGACTACATCGTCCGGCATGGTCCGTCTGCCGCCGACCTTGCTTCAGACGCTGACGCTGTCATCCCGACGCTCGGGACCGAAGTCGTGATGCACCGACCATCTTCGGGCTCATAGTCGCCCGGCATTGAGAAGGTTGGCCCGCCTCGGTCAGGCTGAAGAACGGCTGCTTTCCTCATAACCCTGCCAAGAGCGGACTAGCTGCCGTCGGCCAGGACGCGCCAGGACCGGACATCGCCTCACCGCCCGAAAGCCGACATTCCGCCATGCGCTCCAAGCCGGTCCTTCTGCGGATTGTCGCAACTGTTCCGGAGCGGACGGCTAACCTGGACAGCCAGGTCGCCAGTCACGATCACGGCTTCACTCAACGCGGTGGGGCGGCCGGCGCTCTCGACTCGGCGATCGGCGTGGTGGCGGCCGCGTCAACGATGACGGCCGCATCCTCCGGCAGCAGGAAGCCTTCCGCCTGCGCGGTGCGCGCCGCGACGCGGACGCGGTTCACGTAGTCGCCCCCATCCTTGTAGAGGTCCGCCAGCGAGGGACGCCTGCCATCGGTACCCTCGTTTGTCCGCGCGAACGGGCGGTACGCGCCGACCAGCGAACAGGTGAAGGACGTGAGAGGCTCGTTCTGCAGCCCGTAGACGCCCAACGGCACGGCGACGTCGGGCAGGCGCACGCCGCCAACCGGGTTACCGGTGGCGTCGCGCTGCGGCACCTGGATCACGGCGTCGGGCAGGTTTTTGGGCGCGCGAAGCACCGTCAGGTCGTACCCGGCGGGCTGGAGCGGCATCAGCCGGGTCGCCGGCGGGGCCTGGTTGTGCGCCACCCACCGGTCCAGCCGCTGCAGCGTGGCGCGCGCCACCGGCGCCCAATCGAGCGGGTTCGGCGGCAGGGTGCATCCGTCCGCCTTCGGCACGGTCACGTGCGAGGCGCCGGCGACGTCGTACATCCTGACGTTGGCCGGCAGCGGCAGGTCGGCCGTGCCGTGGGCGCCCGTGCGGCCGAGCGAGGCCCGCAGCGAGGAATAATCCACGGTCGAGTTGAGCAGCAGCATCTTGGGCGGGACTTCGCCGCGCGCCTCCACCTTGGCGACGATCTCGCCGATCGTCAGCGGCCCGTCGTTCACGCCGGGGAACTCCGGGTCGGCGAAGGAGGGCGCGCCGTCGGCGCTGGAGCCCGGCCCCGTGCCGGAGCGCCCGATCGGCAGTAGCCCGGCGCCGGACACGAAGACGTGCATGCCGTCGAACACGCGCCGCCCCTCCACCACGTTGAAGCCGTCGAGCAGGAAGGTCTTCAGGAACCGGCCATCCTGCGACTTGCCCACCGCCAGGGCGCGGTCGATGGTGCCGGCCAGCGGGTTCGGCGTCCCGGCCGTGTCGACCGCCGCGTGCGCCAGGAAGTCGGCGGCGTCGCGCACGATGGCAAAGCCCGTGCCCTCGACGAAGCGACGGTTGCCGTCCGGATCGGTGAACGAGGGCAGGTCCGCGCCGCGGCCGAGTTCCCAGTACACCTCGGCGACCGCGTAGCCACGGTCCTCGAGGAAGCCGGTGCCGGGCTCGAGGTCGCCGGACTGGGACGGGCGCGCACGCGGGCTGTTGTAGAGCGCGTTCGCGTAGGCGTGGCCGCGATTGGGCACGTCGACCAGCAGGGCGCCGTTGCCGGCGGCAGGGTCGGCGGGCATGAAGAGGATGACGCGCGCGCTGTAGCCCACGGTGCCGTCGACGTTGCGCGTCGCCTTGTCGAGGTCGGGGATGCCGCCGCTGGCGGGGGACAGTTCGCCGGTGACCCGCCCGTCCAGGCGCACGTAGTCGCCCGCCTTGAACGAGCCGTACGGCCGCTTGGACGCGATCTCGAGCTTGGTGACCTTGGCCTGCGCGGCACCGGTCAGGCCGACGACAAGTGCCGCTGCCGCAAGTAGAGATGGTCTCATGATGTTCCCCGGGTGCCGGGTCCTATTTGGACTGATCGAGCTGCGCGGGCCAGGACGTCGATCGGCGCATCATCCCCGGCACCTGCACGCCGGTCGGTGCCGGTCACGATCGACGACCGGCATCCGCCCTGAGCCGACGCACTCGATCAGCCCGCGATCGTTTCGCCGAACAAGGCGAACAGGCGCTTGAAGTGCAGGGCGTCGGCCGCCGCGTCGTAGGCGGAAGCGTCGCTGGCGGTGAAGCCGTGCATGATGCCGCCAAACATCTCCGTGGTGAAGTGAACGCCGGCGCGCGCCAGCGCCCCGTCGACGGCGGCGATCTCCTCGGGGGGCAGGTACTCGTCCTTGTCGGCGTGGCCGAAGTACACGCGCGCCTTCACGTCGGGGATCACGTCGAGGATCGCGCGCGGGTTGTCGGGCGCGGCGAGCCCGGCGGAGTGGAAGCCGGCCGCCGCGCCGACGCGCTCGGGATACAGGCTCGCCAGCCAGACCGGGAAGCCGCCGGTCAGGCAGTAGCCCACCGCGCCGACCAAGCCGCGCCCGCACGCCGGCTCGTGCGCCACCGCCCCCATGAGCGCGGCGAAGTCGCGCTTCATCGTCTCCGGCGTCAGCAGGGCCGCGTAGCCGCGCAGCGTCGGGATCAGGTCGCGGAAGGACTGCCCGGCCGGCACGATCGGGCTGCGGGCGGAGCGATAGTAGATGTTGGGCATGATCACGGCGTAGCCGGCGTCAGCGACCGTCTGCGCCTTGGCCATGTAGGAGGGCCGGATGCCGCCGATATCGGTGAACAGCAGCACTGGCGGGTGGGCGCCCTCGCCCGCGGCGGGGGTGAAGAGGTGGGCGTCGATCACGCCGTCGGGCGCGCTGATCTCGAGCGGACGTGGCATGTGGTCGTTTCCTTGGCTGGTCGGTCGTCAGGGATGCCCTCGCCCTTCGCGTGGATGGCGCTCCCGAACGATCACGTCGTCCCCGTGGCGGGTCCCCGATCCTACCTGTGCGGAGCGCGGGCGCAAACGTCGGGGCGGCCGACCGCGAGGTCCGAGCCCACGGTGACCCGGCTTGATCGCGGGGCGCTCCCGAGCACGGTGCTCACCGCCCGAAGAACGCCGCGACCTGCCGCGTGTGCGACGCGAACGCGGTCTCGACCGGCTGGGGGACGACGAGCACCTCCGAAACCTCCGCATCGTGGTTGAACGCGCCCGCGTGCTCGACCGGCGGGCTCCGGCAGAACACGAGGTTCTGCCGCCGATCCGGCGTGGTCTCGACCGCCACCACGCTCAGCGCCGCCGGGTCGACCACCACGCCGGTTTCTTCCAACACTTCGGTCGCGCCAGCCTCCTGCCAGGTTTGGCCGAGCATCTGGTAGCCGCCCGGCAACGCGAGCTGCCCCTGACCTTCGCCGGGCAGGGCACGGCGGATCATCAGCAGGCCATCCTTCAGCGGCACGAGCACCACCACGACGGTGGGCGTGTTCTGGTACATGGGACGGCTCCAACGATCGGTTGAGCGGGGACTCTCGATGGCCAACGCGGTCACGACCGCCTTGGAGGCACGTCGTCACCTCACGCGTTCGACGGCGATGCGGGCTGACCGGCGGGTGGCGCGCGCGGTCGGGTCATCGAGGCGACAGGCTGGGACGAGTGTGGCGTGCATGCACCCGATCCGGGGCTGCCGTGCGCCACCGCACGACCTCCACGGCCTTGAACGCGCATCAGCGCGTCGTCGTCCAGCCCTTGGTGACATCCGCCATGAAGGGACGCACGGTCGCGTTGATGAACTCGAGGTCGGCCGGCTTGTAGCCGGGCGAGGCGGCGACGTGACCCTGGATGCTCGGGATCGTGACGTGGCGCCCATCGGGGATGGCGGCGGAGGCCGCGATGCCGTCCTCGACGGGGTTGTAGAGGTCGAGCACGCCCGACATGAGCAGGGCCTTGGCCCGGACAGCGTGCAGCGCCTTGACCGGATCCCCGCCGTACACCGGCTTCCCGTCGATCGTCGTGTCGCCCACGTTGTGCCGGTCGTAGGCCCAGGTCTGCGCGATCCAGTCGTTGGCGTCGAAGCCGGACTTCACGAGCGTGTCCTCCTGGGCGGCGATCCAGGGCAGGACGTCCATGGGCTCGGCGAACTGGCCGCGCATCGCCTCGGGCGTGCGCGTCGCCAGCACCTGCAGCACGTCGGCGCGCATGCGCCAGCCCGCCTCGGGCTGCTTGGTATAATGGCCGCCGGCGAACGCGGGATCCAGCGTGAGCGCCCGCCGGGTCGCGTGGTTGACGGCGATCGACCAGGCCGTCGTCCGCGCCATCGGGGTCAGCGCGACGAGACCGTCCATCATGTCGGGGTGGCTCACGCCCCATTGCAGCGTCTGCATGCCGCCCATGGAGGCGCCGGCCACCGCGACGAGGTGGGTGATGCCGAGGTGACGAAGGAGCTGGTATTGGCTCTCCACCATGTCGCGGATGGTGAAGTGCGGGAAGTCAGGGCCGTGCTGCGTCGCGCTGGTGCTGGGCGAGGTCGTGAGGCCGTTGCCGATCGCGTTCGTCTTGACGACGAACAGCTTGTCGGTGTCGAGGCCCTTGCCCGGGCCGATCATGAAGTCGATGCGGTGCTGGTTGCCGCCGATCGCCGTCACCATCAGGACGGCGTTAGACTTCGCGGGGTTCAGCGTGCCCTCGGTCGTGTAGGCGATCTCGAAGTCGCGGATGACGCCGCCGTTCTCGAGCGGCAGGTCGCCGATCCGCCAGCGCTGGAGCGCCGTCTCGGCCGCGTCGGCGTGACCGATACACAGTATTGCGAGGACCAGGACGGCGAGGGCGGAGCGAGGCATCTTGGGTAATCCCTATCGGAGCGGAGCCGAAGGGCGCTTCATAGCTGATGGACGATCCCGCGACAGGTGCCCGGCGGTCTTCCTTTCGTCCTGAGCTGCAGCCTTCCCCACACCCTTGTAATGGCAAGCTTTCCTTTCGCTTCGCGCCAACAGCGGAAGTTGACCCTTTGCCAAAAAGCGGACCTTCAGTTTGGCGCTTATTATAAGATGTTCAGGCGCTGCGGCCGCCTGCTCCGAAGCTGATCGGTGACCTTTTCGGACGTTAATTGGAGCAATAGCTCTACCTAGCTGATACATCGCGTAGGTAACCAAAAAGCTCCCTGAGTAGATGTCGTCCAAAGCCATCCCTCGCGGCATCCATATCTATGACGCCATGACTTCTAACTCGAAGCTCACCATCATTGTCTTCCACGACAAAGTACGTGCGAATAGTGTCCATTCGATTCTTTGCGAACTTGGACCGCTGGCGTTCTGTAATGGCAACTCGGAAAACTTTCATGAATGTTGCAACATCCGGGAATAGATCCTCCTCCAAAGTCGGAACAGCGAGAAAGAGGCGTGTGTAATGATTTGCCGAGGCCTGAAGATCGCTGAATGTCCGACGCTGTTCGTCGATCTGCCGAGCATCCCGGGTATCCGCATCGACCACGACAGCCACATGCTCCGAGCGAGACACGGCAATTGATTTGGCCAGCGACATGGCTGAGGATTTCCCCTGGCCCGAGACGACCTTCACATCCCGAAGCTGCGCCGCATCTATGAGCGTACGCATGATGGCGGCATCGTACCGCCCCTCCACCACCACATTTGTCGTCATGTCATACGTCCGTAAGAATGTTATAGTCGGGTATGCCAGCGCGGATCAACCAGTGATGCTTCCGATGCAGCGCCTGGATGAAGCTCTGCTCCTTTTCAAGCAGGAAGCCAACTTCGGCGCCGTGCCATAGCAGCATGGTTTGGGGTGACATGTACTGAGCGAGCGTCTTGGCAGGCGCCGTGGATCCTGAGGACGAAAATACGCAGCCGACCACGTTAACAGGACGACGTAGCAGCTGGTTCCTAAGTTTGGCGAGGGGCTCCACGTTCAGATCGCCATCGAAGTCTTTGCTCTCTGCCAGGAAACTTATATGTCCAATCCTGACTAAACCATCAATCTGCTCCACTATCTGTCCCTCAAGCAAAACCGAATACGGCCAAGTCACTTCTGCTTCTTCAAGTTCGAAGGCGCGTAGCACCAAGTGTTCGAACGCTTTCCCTTTTGCCCAACCTGGTGTCTTCCGTTCTCCAATTTGTGTCCAGAGGGCGAGAAGACCGGCACGGTCGAGTGCCTGGACCTTTGCTACATAATCAACCGACGGCTTCTTGGGCTTCCTCACGCCCGCCACTAACCCCTCCTACTACCTTATACTAACCTGCGCTGAACATCACTGGTGAGCCCAGGCGCGTAGTCCGAGGCTCATGATGTGTCAGGGCTGGTCGACGAGCTTCCGCCAAGCTTAGCAACAGTGGTCGACGATGTCCTTGTATGAGGTGAATACCCGGTTCGACAGCCAGTTGTCGCTCATGAACTGCCACACGTTCTCGACCAGGTTCAGCTCCGGTGAGCGGGGCGGTAGTGGGAGGAGCGTGATGTTGACGGGCACGTCGAGCTTGGTGGAACCGTGCCACCCGGCTTGGTCGAGCAGCACCACGGCATGGTAATCTGGATCGATGGCGAGGCTGATCCCCTTGAGGTGCTCGGCCATGGTGGCGGTATCGCAACATGGCATGACAAGGCCTGCGCCCTTGCCCTTGGCTGGGCAGATCGCCCCGAAGAGGTAGCCCGACTTGGTGTGCTGGTCGCGCGGAGCACGAGGGCGGGTGCCATGCTTGGCCCAGCGCCGAGTGATCGTGTTCTTCTGGCCGATCCTTACCTCGTCCTGCCATCACGGCTCTATGGCGGTGCTGCCCGGGAGCTTTGCCCCAATCGCTTCCATCTGGGTTGGAAAGCTTTTTTAGAAGCTTCGATCGCCTCCTCGTCCTGCTCGCGATGCTGCGGCCGGACGGGAAGCTTGCGGTAGCCGAGCCGCGTAGCTCGTGCTCGACCGTGGTCTCGTCCAGGCTGATGCGGAACTCCGCAAACACCCACCAGGCGAGATCGCGCAGCCGCCAGCGCACCACGCCGTGGATGGGCACATCCACGGCCACCATCACGATCACCGCGCTCTTGACCGTGGCGATGGGCGCCGAGATCGCTGCTACGTGCCCTTGAAGGGAGTGCCTGCGGCTGCCCACCACCTGCACAGGCACCGGCACGGACGCGGCCTCCCGCGCCTGCATTGGCACGGCCACAATGCGCGAGTGCTCACGTGGTCACGGCCGAGATGATACCAGATGTCGCGCGTTTGTACCCGCCTCGTCCTCAGACATCACGGACGCGCGACGCTGTTCGCAGCATCGGTGTATCCCGCTATTCCACATAGCCCACTTGACTCTTTTCCTCCTGGCCAAGCGTCTGGAGTGCGACTTTGTTGGACGTCGTAACAAACATATTCAGAAATGTGTCTCGTTCGACGTGCTCCATCGACCGCTCACCGACGCGGTCATCTATAAGAAACTGTTGTAGCGCTTTTCGCACGGCTGCTTTGTTGTGAACGCCACGGCGGTCCCGAAGCAGGATTTGTGCGAGGGCCGACGACGTCTGCTCTGCAAGGCGTTCGGGGGCGAATATAGGATCCCGCCGTTCAGCGCTTCGCGCGATCAATACCGTACGGATGCACCAAAGGGCACGCTTAGTGAGCAAATGACGATTTAGTTCTGCACCGAAGCTGACGAGAAACCAGGCGAAGTCGCTTGCGCGCTTAATGTCGGCTGTGTAGTTCGACCGGAACTGAAACGCTTGTTGAAGTCTTGGCAGGTAGTTGTCGGGATCGATCAGCGGCTTTGCCTCTCGCACGAGATGACAGACGAAGAGGTCACCATCGCGAGCGTCTTGCTCGAGTTGACGCCAAGGATAAAGGAAGAGAGAGAGATGACCGACCGAAACGTGTCGCGTCTCGTCATCAAGACTCACCATCAACAGGTCAGTGTCGGAGCCGTTTGACTGATCGGCCCGAGCCAAGCTTCCGAAGAGGAGCGTGGCCGCTACTGCCATGGCTGTTGATCAAATTCGCATCGGAGCGACGGTCTGAATAATGGAATCATGCCGGATCGCCAATTGATGCTCGAGCCAAAGCCTGGACTGACATCTGCCGTGCGAGCGCGCGCGCCTGTACTACTTCACTGCGGTTCTGAAGAACGATCTGTTGCTTCTCTGGCTTTAATACGCCGGGTTCCACGTCGAGATTGTGTTCGCTCATCAGATAGAAGCTGAGGCTAAGTCGGCACGGACGGACAAGGCATCCGTCGGTCATTGCGTGCTCTACCGCTACCGCGGCTTGCCGCTCGGTAGACAAGGCCGCATTGGGAACAATCACGAGATTGATTTTGTGGACCCACTCGAAGTCGAGTGCCGGATCGACTGTCGCTGGTCGTTGGTCGTTCACCGCGCTGATCCGATTTAGATTGTAGTCTCGGAAATCGTTGTGCTCGCGGGACCACGCCCGGACGTACCATCGCCCAGCGCTCTGGGAGAGTGCGTGGGGGCTAATCGCGCGATGCTGATGAACCGAGCCGGTGAGCGACGCATACTCGACGTCGATTTCGAGGCGATTGCGCACGGCGTCGAGCACGCGGAGCAGGACGCCCGGATCAGTCGCGCGGCGTCCAAGCGTGACGACCTCGATCGGCGGATTGGTGTCGAACCAAGTGTCTTCCGCCCGCATCCATCGATTTTCGATCGCGACGATCTGCAAGAGGTACCGCTCGATCGTCTCGCCGATGAACGCCGGGGAGAACGTGTCGGCTCGCCGGTATGCCCTCTCAACCCGGTCATAGCGGAGGTTCTGGGGAGCGATGGCCTCGTACTGCGCGACGTCGGTCGACGCCTGCTGCGTGGAGATGCCGAAAGTCTCCGCCATATCGCTGCGGTTGAAGCGACCATCCCAAAACAGGCGAAAGTCGATGAACTCGAGGCGGCGGCGAACCCCCCAACGTAGCCGATCGCCTTCGCCTCCCATGCGGTACCCTCCAACAAACAAGGCTCTCGCGCATCAGGCTCGTCTAGTTGCTTGACGCATTAGGCCGCTATCCCCATATACTATGGACGGGCACGTGGGGCATGGCAACCTATGCGGCCACGGACAAGGCGCGGCGAATGGGCGAAACGCAGGATCAACAACAGATTGAGCGGCCATATCGGGTTCTCAGCCTGGATGGAGGTGGCATGCGCGGCATTTACACCGCAGCGTTTCTCTCTCGTCTGATCGACCAGTTCGCCCGGATAAGAAGCGAATCGGCGCTCGATCTCGGCCTCGGGTTCGACCTGATTACCGGCACCAGCACCGGGGCGATCGTGGGCTGCGCGCTCGCGGTCGGACGGCCGATGTCCGAGATCATCAAGCTTTACCGCGAGCACGGTCCGAAGATTTTTCCTCACCGGCTTACGGGAAAGCGCAGCGCCGTCTATCGCGCATCGCAGGGCAACCGCTTCGTGCGTGCGGGTGACAAGGCGTTGCGCGACGCGCTCGCGGCCGTGCTCCAAGACACCACGATGCTCGACGTCTTCACGCGACGGGGCATTTCGCTGTCCATCCCGGCTGTGCTTATGAGCGAGCACCGCGCGTGGGTGTTCAAGAAGACGCCGAAGAGCGGAGTCCGCGATGATCGCTACCCACTTGTTGACGTCTGCATGGCGACCAGCGCTGCGCCGATCTACCGCTCGCTCGCCGCCATAAAGGATCCGAACACGCTTGGGGGCCCCTTGCAAGTCTTCGCAGACGGCGGGCTCTGGGCGAACAATCCCATCATGGTGGGGTTGGTCGACGCGCTGACCATCGCTGAGCCCGGCCGCCCGATCGAGATTTTCTCTTTGGGCACGTGCCCTCGTCCTGAAGGTGACCATCTCGACGCCGAGACCGCGCACCGATCAATGTTGGACTGGCGCCTCGGCGCCGACGTGGCGCCGCTGAGCATATCGGCCCAGGAGTTCGCCTTCGACCACATGGCGCGTCTCCTCGCCAACGCCATTAGCGGCTGCGGGCGGCCGATCCGCCGGGTTCGATTCCCCAACAAGCCCGTCCCGGCCAGCATGATGCCTTACCTCGCGCTCGATGACACGCGGCACGAGGCCATGGACCGGCTGGTGGCGCAGGCGAACACCGACGCAGACCTGACCAAGAGCGCCTGCGACGACACCAACAGTGGCGATGGCCGCATGATCCGGCGGCTGATGCACGACCTGCCGGCGATGCCGGCCACTGGCGCGGTGTGGGACCGCGTGCCCACTCCCGACCAACGAGGATAACTAATGTTCGACTGTGCCAAGGATGTGCGTGCCTATCACGACCAGGATGTGACCCTGCCCAAGACGGAGCAGGAGGGGATGCGTGCCCGTCGTGACTCCAACCGGACCCGTTTCCGGAACGGCCTTTCGGCCGCCGGCAAGCCGGCGCCGCTCGAGTTCGTCAAGCAGGGCAGCTACGCCATGAAGACGATGGTCCGCGATCCGGACAAAGATTACGACATCGACGACGGAGTCTACTTCCGCAAGGAAGATCTGGTCGGCGAGCGCGGGGCCGAGATGACCTCGCTTCAGGCGCGTCAGATGGTCCGCGACGCCGTCGACGACGGCAAGTTCAAGCGGGCCCCGGAAGTCCGATCTAACTGCGTGCGGGTTTTTTATGAAAAGGGCTACCACGTCGACCTGCCGGTCTATCGGCGCGTTACCACCTCAGGAGTATTCGGCGACGAGTATCACTATGAACTGGCGGCGCGCAGCGGCTGGAAGCGGTCCGATGCGCGCGACGTGTCGGACTGGTACGAGGACGAACGGTCGAAGTCGTCCGATGGCCGTCAGCTCCGCCGCATCAACCGCGACCTGAAGAAGTACGCCCGTAGCCGATATGGCTGGCGCGGCGGCATCCTCAGCGGGTTTGGCATCTCGGTGCTGACCATCGAGCGGTTTCGCGTCGACGGGCGGGAAGATCGCGCGCTCTACGATACGATGGTTGCGGTGCGCGACCGGCTCAACTGGAACCTGCAGGTGGCGCACCCGGTGACGCCGGGCGACTACATCACCAGCGGTCCGGACGATGCGAAGGCACGGTGCTTTCGCGAGAAGCTGACCGAGGCCATCGATATGCTGAAACCGCTCTTCGATGCGGACTGCACGCGCGAGAAGGCCCTGAAGTGTTGGGACAAGGTGTTCGCCACCACCTTCTTCAGCGAGCGGTTGGAGGAGGAGCAGCGGGCGTCCCTGGCTGCGCCGGCCATCATCGGCTCCGCCGCCCTGCTGAGCGCAACGGCCGCGGCGGCAAGCGCGGTCAGCAGCGCCGGCGGCGGGCGTCATGCCTAGAGACTTGCTCCCGCTCAGCTGGCGACGGGCGGCGCTTCGCCTCGAAACGACCCTGCGCGAGCGGGCGGGACAGGTGCCCGAGCGTCTTGATGAGGCGGCGATCGCCGCCGATTATCCCGGGCGTGACTGGATCGTCGCGGCCTGGCGCATAAGCGTCGTCTTCTCCGATGGCATCACGCGGCGGATCGATGTCGTGGCCGGCCGTCTATTTCCGACGACGGCGGTCAGGACGGCGCTGGTCGATCATCCTGAGCCGATGACTTGGCCCCATGTCGAGGGCGACGGCATCCTGTGCCTCCTGCCGAACATGGCGGACTGGGATCCTGATGATCCATCGGGGGTCGCCATGGACCTCTTGAATCGCTCGATCCGGCTTGTGGAAGAACTGCTCGACGGGCGGATCGTCGAGCGCGACTTCCGGGACGAGTTCGTCACCTACTGGGGCTACAAAGTCCATTCGCAGGGCAAGAACCTGTTCAGCCTGGTTTCGCCTAAGCCGCCATCGCGAACGGTGCGGGTGTGGCGTGGCAAAGGCCTTGAAGTCATCGGCGAGGACCAGGACTCCTTGACCGACTGGGTGCGCCATCGGTTCGGCGACAAGACAACGGTCAAGACCGAAACAGCAGCCTTCATGTGGCTAGACACGCCGCTGCTGCCGGCCGAGTACCCGGAAACCGCGGCGGACCTTTACAGGCTGGCTGAAAGGGTGGGCGAGGACGCAAAGTCTGCGCTTGAGCAGGCCGCGAGCGCAGAACCCGACGAGGTGTTGGCGCTGCTCGGGGCGATCGGACGCGGCGGCGCCGCGACAATCGGCGTCAAGGTCCTTAACCCGAAGCGCCGCAAGGGGCGGCCTCGGGCTCCTGATAACCCCTTGTCCATCGGCTTTCGGCCCCGGCACACACCGCAGGAACTCTTGATCGGGCGCTTCTTCGGAGCGCTCCCGGTCTCCAGGACCCTTGTGCAGCGCGCCGATGCTGACTGGGTGCATGGGCGTGGCCAAGACGACCGGACGCGTCGCCTGCTCGCGGCGACGGTGGTCGTCATCGGCTGCGGCTCGGTCGGAGCGCCCGTTGCCTGCGCCCTGGCTCAGGCCGGGGCCGGACACATCGTGCTAGTCGACCCTGAGGCACTGAGCTGGCCAAATGTTGGGCGTCATCCGCTCGGCGCGACCGACGTTGGGCGCAACAAGGCAGCAGCCTTGGCCGAGCGGCTTCGTGCCGACTACCCGCACCTCACCGTTGAGCATCGCGCGTGCGGCCTGCATCATCTGATCTCGCATGATGCCGATCTGCTGGCAGAGGCGGATCTGATCGTAGCCGCGACCGGAAGCTGGGTCGCCGAGAGCGCCCTCAACCGCTGGCACGTCGAGCAAGGACGCGCGAAGTCAGTCCTTTACGGGTGGACCGAAGCGCACGCCTGCGCCGGCCACGTGGTCGTGATCGGCCGGGAGGACGGGTGCCTACAGTGCCACATCGGTCGCACGGGCGCGCCGGACCTGACAGTCGTCGAGTGGCCCGATGGTGGTGATCTCCACCAGGAGGAGCCGGCGTGCGGCGCTCACTTCCAGCCGTACGGGCCAATGGAGCTCGGCTATGTGACGGCGATGGTCGCCGAGGTCGCGCTCGACTGCCTACTCGATCCGGTCCAGCGGTCGTTTAGCCGAGTGTTCGTTGCAGCGACGCGCCGCATAGCGAGGCTTGGCGGACGACTGACGGAAGCGTGGTGCTCCGCCTTCGGCGATGGCGATGGCGGCATTCGCACAGTCGATCGGGCCTGGTCGGCACTCGGCTGCGCCGCCTGCAGACCCGGACGTTTGGACGAAGCCGCATAGGTTCCCGTCCTTTGTCAGCTCGGCGATGGCGCTATCAACCTGCTCGCGCTGGTGCGGCGCCAAGAGCAGAGCTATGGATCGACGCAGGGGTTCGAGGCCGATCGGCGCCGGGGTCACATTCCAAGCGGCTGATCTTACAGCGGCTGCGCTGGGCCGCTCAGCGCGACCGCTCCCTCCGAAGCACATCTGCTCAAGAGCAGACCTTCTCAGGGTCCGCTGAGGGTCAGCTTAAGACGTTGATGAATCAAAGATTGTTCCTTAATCCTGGTCATGGGTCTGGATCAAGTGTGATCACCATTACGATCCCGGCCTCGCTCACCCCATGCCTCCATCGCGCGCAGGCAGGAAGCCGACGTGCCGGTGTCGGTCCGCCCGTTCCGTCAGCGCGAGCGCCCCCCGCACGTCGGCGGCGGTGACGTCCCAGCGCAGCGCGCAGATGGCGAACGAGCAGGCCATCTCCAGCGCGCGGCGCATGCGGCGCGGCGCGAGGTCGAGCAAGAGCTCGAGCGCGTCCGGCCGCACCCCCACCGGCAACGCGTCCGGCACCACCTCGCGCGCGATCGCCTCGGCGACTACCCGCGCCCCCTCGCGGGTGGGCCGGGGCACGTCCAGCACCAGCATGCGGTCGAGCAGCGGCGCCGCCATCGCGCCGGTGTCGTTGGCGCTGGCGAGCCACAGCGCCGAGGTCAGGTCCACCGGCGCGTCGAGGTACGCGTCGGTGAAGCTCCGCGCGTTCTCCGGCTCCAGCGCCGACAGCAGCACGTCGAGGGTGCGCTCGTCCTCGCCGATGGCCGGCGGCTTATCGATCTCGTCCAGCAGGTACAGCGGCGCCGCGGTGGTGCTGTCGACGAGCAGGCCCCTGGCGATCTTGCCGATCTTCGCCCCGCGCCACAGCGGCGACAGGCCGCCGAGCTGGCCGCGATCCGAGGTGCCGTTGACCGCGATGGGCACGCAGGTGGTCCCCAGCGCTTCGGCCACGCGACGGCAGTAGTACGTCTTGCCCACACCCGGCAGCGACACCATCAGCAGCGGCGGGAAGCGGGCCGGCCGACCGGTCAGGGCGGACTGCACCACCGCGCGGTGGATGATGCCGGTGACGGCGGCGAAGTGCGGCATGGATGCCACCGCATCCAGCAGCCGCGCCGCCATGGCCGCGTCGCCGTGCAGCGCCGGCCGGGTGGCGCCGCGCGGGTCGTCGAGGATGCGATGGATGGCGCGGGCGCGGATCTCCTCCTCGCTGGTGCGCGGGGGCGGGGCCGGGCGCTCGTCCTCGGGCCCGACGTAACCGTCGTCGGCCTCCTCGCCGATGGCGGCGCGCAGCGCGGCGGGGTCGTAGATCCAGACCATGTCGGCCGGTGTGTCGCCCGGCTCGGTGGCGGATGAGCCCGGCACGGCGTCCATCCCCGGCCTGCCCCCGTCCCGCGCCCTCAATGGACCGACCCGCCGCGACGGGCGGCCCCGGTGCGCCCCGGCCC
>CAXSDP010000072.1:0-20244 GCA_964235705.1 uncultured Beijerinckiaceae bacterium | reverse complement strand
TCGGCGGCGGTCAGCTCCAGGGCGGTCGCGGCGATGTTGTCGTCGAGCTGCTCGATCCGCTTGGCGCCGATGATGACGCTGGTGACGGCGCGCTGGTGCAGCAGCCAGGCCAGCGCCACCTGCGCGACCGACACGCCGCGCGATTCCGCGATCGGCCGCATCGCGTCGATGCAGTCGAAGGCCCGCCCCTTGTCGACCGGCGGGAAGTCGAAGCTGGCGCGGCGCGAGCCCTGCTCGCTCGCCGCCAAGCCGCCGTCCACGCCGCGCCCGTACTTGCCCGTGAGGAGGCCGCCGGCGAGCGGGCTCCACACCATCAGCCCGACGCCCTCGCTTTCCAGCATCGGCACGATCTCGCGCTCCAGGTCGCGGCCGGCCACCGTGTAATAGGCTTGCAGCGAGTCGATGCGCGCCAGCCCGTGCTTGTCGGCGATGCCGAGCGCCTTGGCGATCTGCCAGGCCGCCCAGTTCGACACGCCGACGTGGCGGACGTGGCCGTGCTGCACCAGGATGTCGAGCGCGCGCAGCGTTTCCTCCAGCGGCGTCGCCGGGTCGAAGCCGTGGATCTGGTACAGGTCGATGTGGTCGAGCTGCATCCGCTTGAGGCTCGCCTTGACGCCGTCGAGGATGTGGACGCGCGAGGCGCCGCGGTTGTTGACCCCCTCGCCCATCGGGCCGAACACCTTGGTGGCGACCACCACGTCGGCGCGCGGCACCTTCACGTTGCGCAGCGCCTGGCCGGTGATCTCCTCCGAGCGGCCGCCGCCGTAGACGTCGGCGGTGTCGATGAAGTTGATGCCGGCCTCCAGCGAGCGGGCGAGGAGCCTGTCCGCCTCGTCCTGGCCCAGGTTGCCGATCTGCCCCCAGATGCCGGTGGTGCCGCCGAAGGTCATGGTGCCGAGGCAGAGTTCCGAGACGAACAGGCCGGTGCGGCCGAGGCGGTTGGTGCGCATGGGGACTTCCTTGGATGGACGGGGTGGAACCGGGGCGGCGGACGGCCGCTTGCCCCGCGATCGATGAAGGGATGACGCCATGCTAGACACCGAGCCGGCCCGCGTCGAGCCGGGTGACCCGACACCGTCCGCGTCGACCCGCCGCGACCTGTTGCTCGCGCCGCTGCTCGCCGCCCTGCCGCAACTGCTGCTGGCCGGCGCCGCCGGCGCCGCGCCCGACCCGGCGAAGACGGTCGTCGTGCCGGCGCGGGACATCACCTTCGAGCCGCAGCTCGGCCAGCCGCCCGGCCGCAACGAGGAGGCGCACCTGTTCTCCAAGCCGGCCGACCCCGGCCTCTACCTGACGCTGGTCAAGTGGTTCCCCGGCTGGATGAGCGCCCCGCACCATTACGCGACCGACCGGCTCTGCGTGGTGGTGTCGGGCACCTGGTGGGTGACCAGCGGCGAGATCTTCGATCCGTCCACGACGGTCCCGGTGGGCGCCGGCGGCTTCGTGCGCCGCCTCGCCAACACGGCGCACTACGACGGCGTGCGGGCGGACGGCACCGAGCCGGCGGTGATCGCGATCTGCGGGGTGGGGCCGATCACCTTCACGCCGGTCAACGCGTCCGACCCGAAGGTGCGCCGGGTGTGAGGGGTGAAGGGACGCGCGAGTGAGGACAGCGCGGTCGAGGTTCCTTGCAGGCGACACGATGGGGGAAGGCGATCCGACGAGCGGCGTCCGATGCGTTGGCCCGGCGCAAGGGGAGGCGATCCATGGCGATCGCGGCGGGCCCTCGCGGCGCCCGTCACCGGCCACGGATCATGCAGGCCATGTGGATGTTTCGGTTGTTGCGGATATTTCAGATGTCGGGGATAAGTCGCGCATCGAAGGGAGTCAGTCATGACAATGCTCATGGAACGGCCAGTTCTGCCGTCCCAGCAGGACGCAGCTTTGGCGGCTGAGGCGAGCCGCACCCTTTCGCGCGTCAAAGATACCGCTTCACGGGCTGGGAATGCCACGAACGAACTCCGCGTCCACCTCGATGACGGTGTCACCCTTCGCTTGCCGAAGGCGGCGATCGACCTCCTGCATCACCTCCTCAGCGAAATGGCGCGCGGGAACGCGGTCACACTCATACCCGTCCATGCCGAGTTGACGACGCAGGAAGCGGCGGACCATCTCAACGTGTCACGACCCTTCCTGATCCGCCTCCTGCGGGAACAACGGATACCGTTCCGCATGGTCGGCACGCATAGGCGGGTCAAGTTCAGCGACCTGGAAGCCTATCGTTGCGAGACGGAAGCGGCCCGCGAGGAGGCCATGCAGGCGTTGGCCGACCAGTCCCAAGAGCTGGATCTTGGCCACTGAGGTTTCCGCCTACACGGTCATCCTCGACGCCTGCGTCCTTTATCCAGCGCCGCTGCGGGACCTCTTGATGGAACTCGCGGCGGCGAAGCTTTTCCGTGCGAAGTGGAGTGACGACATACATGACGAGTGGGAGCGTAACCTACTCGCAAATCGACCGGATCTCGACGGTAACAAACTCAAAAGGACGCGACAGCTGATGAACGATGCCGTCCCAGACAGCATGGTCATCGGCTACGAGGACCTCGTACCTGGCTTGAACCTTCCGGATCATGACGATAAACATGTTCTGGCAGCGGCAATCGTTTCTGAAGCGGATGCCATCGTTACCTTCAACCTAAAACATTTTCCTGTGAAATGTATTGGTAAATACAACATCGAGGCTGTTCACCCGGATGATTTTATTTACTTTCAGTTTGACCTGAACGACGCCGCTGTCGTGGGCGCGGCCCGGCGGTGCCGATCGCGGCTACGAAATCCTCCCAGGACCGCGACCGAATACCTCGAAAAACTGGAAGTCCAAGGGCTCACGAAGACGGTGGACAGGTTACGTGCGTATCAAGCGGTGATTTGACGGGATGATACCCGAGGATCCGCCATGGCACCGATCCCACCCCCCGCTCCTCATGATCAGCGAATCCTCACCCCCGCCCCGTCAACCGCTCCCAGTTCCCGTGCGCCACCTTCGCCTTGTCCCCTTCGCTCAGCGCCGCCGCCTCCAGGAAGGCGCGCGCCCCACCGTCGGGGGCGTGGCGGAACGGGTAGTCGGTCGAGAACAGGATGCGGTCGATGCCTAGGATCTCGATCGCGCGCTGGAGGTAGGACTGGCTGAAGATCCCGCTCGGCGTGACGTTGAGGTTCGAGCGCGCGTAATCGGCGATGGGGCGCTTCAGCGTCTTCGTCACCCGCGACATCTCGTCGATCCGCTCGAGGTAGAACAGCACCACCTCGCCCCAGTGGCCGAGGATGACCTGCAGGTCGGGGTGGCGGTCGAAGGTGCCGGCGAGGATCAGGCGCAAGGTTTGGATGCCGGTCTCGTAGTGCCAGCCGATGCCGGCCGTCGCGAACATCAGGTCGACCTCGTCGCCGAAGCCCGAATAATAGGCCTCGCGCACCGCGCGTTGCGGGGTTTGCGGGTGGATGTAGAGGGGGACGCGCAGGTCCGCCGCCGCGGCGAAGATCGGCTGGAAGTCCGGGTGGTCGAGGTTGCGGTCCCGCGTCCGGCCGCACAGCATGGCGCCCTTGAGGCCCAGCTCGGTGACGGCGCGCCGCAGCTCCCGCGCCGCCTCGGCCGGTGCCGGCGTGGGCAGCGTGGCGAAGCCCTGGTAGCGCCCGGGCTCGCCCCCGACGATGGCGGCGAGCGCGTCGTTGGATCGACTGGCGAGGGCGACGCTCTCGTCGGGGTCGAGGTTCTGCACGCCCGGCGGCGTCAGCGAGAGCACCTGGACGTCGAGGCCGGTCGCGTCCATCGCGGCGAGCCGCGCGTCGCCGACCTCCTCCAGCCGGCCCTTGAAGGGGCCGTGGCCGAGCCTGTCGACCATCCCGTCCCGGTGGGCCGGGTCGAGCCGCGACCAGGCGGCGATGATGTCGTCGGTGATGACGTGTTCTTCCAGGCCGATCAGCTTCATCGCCACCTCCATGATGGTCCGGTGCGGACGCTCGGCTAAACCGACCCGGCCCCGGTCCGTTGCGTCCGCGACCACCCGACCCAGAGCGCCGCCATTGTTTCGCGACGACGTTCCGCGACGACGTTTCGTGACCCGCGCCGGCGCGCGATGTGGTAGGCAGGCGCCCATGCGAACGAGATCCCCCTTGCGCCTGGCCGTGTCCCTCGGCGCCGCCCTCGGCCTCGCCGCCGCCGCGCGGGCCCAAGCCCCGAGCCAAGCGCCGGCCCCGAGCCAAATCCAAGCCCCGAGCCAAGCGCCGGCGCCCCTGCGCGGCACCATCACCGCCGTGGCCGGCGGCGACCTCACGGTCCGGCCGGCGAGCGGCGGCCCGCTGACGCTCCACCTCGCGCCCGGCGCGAGGATCACCGTCACCGAGCGCGCGTCGCTCGCCGACATCAAGCCCGGCAGCTACGTCGGCATCGCCAACGTCGGCGGCGACGGGCACCAGGACGCGCTGGAGGTGCACATCTTCCCCGAGGCGGCGCGCGGCAGCGGCGAGGGGCAGCGCCCCTACGACCTCGGTCACGGGGGCCGGATGACCAACGGCGCGGTCGGCAGCAAGGTCGAGGCGGTCGACGGGCAGACCCTCACCCTGACCTACAAGGGCGGGCAAAGCGCGATCCAGGTGCGGCCGAACACGCCGGTGGTGCGCTTCGCGCCCGGCACAACCGCCGACCTCAAGGCCGGCGTCGGCCTCTTCGCGCGCGACGCCCGCCCGGCGCCGGACGGGTCGTTCACGGCGGGCGCCGTCGTGGTCGGCCGCGACGGCACCAACCCGCCGATGTAGGCGCCGCCGGACGTGGCCCCGCCGACCCTCCCGCCCCCTTCCACCGGACCCGCGATGCTGACGATCTTCGACTGCGACGGCGTGCTCATCGACTCCGAACTCATCGCGCTCGACGTGATCTCGGCCATGATGGGCGAGTACGGGCACCCGATGGACGTGGCGGCGTGCCTGGACGCCTACATGGGCCTGCACAACGCCGACATCGTCAAGGGGATGGAGGCGCGCATCGGCCGCGCCCTGCCGCCCGGCGAGGGGTCGCGGCTGCGCGGCCGGATCATCGACCGGTTCCACGACGAGCTGCGCGCGGTGGAGGGCATCGCCGCCGCCCTGGCGCGGCTCCCCGGGCCGCGCTGCGTCGCCTCCTCGTCCGACCGCGAGCGCATCGCGCTCACCCTGCGCCTCGCCGGGCTCGACGGCTTCTTCGGCGCCAACATCTTCTCCGGCACGGAGGTCGCCCACGGCAAGCCGGCGCCGGACCTGTTCCTCCACGCCGCCCGCGCGATGGGCGTCGCCCCGCGCGACTGCGTGGTGGTGGAGGACGCGGTCGCCGGCGTGCGCGCCGCCGTCGCCGCCGGGATGCCGGTGGTCGGCTTCACCGGGGGCAGCCACACCGACGCCGGCCACGCCGCGCGGCTGCGGGAGGCCGGCGCGGGCATCGTCATCGCGCGGATGGTCGACCTGGCCGACGCGCTGGCCGAGGCGGCCGGCACCGCGTAGCCACCCCGCATGACCATGTCCGAGCCCGACGCCACCGAGCCCGACGATCCGGGGATCCCGCCCGAAGCCTTGGACACCCTCCACCGCGTGTTCGGCTTCACCGCGCTGCGGCCGGGGCAGGCGGAGGTGGTCGGCGCCATCCTCGCCGGCGCCGACGTGCTGGCGGTGATGCCGACCGGGGCCGGCAAGTCGCTGTGCTACCAGCTCCCCGCGCTGGTGGGCGGCCGCCTCACCGTGGTCGTGTCGCCGCTCATCGCCCTCATGCGCGACCAGGTCGGCGCGCTCACCGCGCGCGGCGTGGCGGCCGGCGCGCTCCATTCCGGCAACGCCGGGGCCGAGCACGCCGACGTGGAGCGGGCGCTGCGCCGGGGCGAGCTCAAGCTCGTCTACGTGTCGCCCGAGCGCCTCCAGCGCCCCGGCACGCTCGCCGCGCTGCGGGACGCCGGCTGCGACCGGCTCGCCATCGACGAGGCGCACTGCGTCTCGCAATGGGGCCACGACTTCCGGCCCGAGTACATGGCGCTGCGCGCCGCCGCCGACGCGCTGGGCGACCCGCAGGTCATCGCGGTGACGGCGAGCGCCGACCCCGGCACGCGCGACGAGATCGTGGCCAAGCTGTTCCGGCGCAGCCCGCGCCTGTTCGTGCGCTCCTTCGACCGGCCGAACCTCCACCTGGCGATCCGCCGCAAGAGCGACCCCGTGCGAGAGGTGAAAACCTTCGTGCGCGCCCACCGCGGGCAGAGCGGCATCGTCTACGCCGCCTCGCGCAAGGGGGTGGAGACGCTCGCCGAGACGCTCAAGGCGGACGGCACCTGGGCGCTGCCCTACCACGCCGGGATGGACGCCCACCTCCGCCACGCCAACCAGGACGCCTTCTTGCGCGAGCCCGGTGTGGTCGTCGTGGCCACCATCGCCTTCGGCATGGGCATCGACAAGCCGGACGTGCGCTACGTCTGCCACGCCGACCTGCCGGGCAGCGTGGAGGGCTACTACCAGGAGATCGGCCGCGCGGGCCGCGACGGCGCGCGCGCCGACACGCTGCTGCTGTGGGGCGAGGGCGACGTCAGGCTGCGCGAGCGGCAGATCGCGCTGTCCGACGCCGGCCCGGCGCGTAAGCGGATGGAGCGCCGGCGCCTGGGGCTGCTGCTCGCGCTGTGCGAGTCCCCGCGCTGCCGCCGGCAAGCGCTGCTCGCCGCCTTCGGCGAGGCCGGCGCGCCGTGCGGCTTCTGCGACATGTGCGAGGGCGCCCACCCCATGGTGGACGGGCTGGTCGCCGCGCAGAAGGCGATGTCGGCGATGCTGCGCACGTCGGGCCGCTTCTTCCCCGGCCACCTCGCCAACATCCTCATCGGCAAGGTGACGGACGCCATCACCCGCCACCGCCACGACGACCTGCCGACCTTCGGCGTGGGGAACGAGTTCGGCGCGCCGGAATGGCGCAGCGTGTACCGGCAGATCGAGGCGGCCGGGCTCATCGCGCTGGATGGCGACGACGACGGCGAGCGCTGGTGCGTCACCGACGTCGGGCGCGCGGTGCTGAGCGGGACGCGACCCTTCAGCCTGGTGGCGCCGGGCGAGGGGGAGGCGGCCGGCCGCCCCGCGCGCCGGGCGCGCGACGCCCGTTCGCCGGCCGACGAGGGCGGGGAGGCCCTGACCACCGCGCAAACCCGCCTGTTCGCCGCCCTGAAGGCGATGCGCCTCGAGCAGGCCCGCGCGCGCCAGGTGCCGGCCTACGTGGTGCTGACCGACCGCAGCCTGCGGGAGATCGCGCGCACCGGGCCGCGCGACGCGGCGGCGCTCGGCCGGGTGCACGGGGTCGGCCCGGCCAAGGTGGAGGCCTACGGCGACATCATCCTCGCCGCCGTGGCCCGCCACGACGGCGGGTGAGGCCCACGCCCCCCCGTCGTCCCGGGGCCCGCGAGGCGGGGGAGCGCGTCGGCCGATCCGTTGCTTCCGCGCCACAGCGGGCGGCGAACGCCACGGATGGCGGGCGATGCGACCGGGAGTCGTGGACGAACAGCCCCCGACTCCGGGCAGTCTTGACTTAAGATGTTGTTTCTAATTGACCTGCTGCTAACGTCCGGCCTGGAAGCGCTTGGGGCTACGCACCGTCATGGCCGACATCCTCGCTCGTCTATCCCCCGACGAACTGGCCACGCTGAAGGCGCTGGCCGTCCCGAACGCGCGGGGCCCCGTTCCCGACGCGATCAAAGCCAAGCTGGTGAACGCCGGCTTGATCAGGAACGTCTCGGGCCGCGCGCAAGTGACCAACCAAGGGCGACTACGCCTCGCCAACGAGAGGGCCGCCAGCGCCGCCGCTGGCGCCGGACCGCCCGCCACCTGACGGCGCTTCCGCGCGCCGCTGGCGGGGATGACGGGGCGTGGCGGCCCGGTGGCCCTAATCCAACGGGACGAGGGGCAGGGCGGCCAGCGGTTCCGCCGCCAGCCCGTCGAGCGCCTCCGCCAGGGCGAGGAAATGCGCGGTCCGCATGTGCCGCTCGAGCGCGTCCCGGCTCGCCCAGCGTTCGGCGAACACGAAGCGCCCGGGCGTGCCCTCGTCGCGGTGCGCGGTGTAGAAGAGGCAGCCGGGGTCGCCGCGCGAGGGCGCGAGGCAGGCCCGGATGGCCGCCGCCGCCTCGGCCTCGCGGCCGGGCTTGGCGGTGACGGTCGCGACGATGGTCAAGCCTTCGGTCATCACAGCCCTTCGGTCATCGCGGTCCCGCCGTCCGGTGACCAACCGGGTGGCCCCCGGCGCGGTTCCGACACCGTCCGTCACAGCACGACCACCCTCACCCCCCTCGCCAGGCGGGGGAGCAGGCGGCGCATGTCGGCCGGCTTGAGCGCCACGCAGCCCAACGTCGGCGGCAGGCCGGGCTTGGCGCAGTGGAGGAAGATCGCGCTGCCGCGCCCGGCGCGTCGCGGGCGGATGTTCCAGTCGAGCACGAAGACGACGTCGTAGAGCCCGTCGCCGCGCCACAGGGTTTCGTGCGCCGGCGCCATCGGCAGCGGGCCGGGCCGGTTGTAGAGCGGCGACCCCGGCTCGTCGCACCAGCCGAGGTCGCGCGCGAGCGGGCGCAGCGGCACGCGGCAGAACGGTCGGCCCATCCGATCCGGCCGGTAATAGCCGTCGAGCACCGCCATCGCGCCGCGCGGCGTCGCCCCGTCGCCCTCGCGCTTGGCGTGGGTGGTGCCGGTGCGGCCCAGCGCGCACGCGAGCGTGAGCGCGCCGGCCTTGACATGGCCGCGCGGACCCCCTTCACCCGGCAGGCGGGCGGCGCGCCTGACGACCAGCGCGCGCAGCCCCATATGCTTCCATGGCCCGGAACCTCGACCGGCGGTGTCGCGGCGCTTGTCGACCATCGTTTTCCCGGCCCCGATCCATCCCGCGGGCGCGCCCACCCGGCGCGCCCGGACTTCCTTGGCACACCCGCCGCCGCCTGACACGCCGCCATCACCATCGGCGGCGGGCTCGGAACCAGAGGCCCCCCGATGCAGGTTCGCAAAATCCTCATAGCGGACGACGACGACGACCTGCGCGCGGCGCTGGCCGAGCAGCTCGCCTTGTACGAGGAGTTCGAGCCGGTGCAGGCGGCCAACGCCACCGACGCCATCGCCCGCTCGCGCCAGGAGCGGCCGGACCTCGTCCTCATGGACGTCGGGCTGCCCGACATGGACGGCCGCGACGCGGTCAAGGCGCTGCGCGAGGGTGGTTTCAAGAACCCGATCATCATGCTGACCGGCCACGACGGCGAGGCCGACACCGTGCTGGGCCTCGAGGCCGGTGCCAACGACTACGTCACCAAGCCGTTCCGCTTCGCCGTGCTGCTCGCCCGCATGCGCGCGCACCTGCGCCAGCACGAGACCAGCGACGACGCCTCCTTCCGCATCGGGCCCTACACGTTCCAGCCCGGCTCCAAGCAGCTCGTCACCGACGCCGGCGCCAAGCTCCGCCTGACGGAGAAGGAGACGGCGATCCTGCGCTACCTGTACCGCGCGGGGAAGGCGGTGGTCGGGCGCGACGTCCTGCTGAAGGAGGTTTGGGGCTACAACGCCGCCGTGACCACCCACACGCTGGAAACGCACATCTACCGGCTCCGCCAGAAGATCGAGGTCGACCCGACCAGGGCGGACTTGCTGGTGACGGAAGCCGGCGGTTACAGGCTCAAGCCCTGAGCCCGACATCAACCGAAGCCCCGGGGGACGAGCCATGGCGCTGCAAGACGACGTTCGCGACCTCGCCAGCATCCCGACCCTGCGCGACCTCGGCCCCGACGCGCTGAGGCTCATCGCCTTCTCCGGCGAGACCCGCATCCTGCGCGCCGGCGACGTGTTGTTCCGCCGGGGCGAGATGTCGGACGGCGGCTTCGTCGTGCTGTCGGGCGCCGTGACCCTCGAGACCGGCCGGGGGCAGCCGACGATCGCGAGGGGGCCGGTGCTGCTGGGCGATGCCGCGCTGCTCTCCGACACGGTGCGACCGGCCACCGCGACGGCCCGCGAACCCTCCAGCGTGCTGCGGATCAGCCGCGCCCTGTTCCGCCGCGTGCTGGGCGAGTACCCGCACGGCGCGACCCGCCTGCGCCAAACCCTCGCCACCCGCCTCGTCGCGCTCCAGGGCGAGCTCGACGCGCTGAGGCTCACGGTCTTGGAGCGCTAGGCTCACGGTCTCGGGGCACGGTCTCGGGGCATGGCCTCGGCGTGGGCGGCGGCCCCGGCTGGGGACGCGCGACGCGCTGGGGGCGGTGCAACTATTGAGTGCCGCGCCCGCAAGACTCGCCGCCGATAGCCGGCGTAGTTTTGAACGGTTCGCAAGTGTCGCGACGACATCGCAAATGTCCCCACCATGCGGGCCTCGCCGCGCGAGGGCGCGACGCTTCCTCGCCCTATGCCGCGCGCGCCATCGATGATAGAGTGAAAACAAGGGTGTAGGTGCGAAAACGCGTCGCGGAGCGCGATGGCGTCATCCAATCTATCGTTTGAAATTGACATTTTTGGGAAGCGGTTGCCCTTCGCGCGAGGACATCGAAGGTTTCGATCGTCGTCGTTGCCTGACCGCACCAGGCTTTCGTCGAAACCTCGATACAAATCTGTGATCGGAGCTAGATAATTTATCGATTGGTAAATGTTTCTACCGTCAAAAGCGGTAGGATCTCTTGACAAGACGCGGGTGGTACTCGGAAGTGTGAGCACCCGTTGCTTGATTTGATCTATCCGAGCACGCCCTAAAGCGGAGCATGGCGTTGAAAACACTTGAGATGGACGACGTAAAGGGCGCCGACAGGCATCTGACCCTGATGGCGGACGTGGTGGCCGCCTACGTCAGCAACAATTCCCTGCCGCTGAACGACCTGCCGGCGCTGATGCGCTCCGTCCACGCGTCGCTGGTCGACCTGGAGGCCGGCCACCCGCCGCCGCCGCCGGACGAGCCGAAGTCACCCGCCGTGCCGATCAAGAAATCGATCACGCCGGACTTCCTGATCTGCCTGGAGGACGGCAAGAAGTTCCGGTCGCTGAAGCGCCACCTCGGCACCGTCTACAAGCTCACGCCGGAGAAGTACCGCGAGAAATGGGGCCTGCCGAGCGACTACCCGATGGTCGCGCCGGCCTATTCCGCCGTGCGCTCGCAGTTGGCGAAGGCGATCGGGCTCGGCCAGACGGGGCGGGTGGATGGGGAAGCGCCCGAGGCGCCGCCCGCCGAGGCCGCCCCCACCCACCAGGGCGCGACCGACCAGGCCCGAAGCCACCGCGCCGAGACCCATGAAGGGAATGGCCATGACGCTCGAGGCCATGAGGCTCGCGGTCACGAGGCGCCCACGCACGGGGCCGACGGCCACGAGGCTCGGGCGCCCAGGCCCAAGGCCGTGCCCAAGGTGATCGCCACGGAGGCCACGGAGGCCTTGCGGGCGGACGGCGCGAAGCGCCGTGGTCGCCCGAGGACGAGGCCGGTGGACTGACCCGGCCCACCCTTCGCGGGGTGGCGCCGACGCGCGGGAGCGGGGATCCGGCGGTGTCGCCGGCGCCGATCGGGTGAGGGCACCGGGTCCGCCCGACGGCGTCGGGGAACGACGCCCCCCGGATGACACGCCTGGATGACACGCCCCTATGACGCCGGGGCGGCCCGGCGTCGCCGTTCGTCGGAGCGTCGCCGTGCTTCGTTCGGGCGCTTCGTTCGGGATGACGGACCGGCGGCCCCGACGCGGAGGGGTCGGTTCGGGCCACCGATGGGGTCCACCCCCGTCGGGTGGATCAGGTCGGCGAAGGGACTTGCAGGTCGGCGAAGGGACTTGCCAGTCGGCGAAGGGACTTGCCAGTCGGCGAAGGGACTTGCCGGCTCAGGCGCGGCCGCGCGCCGGGCCCAGCGCGTTGGTGATCGCGTCCGTGACCCGGGTCAGGTCGGACATGGCCATCGCCAATTCGTTCTCCAGCGACTTGACCCGCGCGACGTGGTGGGCGGCGAACAGCTCGGCGCGCTGCGCCCGCTCGCTTTCCGCCTGCGCGCTCGCCTCGGCCGCCTCGTAGCGCTGCGTCGTCTCGGCGAGCTGCATCTGCAACTGCTGGTAGGCGGCCTCGTCGTCGAGGCGCTGCGACTCGAGGTCCTGGATGCGCGTCGACATCATGTTCATGGAGGACGCCGCGTGCTCGACCGCCTCGACCAGCCCCGTGATGTTCGGGCGGGCGGGCGCCGGCTCGCTCGGCACCTCCACCGGCACGTTGGTGCCGCGCAGGTGCCGGTCGAGGTCGCGGATCAGGTTCCGGTCGATCGAGGGGAAGAAGGCTGATAAGGGTTCCGAGTCTCTGCCGCTCACGACGTTTCCTCCGCACTCGCTTCATGTCGGTTCGTCACAGGCGATGCCCGGCGCGCCGTTCACCGGACCGCACAGGAAGCCTTCACGAAGGCGAGTCGGACCTTGGAAGGCGAGTCGCTGGTAAGTTCCAACGCCGTCGATGACAACAGGCCGCTTGACGGCATCCTGGTTTGAAGCTGATTTGGCGACGATCCGTCAAGCGGATATGCTGAGCTGGCGACGTAAAACACGGCCGGCCGCCCTCCCACTACTGAAAGCTGTGTCTAAAAAGACACTATAATGATGAATGATATAAGCTTAGCGCGCGTCGGCCGGCGCACCGCCACGGCGCGGACGTTCGAGGGAGGGGTGTTCGAGGGGCGGGCGGTCCGCCTCAAGCGCCGAAGACCGACCATCCCATCGCCCTGGTGAGCCGCTCCAGCGCCACGCGCCCGAGGTGCGAATTGCCCTGGGCGTCGAGGCCCGGCGACCAGACCGCGACCGACGCCCGGCCCGGCGCGATCGCCAGGATGCCGCCGCCGACCCCGCTCTTGCCCGGCAGGCCGACCCGGTAGGCGAAATCGCCCGAGCCGTCGTAGTGGCCGCAGGTCAGCATGATCGCGTTGATGCGGCGGGCGCGCTCGGCCGAGACGATCGTGTGGCCGGTCGAGGGGTTGCGCCCGCCGTAGGCGAGGAAGCGCCCGGCCATCGCCAGCTGCCGGCAGCTCATGGCGATCGCGCAATGGTGGACGTACACGCCCAGCACGCTGTCGACCGGGTTCTCGACCACGCCGAAGGAGCGCATGTAATGGGCGAGCGCGGCGTTGCGGAACCCGGTGCGCTTCTCGGACGCCGCGACGGCGCCGTCGATGGCGATGGCCGGGTCGTCGGCGAGGGCCTGCATGAAGCGGAGGATCTCGCCCAGCGCCTCGCGGGGCTGGCGCCGCGACAGGATCACGTCCGTGACGGCGATCGCGCCGGCGTTGATGAAGGGGTTGCGCGGGACGCCGCGCTCGCGCTCCAGCTGGACGATGGAGTTGAACGGGGAGCCGGACGGCTCGCGCCCGACGCGCCGCCACAGGTCGTCGCCGACGAGGCCGAGCGCCAGGGTGAGCGTGAACACCTTGGAGATGGACTGGATGGAGAAGGGCGTGTCGGCCTCGCCGGCCGCCGCGACGGTGCCGTCGGCGGCGACGACGACCAGCCCGAAGGCGTCGGCGTCGACCCGCGCCAGCTCGGGGATGTAGGTGGCGACCGCGCCGCGATCGGGCCGGCGCCGCAGGTCGTCGACGATGGCGTCCACCACGCCCTGCAAGTCCGGCGCGTTGTTCGGGTCGGGCACGGCATCGCTCTTGGTTGTGGCGTCGGATCCGGCGTCGTGGCCGGCCACGGTGATCCTACCACCGCGCCGGCGTGTCCGGGAACTCGTCGCGCGCCGTTTCGGGCGGCGTCTCGACAAGGGGGCGCCGACATTTTATGGACCGACCGGTCGGGTTGGCGGACATCGGCCGGGTTGGCGTGCCGGGGGTCTCGGGGATGGGTCGCGCGAAAGGGTTCTGCGTCGAGACGGCGTTGGGGCGGGCGCTCGAGGTGTTCTGGCGGCACGGCTTCGAGGGCGCCTCGATGAGCGCGCTCACCGCCGCCATGGGGATCACCCGGCCGAGCCTTTACGCGACCTACGGCAACAAGGAGACGCTGTTCCGCCGCGCGCTCGACCTGTACGACGAGCGCCACATGGCGTTCACCCGCGAGGCGCTGGAGGCGGCCACCTCGCGCGAGGTGGCGATGGCGCTGCTGCTCGGCTTCGCCCACATCGCGACCGACGCGCGGGAACCACGCGGCAGCATGGACACCAACGGCACCCTCGCGTGCTCGGCCGCCGCCGACCCGATCAAGGCCGAACTCGTGCGCCGGCGGGGGCTGCTGGAGGACGCGCTGCGCCTGCGGCTGGAGCGCGCGCGGGTCGAAGGCGACCTCCCGGCCGGGCAGGACCCCGCCGACCTCGCCCGCTACGTGCTGACGGTGGCGTGCGGGATCACCGTGCAGGCCGCCGGCGGCGCCACGCGCGAGACGCTGGAACGCACGGCGGCGGTCGCCCTCCAGGTGTGGCCGGCGTGGTCCTCGCCGGCCGGGGCGCGACCGGGGCGCCGCCTCGTGCCGGCGTGAGGCGACGCATCCGGGCGCCCGGCTGGTCGCACGACCCGCCGAGCCGTAAGAAAAGCTTGCTTGTCCCCCACCCTGTTCGATAAACGTACCAAGCGGTACTGAATTTCAGGCCTCGCGCCGACCGGCTCCCACGCCGACCGGGTCGCGCGGCGAAGGGGCGGGCATGAACGCTTTCGTCAAGGCGCCAACCGGCGACGCCGTCACACCGACCGGCGACGCCGTCGCGCCGCCGAGGCGGCGGCGGCCGGTGGGGCGGACGCTGCTGGTCCTCGCCCTGCTGCTGGGCGCCGGCTACGCCGCCCACGGCCTGCTTCAGCCCAACGCCCCGCCGGCGAGCGCCGTGCTGCCGCCGCCGCCGGCCGTCACGGTGAGCGCGCCCCTGCGGCGCAAGCTGGCGTCGTGGACGACCTTCACCGGCCAGTTCTCGGCGGTCGACCGCGTCGAGATCCGCGCGCAGGTGAGCGGCTACCTCACCGCCATCGACTTCAAGGACGGCCAGCTCGTGCACAAGGGCGACCTGCTCTTCGTGATCGACCAGCGCCCCTACCAGATCGCGCTGGCCAACGCCCAGGCCCAGGTGGAAACGGCCGAGTCGACCCTCGACCTCGCCAAGAAGGAGCTGGTGCGCACCAGCAGCCTCGTCCAGAGCAGCTACGCGTCGCGCGAAACCTTCGACCAGCGCACCCAGCAGCAGAACGCCGCCGGCGCCGCGCTCGACCAGGCCAAGGCGGTGCTGAGCAACGCCCAGCTCAACATGGATTGGACGCACATCGTGGCGCCGATCTCCGGCCGCATCAGCACCCACCGCGTCTCGGTGGGCAACCTGATCGTCGGCGGCCAGGGCGGCGGCGCGACCACGCTGCTGACGACGGTCGTCTCGGAAGACCCGATCAACCTCGACTTCGACATGGGCGAGGGCGACTACATCGCCTACCAGCGCTACCTCCACCGCTCGCCGGACGGGCGCGGCGTGGACCACACGGTCGACGTCGCGCTGTCGGACGAGGCCGGCTGGCCGCACAAGGGCAGGCTCGACTTCGTCGACAACGAGATGGACCGCTCGTCGGGCACCCTGCACGCCCGCGCCACCGTGCCCAACGCCGACCTGCTGATCGCGCCGGGCCAGTTCGCCAGGCTGCGCGTGCCGACCGGGGGCGAGGCCGAGACGACGCTGGTGCCCGACGCCGCGCTCTCCATGGACCAGTCGCGCACGGTCGCCATGACGGTCGCGCCCGACGGCACGGTGGTGCCCAAGGTGGTGGAAACCGGTCCGGTGGTCGGCGACCTCCGCGTGATCAAGGGCGGCCTCGCCGCCACCGACCGCGTGATCATCAACGGCCTGATGTTCGCCCACCCCGGCACGAAGGTCAGCCCCAAGCCCGGCACCATCCCCGACGTGCCGAACCAGAGCTGACGCCCGACCAGAACCCGGGGCCCATCGATGCGCTTCTCGCACTTCTTCATCGACCGGCCGGTTTTCGCGGTCGTCGTCAGCCTGTTCGTGACGATCGTGGGCGCCGTCGCCTACCTGACGTTGCCCATCGCCCAATACCCCGAGATCGCGCCGCCCACCATCCAGATCAGCGCGAGCTACCCCGGCGCGTCGGCCGCCGTCGTCAGCCAGACCGTCGCCACGCCGCTGGAGCAGCAGATCAACGGCGTCGAGAACATGCTGTACTTCTCGAGCCAGTCGACCGGCGACGGCAACCTCATCATCACCGTCACCTTCAAGCTCGGCACCAACCTCGACACGGCGCAGGTGCTCACCCAGAACCGCGTGGCGATCGCCACCCCGCGCCTGCCCGACACCGTGCAGCGCCTCGGCATCACGGTGAAGAAGGCCTCGCCCGACCTGCTGATGGTGATCCACCTGCTGTCGCCGAACGGCTCGCGCGACCAGATCTACATGTCGAACTACGCCACGCTGCACCTGCGCGACGCGCTGCTGCGCTCGGAGGGGGTGGGCGACGCCACCGTGTTCGGCGGGCAGGATTACGCCATGCGCGTCTGGCTCGACCCCGACAAGGCGGCAGGCCGCAACCTGACCGCCGGCGACATCGTCGCCGCCCTCCAGGCGCAGAACGTCCAGGTGTCGGCCGGCGTCCTCAACCAGCCCCCGGTCGCCAAGCCCGGCGCCTTCCAGCTCAACATCAAGACGCTGGGCCGCCTCACCGATCCCTCCCAGTTCAACGACGTCATCATCAAGGCGGACGCGTCCGGGCGCGTCACCCGCGTGCGCGACATCGGCTGGGTGGAGGTCGGCGGCCAGAGCTACGGCGCCAACGGCTACCTCGACCGGGGCACCGCCATCCCCATCATCATCTACCAGCAGCCCGGCTCCAACGCGCTCGCCACCGCCGCCAACGTCAGGGCGACGATGCGCCGGGTCGCCGCGCAGTTCCCGGAGGGGCTGACCTACGACATCGTCTACGACACCACGATCTTCATCGCGCAGTCCGTGCGCGAGGTGCTGCACACGATCCTCGAGGCGGTCGCGCTGGTCGTGGTGGTGGTGATCGTGTTCCTGCAAACGTGGCGGGCCTCCGTCATCCCCATCGTCGCGATCCCCATCTCGCTGCTCGGCACCTTCACCGTGCTCGCGGCGGTGGGCATCTCGCTCAACAACCTGTCGCTGTTCGGCCTCGTGCTGGCGGTCGGCATCGTGGTCGACGACGCGATCGTCGTGGTGGAGAACGTCGAGCGCAACCTGCAGATGGGCTACGGCCCGGTTGAGGCGGCGCACCGCACGATGGACGAGGTCGGCGGCGCGCTGATCGCCATCGCCCTGACGCTCTGCGCGGTGTTCATCCCGTCGGCCTTCATCTCCGGCATCTCGGGGCAGTTCTTCCGCCAGTTCGCGGTGACGATCGCCGCCTCGACGGTGGTGTCCGCCTTCGTGTCGCTGACGCTGAGCCCGGCGCTCTGCGCGGTGCTGTTCAAGGCGCACGAGGGACCGCATGCCGAGGGCGCGCCGCCCAAGCGCGTGCCGCTGCTGGCGCGGCCGGTGATCGGCTTCTTCAGGCTGTTCAACGCCGGCTTCACCTGGGCGTCGGACGCCTACGGGCGGATGGCCGCCACCCTGGTGCGCCTCGCCGTGCTGACGCTCGTCATCTACGCCGGCTTCATCGGGCTGACCGGCGTGCAGTTCGCCCGCGCGCCGACCGGCTTCATCCCCGACCAGGACCTCGGCTACCTCATCACCGTGGTCACCCTGCCGCCCGGCGCCTCGCTGGCGCGCACGGACGCGGTGATCCGCCGCGCGAGCGACGAGCTCCTCAAGGTGCCGGGCGTCGCCCACACCGTCGCCTTCGCCGGCTTCGACGGCGCCACCTTCACCAACGCGTCCAACGCCGGCGCCATCTTCAACACGCTCGCGCCCTTCGAGGAGCGCTCCGCCAAGGGGTTGAGCGTGCCGGTGATCCTGGGTGAGATGCGCAAGCGGCTGGCCGGCATCCAGGACGCCTTCATCATCACGATCCCGCCGCCGCCCGTGCCGGGGCTCGGCACCGCCGGCGGCTTCAAGATGCTGCTGGAGGACCAGAACAACCTCGGCCCCACCGCGCTCCAGGCGGCCGCCTACGACCTCATCGGCCAAGCCCGCCAGGTGCCGGGGATGGGGCAGCTGTTCACGCCCTTCTCCACCGGCACGCCGACGATCTACGCCGACATCGACCGCCAGCGCGCGGAGATGCTCGGGGTGACGCCGGACAAGGTGTTCGAGGCGATGCAGGTCTACCTCGGCTCGCAGTACATCAACGACTTCAACTTCCTCGGCCGCACCTACGAGGTGCTGGCGCAGGCCGACGGCCGCTTCCGCAACACGATCGAGGACGTGGCGCACCTGAAGACGCGCAACGCCGCCGGCGCGATGGTGCCGATCGGCTCCGTCGCCCAGTTCCACCGCACGTCGGACCCCTACCGCGTGCCGCGCTACAACCTGTTCCCCGCCGCCGAGGTGCAGGGCGGCGTGGCGCCGGGCTACGCCTCCTCCTACGGGCTCCGCGTGATGGCGCAGCTCGCCGCGCAGCGCCTGCCGGCCGGCATGGGCTACGAGTGGACGGACCTCGCCTACCAGGAGACGACCACCAAGAACACGACGCTGCTGATCTTCGGCGCGTCGGTGTTCTTCGTCTTCCTCGTGCTGTCGGCGCAGTACGAGAGCTGGACGCTGCCGCTCTCCGTCGTGCTGATCGTGCCGATGTGCCTGCTGGCGGCGGTGACGGGCCTCATGCAGCGCGGCATGAACATCGACATCCTCGCGCAGATCGGCTTCATCGTGCTGGTCGGCCTGGCGGCCAAGAACGCCATCCTGATCGTCGAGTTCGCGCGGCAGGCGGAGGATCGCGGCGCGACCCCGGCGGAGGCGGCGGTGCAGGCGGCGCGCACCCGGCTGCGACCGATCCTGATGACCTCCTTCGCCTTCATCCTCGGCGTGATCCCGCTGCTGATCGCCACCGGCGCCGGCGCGGAGATGCGGCAAACGCTCGGCACCACCGTGTTCTTCGGCATGGTCGGCGTGACCGGCTTCGGGTTGGTGTTCACCCCGGTGTTCTACGTGGTGGTGCAGCGGCTGTTCGGCCGGCGCAGGCCGGGGCGGCAGGGCCCCGGGCACGTCGACGCCGCGCACGGGGCCCTGCCGCCGGGCGCGCCGCACGCCACGCCGTCATGACGACGATGGGGGCGGCCCCCAATCCCCTCATGGTGGGGAGCCGCCGCAGGCGGCGTCTCGAACCACGAGGGCTCGTTCCCGCTTCGTCGCCGTTCACGCGATGCCGGCCACCGCCGCGAGCATCCGCTCGACGTCCTGGGGCCGCGACAGGCGGTGGTCGCCGTCGCGGATCAGGGTCAGCGTGGCCGGGTCGTCGGCGAGGTGCTCCATCAGCACGGTCGCCTCGCGCCACGGCACGTCGGGGTCGGCCATGCCCTGGAGGATGTGCACCGGCGCGTGGGCGCGGACCGGCCGGTCCAGCAGGAGGTGCGAGCGCCCGTCGTCGATCAGCGCGCGGGTGATCGGCACCGGCTCGGGGGAATAGGCGGAGGGCTGGTGCCACACGCCGTCCTCCTCGATCGCGCGGCGGGCGTCGGCGTCGAGGCCCGGCCACAGCAGCCGTTGCGTGAAGTCCACGGCGGGGGCGAGCAGCACCAGTCCCGCCGGCGGCGTGCCGGCCTCCGCCAGCGCGCGGGCGGCGAGCAGCGCCAGCCAGCCGCCCATCGAGGACCCCACCAGGACCCGCGGGCCGCTCGTCGTCGCGATGGCGGCGAGGCTGTCGGCGAGCCAGCGGGTGATCGTGCCATCCACGAAGCGGCCGCCCGACTCGCCGTGCCCGGAATAATCGAAGCGCAGGCAGGCCCGGCCCCGCGCCGCCGCCCAGGCGTCGAGCGCCGTCGCCTTGGTGGCGCCCATGTCCGAGCGGAAACCGCCGAGCCACACCAGGCCCGGTCCCGCGCCGTCCCGCCGGCGGACGGCGATCGAACGCGCCTCCGCCCCGGACCCGACGCTCGCGAAGGTGGGAGGCGATCGTTGCGGAAGCGTTAACCTTGATCCGATAGCGTCGACCATCATGCATCCCCGATCCCGCGGCGTCCCCTCCTTAGCCGACCGTGCCCGCCCATGGACGGGCATTCGTGGACGAGCGCGCGTGGTTGAGCGGTCGTGAACGAGGATTTCGGCTTCTCCCTCCATCGACGCGGCACCCACCGGCTCGCCGGGCGGACCGTGCTGCAGCTGGTCGCCTCGCTCGACGCGCCCGACGCCGACCAGGCGGCGATCGACGTCGCCGGCGCGCTCGCCGAGGCCGGCGCGCGCCCCCTCGTCGCGGCGCCGGCC
>CAXSDP010000071.1:0-20714 GCA_964235705.1 uncultured Beijerinckiaceae bacterium | reverse complement strand
CCGATCACGATGGCGTCCTGGTGGTTGGCGAGGCGGAACAGGTAGTCGGTGCGCAAGCCCGCCTGCACGTTCTCGAAGGTGATGTCGAACACGTTGGCATCTGCCACGTCGGCGCCGCCGGCGTAGGGGTGGCCGAGGTCGCCGAGCATCTGGCGGGCGGCGGGGCGGATGTCGATCTCCGTCGCCGTGACGCCGAGCGCCGCCATCAGCGCGTGGGCGTTGGCCTTCGACTCGTCGCCGGTGGCGAAGCCCGGCAAGGTGTAGGCGAGGATGTCGCGACGCGAGAGGCCAAGGCGGTCGAAGGCGCGCGCGGCGACGATCAGGGCGTGCGTCGAGTCGAGGCCGCCGGACACGCCGATCACCACCCGGCGCACCCCGATCGCGGCGAGGCGCTGGGTGAGGCCCGAGACCTGGATGTTGGTGGCCTCGAAACAATCCTGGGCGAGGCGCCCGGCGTCGGAGGGCACGAAGGGGAAGCGCTCCACCCGCCGCCGCAGGCCGGGGGCGGCCGGCGGGTCGAGCGCGAACGGGACGCGGCGGAACGCCGGGCCGGCTAGCCATCCCGCGTTGTCGTCGAACGTGCCCTGGCGCAGCCGTTCCTGCCGCAGCATGTCGAGGTCCACGTCGGCGATGACGTGGTGCGCGCCCATGGGGAAGCGCTCGGAGGTGGCGAGGTTCGCGCCGTTCTCGTCGATCGTGAGCTGCCCGTCCCAGGCGAGGTCGGTGGTGGACTCGCCGGCGCCGGCGGCGGCGTAGACGTAGGCGGCGAGGCAGCGCGCCGACTGCGAGCGGGTGAGCAGGTGGCGCGTGTCGCTCTTGCCCACCGTGATGTTGGACGCCGACAGGTTGGCGAGCACGGTCGCGCCCGCCAGGGCGGCGGCGCAGGAGGGCGGCACCGGCACCCACACGTCCTCGCAGACTTCCGCGTGGACGACGAGCCCCGGCACGTCGCTCGCCTCGAACAGGATGTCGGAGCCGAACGGCGCTTCGAGGTCGCCCACCCGGATGGTTTGCCCGGTGATGCCGGCGCCCGACGCGAAGTGCCGGCGCTCGTAGAACTCGCGGTAGTTGGGGATGTGGCACTTGGGCAGCACGCCGAGCAGCCGGCCGCCCCGGGTCGCCACCGCGCAATTGTACAGCCGGTTGCGCCATCGCAGGGGCGCGCCGACCAGGAGGAGGGGGCGCAGCTCCGCGCTGGCCGCGACGAGCGCGGCGACCGCGTCGACGACGGCGTCGAGGAGGGCGTCCTGCAGCAGCAGGTCGTCGATGGCGTAGCCCGACAGGGCGAGCTCCGGGAACACGCAAAGCGCGGCCCCCTCGTCGTGGCAGGCCCGCGCGCCGGCCAGGATCGCGGCGGCGTTGGCGGCGGGATCGGCGACGCGACCGGCGATCGTGCAGGCGGCGACGCGGACGAAGCCGTGGTCGTACAGGGAGCCGAGGGTCATCGGTCCACCATGGCAGCTTCCCCCATCGCGGCGTCGCAGCGTCTCATCCGACAACCGCCGCGCACCTGTCGGGCCGATGCTTTAGGGCACGAGCAGGTCGATGGCGAGCAGGTACCGCTCCGCCGCGATGAACAGTCGCCGCCCGTCCACCCCGCCGAACGCGCAGTTCGAGCAGGTGATCGGCGTCGGGAAGAAACCGAGCCGCGTGCCGTCCGCGTCGTAGACGTGCATCCCGTTGCCCGACGTCGTCCAAAGCCAGCCCCGGCGGTCGACCTTGAAGCCGTCGGGCACGCCGATGTCCGTGCGGCAGAAGAAGCGGCGGCCCGACAGGTGGCCGCCGGCGGCGACGTCGTGGGGCACATCGAAGGCCTGGATCTCGTGCGTCCCACCGCTGAAGCCGCGCGCGGTGTCGGACACGTAGAGGGTGCGGCCGTCGGGCGAGAAGGCGAGCCCGTTCGGCTCGGTGAAATCGGCCATGCGGCGCAGGTCGCGCGTGTCGGGATCGTAGCGGTACACGCTGTGGTGATCGAGTTCGGCCTCGCGCAGGCTGCCCTGCTGCGGCATGCGCAGGCCGAAGATCGGGTCGGTGAACCAGATCGCGCCGTCCGCCGCCGCCACGAGGTCGTTGGGCGTGTTGAGGCGGCGTCCCCCGTAGTGGGTGATGATCGGGCGCGGCACGCCGTCTGCGTCCGAGCGGCTGATGCAGCGTCGCCCGTGCTCGCAATGGATCAACGCGCCGTCGCGGTCGAGCGCGTTGCCGTTGATGAAGGGCGTCGCATCGATGAGCACGGTGACCCGGCCATCGGGATTCCAAGCCATAACCCGCCGCCCCTTGACGTCGGACCACACAAGCCGCTCGTGGCGCGTGTCCCACACCGTGCCCTCGCCGTGGATCGCTTGGTCGTAGAGGCAGAGCAGGTGGGCGCCGGGGTCGAGTACGGCGGCGAGCCGCTCGTCGTCGACCTGCACGCCGTTGATGCCGGCGACGCGATGCGGCGGGCCGGCGCGGCGCAGCAGGCACTCGGACGACGTGGCCTCCATGCTCGAATCCCCGGTCAAACCTGCAGCTTGAACATCACCACCGAGCGGCCGGTCACGTCGTAGACGTGGTCGAACTCGAACGTGTCGGTTTCCTCCGCCTCCGGCTGGTTGGTGTCGACAAGGCGCACCCACTTCTTGCCGCCGGTGACCTCGAGAAGCGTCACCTGCACCACCTCGTGGTAGGCGTTGAAGACGATGAGCAGCGTCTGGTCGCTGCCGCGCTTGCGGATGCCGGTCACCTGCGTGCGGCCGTCGAGCAGCACACCGAGGCTGCGGGCGTTGCCGTCCGACCAGTCGGCGTCGTGCATCTCGCTGCCATCGGGGCGCAGCCAAGTCACGTCCTTGACGTCCAGCTCCTCGTTGTAGCTGCCGGTGAGGAAGCGCTCGCGGCGCAGGATGGGGTACTCCTGGCGCAGGCGGGCCAGCTTCTGCACGAAGGTGTAGAGCTTGTGGCCATCGGCGGAGATCGCCCAGTCCACCCAACCGATCGGGCTGTCCTGGCAATAGGCGTTGTTGTTGCCGCCCTGGGTGCGGCCGAACTCGTCGCCGGCGAGCAGCATCGGCAAGCCTTGCGAGAAGAACAGGGTGGACAGGATGTTGCGCTTCTGGCGCTCGCGCAGGTCGATGATGGCGGATTCGTCCGTCACGCCCTCGACGCCGCAGTTCCACGAGCGGTTGTCGGAGGAGCCGTCGCGATTGCCCTCGCCGTTGGCGTCGTTGTGCTTCTCGTTGTAGCTGACGAGGTCGTTCAGCGTGAAGCCGTCGTGCGCGGTGACGAAGTTGACGCTCGCCCACGCCTTGCGGCCGCGGTGGTTGAAGTTCTCCGCCGAGGCGGTGACGCGCTTGGCGAGGTTGGGCAGCTCGTGGTTCTCGCCCTTCCAGAACGAGCGGACGTTATCGCGGTAGCGGTCGTTCCATTCCGCCCAGCCCGGCGGGAAGCGCCCGACCTGGTAGCCGCCGGGACCGCAATCCCACGGCTCGGCGATCAGCTTGACGGAGGACAGGACGGGATCCTGCCGACAGGAGTCGAGGAAGCCGCCGCCCTCGTCGAAGCCGTGGTCCTCGCGCGCGAGAATGGTGCCGAGGTCGAAGCGGAACCCGTCGACGTGCATGTCCTCGACCCAGTAGCGCAAGCTGTCGGTGACCATCTGCAACACGCGCGGGTGCGACAGGTTCAGCGTGTTCCCGGTGCCGGTGTCGTTGATGTAGAAGCGCGGCTTGTCCTTCAACAGCCGATAATACGAGTAGTTGTCGATGCCCTTGAACGAGAAGGTCGGGCCGAACTCGTTGCCTTCCGCCGTGTGATTGTAGACGACGTCGAGGATCACCTCGAGGCCAGCGGCGTGGAGGTGGCTCACCATCTCCTTGAACTCGGAGAAGGCGAAGTCGTAGACGGAGGCGAAGCGCCGGTCGGGCGCGAAGAAACCGAGCGTGTTGTAGCCCCAGTAGTTCGTCAGCCCCTTGTTCAGCAGGTGGTCGTCGTTGATGAACATGTGGATGGGCATGAGCTCGACGGCGGTGACGCCGAGCGACTTGATGTGGCGGATCACCTCGGGCTGGATCAGGCCCCGGAAGGTGCCGCGCAACCGCTCCGGCACGCCCGGGTGTTGCTTGGTGAAGCCGCGCACGTGCATCTCGTAGATCAGCGACTGATCGAAGGGCGTGCGCAGCGGGTGGTCGGCGCCCCAGGTGAAGGCCGGATCGATGACGCGCGCCTTGGGCATGAAGCGGGCGCTGTCGCGCTCGTCGTAGGTGGTGTCGTCGCCACTCTCCATCTGGTAGCCGAACACGGCCGGGTTCCAGGTGAGGCCGCCCTCGATCGCCTTGGCGTAGGGATCGAGCACGAGCTTGTTGGGATTGAAGCGGTGGCCGCCGACGGGATCGTAGGGGCCGTGGACGCGGTAGCCGTAGATCGTGCCCGGACGCGCGTCCGGCAGGTAGCCGTGCCACACCTCGTCGGTGAACTCCGGCAGTTCGATGCGCTCGACCTCCTTCTCGCTGAAGTGGTTGAACAGGCAGAGTTCGACCTTGGTCGCGTGGGCGGAGAAGAGCGCGAAGTTCACGCCGCGACCGTCCCAGGTCGCCCCGAGTGGGTAAGGCCGGCCCTCGCGGACGCGGCTCCGCTGCGCGGAACTGCGCTGTGCAGAAGATGTCAAGATGTTGCTCCCCGTCTGGCGAGGAAGAAACACGCGCTCGGACCCATCGTTCCAGTTGCGGTCACGCTCGCGCGAAGCGTGATCGTACGTCGTGTCCCCGCGCGCCCGTCCGGTCCGGCGCGGGTCGCGTCCGTCGACGGGATCCGCGCCGTCAGAGGGACAAACCGTTGGCCCGGGCCAGGGCCTTGAGGTCGACCTTGGGCCGCGCGCCGATGTGCTGGATGATCTCCGCCGCCGCCAGCGCGCCAAGCCTCGCGCTCTCCCGATGGTCCAGTCCGCGGACGAGGCCGGTCACGAAGCCCGCCGCGAACAGGTCGCCGGCCCCGGTCGTGTCGACCAGCGTCCCGATCGGCGCCGCCGGCACCGCGTGGACGCCCTCGGACGAGACGACGACGCAGCCGTGCTCTCCCCGGGTGATGGCGGCCAGCACGGTCTCGCGGCGGAGCAGGGCGATCGCGGCGTCGAAGTCCGGTTCGTCGAGCAGGCTCGCCAGTTCCGCTTCGTTAGCGAACAGGATGTCGACCGTGCCGTCGCGCAGCAGGTCGAGGAACTCCGGCCGGTAGCGGTTGACGCAGAAGGCGTCCGACAGGCTCAACGCGACCTGCCGGCCGGCGGCGTGCGCGAGGGCGGCCGCCTTGACGAAGGCCTTCTTGGCCGCCGGCGGGTCCCACAGGTAACCTTCGAGGTAGGTGATCCGGGACGCCCGCACCATGTCGGCGTCGACGTCGGCCTCGCTCAGGTTCTGGCACGCGCCGAGGAAGGTGTTCATCGTGCGCTGGCCGTCGGGGGTCACCAGCACGAAGCATCGGGCGGTGGCCGGCCCGTCGGGCGCGTGCGGGACGGGGAAGTCGACGCCGGCGCGGCGGATGTCGTCGGTGAAGAGGTCGCCGAGGTGATCGTCCCGCACCTTCCCGACGAAGGCCGCCCGGCAGCCGAGGCTGGCGGCGCCGATCACCGTGTTGGCGGCGGAGCCACCCGACACCACGACCGTGTCGCCCATCGCCTCCAGCAGGGCCTCCGCCGGTGCCTCGGCGATCAACGCCATCGTGCCCTTGGTCAACGCGTGGTCCGCCAGGAAGGCGTCCGGCGTCCGGGCGATGATGTCGACGATGGCGTTGCCCAGGCCGAGGATGTCGTAGCGGGCTTCGGCCTGCGGTGGATGGGCCATGGCGACTTTCGATGGGACGGGTGTTTTGGACACCCGCGCTATCGCACCCCGTGCGGCGAAGCGTCAAGGACGGGGGATCGCGGCGGCCCGACGAAGAAAGGCGCCCACCGATCGGTGAACGCCTTCGCGAGCCGTACGCCGACACCCTGGATCGGGGGCGGGTGGCCGGCCATGGCCTGGGAGGTTACGCCTCACGCCACCGTGAAAAAGCCGGTCAGCCCCGGCGATCCCCGCGCTTGACGCGCACCGGGATGAGGGCGGACCGCTGGTGGCTGGAAACCAGGGCGGAGGCGAGCGCGCCGGTCGCGGTGACCATGGCGATGATGGCGATCATGTGCATATCGGTCCCCGTTCCCAATCGATTCGATCCCGCGAGACGCGCCGTCGTCCTCCTTCGAACGTCGTCGCGTCAGTATCGAACGCCAGCGTCCCCCCACGGTTCCTGCTCGCGTCCGGGCATCATCATAGCCCGTCGAAGAGGGCTGTCGAGAGGTAACGTTCGGCGAAGGAGGGTATGATCAACACGACCGTCTTGCCCTCGTATTCCGGCCGCGACCCGACGATGATCGCCGCCTCCAGGGCCGAGCCGGACGAGATGCCGGCGGGGATGCCCTCCAGCCTGGCGAGCAGGCGGGCGTGCTCGAACGAGCTCTCGTTGCCGACCTTTATGACCTCGTCGATGATGCCCGTGTCGAGGACCGGCGGCACGAAGCCGGCGCCGATGCCCTGCAGCTTGTGCGAGCCGGGCTTGCCGCCCGACAGGACCGGCGAGTCGACCGGCTCGACGGCGATCACCTTCATGGAGGGGCGACGCGGCTTCAAGACGCTGCCGACGCCAGTGATGGTGCCGCCCGTGCCGACGCCGGCGACGAAGGCGTCGATGATGCCGCCCGTGTCCGTCCAGATCTCCTCGGCGGTCGTGCGCCGGTGCACGTCGGGGTTGGCCTCGTTCTCGAACTGCTGGGGCATGACCGCGCCGGGCGTGCCGTCGACGATGGCGTGGGCGCGGCTGATCGCGCCCTTCATCCCCTCGGCGGCCGGGGTGAGCACCAGCTCGGCGCCGAGCAGCTTGAACATCTTGCGCCGCTCGATCGACATGCTCTCGGGCATCACCAGCGTCAGCTGGTAGCCACGCGCCGCCGCCGTGAAGGCCAGCCCGATGCCGGTGTTGCCCGAGGTCGGCTCGACCAGCAGGTTTTTGCCCGGCTCGATCAGCCCGTCGCGCTCCAGGGACTCGATCATCGCCACGCCGATGCGGTCCTTGACGCTCGAGGTGGGGTTGAAGAACTCCAGCTTGGCGAGCAGGGTGGCCTTGACGTGCTTGGCCTTGGCGATCCTGTCGAGGCGCACCAGCGGCGTGTCGCCGACCGTTTCCGTGATCGAACCGTAGATGCGGCCGCGTCCGGGGCGCCGCGCCGGGATGCCTGCCTCGTCTAGGGACGTCTTGGTCATGGGTAATCTCCTGCGGTAAGCCGATCGATGGAATCAATGTCGGGCCTTTGGACGAAACAACAATATCGACGAGCGTCGGGATGGCCCACGGCCGCCCTGGTCGCCGCGTGAGGAGGGCGTGATGGTGTTGGGCAGGACGATGCGGGCGGCGCTCGCCGCCCTGGTCGCGTGCGCGGTCACCGCGTGCGCGCCCGCCGCCCACGCCGCGTCGGGTCCCTGGGTCAGCTCCGACGTCGCCAAGGCGCGGCTGCTGACCGCCGTCGCCGGCACCGGCGCCCTCGCCACCGTGCCGGCCGGCGTCGAGGTGGCCATGGACCCCGGCTGGAAGACCTATTGGCGCTCGCCCGGCGACGCCGGCCTGCCGCCCGCCCTGGACTGGGCCGGCTCGGCGAACCTCAAGGCCGCCACCCTGTCGTACCCGGCCCCGGAGCGCCTCACCCTGCTCGGGATCCAGACGTTCGGCTACCACGGGGACGTGGTCTTCCCCCTCGACCTCGCCGTCGCCGAGCCCGGCCGGCCGCTCGACCTCAGGCTGCGTCTCGACGTGCTCGTCTGCGCGCGGCTGTGCGTGCCCAAGACCTTCGACCTCGCCCTGGACGTGCCGGCCGGCCCGGCGACGCCCGACGGCGACGCGCTCACCCTCGCCAAGGCGCGGGCGGCGGTGCCGGGCGACGCGCGGACGGCCGGCATCGCCGTGTCGGGCATCGCGGAGGTGTCGGACGCCGGCCACCCGGCGCTGGAGGTGCGCGCGAGCGCGCTCGAGCCCTTCCGCGATCCCGACGTGATCGCCGAGGTCGACCCGCCCGTGGCGCTGGGGCAACCGCGCGTGACGCTCGCCCGCGCGGGGCGCGAGGCGACCTTCGTGGTGCCGCTGGAGCAGCCGCTGCCGCTCGGCGCCACGCTCGCCGGGCGGAGGGTGGCGCTGACGGTGATCGACGGGGCGCGGGCGCTCGAAACCGCGCCGGCGACGATCGCGCGCGGCGCCTCCGCCGCGCGTGAGGATCCCGGGCCCTCGTTCTGGGCGATGCTGGGCGTGGCGCTGCTGGGCGGCCTCGTCCTCAACCTGATGCCCTGCGTGCTGCCGGTGCTCAGCCTCAAGTTCGTGTCGATCGTCGGGCAGGGCGGCCGGGCGCCGGGCCGGATCAGGGCCGGCTTCGGCGCCACCGCCGCCGGCGTCGTCGCCTCCTTCCTCGTCCTCGCGGGGGCGCTGATCGCGTTGAAGGCGGCCGGCCGGACGATCGGCTGGGGGCTGCAGTTCCAGCAACCGGCCTTCATCGCCGCCATGGCGGTCCTCGTCACGCTGTTCGCGTGCCACCTCGCCGGCTTCTTCGAGGTGCCGCTGCCGCGCTTCGTGCGCGACGCCGCCGCGCGCCGCGCCGGGCCGGACGAGGGCCTGGCGAGCCATTTCGTGACCGGCGCCTTCGCCACCGTGCTGGCGACGCCGTGCTCCGCGCCGTACCTCGGCACGGCGGTCGGCTTCGCGCTGGCCGGCGCGCCGGCGCGGATGCTGGCCATCTTCGGCGCGCTGGGCGTCGGCCTCGCCTCGCCCTACCTGCTGGTCGCCGCCGTGCCCCGGCTCGCCTCGGCCTTGCCCCGACCGGGCCGCTGGATGCTGGTGCTCAGGCGGCTCATGGCCGTGCCGCTGGGGGCGACGGCGCTGTGGCTGCTGTCGATCCTCCTGACGCAGGTCGGCGTCGCGGCGACGACCGCCGTCGCCGCGCTGCTCCTGGCCGTCGCCGCGCTGCTGTCCTGGCGCGAGCGCCTGCCGCCGGGGTCTCGCCGCGCGGTGGTTCCGGCCGTCGCGCTCCTCGGCCTCGCGGCGATGGTGCTGCCGGACCTCGTCGCCGCGCGCCTCGACGGGGCGGTGGTGACCGACGACGCGATCGCCTGGCGGCCGTTCGACCAGGCGGCGATCCGTTCGCTGGTGTCGCAGGGCCGCACCGTGTTCGTCGACGTCACCGCCGACTGGTGCCTGACGTGCCAGGCCAACAAGCGGCTGGTGCTGGGGCAGGACGCCATGGCGCGCCGGCTCAACGCGCGGGCGGTGCCGATGCGGGCCGATTGGACCCGGCCGAACCCCGCGATCGCCGGCTACCTCGCCGGGTACGGGCGATACGGCATCCCCTTCAACGTCGTCTACGGGCCGGGGGCGCCAGGCGGCATCGTGCTGCCCGAGCTGCTGACGACCGGCGACGTCGCCGCCGCGCTCGACAGGGCGGGGGGCGTCACGGCGGGAGGCGTCAAGGCCTCGATGCTGGAGGGACCGGCTCCCGCGAGCGACCGATGACCGGGCTCACGTTTCGACGATCCCCACCGTGCCGCTCCGCATCGCGCCGCCGCGCCCGTGCGGCAGGGCCATGTAATCGGCCGATTGCATCTCGTTGAGCCGCGACACCGTGCGCTGGAACTCGAAGGCTTCCCGCCCGTCCTCCGCCTCGAACAGCCGGTCCGGCGGCGCGGCGGCGGAGGCGAACAGCTTGATGTGCGCCTCGTAGAACGCGTCGATCAGGATGATGAAGCGCTTGGCCTCGTTGCGCTGCGAGGCCTTCAGCACGGGGATGCCGTCGATGATGACGCTGTGATAGCGCCGCGCGATGGCGAGGTAGTCCTGCGCGCCGAGCGGCTTCTCGCAAAGGTCGGCGAAGGTGAAGCGGGCGACGTTGCCGCGCGATTGCGGCACGGGCACCGCGCGGCCGAGCACGGTGAGGGTGGCGGGGTTGCCGGTCTCGCTGCCGGTGAGCGCCTTGAAGGCGGCGGTGAGCGCGGCGGCGGCGGCGGCGTCGACCGGCACGTGCAGCGTGTCCGACTCCGCCAGCTTCTGCATGCGGAAGTCGGTGCGCGCGTCGAGCTCGACCACGTCCATGTGTTCCGCCATCAGCGCGATCGAGGGCAGGAACAGCTCGCGGTTCAGGCCGCCGGCGTAGAGGGTGGAGGGCTCGACGTTGGATGTCGCGACCACGATGACGCCGGACGCGAACAGCGTCTTGAACAAACGGCCCAGGATCATGGCGTCGGCGATGTCGGTGATCGTGAACTCGTCGAAGCAGAGCAGCGAGGCGCCCCGCGCGATGCCCTCCGCGACCGGCCCCACGGGGTCCTCGCCCTTCACCAGGCCCTTCTTGAACGCCTGCCTGTGCTCGTAGATCCCGGCGTGGACCTCCGCCATGAAGGCGTGGAAATGCACGCGGCGCTTCTTGCCGAGGTCGACGGCGTCGAAGAACATGTCCATCAGCATGGACTTGCCGCGCCCGACGCCGCCCCAGACGTAGAGGCCGCGCAGCGCCGGGTGCCTGGCCCTCGCCGCGAACATCCAGCCGAGCGCGCCGGCCTTGCGACCCGGCACGTAGCCGTGCAGCTGGTCGCAAAGCGCGTCGAGCCGGGCCACCACCGCCTCCTGCGCCGCGTCCCGCTCGATATGGCCCCCTCGCACCTGGGCATCGTAGGATTGGCGGATCGACATGGGTCTCGCGCGCGGAAGGTTCGTGTGGCCTTATCGAAGGTTCGGCCTGGCCCGGCAAGGGTGCCGGCGCAAGGCTCCCATGCCGAAACCTCGAGCCCTACCGGGTCTTGGCGGTCGGTCCCTCGTCGCCGCCCTTGTCCGCCGCCCCCTTCTGGCCGGGGAGCGAGGTCGGCGCCCGGCCGGAGGACGCCAGGATCTTGCGCACCGACCAGGCTTCCTTGTTGGTGGTCCCCTTGACGTCGTTGATCTTCCAGTCCTCGTCCTGCCGGATGAAGTCGTAGGTGACCACGGTGGGCTCGCCGTGGTTGGCGAAGCTCGCGGACACGGTGGCCTTGCCGAGTTCCAGCACGTCGGTCTTGAGCGTGACCTTCTGCAACTCGGCGTCCTGCGAGGCGGAGATCGGGTCGAAGTCGAGCGCGGCGTCGCCGTCGTGCGCGGCCTTCGTCTCGGCGGTGGTGACCAGCAGGTCGAAGCCCTTGGAGAAGTACTTCTCCCGCACGCCCCGATCGAAGAAGGGGCCGCCGGAGCCCGCCTTCTTCAGGTCCGTGGCGGCGAGCCGGTAGATCGCCGCCACGATGTCCCGTGGTTCCTCGATCGCGAGCGGCGCCGCCTTGGTGGCCGGGGTGGCGCCGAGCGGGGCGAGCGGCTTCGCCGTTTCGGCTCGCGCGACGCTCGCCGCCAACTGGGCGGTCAGGAGGCAAGCTATGGTGAGGCGGCCGTTCATCGTCGTGAGTCTCCCTTGCATGCCCTTCGGGGGCACGGCGGGACCGTCCCACAGGGTGAAGCGTGCCGCAAAGGGAAACGCATCGCGCGGTGGCCGGGCCGGCCGACCCAGACGAAAGCCGTCGACCAGGTGAGCGCCGTGACCATCGAGATGTAATAATAAGCAAGACGCATAAATATATATCGATCCACTGCGCATTGATTAAGCGAAGAGGTCAATCGATATGCATCGCAGGCCGTCGCACGACGGCGGATGACGTGATGTGAGCCTGAAAGGACCCATTCCATGGATGCCAAGATACTACCGTTCCCTGGTCGGAACGACCGCCCGGAGCCGCGTGGCGCGGGCGATGCCCGATCCCGGGGGCTCGCGCGGCCGACGGCGTCCGTCCTCCCCGTCGAGTACGGAAGCGGCTGGTACCACGAGGCCGCGATTAAGGATCGCGCGCGGTCGCTCCAACACGAGGACTGAGCCCGGGCGGTGGCGATCCGCGTCGGGTGCTACGCCTTCGCCTTGTCCATCAGCTGCGTGAAGCGCGTGAACAGGTAGTGGCTGTCGGTCGGGCCGGGCGAGGCCTCGGGATGGTGCTGCACGCAGAACGCGGGACGGTCGGTGAGCTCGAAACCGGAGTTCGAGCCGTCGAACAGGCTGCGGTGCGTTTCCCGCGCGTTCGCCGGCAGGGTGTCGCGGTCCACCGCGAAGCCGTGGTTCATCGAGACGATCTCGACCTTGTTGGTGGTGTAATCCATCACCGGGTGGTTGGCGCCGTGGTGGCCCTGGTGCATCTTGGTGGTCTCCGCGCCGACGGCGAGGGCCATCAGCTGGTGGCCGAGGCAGATGCCGAAGGTCGGCACCTTGCGCGCCAACAGGTCCTTGATGACCGGCACGGCGTAGTCGCCGGTGGCGGCGGGGTCGCCGGGGCCGTTCGACAGGAACACGCCGTCCGGCCCCAGCGCCATGATCGCGTCCGCGTCGGTGGTGGAGGGCACCACCGTCACGGCGCAGCCGGCCTCAGCCAGCAGACGCAGGATGTTGCGCTTGATGCCGTAGTCGATGGCGACGACCTTGTAGCGCGGCGCCTCCTGGCGACCGTAGCCGGTCTCGAGGTCCCACACCGTCTCATCCCAGTCGAAGCGCTGGCCCGCCGTGACGCCCGGCACGAGGTCGAGGCCGACCAGCCCCGGCCAGCCCCTCGCCTTGGCCTTGAGGGCGTCGAGGTCGAACGCCCCGTCGGGCTGGTGGGCGATCACGCCGTTCTGCGCCCCCCGGTCGCGCACGAGCGACACCAGCGCGCGCGTATCGAGGCCGGCGAGGCCGATCACCTCGCGGCGGCGCAGCCACTCGTCGAGGTGCTGGGTCGCGCGATGATTTGACGGGCCGGTGGGCAGCGCGTGCACCACCATGCCGACCGCGCCCGGCGCGGCGGCCAGCGAGATCGACTCGACGTCCTGCTCGTTGGCGCCGACGTTGCCGATGTGCGGGAAGGTGAAGGTCAGGATCTGTCCGGCGTAGGACGGATCGGTGAGGATCTCCTCGTAGCCGGTCATCGCGGTGTTGAAGCAGACCTCGCCGACCGCCTCGCCGGTGGCGCCGAACCCCTCGCCCTCCAGCACCGTGCCGTCGGCCAGCACCAGCACGGCGGTGGCCTTGCGTTCCACCCACCCCGTCGCGTCGTCGATCATGTGTGTTGGCTCACGTGTCTCGTTGTCCCCGCGACGGCCGTGTGGCCGCCCACCGGCATGGATCCTGGAATGATAGCTATGGGCCGGCCCGTCCCGCGTCAAACGGGCATGCGCGCCAGCGCGCCCATCCGTCCAGCACATCCATCCTTCCGGGACACGACGACGCCGGAACGTTGCGACGATGTCCCGAATTGCGTCGGCATGTCGATCCACCCGCCCCATCGCTCGGCCGCCGTCCTCGCCCTCGCGACGTTGATGGGTTTGACGCCGGCGGCGCGCGCCGCGCAATCCTTGATCCCGGTGCCTTACCCCGGCGACATCAGCGGCGGGCAACCGCTCGATCCCGAGCCGCAGGGCCTGGGTGGACCGCAGACGATCATGAAGGACCCTTATCCACAGATCCTCGGCGAGAACGCCCAGGGCAACCCGCCGATCAGCCGCCACCATCGCCGCCAGCACCTGGTTCCCAGCACCTATCAGCGCAAGTACCGGGTCGACCGGCACGGCTACTGAGGGGAACCCAAGTCCAGGGAAACACGCCCATGACCCCCGTCACCCGTCCCATCCTCGCCGCCGTGTTCGGCATCGGCCTCGCCTCCGTCGCCCTCGCGGCCGGCGGCGGCGCCAGCTCGGGCGGCAGCGACGCGCAGAACCACCCGGCCAACGGCCTGCCGCCGGGTCAGCCGGGGCCGTCCGGCGCCAACAACAACCCGGGCAAGACGAGCCTGCCGCCCGACGCGCGCAACGAGGGGACCGCGTCGCCGCAGGCCGCGCCGGCGGCTTCCACGCGTCGTTAGGCTCAGTGCACCCGGTCGGGGCTCAATGCACGCTCGGCGTCGGATCCCGCCAGCCGTTGCGCGCGGCAACCTCGTCGATCATTCGGGACTTCCGCGCCTCGGCGGCGTCGAGGGCGGCCCTGGCTTCGTCCCGCGAGGACCGGCTGGCCCCGGACCACACGGTGCCGCCGACCACCGCGGTCATCGCGCCGAACACCACCGTCGCCGTCCGGTACGGACCGGCCAGGGTGAAGACGAGCGCGAGCGCGGCGATGCCGAGCAGGACCGCCGCGCGCGACACGAGGATGGCGCGGCGGCAACCCTCCAGCACCTCCCGCAACTCCTCGATCCGCTGGTCGAGCGCGTCGAGTTGGGCGTCCAAGTCCATCGGCTCGCCCCCGGCGACGGATAGGGTCGTTAACCGTCGGTTCCCGTCGGCCACATCAAACGGCCCTCGAAGTCGAAGACGGTCGCGCCGTCGGCGGCGTGGCCGGTGTTGGTCGTGGTCACCATGCCCCATCCCGGCCGCGTCGTCCGCTTGGCCTTGATCGCGAGGCGGTAGGTGATGGCCTCGCCCGCGTGGACGGGGCGCAGCCATCGCATCGCGGTGAAGCCGGGCGAGGGGCCGCCCACCGCCACCGGCAACCCGGCGGCGGCGCGCGCCTCGCCCGAGCGTCGCCGCGCCGCCACGTAGTGCTTCATCCAGAACGCCGCCGTCTGCCAGCCGGACGCGACCAGGCCGCCGAAATGGCTGTGCGCGGCGGCGGCGGCGTCGAGGTGGAAGTATTGCGGATCGTAGGCGGAGGCGAAGCCGGTGATGATGTCGGGCGTGAAGGGCTGCGTGCCGAGCAGGCTCTCGTGGCCCACCTCCAGCTCGTCGTAGGGGGCGGCGAGCATGGGATCGACCGCCGGCACGTCGCTCGCCGCCGACGCCGCCGACAGGTCCGGCAGCGGTCTCGACCGCTCCTGCCGCGTCGCGCCGCACCGCTGGACGATCAGCGGGTTGCGCTGGGTCATCACCGTGGCGCCGGCGGCGTCGCGCAGGTCGAGGTGGGTGGTGACGAAGCCGCGATCCGGGCGCGAGGCGGACGGGCGCTTGTCGGCGATCGTCAGCACGAGGTGGAGGGCGTCGCCCGGCCGCACCGGGCGCAGCCAGCGCACCTCGTCGACCCCTGGCGACCCCATGGAGGCGATCCGCCCGACGAAGGTGTCGAAGTACAGCCGCATGCCGAGCGCGGTCGTGTGCCACCCCGACGCCGCGAGCCCGCGCAACAACGAGGCCGCGCCGGCGGCCTCGTCGAGGTGGAACGGCTGGGGGTCGTAGGCGGTGGCGAAGGCGATGATGGCCTCGCGCGTCACCACCACCGGCTCGGAGCGCAGCACCGTGCCCGGCTCGATGTCCTCGAAGTGCAGCAGGTCGGCGGCCATGGCAGCGTCAGTTGGCGAAGCGGAAGTGCAGCACGTCGCCGTCGGCGACGACGTAGTCCTTGCCCTCCAGGCGGAAGCGGCCGGCCTCGCGCGCGCCGGCCTCCCCTCCGCCGGCGACGTAATCGTCGTAGGCGATCGTCTCGGCGCGGATGTATCCCTTCTCGAAATCGGTGTGGATGACGCCGGCCGCCGCCGGCCCCTTCGTGCCCCGCGCGACCGTCCAGGCGCGCGCCTCCTTCGGCCCCACGGTGAAATAGGTGATGAGGTGGAGCAGGCCGTAGCCGGCGCGGATCACGCGGTTGAGGCCCGGCTCGCTCAAACCGACGGCTTCAAGGTAGTCCGCCTGCTCGGCCTCCGGCATCACCGCGATCTCGCTCTCGATGCGCGCGGAGACGACCACGGACACCGCGCCCTCCGCCTTCGCGTGGGCGGCGACGGCGTCGGAGAAGGCGTTGCCGGCATCGGCGGAGGCTTCCTCGACGTTGCACACGTAGAGCACCGGCTTCGACGACAGCAGGCCGAGGCCGCGGAACGCCTTGCCCTCCTCGGGCTTGATCGCGGCGAGCCGTGCCGGCTTGCCCTCGCGCAGCAGGACGAGGCAGCGGCCCATCAGGTCGAGCAACTCTTTCGCGTCCTTGTCGCCGCCGGTCTTGGCGCGCTTCTCCAGCGCCGGCACGCGCTTCTCCAGGCTGTCGAGGTCGGCGAGCATCAGCTCGGTCTCGATCGTCTCGATGTCGGCGAGCGGGGCGATCGTGCCCTCGACGTGGGTGACGTCGTCGTCCACGAAGCAGCGCACCACGTGGGCGATCGCGTCGCACTCGCGGATGTTGCCGAGGAATTGGTTGCCGAGCCCCTCGCCCTTGGAGGCGCCGCGCACGAGGCCGGCGATGTCGACGAAGGTCAGCCGGGTCGGGATGATCTCCTTGGAGCCGGCGATGGCGGACAGGATCGCCAGCCGCTCGTCGGGCACGGCGACGTCGCCGACGTTGGGCTCGATCGTGCAGAAGGGATAGTTCGCCGCCTGCGCGGCGGCGGTCTGGGTGAGGGCGTTGAAGAGGGTCGACTTACCGACGTTGGGCAGGCCGACGATGCCGCATTTGAAGCCCATGGTGATCCTAAGAGAATGGCGATCCCGGGGACGCGGGGTGCGTGCTGGTTAACGCGCGCCGCCGCTCACGGCAACAGCCACCCACCCCACCAGGCTCAAACGTGTTCGGGCGCCTCGGCGGCCGCTTCGCCCTTCAACTCGGTGCGCAGGATGAGCGGCACCTGGGTGAAGGTGAACAGGAAGATCAGCCCCGCCGTGCCGGGGAACTTGAACAGCACCCAGGCATGCTCGGAAAAGTTGCGCCACACGACCTCGTTGGCGACGGCGAGGCCCAGGAAGAAGATCCCCCAGCGCAGCGTCAGCACGCGCCAGCCCTCCTCGGTTAACGCCATCGCGTTGTCGAGCATGACCGGCAGCAGAGGCCGGTTGAAGACGAGCCCGGCGAGCATGCCGCCGCCGAACAGGGCGTAAAGGATGGTCGGCTTCATCTTGATGAAGCGCGGGTCCTGGAAATACAGGGTCAGGCCGCCGAACACCACCACGAGGATCGCGGTGACGAGCGGCATCAGCGGCAGGCGACGCGTCTTGGCGTAGGACACGGCGAGCGCGAGGACCACGGCCACCATCAGCACGCCGGTGGCGGTGAACAGCCCCGCCTCCGGGCCGGCGAGCAGGTGGGCCGGCAGCACCGGCCGCATCAGCGGCTCGAACAGCTTCGGCCGGAAGTTGGCGAAGAAGAACAGCAGCAGCGGTCCCATCTCCAGCGCGAACTTCAGCCCGAGCGAGATCGTGCGCGCGGGAACGAGGTTGCGGGCCGGCGCGCCATGGTCGGACTGGGGATGGCCAGACGCGGCAGGGCCAGATGCGGCGTGGCTTGGCGCGGGCCGGGCCGAGGCGTTCGGGTGGGGGTCCATGCGTCCTTCGGGCAGTTTGGTGCCTCCGCTCGGGCGGGTCGCCGCCTGTGTTTCAGACAGATGGGGCGGCGGCAAGGCCACCGCATCCCCACGGCGCCCTTCGCCGGTGGCGCGGTCGCGGGGCGCCCCGTCGCGGGCCGGCCGGCGCGGCCCGAAGCATCGGACCGAAAAGCGCGCGGCGGTGTTCGGGACGATCCAATGCGACACGGGACATCAGAGCATCGGACTGGGTCTTTGATCCAGTCCGATGCCCTAGAAACTCCGGCCCTTCGCCAGGATCATGGCCGAGAGTTCGGAGGCGACGGCGTGCGGCCCGCGCGCCGAGCGCAGCAGCACGAAGTCGAGCGTGCCGAGCGCCGGCAGCGTCGCCAGGCCGACCTCGGCGGGCTCGACCTCGCGCAGGCCGTGGGGGATGAGCTTGCGGGCCAGCGTCATGATCCCGAGCCCGGCCCGCGTCGCGGCGATGATGCCGCTCAGGCTGTCGCTGGTGCAGGCGACGCGCCAGGGGACGTTCGCGTGGGCGAGCGCCGCCAGCACCATCGAGCGGGTGATGGACGGCGGCGGGTAGACGATCAGCGGCACCGATCGGCTCTTGGGCAGAACCTCGCCCTCGGCGGTGACCCAGGCGATCGCGTCGCGCCACACGAAGTCGCCCCGCTCATCGCCCGGCCACCGCTTGCACAACACCATGTCGAGGCTGCCGGCGTCGTAGCGCCCGACCAGGGTGCCCGACAGCGCGACGGTGAGCTCGAGGTCGACCTCGGGATGGTCGCGCGTGAAGCGCGCCAGGACGAACGGGAGCCACGAGGCCGTCAGGTCCTCGGTGGCGCCGAAGCGCAGGCGACCGCGCAGGTTGGTGCCGGCGAAATGGCGCTCGGCGCGTTCGCCGGTCTCGAGGATGGCGCGCGCGAAGGCGATCAGGCTTTCGCCGGCGACGGTGAGCGCGACCGAGTGGGTGTCGCGCACGAAGAGCTGGTGGCCGAGGCCCTGCTCCAGGCGCCGCACGTGGTCGCTCACCGTGGACTGCCGGATGGCTAGCTTGCGGCTCGTTTCCGAGAAGCTATTACCCTCCGCGATGACGAGGAACGTCTTGAGCAGCAGGGGATCGAGCATCGTTTGGCCTGTTCATCGCCTATCGTCTGATCCGATATCAGTGATCGACCGGGTTCGGAAGCGACGGACCCGAGCCCGTGTCGTTCCTCGCGGCACCTCGATGTTCGCTCGCGGCACCTCGATGTTTGACGGTGTCGAAATGATGGGGAAGAACGGTCGAGCCGTCTCGCCGCGTCGCCAAGAGTCATGGTCGCCAAGGATCATGGTTGCCAAGAATCATGCTCGCCAAGGATCATGATGGCGTCGTCCGAGGCGGGTTCGCGAGCGAGGCATCCCGTCCGCCGGGGCGTCGATCGTTTGGTCCGTAACAAAGGTCGTTGATCGCCGAAACCTATTCAGAAGCCATGTGAGGGACGAAGCCATGACCATTCTCGACCACGCGCCGCCTCGGGTTGGCATGGAGGCTGGCCTGCTGGATCGGGCGCGCACCGTCGCCAAGCCCGGTTTCAACCGCTGGCTCGTCCCGCCCGCGGCGCTCGCCATCCACCTGTCCATCGGCATGGCCTACGCGTTGAGCGTGTTCTGGAAGCCGCTGGCCGCCGCCATCCCCAACACCGACGCCGCGGCGTGCGGGGCGTTGGGCTTCCTCGGCATGCTGTTCACCACGAGCTGCAACTGGCCGGATTCGTCGACGGTCGTCACCTTCGAACTCGGCATCGTGTTCCTCGGCGTGTCCGCCGCGCTGTTCGGCGGCTGGCTGGAGCGGGCGGGGCCGCGCAAGGCGGGTCTCGTCGCGGCGGTGTGCTGGGGCGGCGGCTTCCTCATCAGCGCGCTCGCCGTGCAGGTCCACCAGCTCTGGCTGCTGTACCTCGGGCTCGGGCTTGTCGGCGGCGTCGGGCTCGGGCTCGGCTACATCTCGCCGGTCTCCACCCTCATCAAGTGGTTCCCCGACCGGCGCGGCATGGCGACCGGCATGGCGATCATGGGCTTCGGCGGGGGCGCCATGATCGGCGCGCCGCTGGCCAACCTGATGATGAACGGCGGCAGCGTCGTCAGCCTCGGCGACGTCAACCTCGCCGTGGGCGGCTTCAAGTCGGCGACCAGCACCGGCGTGGCCGAAACCTTCCTCGTGCTCGGCCTGCTCTACCTCGTCGTGATGGCGATCGGCGCCTTCTCCTACCGCGTGCCGCCGGACAACTGGGCACCGCAGGGTTGGGTGCCGCCAGCGCGCAAGGGCAAGCTGATCTCGCACGGCGACGTCCACCTCGACGACGCGCACAAGACGTTGTCGTTCTGGATGATCTGGAGCGTGCTGCTGCTCAACGTCACCGCCGGCATCGCCGTGCTGTCGATCGCCTCGCCCATGCTGCAGACGATCTTCGGCGGTCGCCTCATCGGGCTCGCCGCCGGCGCCAAGCCGACCGCCGCGCAGCTGGGGACCATCGCCGCCGTCGCCGCCGGCTTCGTCGGGCTGCTGTCGCTGTTCAACATCGCCGGCCGGTTCTTCTGGGCCTCCATCTCCGACAAGATCGGGCGCAAGGCGACCTACGCGACCTTCTTCGCGCTCGGCATCGTCCTCTACGCCGCCGTGCCGAGCCTGGCCGACGCGGGTGCCAAGGGCTTCTTCGTCATCGCGCTCTGCGTCATCCTCTCGATGTACGGCGGCGGCTTCGCGACGGTGCCGGCCTACCTCGCCGACATCTTCGGCACCAAGTTCGTCGGCGCCATCCACGGCCGGCTGCTGACCGCCTGGTCGGTCGCCGGCGTTGCCGGGTCCGAGATCATCGTGCGCGTCCGCGACTACGAGATCAAGGTGAACCACCTGCCGCCGGCGCAGGTTTACGACGCGGTCATGTACGTCATGGTCGGGCTGCTGGCGCTGGGCTTCCTGTGCAACCTGCTGGTCCGGCCTGTCCACGACAAGTGGCTGATGCGCAAGGACGGGGCGGCGACCGGCAAGGCGATCCTCACCGCCGGCCTGGCGACCACGGCGGGCGAGGCCGTGCGCCCCGTATCGACGGCGTCGGACCACGGGATCGGCCTCGGCTCGCTCAGCGGCGCGGCGTTGATCCCCTGGATCATCGTCGGCATTCCCGCCGCCTGGGGTCTCTACAAGGCCATCCTGAGCGCGCTCAAGATCCTGATCTGACGAACCCGTAAGCGGGTCGTGCAAGTCCGGCCAAGCAAGTCCGGCCAAGCAAGTCCGGCCAAGCAAGTCCGGTCAAGCAAGCCGGTCGGCGGGAGCGCCGACCGGCCCCACGCCTGGGCGCCTCAGCGGATCGCGAACATCGCCGCGCGCCGCATCGCCGCCCTCGCCGCCGCGACCGTGATGCCGCCGTCCAGCGCCCGCGCCGCCTCGAGGCCGGC
>CAXSDP010000070.1:0-20844 GCA_964235705.1 uncultured Beijerinckiaceae bacterium | reverse complement strand
TACAACACGCTGATCCTGATGAACGACCAGGGCGAGATCGTGCAGAAGTACCGCAAGATCATGCCGTGGACGCCCATCGAGGGCTGGTACCCCGGCGACCGGACCTACGTGTCGGATGGGCCGAAGGGGCTCAAGGTCAGCCTCATCATCTGCGACGACGGCAACTACCCCGAGATCTGGCGCGACTGCGCGATGCGCGGCGCCGAACTGGTGATCCGCTGCCAGGGCTACATGTACCCGGCCAAGGAGCAGCAGGTGCTGATGTCGAAGGCGATGGCCTTCGCCAACAACTGCTACGTCGCGGTGGCCAACGCCGCCGGGCACGACGGGGTCTACACCTACTTCGGTCATTCCGCGCTGATCGGCTTCGACGGGCGCACCTTGGGCGAGTGCGGCGAGGAGGCGATGGGCATCCAGTACGCCTCGCTGTCCAAGTTCCTGATCCGCGACGCGCGCGAGCACCAGCAGTCGGAGAACCACCTCTTCAAGCTGCTGCACCGGGGCTACACCGGCATGATCAACTCGAAGGAGGAGCGCCACGGCATGGCGGAATGCCCCTACGAGTTCTACCGCGACTGGATCGCCGACCCGGAAGCGACGCGGCTCAAGGTGCAGGCGATCACCCGCCAAGGCGTTGGCACAGCCGAGTGCCCAATCGAGGGCATTCCGCTGGTCGGCAAGGGACCGGCGCCGGCGACCACGCTGTCGGACGCGGAGATTACCGACGCCAAGCAAGCGGCGGAATAACGTCCGCCTGCCTCCAACATCCGAACGCCCTACCTACGTCGTTCCGGGGCGGCGCAGCCGAACCCGGAACCGGACTCCTCAACTGGCCGGGGCAAGTGGACACCGGTTCTGGATTTTCGCCGCGCTTCGCCCGGAACGACGTGGCGGTGGCTGCTACGCTTCGGTTCAACGTTGCAAGCGAACCGTGTCAATGACTGATCATCCAGGGCCGGGCGCCGGGAAAGGACTTAGCCCCTCCCTGGGCGCCAGCCTGAGCGGACTTGCGGGGTGCGCAGCAGCCGCAACCGGCGGGATGGGAGCCGCTGACCCGGCGCGGCTCGTGTCGGGAGCGCTCGTTCACCGCCATGCCCTGGCGCCGTCCGGCGTCCATGGTGGCGAGCGCCGGCGCGGTGAGGTAGGCGCGCGGCGCCGGCACCCCGCAGATGTCGCAGGGGACCGGCTCGGCGTAGTCCGCCATCGGCCGATGCGCGGAGAACGGTCCACAGGCGGCGCAATCGTAATCGTAGGTCGGCATCGCGCCTCACTTATGACAAGGGTTCGGCATCGCGCCTCACTTGTCCGGGACGGTGGGCACGTCGACGCTGCCGTCGATGTGCTTCACGGGGCCGGCGGCCGACGGATTGATGTCGAAGTCGAAGATCTCGGTCGGCAGCCACAGGGTGGCGCAGCTGTTGGGCACGTCGACGACGCCAGAGATGTGGCCCTGCACCGGCGCGGTGCCGAGGATCGAGTAGCCCTGCCGGCCGGAATAGCCGAACTTCTTCATGTACTCGATGGCGTTGAGGCAGGCCTGCCGGTAGGCGACGTTGACGTCGAGGTAGTGCTGCGTGCCGCTCTCGTCGACGGAGATGCCCTCGAAGATCAGGTAGTCGTTGTAGACCGGCTTGATCGGGCTCGGCTTGAAGATCGGGTTCTTGATCCCGTACTTCGCCATGCCGCCCTTGATGAGGTCCACCTTGAGGTGCGTCCAGCCGGCCATCTCGATAGCGCCGCAGAAGGTGATCTCGCCGTCGCCCTGGGAGAAGTGCAGGTCGCCCATGGAGAGCCCGGCGCCCGGCACGTAGACGGGGAAGTACACCTTCGCGCCGCGCGACAGGTCCTTGATGTCGCAATTGCCGCCGTGCTCGCGCGGCGGCACGGTGCGGGCGCCGGTCGCGGCCGCGCTCGCCTTCGCCTCACCGGTCAGCTTGCCCATGTGCGCGGTAGCCGCGAAGGGCGGGTTGGCGAGGCCCGGCACGCGGTGCGGGTCGGAGTCGATCAGCTTCTGCTCGCGGGCGTTCCAGGTTTCCAGCAGCTTGGGGTCTGGCAGGCAGCCGATCAGGCCGGGGTGGACGAGGCCCGCGAAGCGCACGCCCGGCACGTGACGCGACTTGGTGAACAGCCCCTCGAAGTCCCAGATCGACTTCTGCGCGGTCGGGTAGTGGTCGGTGAGGAAGCCGCCGCCGTTCTGCTTGGAGAAGATGCCGTTGAAGCCCCAGGTCATGTCCGGCTTGGCGCCAATGTCGAGGATCTCGACGACGAGCAGGTCGCCGGGCTCGGCGCCCTTGACCCCGACCGGCCCGGACAGGAAATGCACGATCGACAGGTCGATGTCGCGCACGTCGGAGGCATCGTCGTCGTTCTTGATGAAGCCGCCGGTCCAGTCGTAGGTTTCAAGGATGAAGTCGTCGCCGGGGCTGACGGTCGCGACCATCGGGATGTCGGGGTGCCATCGGTTGTGCACCATCTCATTGTCGTAGGCCGACTGCGACAGGTCCACCTTGATCAGCGTCTCGGTCATTCATGGCTCCGCGGTCCATCGTCGAGGCGCGACGACCCGGCCAAGATGACGAGCCCAGGCGGGGCGCGCCAATACGTAGGATCACGTAGGTGGTGGGGATCACGTAGGTTACCCGCTCCGCCACCAGCGGCGCCGCCGAGCACGATCCTTGCTATGCCGGCATGGACGGGGCGCGACTCGACGCGGAGGTCGGCACCATGACCAGGTGGCAGCGGACCGGGCAGCAACAGACTGGGCGGCAGCGGATCGATCGAGCCCGCCGCGACTACAACAAGTGGGCGGCCAACCAGACGCTCGAGGACTTCGCGCTGCGCTTCACCGCGAAGGGCGCGCGGCGCTGGTCGGTGGCGCAGGTCGGGCATACCGCCTTCGGCGCCGTGTCCTTCCTCGCGTTGGAGGCGATCGGCGGGTCGATCACGCTCTCCTACGGCTTCGCCAACGCGAGCGCCGCCATGGTCGCCTGCGCGCTGGTGATCTTCGCCACCGCACTGCCGATCTGCGTCCACGCCGCCAGGGCCGGCGTCGACATCGACCTGCTGACGCGGGGCGCCGGCTTCGGCTACCTCGGTTCGACCATTACCTCGCTGATCTACGCCTCCTTCACCTTCCTGTTCTTCGCCATCGAGTCGGTGATCCTGGCGATGGCACTGGAGCTCTGCCTCGGCGTGCCGCAGGGGATCGGCTACCTCGTCAGCGCGGTCGTCGTGATCCCGCTCGTCACCTACGGCATCTCCGCCATCAGCCGCTTCCAGATGTGGACGCAGCCGATCTTCCTGGCCTTGAACATCCTGCCGGTGGCGGCGATCGCGCTGCGCGAGCCGGCCGACTTCGCCGCCTGGCACGGCTTTCCCGGCAGCGAGGGCGAGGGCTTCACCTTCCTGTCGTTCGGCGCGGCGGCGTCGGTGACGATCGCCCTGATCGTCCAGGTCGGCGAGCAGGTGGACTTCCTGCGCTTCCTGCCCGATCCCTCGCCCGATCGCGGCCGCCACTTGGCGGGATGGTGGACGGCGCTGCTCGCGTGCGGGCCGGGGTGGATCGTCACCGGCCTGCTCAAGCTGTTCGCCGGCTCGTTCCTCGCCGTCGTCCTCGTCCGCCACGGAGTCCCGCGCGACCTCGCCGCGCAGCCGCCCCGCATGTACGCGCGCGCCTTCGCCGCCCTCGTCGGCCCCGGGCCGCTGTCGCTCGCGCTCACCTGCCTGCTGGTGGTGACGTGCCAGCTCAAGATCAACGTCACCAACGCCTACGCCGGCTCCATCGCCTGGTCGAATTTCTTCTCGCGCCTCACCCACCTCCATCCCGGCCGCGTCGTGTGGCTGGTGTTCAACGTGCTGGTGGCGCTGCTGGTGATGGAGGTCGGCGTCTACCGGGCGCTGGAGCAGACGCTCGCTTTCTACTCCAGCGTCGCGGTGGCCTGGGTCGGCGCGCTCGTCGCCGACCTCGTGGTCAACAAGCCGCTCGGCCTCAGCCCGCCCGGCATCGAGTTCAAGCGCGCCCACCTTTACGACATTAATCCCGTGGGCGTGGGCGCCATGGCGGCGGCGATCGTCGTCGCCACCGTGGCTCGCCTCGGCGTGTTCGGGCCGCTGCCGCAGGCCTTCGCGCCCTTCATCGCGCTGGCGGTGTCCCTCGTCACGGCGCCGCTGATCGCCTGGGCGACGAGGGGCCGGTATTATCTCGCGCGCGCGCCATCGCGGATGGCGGGGACCGGGCCGGCGATGGCGGATGCGCGGCCCTGCTGCCTGTGCGAGAACGCGTTCGAGCCCGAGGACATGGCGGCGTGCCCGGCCTATGGCGGCCCGATCTGCTCGCTGTGCTGCTCGCTCGACGTGCGCTGCCACGACCTGTGCAAGCCGCACGGGCGCCTCCACGTGCAGCTCGCCACCGCCGTGGAACGCCTGCTCCCACCGTTCCTGCGGCGGCTTGTGCGGCCGGACGTCGGCGAGTTCCTACTGACCTTCGTGCTCCTGGCCGGCGTCGTCGCCCTGGTCCTGGCGCTGATCGGGGTGCAGCTCACGACCGAACACCGCTTCGCGCAGGCGCTGGTGTCGCAAGCCCTCGTCCTGTGGGCGCTCCGCAACATCTTCCTGGCGTTGCTCATCGTCGTCGGTGTGGCGAGCTGGTGGTTCCACCTCAACCGCCTGAGCCGACGCGCGGCGCAGGAGGAAACCCTGCGGCAGACCGAGCTGCTGCTGGCGGAGATCGACGCGCACGAGCGGACCGACGCCGCGCTGAAGAAGGCGAAGGAGGCGGCGGAAACGGCCAACGTCGCCAAGAGCCGCTACGTCGTCGGGCTCAGCCACGAGCTGCGCACGCCGCTCAACGCCATCATGGGCTACGCGCAGCTGCTGGAGCGCGACGACGCCCTGCCCGCGCGCTCGCGCCAGCAGGTGGCGGTGATGCGCCGCAACACCAACCACCTGGCGGCCCTCATCGACGGCCTGCTCGACATCGCCAAGATCGAGGCCGGCAAGCTCGACCTCGCGCGTGATGAAGTGGCGATCCACGCCCTGGTGGCGCAGGTCGCGGAGCCCTTCGCGGCGCAGGCGCTCGCCAAGGGCGTCGGCTTCCGCGTGGGCGTCGCGCCGGACCTGCCGCCGGCCGTCGCGGTCGACGGGAAGCGGCTGCGACAGATCCTGATCAACCTGCTGTCGAACGCCGTCAAGTTCACCGACCGGGGCAGCGTCGACCTCGCCGTCACCTACCGCAACCAGGTCGCCGACATCGCCGTCTCCGACACGGGGCCCGGCATCGCCGCCGCCGACCACGAGCGCATCTTCGTGCCCTTCGAGCGCCTGGCCGCCGGGCGGGCGGCGCCCGGCACCGGCCTCGGCCTGACGATCTGCCGCCTGCTATCCAACGTCATGGGCGGCGACCTCGGCGTGACCTCGGCGCTCGGGCAGGGCTCGACGTTCCGGCTCCGGCTGTTCATGCCCCGACTCGACATGGCGCCACGGTCCTTGATGCCGAACGTCCACGGCGGGGCGCCGGCCGGGCGCGACATCCGCATCCTCCTTGTGGACGACGATCCCGTCCACTGCGACATCGTCGCCACCGCGCTGACCCGCGCCGGCTTCGACACGCACGATGCCGGCGACGCGGAGGCCGCGCTCGCGCTCGCGCGCGAGATCGCCTTCGACATCTTCATCCTCGACATCGAGCTGCCGGACCTCGACGGCTGGTGCTTGGCGGAACGGCTGCGCGAAAACGGGCACCAGGCGCCGGTGATCATGCTGTCGGCGAGCGCCGTCGCCGAGCACCGCTCCGCCGTCGCCCTGCCGTTCCACGACGCCTTCCTGATGAAGCCGGTCGACCTCGACCAGCTTCGGGCCGCTGTGTCGCGGCTGCTGGCGCTAGAGCCCGAGCCGGAAGGGCGCGCCGCCCGCGCGCAAGGCGACGTCACCACCTTGGAGCCCGCGGCCATCCCCGGGGCCGGCGACCTCGACCGGCTGATCCACCTGTGTGAGATCGGCTTCACGCGCGGCCTGCGCGACGCGTTGCACGCCATCGCCGAGGCGGACACGGGCAAGCGCCCGTTCACCGACATCCTGCTCGCCCACCTCGACGAGATCGACCTCGGCGGCATGATGCGGGCGCTGGACGCCGTGCACGGGATGGTGACGTGAGCGCGTCGCACCGGCCGGCCATCCTCGTGGTCGACGACACCCCCGACACGGTGCGCCTGCTCACGGCCGCCCTGGAGGCCGCCGGGATGGACGTGCTGGTCGCCCTCGACGGCGCAGCCGCGCTCCAGGTGGCCTCGCGCGCGACGCCCGACCTCGTGCTGATGGACGCGCTGATGCCGGGCCTGGACGGCTTCGAGACGTGCCGCCGCCTCAAGGCCTTGTCCGGCTTCGACGCGGTACCGGTGATCTTCATGACCGGGATGAGCGAGGTGGAGGATAGCCTACGCGGCTTCGCGGCCGGCGCCGCCGACTACGTGACGAAACCGCTCATCCTCGACGCGATGCTCGCTCGCATCAACGCGCACCTGACGAACGCGCGCAAGATCCGCGACGCCCGCTTGGCCCTCGACGCCGCCGACCAGGCGCTGATCGCCACCGACGCGTCGGGCGCGATCCTGTGGTTCACGCCGCAGGCCTACCGCCTGCTGGAGGAGCGCTTCCACGACGCGGCGGCGGGGGATCTCCGCCTGCCCGCCGCCGTCGTCGACTGGCTCGTCGCGCGGGCGGCCGACGCGCCGGGCGAGGGCGCGCGGAGCTCGTTCCTCGATGTCCCGCACGGGCACGAGGACGGGCGCTCCCGCATCACGTTCGTGCGCGGGACGCGCGAGGGCGGGGAGATCCTGTTCCGCATCGCCGACAGCACGCCCCGTTCACAGGCGGATCTTCTATCGAAGGCGCTCGGGCTGACGCCGAGGGAGGCCGAGGTGGCCTACTGGATGGCCGGGGGCAAATCGAATCGCGACATCGCCACCATCCTCTCGCTCAGTCCCCGGACGATCGACAAGCACCTGGAGGTCATCTTCACGAAGCTGAACGTCGAGAACAGGACGACGGCGGCCGCCGCGATCATCGGCCTGCTGCCGAGATAGCCCTCGATGGCGGGCGGGCGAACCGAGGCGCGTCCGCTCAGTCAAGGAAGCGCGCGAGCCCGCCGCGACCAGGGTGGGGGGCGCGCGGCGGCGACCACGTCCGCCAACGATCGGCCGGCGCGATGGGTCGGTGCTGGCCGCGCATGGATGGTGCCGCCAGCGGTCCGGATCATCGCCACGCGCCGCCCGACGTTGCCGAGGCGCTCAAGCTGAAGTCCTGGATCGTCAGGCAGGAGCTGGCGCGACCTCCTGATGAGGCCGGCGCTGGCCGCCCTGACGGTCGACGCCGACCCGTGCAGGCGGCCCTCACCAATTGATTAAGTCGCAGACACCTTGTCGGCATCGCTCCCGCGGGCTCGACCTGCATTGCGACTACCGCGCCGTGGCAAAGACGTGACCGGGCGTCAAGGCGGCGATAATCGATGGTGGACAAGCGTTCAAGCGGCGCGAAGTACTAGGCCGTGGTGACGATTTCACCGGAGCAGGATGGTGATGGCGGCGAGTTGGACGAAGCCTTCGTAGTTGGCCAGCAGCTTATCGTATCGGGTGGCGACGCGGCGGAACTGCTTCAGCTCGCCGAAGAAGCGCTCGATGAGATTGCGTTCCTTGTAGAGGGCCCTGTCGTGCAGTCTTCGCTCATTTCGGTTCGCCTTTGCCGGGATGACAGGCTCTGCTCTGGCGTCGCGGATGGCTTGGTGCAGGTGATCGGCATCGTATCCCTTGTCGGCGATCACGACCTCCGACCCTAGCAGGCTGCTGAAGAAGGTCTCCGTGCCGAAGGCTGCTGACCTCCTGGTTGAAAGATCGTTGTCGGGAACACGCCTTTCTGGGGCTGGTGGTTCTGGCTGAGGCTGGGATCAGGCGGCCGCCTTCATGAGCTTGGCAATCTCACCAGGTTGTAGGCGGCAGCAGTAAAGGTGAAGGACCATCCCACGCGATTGGTCCCGCGCCGCATCGGGCGTCGCATGCCGCCGATGGTCTTCATCCATCCTAACGCCTCCTCGATCCGTTTGCGGATGCGCTGGCTCGCGGCGTAACCGGGATGGCGCGTGGTGCGGCGATCGATCGCCGATGCGCGCAGGCGACGGGCGACGGGCGGGCGCACGTTCATCGAGCGGAGCTCGTTCACGAAGTCGGACGCGTCCCCCGGGTCAAGCCCGAGGGCAAGCTCACCCCTTATCGGCGCCGAGCGTTACGGCACGCGGGCGGTCCGCTCGCTTCTCGATCATCGCCAGGGCGGCCAGGCGTTCAGCGTGACCGTTTGCCTGGGTCAGGCAGGCGTCGATTACGAGCCCGCAGCGGTTCTCCATCAGGGCATGGCCAAGAAAGGCGAGCTTTGCCTCCATGCCCGGACCCTTGCAATAGAGCTTGGTCTCCGGATCACTGGTGGAAGCACGGGTCGCGTTGGTGCGCGTCTCGCCGTGGAAGTTTGCCTCAGTATTCCGCCCGCCCGATGGAGGCGGCTCGTCGCCTGGTCCCTCGACTGGCTCAATCGGCTTGACGCTCTTCATCGACGACCAGGCCTGGATCATCGTGTCATCGACGCTGAAGTGATTGGACGACAGCAGCCGCTTCACGCGCGGCCGGGCCATCAACGTCGCCAGAAAGCGCGCGGCGACATCGCCCTCAAGAAGCCGGTCGCGGTTTTCGAGAAGGTGGAAGCATCCCACACCGGCTCGTCGGCGCCGAGGCCGACGTCCTTCGACAAGCTTAGGATGAGGCCAGCGAAACAGCAGGTCGAACTCCATGCGCTCCATCAGTTGGCGCTCGGAGCGCACCGAGTAGAACGCCTGCAGCAGCATGGCCCGTAGCAGCATCTGCGGCGCGATCGAGGGACGTCCAATGCTGGGTACAGCGCCGCCAGTTCGCGCTCCATTGCTGCCAGCGTCTCGTCCGTCAGCGCTCGGATGGCGCGAAGAGGATGGTCCGGCCGTAGCCGTCCCCCGATGCCGACGTAGCTGAACAACGATCCCGTCCGCTCGTCCGATCCGCGCAAAGTAGCCTCCTCGATGAGGAGACTGAATCACGATCCATCAACGGCAGCGAGCAGCCTTTTTCAGCAGCCTGCTAGCAGGTTGCTGAAAAACGTCTGATCACCATCGGCGCGCCTGGAACGTCGTGTCATCACCGTTGTGGAACTCGATTTCGCCGGTGATGGTGTCTGGGCCGGTCATTTCGGCCGATCCCTGTCCCGAGACTTGGTCGCCCTCGTCGGAGCCGACGAAGGTGAAGCTGACATCGGACCTGGTCTTGTCGAAGGCGCAGTCGAGCGCGGCGGTGACGACGCCGAACACCATCTCGCTCCCGCTGCTGCCGGCGAAGGTGACGAAGCCCGGCTCGACGAGATCGATGTAGTCGTCGTCCCAGGTGCTCATCGTCCCAGGTGCTCATCGCGGTGAACCGCCATTTGCCGTCGAGTGTCGCCGCCTTCGTCATGCCACGATCAGCTTTGGCAGGCGCACGAGGTTGTAGGCTGCGGCGGTGAAGGCGGAGCATAGGCCGACGCGTGGCAGGCCCTTGAACCGGGTCCGGCGCATCCGACCTCCTTGCCCCAGCCCCAAGCCTCCTCGATCCGCTCGCGGATCCTCAGGCTCATCTTGTAGCCCGCATGGCGCGTCGCGCTGCCATCGATGGCGGAGCGGCGACCGGATAGGTTCTGGGTGACGTGCGACGTGACGTTCATCGCGCGCGCCGCGTTGCGCTCGGCATGGCCATCGGCCCGCGTGACGCAGGCTTGGCCAACCTCGCCCACGACATGAGGCGGTTCGTCTGGCTCGACGGGTGGCGCGCGTCTGCTCCGGCCTGATGAGCGCATACATCGACCCGCAACACCAAACAGCGCCGTAGCAAGCCCGATCGGCGATCACCATACGCTTTCGTTGCAGTCACAATCCTGCGAAGCGATGGTTCTTGGAGGTGTCCAACTTCCACCCGCAACCAGATGGAGTCACGTCACGTGCCAAACAGGAGAGGTTCTTGGAGGCGTCCAACTGGAGCATGTTTCTCCGGTCAGGTGAAGTCAACTGACCGGAGCGCGTTTTTAGAGATTCACGAACAAAGAAGCCAAGAAGTTCACGGCATGATTGACGTTGTACTGAGATACGGGGCCGATAAAGGGCGATGCCGGCGCCGCTGTGGACCCATACTGTAGTGAACTTGGGCTGTAGGTTACAGTAGGATGATCGACGTAAGCAACGCCTAAGCCGACAAAGACCCCGGGGACCACATTGATATTATAGGACAACGTAAACTGGTTGGTGACATGCCGACCACAGAGGGTGCCGGTCGTACAAAGGATACTGGCATCGAGCGGATCGACAATATACTGGCTATAGACCTGCTGCTCCCAGATGAAAGAAAGCTGGTCCTTCGGGCGCCCGAACATGCCGAGCGTGTAAATGCGGGCTCCGTAGTCCTGGGTGATGTAGTTGGCTTGAGGACTGACCCACGCCGCCTGGGCGCCGACGTAAATGCCCCGATAAGCCGTTGCGACATCTGAGGGTTCAGACTGGAATATTTGACGGTCGACGTAGCCCAGAACCCCTCCGTTCGTCACCTGCTGGTTCGTGTATTGCAGGTTCTCATACTGCGTCGTGTTGTAGAACCCCGTCACACGAACCCAAGTGAAAGGGTCGCCTGGGGCGGCGGCGTTCTTGTAACCGATTTCATTGACGAACAGTGGGCGCTCTTGCGGGTATTGAACGCCGAAGACGTTGGGTGCCTGCGAGAATATGATGTTCGCAGGATTGGCATAATGCGCGACCTGCAGCGTATTCAAAGCACCGTTGTTGATCACCGACGTCGAAGGGTCGGACCGGATGACGGCCGCCTTATCGTAAAGCCTATCGGTGATATTCCACTTGACGATGAATGAAGGGGCGCCATCAGAGCCTGTACTGGCTCCCAGCAGGGCCGGAAGCGTCGCCGCCGGACCCAAGACGTTGTAAACGTTGCCGCCGACGAAGGTGCCGACGAACTGGTAGGCGAACGGGATATAGCCAATATTGACTTCGACCTTTTTGTTAAAAAGGGTTTGATAGTACGACAGTTGCTGCACGGCCAATTGGTTGGGCACCGCGCCGATCCAAGTGGCCTGCGAGGCGATGCCACCGAACTGCAGCTGCCCGTCCGGAACCCCGTAACGGCTTAGATCATACAAGAGGTACCCGGTCTGCAGTTGCAGGGCGGTTGGCCGCTGCCCGATATACTGCTGGACGTTCGATGGCGGGACGTAATGATTGAGCAGATTCGTCTGGACGACGCCCGTTTCGGTGAGGACGAATCCGAAACCGTATTTCGCAAGTTCGCTACGGTAGCACCCTCGATCCTGGGTGATCGAGTCCGCGAAGTTGGGCGTAGGGATGTTCCAACCCTTGATGTTATATTTGGCGTTGAGCGCGAATGCGGATAGTGTGGAACAGGGCGGGACCGGCGCCGCGACCGGCGCGCTTACGGTCACGACATCCTTGCCTGGCCTCGTCGCCCTCGTACGGCTTGTCCTATGAGCTTTGGCGCCCTTCTTGGCCAAGATCGGGCGGGTGTCATTGCCGGGAATTGTGTCGGCAAGCACGGGACCCGCGAGCAATCCGACCGATAATAGGCTAGCAGCCGCGAAACGTCGATGAGACATCGCTGCCTTGCCGCCACGTGATGCGTCACGCGATTCATAGCCAGAACGCGCAAGCCGCAACATGAGCGTCATCTGATTTTTATTGTTCGTCATACCCCCCCCCTCAACTAGACGTCGGTTTTGTCTAGCTTTCACATCGAGCAACCGTACTCGTCTTAGATCGTGTTGATCCAAAAGCAGCCGCTGCATCTCGCTAATCCCGAGGCAGCTTCAGACACTCGCGCCGTCATGAAGTTAAAATTCTTGACTGAAACAAACATCAGATGTCCCAGCAGCGCGAAGACAAACACGCAGGCCTAAAACTTATAGTCATGCCAACCGGAATTTTTTTATAAAATCTACCCACTCGTACCAAAGTGAGTCCACTTTACAGGTACTTAATGTCAGGAAACCTTCATGCCGGACTTGTTCCCTCCAACAAGCTAGCATTAAGAATGAGAGATCGCTCACTATGAGATATTCGTCAACCGGTTTAGGCCTTGGACTTTCGGGGGAGGCATACGAAAAAGAGGAACTTTTCGTCATCACGCTCCCACGGAGTTGCGGCGTGGCCTTGGCACGAGTTCGACATCGCCAAATCACGCGGCGTGGCGAAGAGCGTAGGTCCAACGGGTCGGCAGGATGAAGCGTCGTTCCACTCCCTGGCGTCGGTGTGGGACCTCACCAAACCCTACTCGCGCCACAACGCGAGGCGATCGCCTTATCTGACCATTGCCGCCGTGCCTCGTCGCCGCCGTGAGCGCAAACTTCTTGGACCGTGACCTCAACGCATCAGTGCCGGACGAACCAGGACATGGTTCGCACCAAGTCTCGGGCGAGGTCGGTGCAGAACAGTGCCTGAGGTGGAAAATGATGCTCGGGATCGCGGATCAGCACCCAGTGAATCGGCGCGACCGCCGGGCCACCGCACCGCTGTTGCCCAAGCAGCGGCCATGGCGAGACAGGCCCTCGGAGCCTGTTTGAGGGCCTTTCCTGGCCGTCCCCATCGATCTCCGAGCCGAAGACAACATCCGCCTGGCAGGGCGGGATGGAGAGCTGATGTGGACGGACCAGCATCGGACGCGTCACGGAGCGCGCTTGAAGGATGTCGTGGCGCAAACGGGCCTTGCTGGCACCTTCGGGCCGGCGGCGCCTGGCGGGCGCTGCCTGCGGGCTGCCCGCCCTGGCGCACGGTGTGTGGCTGGTTCCGGCGTTGGATCGAGCGCGGCCTGTTTGCGAGCCTGATGCGGGCTCTGGTCCGCCAACAGCGCCGCCGCTGCGGGCGTCGTCCCATCCCGCGACGCCAGCGCCCTGGCGCTCGATCAGATCGGGTTGACCTTGGCAACGATGAGCGGATCGGCCGCGATGGGCGGGAAGTTCGGCAGCGCCTCCTCGGGCATGCCGAAGGTCGATAACAATCATCGATGCTTGGCGAAGCCTCGGTTGTCGCGCTCGGCTTCGAGCGCATCGTCGACGATCATGATCCCGTTCCTTACCACGACCGGATCGTCGACCTACCAACCGGCCTTGTGCGCCGACGTCGGTCGGCGTCAGCCTTGGATCGTGTTGGGCGGATATCCCACCGTTGTCGGGCCGCCGTCGTTCGACCTTCGCTCGTTTCCAGTTAAGTGCGTTCGGACCCGTGACATGGGCACCGATCGCGTTCGACCGGAATGGTCGGTCCACGTCGTTGTCACGGTCGCCAGCCGCCCCCCAGGGCTTTGATGAGGCTCACCAGGGCCTGCAGGTAGGCCAAGCGCGCCTGAACGAGCGCGTCCTGCGCGGTGTACACGGCGGACTGACTCGACAGGACGGTCAGGATCGTGCCCGTGCCGCCGCTCAGGCCACTGTTGGCGACGCCGGCCGTCCCTTGCGAGGTGCTCACGGCACGTTGCTGCGTCGCCTTCTCCGCCGCCGTCGCCTTCACCGCCGCCAGCGCGTCCTCGACTTCGCCGAACGCCGTCAGCACCGTCTTGCGATAGGTGCCGAGCAGGAGCCCCTGGTAGTTGGCCGTCGCCTGGTCGAGCTGCCCGGTCAACGCGCCGCCCTTGAAGATCGGCTGCGTGACGTTTGAAAGAAGCGAGTAGACCGCCACCGCCGCCAGCGGTCCCGGCGGGATCGGGAGCGTCCCACCCTGGAGCGCGTTGATGCCCCCGTTGAGATTGAAGGCGAAGGAAGGCAGGAACTGCGCCCGCGCCACGCGGATGTCGGCGTTGGCGGCGACGAGGTTCTCCTCCGCCTCGAGGATGTCGGGCCGTCGCGTGAGGAGCTCGGAGGGTTGCCCCGCCCTGATCGCGGGCTGGCGCAGGGTGTCGAGCGAGCCGGCCCCGAGCTGGAGCCGCTCCGGCAGCTCGCCGACGAGGATCGCCAGCGCGTCCTTCGTCGTGGCGAGCTGCTGTTGCAGGGGTGGGACCGCCGTCTCCAGCGTCGCCACGGCGGAGTCCTGGAGCAGCACCGCCTGGTGCGCGACGATGCCTTGGCGTTCCTCGGCCATCGTGTTGGAGAGGGTGCGCCTGGCCTGCGCGAGGGTCGCGTTGGCCACCCGCAGCCGGTCCAGCGATCCCAGGTATTGGAAGTAGAGCGAGGCGACCCCGGTCGTGACGGTGATGTCGACGACGTCGCGCGCGTACCGGCTGGCGGCCGCGGAGGCCTCCGCGGCGTCGAGCGCCGACCTGTTCTTGCCCCAGACGTCGAGCTCGTAGCTCGCGGTGAGGACGCCGTTGTAGAGCACGTGCTGGCGTCGTTGGCCCTGCAACGCCTCCTGCTGCTCGGGGCCGTTGTTGGTCACGCCCTGCACCGAGGGGAGCAGCGCCGCGCCGATGATCCTGGCCTGGGCGTCGGCCTGCCGGACGCGGGCCACGGCGCCGATGAGATCCGTGTTGTCCCGCCTGGCCTTGCCGATCAGCTCGTCGAGCTGGCGCGACCCGAATGCCGTCCACCAGTCCGCACGCGGCCCGGCGACCGACAGGCTGGACGGCCCGTTCTGATAGCGCGCGGGGACTTCCGTTTCCGGCGCCTGGAACTCTGGCCCTACCCGGCAGCCGGCCAGCGCCATCGCCCCGACGACGGACACGGCCGTCCCGATCAGCGGGGCTCTCGACGGCCTCACCGAGCCGCCGCCATCGTGCCGCGGGGCTGGCGCGGCCCGTCCTTGCGTCGGAACAGCCGGCCCAATCGATCGATGGTGATGTAGATGATCGGCGTGGTGAACAGCGTCAGGATCTGCGAGACGGCGAGGCCGCCCACGATGGTGAAGCCGAGCGGCGTGCGGATCTGCGAGCCGATGCCGGTCGAGACCATCAGCGGCACGCCGCCGAGCATGGCGCAGATGGTCGTCATCAGGATCGGGCGGAAGCGGAGGCGACAGGCCTCGTGGATCGCGTCGGTGGGCGACTTGCCCGCCTTCTCCTCGCCAATGGCGAAATCCACCATCATGATCCCATTCTTCTTGACGATGCCGAGCAGCAGCAGGATGCCGATGATCCCAATCACGTCGAGCGGCATGCCGGCCAGCATCAACGTGAGCAGCGCCCCGAGACCCGCCGAAGGCAGGGTCGAGATGATGGTGATGGGGTGCGACCAGCTTTCGTACAGCATGCCGAGGATCAGGTAGATGGCGATGACCGCCACCCCGATCAGCCCGGCCTGACCGGCCAGCGCCGTTCTGTAGGCGTTGGCGGTGCCCTCGAACGACGCCTTGATGGTCAGGGGCAGGTGCAGGGCGGCCTGCTCCTTCTGCACGGCCGCGACCGCCGTACCGATGGAGATGCCCGGTTTGAGGTTGAAGGAGATCGTGACCGACGGCGACTGGTTCTGGTGGTTGATGACGATCGGCGCGTTGCGCGTCGATACGTGGGCGACCGCGCTCAACGGCACCATCGCGCCGCCCGCGCCGTGCAGGTAGATCTGCTTCAAGGCGTCCGGTCCGCCGCGGAACGGCTGCGCCGCCTCGACGACGACGATGTACTGGCCGAAGGCGCCGAAGACCTTCGTCGCCGTGCTGCTGGCGAACGCGTCGTTCAGCGCTTGATCGATCGCCTGGGCCTGCAGCCCGTACTGGGCGGCGGCCTTGCGATCGATAGCCAGCATCAGCACCGTGCCCCGCGTACCCTGGTCGGTGCTGACGTCGACGACGCCCTCCTCGCGTTTGAGGGCGGCGACCATGCGCGCCGTGTAGACGTTCAGCTCGTCCTGATCGGCATCCTCCAACGTGTATTGGTACGTCGCCTTCGCCGTGCGCGCGCCGATCGTCAGGTCCTGCGTCGCCTGCATGAACAGGCGGATGCCCGTGACGTGCGTCAGCTGCTTGGACAGCCTGTCGATCACCTGCTGGGCGCCGGCATCGGGGCCGCGCTGGTCCAGCGCCTTCAACGTGATGAACATCCGGCCCTGGTTGGAGGCGGCGTTGGTCGGGCCGGGACCGATGTAGCTCGCCACGCTGTCGACGGCGGGGTCCTTGAGGATGATGGCGGTGACGGCCTGCTGCCGCTCGCCGAGCCCTTCGGTCGAGATGTCCTCGGCAGCCTCCGAGATGGCGCTGATGAGGCCCGTGTCCTGCTCGGGGAAGAAGCCCTTGGGGATCGTGACGAACAGGAACACGGTCAGGACGATCGTCGCGACCATGACGATCAGCGTCGTCACCTGGTGGCGCAGCACGACGACCAGGCCGGCATCATACCAACCCAGCAGGCGCTCGAAGCCCGCTTCGGCCAGGTTGTACAGGCGGCCGTGCCGCACCCTCTCGTGCTCGCCCTTCAGGAGGATCGCGCACAGCATCGGGGTCAGCGTCAGCGAGACGAAGGCGGACACCACGATCGCGACCGCGACCGTGATGGCGAACTCCTGCATCATTTTGCCGACAACGCCAGCCATGAAGAAGATCGGGATGAAGACCGCGATGAGCGAGATGGTGATCGACATGATGGTGAAGCCGATCTCGCCCGAGCCTTTCAGCGCCGCCTCGAAGGGCGGCAGGCCCTCCTCCAGGTAGCGCGAGATGTTCTCGATCATGACAATGGCGTCGTCGACCACGAAGCCGACCGAGATCGAGAGCGCCATCAGGGACAGGTTGTCCAGACTGAAGCCGAGCGCGTAGATGACGGCAACGGTGCCGATCAGCGCGATCACCATCGCGATGCCGGGGATGACCGTCGCCCAGAGCGCGCGGAGGAAGACGAAGATCGTCATCACGACCAGCCCGATCGTGATAAGCAGCGTCTTCTCGACATCCTCGACCGAGGCACGGATCGTCTTGGTACGGTCGGACACGATCGACAGTTGGACGCCGGCTGGCAGCGACGCCTTGAGGCTCGGCAGTTCCTTATCGATCGCCGCGATGGTCGCGACGGCGTTCGCGTTGTTGGCCAGCAGCACGTTCAGGATGATCGCCCGCTTGCCGTTGTACCAGCCGGCGAGCAAGGGACTCGCCGCGCCGATCTCCGCGTGGCCCACGTCGCGCACGAGCACGGGCGCCCCGTCGCGATAGGCGATCACGGCCTGGTCGTACGCCTCTACGGTGTTCAGCTGATCATTGGCCTGCAGGGCCAGCGACTTTTGCGGACCCTGGAGGACACCTTTGGCGATGATGGCGGTGTTCTGCAGGATGGCGGCGCGGGCATCGCCGAGCGTCAAGCCGATGTTGGCGAGCTTGGCCGGATCGAGTTCGACCCGCATGGCCGGCTGCTGCTGGCCGCCGATCGTCACCAACCCCACGCCGGTGACCTGCGACAGGTGCTGAAACAGGATGTTCTCGCCGTAATCGTCGACGGTCGTCAGCGGCAGCGTGTCGGAGGTCAGCGCGAGGATGATCACCGGCGTCGCGGCCGGGTTCGTCGCCCGGTAGATCGGGGGCTGGGTCAGCGTGCTGGGAAGGGAGGGACCGGCGGCGGTGATCGCCGCCTGCACCGCGGTGGCGGCGCTATCGACCTTGCGCTTGAAGCCGAAGGACAGGGTCATCTCGGCGTAGCTGCTCGCGCTCGCCGAGGTCAGCGTGGTCAGCCCCGGGATCTGGCCGAACTGCTTCTCCAGCGGGTTGGTGACGGCGAAGGCGTTGGTTTGCGGGTCGGCGCCCGAGAGTTCGGCCGTGACGAGGATGGTCGCGACGTCGACGGTGGGGAGCGAGGCGACGGGAAGCGCGAAGTAGGCGGCGACGCCGACCATCACCAGGCCGACCATCATCATGAAGGTGAAGACGGGCCGCCGGATGAAGAAGGCGGAGAAGCCGCCGTACGCGGCGGCGCGCTCGCCCGGTCCCTCGTCGCCGGCGCCCCGATCCCCGACGTCGAGGACCGTGCCGCCGGTCATTGCGAGATCCCCAGCTGTCCCGGCTGGTTGGTGTGGAGCGGGGTGCCGCTGGCCGGGGAAGCGCTGGCCTCGATGCTGACGTGGGCGCCAGCCTCGAGGCCGTATTGGCCATCGGTGACGACCCGCTCGCCCCCCTTCAGTCCGGCCGCCACGAGCGCCGTCCCGCGAAGCTGCTGCCGGACCTTGACGGGCACCGCGCGAGCCGTCCCGTCGTTGGCGATCACCCAGGCATATGATCCTTCGGGCCCTTCGTTGATCGCCGCGCCCGGCACGCTCGCGCCGTTGTGTTGCGTGTCCAGGATCACGCGCACGACAACGGAGGCGCCGGGCCACAGCGCCTGTTCCGCGTTGGGGAAGCTGGCCTTGAGCGTGAAGGTCCCGCTGGTCGGGTCCACCTGGTTGTTGAAGGCGAGCACCTTGCCGTGATCGAGCAGGCGGCTCCCATCCGCCGACCAAGCCTCGACCGCCAGTCCGCCACTCGCCGTCTGCCTGGCTTGGATGGCGGGGAACTCGGCCTGCGGCAGCGGGAACTGTATGGCGATGGGCTGGATCTGCGTGAGGACGACGGAGGTCGCGGGATTGTTCTGCGTGACGATGTTACCGGGGTCGATCATCGTCAGTCCGAGCACGCCGGACACCGGCGCTGTGATCGATGTGTAGCCGAGCTGCACCTGGTCGCGCTCGAGCGAGGCCTCGTCGGCGGCCACCGTCCCTTGTAGCTGGGCGACGAGCGACTGCTGGGTCGAGACCTGCTGGATCGAGACGACCCCGCTCTTGACCAAGGGCACGTAGCGCTTGAGGTCGACTTCGGCGTTCGCCAGGTTCGCCCGATCGCGGTCGAGCATCGCCTTGTCCTGGTTGACGGTGGCCTGCAGCGGTCGCGGGTCGATCTTGACCAGGACGTCGCCTTGGTGGACGTATTGTCCGTCCGTGAACGTGTTCGCCATGATCTGTCCGCCTACCAAGGACTGCACGGAGACCATCTTGAGGGCGGTGACATGGCCGAGCGCCTCGAGCTCGATGGGGACGTCGCCGGTCGCCACCGTGGCGACCATCACGGGCACCTTGGGCGTGGGCGGACCGGGAGCGCGTTTCTTATCCGTGACCTCCGTGATGAGGAACACGCAGGCGGCGGCCGCCACCAGGGCGCCGAGCGCCAGCTTTCCCCAGGAGCGCGGCTGGCTCATTGACCAGTCCCTTCGGCCGATGCGGGATCCCGCGCGAAGCCATGATCCGCACACGCCTTCTTCGTTGAGATTCGCCTACCTAGACGCACATCACGCGAGGTTGGCCAAACGGTAAGTCGGCGACCGGGCATTTCCACGATTTGCGACGGACGAGGTCGCGACCTGCGAGTCACCCGTTCCCGACTGGTACGTATATCGACGCGCTGTTGCAAGCCGCCGCACATCGTCCACTGGAACTGTTCACGCCGGACGAGCGAAGGCCTGTTGGGACTCAGGATCTCCGTTAGGACGCGTCCGTGGTTCAAGCGGCCCATGGACAGGTTCGTTTTGACGGGGGTCCAATGAACGAAGATGGAACCGTACCGCCTGGGTGAGCCGGGCGATCCGGGGCGCAGCGGGGATGAACAACAGGCGGTTCGTCGAGGCGATCCTCCGGGTCGTGCGAACGGGAGGCCCGCGGCGGGACATCCGCCCTCGTTCGGCAAGTGGGGTTCGATCACGCGCGCGTCCGGGATTGGACGGCGGCCAACGTCTTCGTCCGGCTGTTCGAGGCGGTTTTGGGAGAACCCGACATGGTGGACGCGATGGTGGATGCCACCATCGTCAAGGTCCACCGGCACAACCAGGGCGCGAAAGGCGACTTCGAGCCAAACCACCCCCGGGTCAAGACCGACGGCCCGTTCCAAGGGCGGCATGACCACCAAGGTTTATCCTCGCGAAGGCGGGGGTCCTGGCCTTGACCGACGCGCCCGTCAACCTCGTGCGCTTCGTGCTTCTGCCGGGACAACGCTACGACACGGTCGGCGTCGCGGGGCTGATCGACGATGTGAGCTTCGGTGCGCTGATCGCCGACGAGGCCACCGATAGCGATGCCATCCTCGCCGACCTCGAGGCGCGCGGCGCTACGGCCGTCATCTCCCAGCATCCCCGCCGCGCCACGCCCCTCATCATCGACACGGAGATGTATAAATGACGCCACCTGATCGAGAACGTCTGTTGGTGCCGCGCACGAGGTTGGGGGCGAAGTGGCGGACGATGGCCATGTTCTGGGCGCCGTGTCCCTTGCGCAGGCGCGAGCGGTCGTCGTTGAAGGCGGCGTCAAGGACCCAGTGCAGGCTGTTCTCGATCGCCCAGCGGCGGCGAACGGCATGGGCGGTGGTCCCGGCCGAGCGCGTCGCCGAGGTGACGTAGTAGCGCGTCTCGAAGCGGATGAGGGCGGCGACGCCCGGCAGGCGCGGTTCGCCGGGGAAGCGCCGGTCGCCGTCGAGCCAGTCGACCTCGCGGAGCACGTCGACACGACGCTCCTCGATGCGGCCATGTCCTTTGTCGATGTCGGCCTGCGTGTCGAGGGCGAGCGGAGGGGTCGGGGCGGGGTCGGCCTCGATCTCGCGGCGCAAACCCTGCTGGTTGGTTTTGACCGCGAGGCAGTGGTCGGTGCCAACCGCGCGGATGGCCCCGGCGATGGTCGGATTGGTGGCGATGGCGTGGATCGAGACGAGGGGCCCTTCGAACCGTCGTCGCCGCCGAGCCATTCGAGAAGCACGGGGATGGCCGCGGTTTCATTGGCCCTGTCGGGCACCGCTTCCTGGCCGAGCACGAGGCGGCGCAGGGACGGCAGGTGCGCGGCGCCCCCGTCCGCGATGGCCTCGTCATCGTCGCGATCGGC
>CAXSDP010000069.1:6049-21396 GCA_964235705.1 uncultured Beijerinckiaceae bacterium | reverse complement strand
CCAGCACCAGGTGCTTCGGCACCAGCCGCGTGGACGGCGGAAGCCGTCATCGTCGTGCCCAACGGCGCGACCGCCACGATCGCCGCCAAAATCATCGCCTTACGAAACCCGGTCTTCATGTTGGAAACGCTCCTTGATAGCCATCCAACATTTGAGGTGATGAAACGATCCCGGCGGCCGGCTCACCCTTTTGGATGGATCAGGGTTTCGTCGGCCGCGATCGACCCTGGCCGGCGACGCCGTCGGACCGTCGACGGCCCAGATCGCTCAGCGCAGGACGTTGCGCAGCACCTCGCAGATCCCGCCGACCGCTTCCAGCCGCTTGCACAGGCGATCGCTGGAGGCGCGGTCGTCGGCCTCGATCTGCACGACGTATTTGCGCACCGGCACACCGAAGCGCCGGCGTCGGAGGGATGGCGTGAGCGGGCCGAGCGTGTCCGCGAACTTGGCGCGCGCGATCTGCCACTCCGCCAGCACCGCCGCCTTGTTGAAGGAGGCGAACAGGATCGTCGCCCATGGTTTCGGCGGCGGCCCATCCGCCTCCCCCGTGCCGGACGCGGGGGTGAGCCGGCGCCCCGCGCCCCCCGCGAAGGCGAGGCACGAGAAGCCCGGCTCCGGGTCGAGTTCGGGCGGGTGCGGGTCACGCCATTCGGACGCGGCGTGGCCGGTGACGATCGCCACGTAGTCCAGCGTTTCCTGGGGCAGGCTCGCGCGGCCGGCGAGCCATCGCGCCACCCGCCCCGGACCAGCGTTGTAGCCGGCGGCCGCGAGGCCGAGGTTGCCGAAGCGTTCGCGCAGGTCCTTGAGGTAGGCGGCGGATTCATCGAGCGCGCGGGCCGGTTCGAACGGGTCGGCCAGCCCGCGCTCGGCCGCCGTCGCCGGCATGAACTGCGCGACACCCTGCGCGCCGACAGGGCTGCGCGCGGCGGGATCGAACCGGCTTTCCTGCCAGATCAGCCGGGCGAAGAAGGCATGCGGCAGACCGCTGCGGGTTGATGCCGCCTCCAGCGCGCCGCAGAGGGTGACGACGACCGGCGCGATGGGCGCGGGCGCCACCGGTTTGGACGTGACCGGTGCGGGCGTCACGGGTGCGGGGGCCACGGACGCGGGCGTCGTCGCTCTCGGCGCCTCGGCCGCCGAGGCGATCGGCGTCAGCAGGGCCGGAAGCAGGAAGAGGGCGGGCGGCGGGCGGTGTGTCGGCATGGCGGTGGGACGACAGGCGACCTTTGCGTCCTGGGCAAGGCATTCTGCGTTCCGGCAAGGCATTCCGCGTCTCGGGCGAAGCCTTCACATCCCTGCGGAGCCTCCGGACCGGGCAAGCCACCCATCGCCTCACCCTTCGTGCCGGTCAGAACCTTTCGGCCGCCCCGTCATTGTGCGGTTTCCACACCACAGGAGTCATCGCGCATGTCATCCCCCAGCAACCTCAAGGAACTTTACGTCGAGGACCTGAAGGACCTTTGGTCGGCCAACGAGCAGATGACCAAGGCGGTCAAGGAGTTGAGCGGCGCGGTCAACGACACCAAGCTGCAGCAGATGCTCAGCAAATCGGTCGAGGGCATCACCAAGCACACGGGCACGATCAAGCAGTTGATCACGGCGGCCGGCGGCGAGGCCAAGGCCGAGCATTGCAAGGGCATGGAGGGGCTTGTGGCGGAAGCCCTCAAGCACGGGATCAAGGAGGCGCCGTCCGTCGCCGCGCTCCAGGACATCGAGATCATCGCCCAGTACCAGCGCATGTCGCACTATGGCATCGCCGGCTTCGGCTCGGCCGCCGCCTACGCCAAGGCCCTCGGCATGAAGGAGGACATGACCAAGCTGAAGGAGATCGTGTCCAGCATCTACCAGGCCGACGAATACGCGAGCCATCTCGCCACGCAGCTGGAGAAGGCGGCCGCCTGATCGGTCGCGCCCGCGCCGGCGTCGCTTCGGCCCTTGGCCGAGGGTGCGCGCCCGACACCGCCTCCGTTGTCGGCTACGACCCTTCGTTGGTAGGTACGTCGGTGGCTCAAGCCGGCGCGCAACGAACCGGATCGCGGTGATGGAGCCCACCGCCGAAGCTTGCGTACCCGTAACCGCCGAGACCGCGACCGCCGCCTCGCGCGTCGGCCGCGACGGCCGGTCCCAACGACATCGTCGCCGCCATCGCGACGGTGACGATCATCGCCCTGGCACGAACCATGTCGAAGGTGCCTTGTTCGCGGCCAACGGCGGGGAAGGCAAAAACTATCCCTCGATCATTGACGCCCGCCAGGCACCGGCGGCGCTGGTTCGGTGATGATGGCTCCACCGCGACCGCGACGCGATCCTCGGGTCTGGTACGATCCTCAACGGGAAGGCCCTCAACTTTCCAGGGTTTCGACCGTTAGGGCGACAGACCGTTGAGGACCATCCATCCATGGCCACCAGTTCCACGTCCCCGCGTGACGCCTCCGCGAACACCGTCCTCGCGCCCCGCAAGGTGGCGGTCGTGACCGGTGGCGCGGCGGGGATCGGCCTGGCGGCGGCCAGGGCCTTCGTGGACCTCGGCATGAGGGTCGCCATCGCCGACCTCGCCGGCGACGCCCTGAGCGCGGCGGAGCGGGAGCTGGGCTCCGCCGGCGTCGCGATGGCCGTGCCGACCGACGTCCGCGACCCCGGCGCGTTGAAGCACCTCGAGGATGTCGTGCTCGACGCCTTCGGCTCGGTCGACCTCCTGATGAACAACGCCGGCGTGCAGCCCGGGAGCGATGTCTTCGGCCCGGTCGAGAACTGGGCGCGGGTGGTCGAGACCAACCTGCTCGGCATCGTCCACGGGTGCCAGGTCATCGTTCCGGGCATGCTCGCGCGCGGCACGCCGGGGCTGGTGATCAACACGGGATCCAAGCAGGGCATCACGACGCCGCCCGGCGATCCCGCCTACAACGTCGCCAAAGCCGGCGTGAAGGCCTTCACCGAGGCGCTGCAGCATCACCTGCGCAACGTCGCCGGCGCGTCGGTCAGCGCGCACCTGCTGATTCCCGGATTCGTGTTCACCGGGTTGACCGCCAAGGGGCGGACGGACAAGCCCGATGCCGCCTGGACCCCGGAGCAGACGGTGGACTTCATGATGGATGGCCTCCGGCGGGGCGACTTCTACATCCTGTGCCCCGACAACGACGTGACGCGCGCCACCGACGAGCGCCGCATCCTGTGGGCCGCCGGCGACATCGTGGAGAACCGTCCGCCGCTGTCGCGCTGGCATGACGACTACAAGGACGCCTTCGCCGCCTTCGCCGCGAAGACCTCGTGAGCCACGCCCCCGAACCTTGAACGGCCGGCCGACGCCGAGCCCCGGAGACCGCCACCCATGCGCGCCTACATGATCGCCCGTATCGAAATGACCGAGCCCGACGCCGCCAAGGCGGACGCCGCCTACGCCAAGTATCGGGAGGAGGGCGCCCCCGCCTACGCCAAGCACGACGCCCGCTTCCTGGTGCGGGGCGGCGCGATCCACGCCTCCGAGGGCGAGCATCGGGCGCGCAACGTGGTCATCGAGTTCCCGAGCATCGCCGTGGCGCGCGCCTGGCACGGCTCCGACGTCTACCAGGCGGCGGCGAAGCATCGCCAAGCCGTAAGCCGTGCCGACATGGTGGTGGTGGATGGCGTGGTCCGCAGCGAGCCGGCCTTGACCGCGACGAAAGGCTACTGGATCGCCCGGGTGGACGTCCATGACGAGACCGGTTACCGGCCCTACGTGGAGGAGAGCACGGCCGCCTTCGCGGCGCACGGCGCTGTATTCCTGGCGCGCGGCGGCGCCTCCGAGGTGTTGGAGGGCAACGCCCGCAAGCGCAACGTGTTGATCGAGTTCCCGAGCGTGAAGGAGGCCGTCGCCTGCTACAACTCCGACGTCTACCAGCGTGCGAGCAAGCACCGGCGCGCCGCCGGCACCGGCGAGATCGTGATCGTGGAGGGGGTGTGAGCTCGCACGACCGGGCGGAGGACCCGTCCCGCCCGGCCCGGATCGGGGTCGTCACCACCTCCGATCGCGCCAGCGCCGGTTTGTACAAGGACGAGAGCGGGCCCGCCATCGAGGCCTACCTCACCCGCGTGCTGACCACGCCCTTCACGATCCTGCGCCGGATCATCCCCGACGGGTTCGACAGCGTGCGCGACACGCTCGTCGACCTGGTGGACGGGGAGGGCTGCGACCTCGTCTTGACGACCGGCGGCACCGGGCCGTCCGACCGCGACCTCACGCCGGAGGCGACGATGGCGGCGGCGCCGCGCCTTTATCCCGGCTTCGGCGAGCTGATGCGGCAGGTCAGCCTGCGCGAGGTGCCGACCGCCATCCTGTCGCGTCAGGTCGCCGCGCAGCGCGGACGCTGCCTGGTGATCAACCTGCCGGGCAAGCCGGGATCGATCGCCACCTGCCTCGACGCGGTCTTCGCCGCCGTGCCCTACTGCCTCGACCTCATCGGCGCAGCGCGGATCGAAACCGATCCCGCCGTGATCGCGGCCTTCCGGCCGAAGGAAACCGTCAAGCCCGCGTGAGCCGGCCCGTCGTCGGCGCGGGGCGACGCGGGCAGGCATGAACGTTGCCTGCCCCAGCGCATCGGCCTACACCTCCAGCCTCGCACGAATTGAGTCGACGCGCCTTGGCCATCTCCGCCGCTATAACCCACCTCACGCATTACAGCTACGACCGGCCGATCGCGATCGGGCCGCAGGTGATCCGCCTGCGGCCGGCACCGCACTGTCGGACGCCGGTGCTAGCCTATTCGCTGAAGGTGCAGCCGGCGGACCATTTCATCAATTGGCAGCAGGACCCGTTCGGCAACTGGGTCGCGCGCCTCGTCTTCCCCAATCCCGCCCGCGAGCTGAAGATCGAGGTGGACCTGCTGGTCGACCTGGAGGTCTACAACCCCTTCGACTTCTTCGTGGAGGATTACGCGGCGCAGGTGCCTTTCGCCTACGAGGAGGACCTGGCCAAGGAGCTCGCGCCCTACCTCGAGGTCGAGCCGGCCGGGCCGGCGCTCCGAGCCTTCCTCGACGGGTTGCCGACCGCGCCGGTCGGCACGGCGAACTTCCTCGTCGACCTCAACATCCGGTTGTCGCAGGTGATCGCCTACCTCATCCGCATGGAGGCGGGCGTGCAGGCGCCGGAGGAGACGCTCCTGCTCAAGTCCGGCTCGTGCCGCGACTCGGCCTGGCTGCTCGTCCACATCCTGCGACACCTCGGCCTCGCCGCCCGCTTCGTGTCGGGCTACCTCATCCAGCTCAAGGCGGACATCGACCCCGTCGAGGGGCCACAGGGCACGCGCACGGATTTCACCGACCTCCACGCCTGGGCGGAGGCCTACGTGCCGGGCGCCGGCTGGATCGGCCTCGACGCGACCTCCGGCCTGCTCTGCGGCGAGGGCCACCTGCCGGTCTGCGCCACGCCGCACTACCGCTCCGCCGCACCGATCTCCGGCCTCGTCGAGCCGGCGGAGGTGACCTTCGCCTTCGACATGAAGGTGGAGCGGATCGCCGAAGCGCCGCGCATCTCGCTGCCCTTCTCCGACGAGGCGTGGCGGGCGCTCGACGCGCTCGGCGAGCGGATCGACGTCGACCTCGCCGCCCAGGACGTTCGCCTCACCATGGGCGGCGAACCGACTTTCGTGTCGATCGACGACTTCGAATCGGCGGAATGGTGCACCGCCGCCGTCGGCGAAACCAAGCGGGGCTTCGCCGACCGGCTGATCCGCCGCCTGCGCGAGCGCTTCGCGCCGGGCGGGATGCTGCATTACGGGCAGGGCAAGTGGTATCCCGGCGAAACGTTGCCACGCTGGGCCTTCGCCCTGTATTGGCGGCGCGACGGGCACCCGATCTGGCGCAACCCCGACCTGATCGCGCCGGTCGCCCTGACCCGCACGGCGGAGCAGAAGCTGGCCGACCCGACACCGCCCGCGGCCATCGAGGCGTCGCGCCGCAAGGCGGAGGTCGTCGCGGCCGGGATCGCCCGCCATCTCGGCGTCGCCGCCGAGAACGTCCTGCCGGCCTACGAGGACGCCGCGACCTGGATCGGCAAGGAGGGCGGCTTGCCAGCCAACGTCAGCGCCCTCGATCCCAAGATCGACGACCCCGAGGAGCGCAACCGGATGATCCGGACCTTCGCGCACGGGCTCACGGTGCCGGCCGGCTTCGTGCTGCCGGTGCAGCGCTGGCAGACCAAGGCGGATGGCACCGTGCGCTGGGGTAGCGAGCGCTGGCGGCTGCGGCGCGGCGCGCTGTTCCTGGTGCCGGGGGACTCACCGGTCGGCTACCGCCTGCCGCTGGCCTCTCTGCCGCACGTCCCTCCGGCATCCTACCCCTTCGTCGTCGAGCAGGACCCGACGGAAGCGCGCGGGCCGCTGCCCGCGCCGGTCCAGGCGCCAGCCGCCGCCCTTTCCCCGGCCGCTCCCGCCCCGGCCTCCGCGTTTCCGGCCGCTCCTTTCGCGGCCACGTCGCAGCCGACGCGGCGTGTCGACGCCACCGGTCCCGCCGTTCAGGATCGCGTGGAACAGCACGTCATCGAGGGCGCGGTGCGCACCGCGATCTCCGTGGAGCCGCGCGACGGCACGATCTGCGTGTTCTTGCCCCCGACGGAGCGGCTGGAGGATTACCTCGACCTGCTCGCCGCCGTGGAGGCGACGGCGGAGGCCACCGGCACCCCGGTCCACATCGAGGGTTACCCACCGCCCGTCGACCCCCGCCTCGACGTCATCAAGGTGACGCCGGACCCGGGCGTGATCGAGGTGAACGTCCATCCGGCGGCGACTTGGCGCGAGGCGGTCGCCACGACGCGCGGGCTCTACGAGGACGCCCGCCAGGTGCGGCTCGCCGCCGATAAGTTCATGACCGATGGGCGCACCACCGGCACCGGCGGCGGCAACCACGTGGTGCTGGGCGGCCCGACGCCGGCCGACTCGCCGATCCTGCGGCGGCCGGACCTGCTGAAGAGCTTCGTCCTGTACTGGCAGCGCCACCCCTCGCTGTCCTACCTGTTCTCCGGCCTGTTCATCGGGCCGACCAGCCAATCGCCGCGCGTCGACGAGGCCCGTCACGACGGCTTGTACGAGCTGGAGATCGCGCTCGGCCACGTGCCCAAACCCGGTTCCGAGTTCCCGCTGTGGCTCGTCGACCGGTTGTTCCGCAACATCCTGGTCGATGTCACCGGCAACACCCACCGCGCCGAGATCTGCATCGACAAGCTGTACTCGCCCGACGGGCCGACCGGCCGCCTCGGCCTGATCGAGTTCCGCGCCTTCGAGATGCCGCCGGACGCGCGGATGAGCCTGGCGCAGCAACTCCTGCTGCGCGCCTTCGTCGCCTGGTTCTGGCGCGAGCCGCAGGAGGGCGGCTTCGTGCGCTGGGGCACCGCGCTGCACGATCGCTTCATGACCGAGCATTACGTGTGGGCCGACTTCGCGCAGGTCCTTGCGGACCTTCGCCGGGCCGGCTACCCTTTCGACTCGCGGTGGTTCGAAGCGCAGCGCGAGTTCCGCTTCCCGCTCTGCGGCGTGGTGGACCTCGGGTCGGTGGATGTCGGCATGACCCGCATGGAAGTCCGCCAGGCGCTCGAACCCTGGCACGTTCTGGGCGAAACCGGCGCCCTGGGGGGCACCATCCGCTACACCGACTCGTCCTTGGAGCGGTTGCAGGTCAAGGTCGACGGGTTCAATGCCGGGCGCCACCTCGTCACCTGCAACGGCCGCGCGATGCCGATGACGCCGACCGGCGTCAGCGGGCAAGCGGTCGCCGCCGTGCGCTTCAAGGCGTGGAAGCCGGCCGAGAGCCTGCACCCGACCATCCCCGTCCACGCGCCGCTGACGGTCGAACTCCACGACACCTGGTCGCGGCGTTCGCTCGGCGGCTGCACCTACCACGTCACCCATCCCGGTGGCCGCTCCTACGAAACGTTCCCCGTCAACGCCTTCGAGGCGGAGGCGCGGCGCCTCGCCCGCTTCGAGGCCATGGGTCACACGCCGGGCATCCGCGACGTCGCGCCCGAGCCGCCCAACCCCGACTTCCCGTTGACCCTCGACCTGCGCAGGCGATTGGACAGCTAGGGCCGCCATGACCGCGATGGGACAAGGGAGGACGGGACAAGGGAGGACCGGACAAGCCAGCCGGGTGCCGCTGCCGGGCTTCTCCGAACTCGACGAGGTCGTCGCCGGGTACCGGCCGCTGCCCGGCATCCCCGACGAGTTCATCGGGGCGGACGGGTCGCCGGCGCCGGCATGGCTGACCTTCATCGCCCGGCTGCTCGAACTGGGGCCGGCGGAAACGGAGCGCCGGTTCACCGACGCCGACCGCCACATCCGCGACAGCGGCGTGTCGTACCGCGCCTACGGCGACACCAGCGAGAAGAGCTGGCCGATCGCCCACCTGCCCCTGCTGATCGGCGCCGATGACTGGCGGCAAATCAGCGCCGGCGTCGCGCAACGCGCCGAACTGCTCGAAGCGGTGCTGAAGGACATCTATGGCGATGGCCGGCTGATCGAGGACGGGTCGCTGCCGGCGGCCGCCATCGCCGGCTGCCCGGACTACCTGCAGCCGCTCGCCGGCGTGCTTGGGCGCGACCGGCACCACCTGCACTTCTACGCCGCCGACCTCGGGCGCGGCCCCGACGGGCGCTGGTGGGTGCTGGGCGACCGCACGCAGGCGCCGTCCGGTTCCGGCTACGCGCTCGCCAACCGGCTGGTCCTGTCGCGCACCTTCCCGAAGCTGTACCGGGACATGAACGTGGAACGCGTCGCCCCGTTCTTCGATGCGTTCCGCGCGGGGCTCACCGCCTGCGCCAGCCGCACCGACCCGCGCATCTGCCTCCTCACGCCCGGCCCCTACAACGAGACCTATTTCGAGCAGGCCTACCTCGCCCGCTACCTCGGGCTGCAACTGGTGGAGGGTGGCGACCTGACGGTCCGCGACGGCCTCGTCCACGTCCGCACCATCGCCGGGCTGAAGCGGGCCGACGTGATCCTGCGACGCATCGATTCCGACTTCGCCGACCCGCTCGAACTCAACGCCCGCTCGCAGCTCGGCGTGCCGGGCCTCGTCGACGTGCTGCGCGGCAACGGGGTGGCGCTCGCCAACGCGCTCGGCTCGGGCGTCATCGAATCGCCGGTGATGATGAGCTTCATGCCCAAGCTCTGCCGCAAGGTGCTGGGTGCCGACTTGCTCCTGCCCAACATCGCCACCTGGTGGTGCGGCCAGGCGCGCGAGCGCGAGGCCGTGCTGGCCCGGATGGACGAGATGGCGCTGGTCGGTGCCTTCGGCAACGCCGTGCCCGGCGGCCGGCGCCACCAGTCCGTGCTCGGCGTCGACATGGACGCCACGCACAAGGACGCGCTGCGGGCCGCCATCCGCGAGCGCGGCATCGACTACGTGGGCCAGGAGGTGGTCAAGCTCTCGACCACGCCGATGTGGACCGACGGGCAGCTGGTGCCGCGCCCCTTCACCCTGCGCGTCTACGCCGCGCGCACGCCGAACGGCTGGTGCGTGATGCCCGGCGGTTTCTGCCGCGTCTCGCGCCGCCTCGATGTCCGGGCGGTGACGATGGGCGCGGAGGCGGAGTCGGCCGACGTGTGGGTGCTCGGCGACGCGCCGGTCGCCCATAGCACGCTGTTGCCGAGCGAGGGCGCGACCCGCATCCGCCGCGTGATGGGCAACCTGCCGAGCCGCGCCGCGGACAACCTGTTCTGGTTCGGCCGCTACCTGGAGCGTGCCGAGGCGGTGCTGCGCGTCGTGCGCGCCTTCGCCGGCCGGCTGATCGAGCTCGCCACCCCCGCCGTCGACGCGGAATGGACCGTGCACCGCCTCGTGACGCTGCTCGACCGCGCCGGCGCCATCCCCGACGAGCGGTCGGAGCTGAAGGGCACCGCGCTCGCCGTCACCGCGCTGTTCGGCAAGGAGGATTTCGGCTCCGGCTTCTGCCTCGTGCGGAGCGCGCGTCGCGCGGCCTCCTTCATCCGCGAGCGCCTCTCGACCGACACCTGGCGGCTCATCGAGGACGTGTACGAGGGCCTCGACCGCGACGGCGGCGGCGAGATGACGGAGGCGGACGTGACCGAGCGCGTCGACGGCGCCCTGCGCGTGCTCGGCGCCATCGCCGGCCTCAGCCAGGAGAACATGAATCGCGGCGCCGGCTGGCACATGCTCGACATGGGGCGGCGGGTGGAGCGGGCGATCAACACGTGCCGCTTCGCCCGCCTGCTCGCCTGCCCGGACGGGGTGGCGGACGGGCTCAGCACGCTGCTGGAGCTGATCGACTCGCAGATCACCTACCGCTCGCGCTACCTGGTCGGCCTGTCCCTGCCGCTGGTGCGCGACATGGCGATGCTCGACACCTACAACCCGCGCTCCGTGGCGTTCCAGGTCGAGCAACTCGGGCAGCACCTCGCCAACCTGCCGCGCCTCAGCGAGGACGGCATGTTGGAGGTCCCGCGCCGCATGGTGCTCAAGCTGCAGGCCGACCTCGCCTCCTCGCTCGCCGGCGACGTCGACAACACCGCGATCCTCGCCCTCGAGCAGCGCCTGCTCGCGCTGGCCGACGCCATCGGCGCCCGCTACTTCCTCCAGGGACCCAATGCCGTGAAGGCCGACAAGAGCATGGGCCTGGCGTGAGGCTCCTCCCGGATACGGTGCGGGCGTGATCTACGACATCAAGCACGTGACCACCTACGAGTACGGGTCCGCCGTCACCTACTCGACTTGCGCCCTGCGCCTGCTGCCGCGCGAGGAAGCGGGGCAGATCGTCTACGCGAGCCACCTCGACGTGACGCCGATCCCCGACCGGACGGACGAGCGCGTCTGCTTCTTCGGCAACCGGGTCACCTCCATGACGATCGGCACCGCGCACCGCACCTTGAGCGTGGCGACGCGCACGTCCGTCGAGATCCTGCGCGAGCGGCCACCGGAGGGCGCCGACACCGACCCGTGGGAACGGGTCCGCGAGGCGGCGTTCGCGTCCCGCTCGCTTCACCGCGACGCGCCGGCCCACTTCCTCCATCCCAGCCGTTTCGTGCCGCACCACGCGCCGGCGACCGCCTACGCCCGCGAGAGTTTTTCGCCCGGGCGTCCCGTGCTGGACGCCGCCAAGGAGCTGATGCACCGGGTGCGCACCGAGTTCCGCTACGACCCGAAGGCGACGGTGGTCTCGACGCCGCTGTCGGAGGCTTTCGAGCACCGCCACGGTGTCTGCCAGGACTTCGCGCACATCATGATCTGCGGCCTGCGCGGCCTGGGCCTGCCGGCCGCCTACGTGTCGGGCTACATCCGCACGGTCCCGCCGCCCGGCAAGAAGCGCCTGGAGGGCGCCGACGCGACGCACGCGTGGGTGTCGATCTGGTGTGGACACGAGGTCGGCTGGGTCGGGCTCGACCCGACCAACGACATCATGATCGGCGACGACCACATCATCCTCGCCAAGGGGCGGGACTACGCCGACATCTCGCCGGTCGCCGGCATCATCCTCGGCTCCAAGGAGCAGGACGTCGACGTGAAGGTCGACGTCATCCCGCGCGGGGAGTAGCGAGGGTCAGTCGAGCCGGGGCTCCTGCTCGGTGACCAGCGTCGATCCGTGCGCCGGCAGGTCGTGCCCCCGCGCTCCCTGTGGCGCGCGAGGTGCCTCGGAGAGCGGTTCGGCGTAGAGGGCGCGCATGATCGAGGCGGCGATGCCCGTTCCGGGATCGGCCTTGTCGAGCAGGCCGCGTTCGCCGGCCACCATCATCCCCGATTTGGTGAGCTTCGCGTCGCAGAACGCCTTGGCCTCCCGGTACTGGCCCGCGCCGGCGAAGCGCAGCTTGACCACCCCGAACGGCTTCTCCCCCACCTGCATGAAGCGGCCGATCCCGAAGCGCTCGGCGCCGAACATCGTTTCCAGGAGGACCACCACCCTCAGCTGGTCGATGGCGCTGGGCGCGAGCAGGTTGATGCTGAAGGTCAGCACGCGCGCCTCGGCGTCGGCGAGCACTTCCATGGAATGGAGGACGGGGAACATGCGATCTGTCTCCTGCGGCCGCGCGCGTGACCAGCCCATGTCACGCGCGCCGTCCTACATCTGCCCGGCCGGCGGGCGGCTGCCAAGTTCTCGCGGCGATGTTCCGCTCGCTTTTCGGCGGAGGCGAGCTAGCCGGCGGGCTGGCCCGCCGCCGCGCGGACGGCCAGGCGATCCTCCTCGGCGAGCTTCGCCTGTCCGGCGAGAGCCTCCTGGCGCCGTCCGAGCCACAGGCCGATGACGAGCCAGAGCACGGTCAGCGGGATCGCGACCAGCGCCACCACCGCGTTGCCGAGGTTGTGTCCCGCGAGGAGCCCGCTTCCCCAGGCGCCGAACTGGTCGCCGAGCCGGTACATCACCGTGTCGATGAAACTCTTGGCCTTGTAGCGGTCTTCGCGCGGGATCACCGTGAACAGGAGTTCGCGGGTCGGCCGGGCGATGGCGAAGTTGCCGGCGCGGCGGATCACCTGGAAGGCGACGATGGCGATCACCGTCGGCGCCACCGCCAGCACGCCGAAGCCGAGCACGCTGACCGCCGGCAACAGGGCGAGCGTGAGGGTGACGCCGAGCACCCGCAGGATGCGACCGGTGAGGAACAGCTGGATGCCCAGCGTCAGGATGTTCACCAGGAGGTCGACGGTGGCGAAGAAATCCGTGCGCGCCGCCTTGTCCTTGAAGGCGGTGGCGGCGATGCCGACCTGCTCGAAGTACAGGAACGTGGAGGTGAGCGAGAACAGCAGGAGGAACAACGCGGTGTTGATGAGGTAGGGCGAGGAGAACGTTTTGGTGAAGCCGGCGAAGATCGAGCCCCCGACCCGCTCGTCGGCGACGACCGTTTCCTCCACCCGCATCGTCTTGGCGTAGGCCGACAAGCGCCGCACGCCGAACACCGCCACCTCCAGCAGCACGGCGGCGGTGACGAGGAGCGCCGTCTGCGGCACGTGGCGGGCGAGCCCCACCACCACCGCCGAGCCGACGATCGCGCCGAGCGTGGCGCCGGCCGCGATGAAGCCGAACAGCCGCTTGCCCTGTTCGGAGTCGAACACATCCACGATCATCGCCCAGAACACGGACACGACGTAGAGGTTGAACACCGAGATCCAGATGAAGAAGACGCGGCCGACCCAGATCGTCTGCACCTTGTCGGCGAGCCACAGGGCCAGCGCGAAGGCGAGGATGTTGAGCGCGAAGAAGCGGTAGGTGACGGAGATGAAGCGGACGCGGGGCAGCGCGCGCACCAGCGCGGAGAAGGGCACGTTGAGCACCACCATGGCGATCAGCGTGCCGGTGAACAGCCAGGGCAGGTTCCTGACGCCGCCGGCGACCCCCATCTCGTCGCGGATCGGCCGCATGATGTAGTACGACATCAGCACGGAGAAGATGTAGAGCCAGGCCCAGGCCAGCGCCTCGATCTCGTTGGGCTCCACCGCGATGGCGCGACGAACCAGCCGCGTCAAGGTGCCCTCGCGGGGCTCGTCCGCCTTCACGTCCATCGTCGCGTTTCCCTCATGGCCGGTCCGCCCGGGCCCAGTCCCCAAGGAACTCGTCCCCAAGGCGCTCGGTGCCCTACTTCAGGCCGAGCTTCTCTTTCCACTCGGCGACGGTGAAGACACCCACGCCCAACTTGCGTTGCGGACCGAACTCGCCGGCGCGATTGAGCGGCACGTCCACCGGCACGAAGCCGGCCTGCTTGACGAGTTCGGACCCGACCTTGATCGCCTCCGGGTCGTCGCTGGCGAGCGGGATGCCGACCGGATCGCCCTTGCGGTTCGATTCGGACGTCATGGCCTTGTAGCTGATGGCGTTGAAGGCGCGCAGGAGGTGCGCGTCCGGGAACAGCGAGGCGGACATGGCGCCGATGCCCTTGGCCTCGACCTGCGCGACCATCGCGCCGTCGCGCGGCGCGACGGCGTTGGAGGTGTCGAACACAACCTTGCCCTTGATCGCGGCACCGTCGGCCTTCGCCAGCTCGGGCACAGCGGGGTAGGGGACCGCGATCACGACGACATCGCCGAAGGCCGCCGCCTCCGCCACCGTGCCGGCCTTGGCGTGCGGACCGGCCTTGGCGACGAGGTCCTTCAACTCCTCGGGATGACGCGAGGCGAACATGACCTCGTCGCCGGCCTGCGCCCAGAGCGTGCCCAGCGCGCCGCCGACCTTGCCGGAGCCGATGATGCCGATCTTGTGGTGCGCGCCGCCGGCGTCCTGCGCCAGGGCCGCGCCCGCCGAGAGCGCGCATGCCGCGCCCAAGGCCGCCGCGCCCAAGGCCGCCGCCGCCAACTTCCATTCCTGTGCCATACGCCACTCCATGTTTTCGTACGCGATTGTTCGTACGTGCTTGTTTTTTACGCGCGCGACGATGTCCGATCACGCGGCACGTGCCAATCCATCGGAGGTCACGACCCTTCATCGAGCGATAGCGCAACGCGGGCCGCCCATGTCATCACTGATCTGTGAGGTCCGCGCCAGACCCGACTTGCGACTTAGCCGCGAGGAACTAGATTGCGCGGGTCATCCCTCCCGAGGCGCCGGTACCCCTCCATGACCTTCGTCGACGCGCAGGAAGCGCCGGGCCGCAAGACGGGCCAGATCAAGCTGCACGGCGCCGACGCCTTCGCCGGCATGCGCCGCGCCGGCCAGCTCGCCGCCGCCGCCCTCGACATGTTGACCCCGCACGTCCATCCAGGCGCGCTGACCGACGACCTCGACCGGTTGGTGTTCGACTTCGCGATGGCGCACGGCGCCTATCCCGCCCCGCTCGACTACCGGGGCTACCGCAAATCGATTTGCACCTCCCTCAACCACGTCGTCTGCCACGGCCTGCCCGATCGCAAGCCGTTGAAGGACGGCGACATCATCAACATCGACGTCACCCTCATCGTCGACGGCTGGCACGGGGACTCGTCGCGCATGTACCTCGTCGGCGAGGTGCCGCGTCGCGCCCAGCGCCTCGTGGAGGTGACGCACGAGGCGATGATGCGCGGCATCGCCGTCGTGCGCGAGGGTGCGACGACCGGCGACATCGGCGCCGCCATCCAGGCCTACGCCGAGGGCGAGCGCTGCTCGGTGGTGCGCGACTTCTGCGGCCACGGGCTCGGCCGGCTGTTCCACGACGAGCCCAACATCCTGCACTACGGCCGTCGCGGCGAGGGCGTGACGCTGCGCGCCGGCATGTTCTTCACGATCGAGCCGATGATCAACCTGGGCCGCCCGCACGTGAAGATCCTCGGCGACGGCTGGACGGCGGTGACGCGCGACCGATCGTTGTCGGCGCAGTTCGAGCACACGCTCGGCGTGACGGTGGAGGGCTGCGAGGTGTTCACCTACTCGCCGGCCGGCCTGCACCAGCCGCCCTACGGTCCGCCGA
>CAXSDP010000069.1:0-5949 GCA_964235705.1 uncultured Beijerinckiaceae bacterium | reverse complement strand
CGGAAGGTTTGGGCACGGAAGGAGGGCGAGGCGTGGAGGAGGCCGCGCCGCACTTCCTCGGCCACCGCGAACGCCTGCGCGAGCGCTTCAAGCGCGGGGGCGGTGGCGCCCTCAACGACTACGAGTTCCTCGAACTGATCCTGTTCCGGGCCATGCCGCGCCGCGACGTCAAGCCCATCGCCAAGGCCATGCTGGCCCGCTTCGGCTCCTTCGCCGAGGTGCTGGCCGCCCGGCCCGAGCGCCTCGCCGAGGTGTCGGGCCTGGGCGAGGCCGCCATCACCGAGGTCAAGATCGTCGAGGCGGCGGCGCGCAGGCTCGCGCAGTCCAACATGGAGACGCGGCGCAACCTCGGCTCGTCGTCCGCCGTGCTCGATTATTGCCGGACGGTGATGGCCTACATCGATCACGAGGAGTTCCGCATCCTCTTCCTCGACAAGAAGAACCACCTGCTCGCCGACGAGGTGCAGGGCGTGGGCACGGTGGACCACGCGCCGGTGTATCCCCGCGAAGTCATGCGCCGGGCGCTCGAACTCAACGCCACCGCGCTGATCCTCGTCCACAACCACCCCTCCGGCGATCCCAGCCCCTCGACGGCCGACGTCGCCATGACCATGCAGATCGTCACGCTCGGCAAGGCGCTCAACGTGGTGGTGCACGACCACCTGGTCATCGGCCGCCACGGGCACGCGAGCTTCCGTGGCATGAAGCTGATCTGATGTCCGATCGCGCGAGTGCGGGCCGGAACCCGACGCCGGCCCGGCCAGTTTAGATCTCTACTAAGAATGGGGATGTCGGCGATCGACATATGGTCGCCGCGTCCGTCCCCGCCCACCTCGGGCCATCCAATCCGGAGAAACTGATGAGCGAAGACGCAGGGTTGATGACCCGCGACGGCGCGGGCGTCGCCCCGACGATGCCGATCACGCTGACGATCAACGGCGAGGATCGCGACCTCCACCTCGACCCACGCACCACGCTGCTCGACGCGTTGCGCGAGCACATCGGCCTCACCGGCACCAAGGTCGGCTGCAACCACGGCACCTGCGGCGCCTGCACCGTCCACGTCGACGGGCGCCGGCAGCTGGCCTGCCTCGTCCTCGCCGCCTCCGCCGCCGGCCGCGCGGTCACCACCATCGAGGGCCTGGCCGGCAGCGACGGCGCGCTGCACCCGATGCAGGCCGCCTTCGTCGCGCACGACGCCATGCAGTGCGGGTATTGCACGCCGGGCCAGATCATGTCGGCGGTGTCCTGCGTCGACGAAGGCCACGCCCGCAACGACGCCGAGATCCGCGAGTACATGAGCGGCAACCTGTGCCGTTGCGGCGCCTATCCCAACATCGTCGCGGCGATCCGCGACGTCGCGGGCGCCCAGCCCACCGGCACGGGAGGCTAGCATGCAGCCGTTCACCTACCATCGCGCCACCTCGCTCCAGGAGGCGCTCCGTGAGGCTGCCATCCCCGGCGCGGCGATCCTCGCCGGCGGCACCAGCATGGTCGACCTGATGCGCGGCGGGCTCACCGCCCCCTCCCGCGTCGTCGACATCGGTCACCTGGGCGACCTCGCCGCCTTCGACACGAGCGGCGACGTGTTGCGCTTCGGCGCGCTCGCCCGCATGGCCGACGTCGCCGAGGACCCGACGCTACTCGCCGCCTATCCGGCGCTGGCCGAGGGGCTGCAACTCGCCGCCTCGCAGCAGTTGCGCAACGCCGCCACGGTGGGCGGCAACATCCTCCAGCGCACCCGCTGCCCGTACTTCCGCCACGCGGCCACCGCCTGCAACAAGCTGGTGCCCGGCAGCGGCTGTTCGGCGATCGCCGGGGAAACGAAGGACATGGCGCTGTTCGGCGGGTCGGACCAATGCATCGCCACCTATCCCGGCGATTGGGGAACGGTGCTCGCCGCCTTCGACGCGAGCGTCGAGGTCGCCGGTGCGAATGGCCATCGCACCATTCCCTTCGGCGAGCTGCACGTGCCCTACGGCGAGGATCCCGCCAGGGAGACGACGCTGCGGACGGGCGAGATCATCACCGCGATCACCGTGACGGCGACGCCGATGGGGCGCCGCTCGACCTACGTGAAGGTCCGCGACAGGCAAAGCTACGCCTACGCCGTGGTCAGCGCGGCGGTGGCCCTCGACATGGACGGCGACACCGTGCGCGAGGCGAGGGTGGCGCTCGGCGGCGTCGCGACGAAGCCGTGGCGCTCGGTCGAGGCGGCCGACGCGCTCAAGGGCAAGACCGTGGGCGAGGCGACCGCGCTGGCGGCGGGCGCCGCCGCCTTCGCCGCGGCGCGCCCGCGCGGGCAGAACGCCTTCAAGATCGAGCTGGGACGCCGAGCGGTCGCCAAGGCGATCCTCGTGGCGAGCAAGAGGACCTGACATGGACGCGAGAAACGGTATCGGCGCCCCCATCGTGCGGCGCGACGCGGCGGCCAAAGCGAGGGGAACGGCGTCCTACGCCGCCGACGTCTTCCACGAGCGGGTGGCCTACGCCGCCTTGACGCTCTCCAGCGTCGCGAAGGGCCGGATCACCGCCATCGAGACCGGCGCCGCCGAGGCGGTCCCGGGCGTGCAGGCCGTGTTCACCCACCGCAGCTTCAACCAGGACCTGGGCGGCGAAACCTTCGTCATGAAGGGCGGGCACATGCAGTCCTCCTTCATGCCGCTGCAGACCGACGAGGTGCATTACGAGGGCCAGATCGTCGGCCTCGTCATCGCCGACACGCTCGAGGCGGCGGAGGAGGCGGCGCGCAAGGTCGACGTCGCCTACGCGGCCAAGCACGCCGCCGCGTCGATGGACGATCCCGACCGCGAGACGGAGACGGACGACAAGGCCGGCGTGACGAAGGGCGACGCCGACGCCGCCTTCGCCGCGGCGCCGATCAAGATCGACTCGACCTATTTCACCCCCGTGCAGCACCACAACCCGATCGAGCTCTACGCCACCACCGCCGCCTGGACCGGCGACAAGCTCGTCGTCAACATGCCGAGCCAGTGGGTGATGGGCACGCAGGCGGGACTCGCCACCATCTTCGGCATCCCGATGGAGGACGTCCTCATCGAGAGCCCCTTCGTCGGCGGCGGCTTCGGGTCCAAGGCGAGCATCCTGCCCACCACCGTGCTGGTGGCGGCGGCGGCGAAGCGGCTGGGCCGACCGGTCAAGCTGGTGGTGCCGCGCGAGGCGATGTGGACGGTCGGCTCGTTCCGCCCGGCCACCCGCGCCCGCGTCGCGCTCGGCGCGGAGCGCGACGGCACGCTGACGTCGATCATTTTCGAGGAGGCGGGCCAGAGTTCGGAGATCGACCACGTCGCCTTCCCCGGCACGTCGGCGATCATCCGGATGTACGACAGCACCACGCTGCGTACCAAGCAATCCACGGTCGCGACGGACGTCAACACGCCCGGCTTCGTGCGGGCGCCGGCGGAAGCCTCGTCGTTCTTCGGCTTCGAGAGCGCGATGGACGAACTGGCCGAAGCGCTCGACATGGACCCGATCGCGCTGCGCCTCAAGAACGAGCCGGCCGTCGATCCCATCAAGGGCGTGCCGTGGTCCAGCCGCTCGCTGGTGCAGTGCTTCCGTCGCGGCGCCGAGCTGTTCGGCTGGGACAAGCGAGGGAAGACGCCCGGCCTGACGAAGACGCCCGACGGTGTCCTCGTCGGCTACGGCTGCGCGACGGCGACCTACCCGTCCGCGATGGCGCCGGCGGCGGCCCGCGTCACCCTGCGCGCCGACGGTTCGCTGCTGGTGGAGTGCGCCGCCCACGACCTCGGCACCGGGGCCTACACGGTGCTCGGCCAGGTCGCCGGCGACGCGTTCGGCACGCCCGACGAGCGGATCACGGTGCGTCTCGGCGACACCACGCTGCCGTCCGGCCCGATGGCGGGTGGGTCGATCACCACGGGATCGGCCGGTTCCGCGATTCAGAAGGCGGCGTTCCTGCTGCGCACCCGCCTGCTCGTGGCGGCGACCGGCGACAAGGGTCCCTTCCTCGGCGTCGACGCCTCCGCCTTGCGGTTCGCCGACGGAAACCTGGCGGGGCCAAACGGGAAAACGGTGTCGATGGCCGAGTTGCTGGCGGGATTGGGCTGGGGCGACACGGTCGAGGAGGCGATCTGGAAACCCTCGTCCATGGAGGACAAGAAGATGCGCGCCGGGCTCGCCGGCGGCATGGCCTTCGCCGGTCCGGTCACGGAGGATTGCACGAGCTTCTCCTTCGGCGCGCAGTTCGCCGAGGTCCACATCGACCCCATGCTCCGCACGGTGCGCGTGCCCCGCATGGTCGGCGTGTTCGCGTGCGGTCGCATCATCAATCCCCGCACCGCGCGCAGCAACCTCGTCGGCGGGATGATCTGGGGCGCCAGCCACGCGTTGTTGGAAGAAAGCGTGATCGACCATCCGCAGGCGATGTTCGCCAACAAGGACCTCGCCGGCTACCACGTGTCGTCCTGCGCCGACATCGGCGAGGTCATCGTCGAGACGATCGACGAGGAGGACAAGCTGGTGAACGCCATCGGCGCCAAGGCGGTCGGCGAGGTGGGGATCGTCGGCATGCCGGCGGCGATCGCCAACGCGGTCTACAACGCCACCGGCATCAGGGTGCGCAAGACCCCGATCCTGGCGGAAGATTTGCTCGGCTGAGGCGCGCGACGGCCGGGGTCTTGCTGACCCCGGCCCTATCGCCCCAGCGCGCGCGCGAGCCAGGAGCGGACACCATCGAGGGTGCGGAAGTCATCCAGCGCGCGGGCGCGCACGTCGAGCATGGCGTTCGTCACCATTCCAGCCAGCGCGTTGCCCGGCCCGAGTTCGAGCGCCGTCGTCGCGCCGGCCTCGTCGCAGGCCCGGAGGCAGGCGGCCCAATCGATCGTTTGGGACACCTGCCGCGCCAACTTCGCGCGCCCTTCGGCGAGGTCGCCGACGCTCGCGCCGTCGATGCCGCTGAGCAGGCGCGTGCCCGGCGCTGGTCCGGCCGCAAATCGCTGACGCGCCAGGATGTCGGCGAAGCCGTCGGTCGCCCTCGCCAGCCTCGGCGTGTGTGAGGCGACCGCCACCTTGAGCATCCCCGTCCGCGTCGCCCCCGCCTCCATCGCCGCCGCACAGGCGGCCGCGAGGTCGCCTCGGACCCCGCCCAGCACGAAGGTGTCGTCGGGGTTGACGATCGCCACCGCGACCCGGTGCTCCTCGCACAGGGCGTCGACGCGGGCGCGAGGGAGCCCCTTCACGTAGGCGAGGCCGTCGTCGCGGCCGCCCGCCGCGTCCATCGCCGCCGCGCGCGCGCCAGCCAGGGCGATGACGGGGCCGGGTTCGAGCAGGCTGGCGCAGCCCCAGGCCGCCAGTTCACCGACGCTGTAGCCGGCCACGACCAAGTCGTCACCGAAGGCCGATCGCAGCGCCGCGTGGGCGGCCAGCGCCTGCGTGCAGCACAGCACCTGGCCAAGCGCGTTGGTGTGGAGGTCCACGCCGGCATCGCGCACGAGATCCCGCGCGTCGCGACCGCCAAGCGCCCGCGTCGCGGCGGCGAACACCGGGGCCGCTCCCGCCGCATCCGCCGTGAGGGCGAACATGTCGGGATGCTGGTGGCCCTGGCCGGAGCATAGGATGGCGAGCGTCATGCTGCCTCCCAGGTCATGCTGCCTCCCGAAGTCATCTCGCCTCCCAAACGTCGATGAATTCACACGCATCGACGAACAGGGTCATCGCCAGCAGGTCGGCGCAACCGCCGGGGCTGAGCCGGCGCGCCACGAAGGCGCGGTGGATGCCCATCGCCGTTTCGCGCCAGTCGGGGGCGCCGACCCCGCCCCGTGCGAGGAAGTCGCGCGCGGCGGCGTGCGCGAAGGCGAGGCCGTCCGCCCCGCCGCGATGGAGGACGTTGGTGTCGTCGACGCGCGCGAGCAGGGCGAAGAAGGCGTGCGCGCGGGCGGCGTTCGCGTCGTCCGGTGCCAGGCGGCGACC
>CAXSDP010000068.1:0-21433 GCA_964235705.1 uncultured Beijerinckiaceae bacterium | reverse complement strand
GCCGTCGCGCTGTGCGGCGGGTCGCGGCGCGTAGTGCTGCACGAGGGCGCGCGCCAGGCCGGTGGCCGGTGCCGCTCCTACCACGACGCCACGCTCGGCATGACCATCGACAACGGCAACCACCTGCTGCTGTCGGGCAACGACGAGGCGCGCGCGTTCCTGCGCACGGTTGGCGCCGACGACCAGATGCGCGGGCCGCCGGGCGCCGACTTCCCCTTCGTCGACCTCGCGAGCGGCGAACGCTGGACGCTGCGCCCCAACGCCGGCCGCCTCCCCTGGTGGATCTTTTCGCGCGGACGTCGGGTACCCGGAACCCGCGCGCGCGACTACCTCGGCCTCGTCAAGCTGATGCGCGCCGGCCCCGTCGCGACCGTCGGCGGGACGATGGCGTGCCGGGGCCTGCTCTACGACAGGCTGTGGCAGCCGCTGCTGCTCGCCGCCCTCAACACCGACCCGCCGGAGGGCTCGGCGGCGCTCGCCGGCGCCATCATCCGCAAGACGCTCGCCAAGGGCGGCGCGGCCTGCCGCCCGCTGATCGCCGTCGACGGGCTCGGCGCCGCCTTCGTCGACCCCGCCCTCGCCTACCTCCAGCGCGGCGGCGCCGCCGTCCACCTCGACCATCCCCTGCGCGCGCTCCGGCTGGAGGGCGGCGCGCTCACCACCCTCGAGTTCGCCGACGGTCCGGTCGCGCTCGGGAGCGACGATCGCGTGGTGCTCGCCGTGCCGGCGCCGGTGGCGGCCGGCCTGCTGCCGGGCCTCGACGTGCCCAGGACCTTCCGCTCGATCGTCAACGCGCATTTCAAGCTGGCGCCGCCGCCGACCCTCGCCCCCGTCACCGGACTGGTCAACGGCACGGTGGAATGGATCTTCGCCTTCCCCGACCACCTCTCGATCACGGTCAGCGGGGCCGACCGCCTATTGGACGTGCCGCGGGACGAGCTGGTCCACACGCTGTGGTCCGACGTGCGGCGGGCCACCGGGATCGACGCGCCCCTGCCCCCTTGGCAGATCATCCGGGAGAAGCGCGCGACCTTCGCGGCGACGCCGGCCGAGGACGCCCGGCGCCCCGGCACGCGGACCCGCTTCGCCAACCTGGTTCTGGCGGGGGATTGGACGGCGACGGGGCTTCCCGCGACGATCGAGGGCTCGATCCACTCGGGCAACCGCGCGGCGGCGGCCATCGGTGGGCGCGGGGCGGCGGCCGACGGGCGCGGGATGGCGGTTCCCACCGGTTCGGCGGCGGCGCGCACGGCGGCTTAACGGTTTCATTGCGCGCAAGTGATAGCTTTGGCGAAGCACGGGATTTGCCTGGAGCTTGACCGTACGGCGGTTATGCGGCTTTTCGGCAACGTCGAGCGTCAACACGGCACAGGTCGCGGCGCGTTCGCTTCAAATCGAGGCGTCGGCGCGGTAGAGCTGTATCAAATGCATGCCTCGCCAGGGCGCTGCTAGCGGTCCGGCCCGCATGACACGAGGAAGGTGAAAGTGCCCCAGACCGCACTACGCGACGTGCCTGCCGCACATGACAGCCTCATCGGCATTGACGAGTCGATCCGCAGCGCGGAAGCCGGTCTGTTGAAGATGCAGCAACCCGACGGACACTTCGTGTTCGAGCTCGAGGCGGACGTATCGATCCCCTCCGAGTACGTGCTGTTCCACGCCTTCCGCGGCTCGGAGCTCCCTCCGAGGCTGGCGGCGAAGTTCGCGACCTACCTGCGCGCCCAGCAGACGGCCGGCGGCGGCTGGCCGCTGTTCACGGAGGGCGGCTTCAACATCTCGTCGAGCGTGAAGGCCTATTTCGCCCTGAAGATGCTCGGCGACGACGTGGACGCCCCCCACATGCGCCGCGCCCGCGAGGTGATCCTGCGCCACGGCGGCGCCGCCGAGTCCAACGTCTTCACGCGCGCGCTCCTCGCGCTGTTCGGGGACGTGCCGTGGTCGGCGATCCCGGTCATGCCGGTCGAGATCATGCACCTGCCGCGCTGGTTCCCCTTCCACCTCGACAAGATCAGCTACTGGGCGCGCACCGTGCTCGGCCCGATGATGGTGGTGAACGCCGTCAAGCCGCGCGCCAAGAACCCGCTCGACGTGCACATCCGCGAATTGTTCGTGGTGCCGGCCTCCGAGGTGCGGCACTGGCCGGCCGGCGCCGGCCAGTCGACGTTCTGGTCGGTGGTGTTCAAGGGTATCGACCGGATGCTGCGCGTCAGCGAGCCCTATTTCCCCAAGGGGTCGCGCCAGAGCGCCATCACCAAGGCGGAAGCCTTCACCACGCAGCGGCTCAACGGCAACGACGGGTTGGGCGCGATCTATCCGGCCATGGCCTATTCCGTCATGATGTACGAGACGCTCGGTTGCGGGGAGGACGACCCGCGCGTCGTCCAAGCGCTCGACGCCATCGAGCGGCTCGTGGTGGAGCACGACGATTACGCCTACCTGCAGCCCTGCGTCTCGCCAGTGTGGGACACGGCGCTCGCCGCCCACGCCCTGATGGAGGCCGGCCACGACCAGAACGCCGAGCGCGTCAAGGACGCGCTCGACTGGTTGAAGCCGCGCCAGGTCCTCGACGTCAAGGGCGATTGGGCCGGCCGCAAGCCGAACGTGCGTCCCGGTGGCTGGGCGTTCCAGTACAACAACGACTACTACCCCGACCTCGACGACACCGCCGTGGTGGTGATGGCGATGGACCGCGCGCAGAAGCACGAGGGGGCGGGCGCCCCGGCCCCCTACGACACCGCGATGGCCCGCGCGCGCGAATGGGTCGAGGGCTTGCAGAGCCGCAACGGGGCCTGGGGCGCCTTCGACGCCGACAACGACAACGAGTACCTCAACAACATCCCCTTCGCCGACCACGGCGCGTTGCTCGACCCGCCGACCGCCGACGTCACCGCGCGCTGCATCTCCATGCTGGCGCAGATGGGCGAGACGCGGGACGGGTCGCCGGCCATGCGGCGCGCCGTCGACTATCTGGTCGCCACGCAGGAGAAGGACGGCAGCTGGTTCGGCCGCTGGGGCATGAACTACATCTACGGGACGTGGTCGGTGCTGTGCGCCTTCAACGTCGCCAAGGTCGATCCGTGGTCGGATAGCGTCCGGCGGGCGGTGGACTTCCTCACCCGCAACCAGAACGCCGATGGCGGCTGGGGCGAGGGCGCCGAAACCTACGAGCGGGAGTACAACGGCTACCAGCAGGCCAAGAGCACGGCCTCGCAGACGGCGTGGGCGCTGATCGCGCTGATGGCGGCCGGCCAGGTCGACCATCCGGCGGTGGAGGGCGGCGTCCAGTACCTGAAGGCGACGCAGGGCGCGGACGGGTTGTGGCAGGAGGCGCGCTTCACCGCCACCGGCTTCCCCAAGGTGTTCTACCTCCGCTACCACGGCTACTCGAAGTTCTTCCCGCTGTGGGCGTTGGCGCGCTTCCGCAACCTCAAGCTCAGCAACCGCCGCGAGATCCTCGCCGGCATGTAGGCTGGGAACCATCTGGACGGGAACCATCGAGCGTCGCATGTTGATCGTCGTCTGCGGGCTCGTCGCGGAAGCGAGGATCGTTGCCGGCGAGGGCGTGAGCGTGCTCGTCGGCGGTGGAGCGTCCGCTCGTCTAGCGCGCGACCTCGACGCGCTCTGCCGCGAGGACCGTGACCGCGAGGGACGTGGCGTCCCCGGCCTCATCAGTTTCGGCGTCGCCGGCGGTCTCGCACCCGGACTCGCGCCCGGCACGATCTGCGTCGCCGACGCGATCCTCACGCCGTCCGGCGTCGAGATCGCGACCGACGCGGCCTGGAGACGCCGTCTGGCGAGCGCGCTGGCCGCGCGCACCGGTCCCTTCGCGACGGCGGACGCGCCGGTCGCCGGCATCGGCGGCAAGGCGGCGCTTCACCGCGCGACCAGCGCCCTCACCGTCGACATGGAGTCGCACGTCGTGGCCGAGGCGGCGGCACGGCACGACCTGCCGCTCGCGGCGTTGCGCGTCGTCACCGATCCGGCGGGGCGGGCGCTGCCGCACGCGGCCAGCGTGGGCATGCGGGCGGACGGGCGGGTGGACCTGCCGGCCATCCTGCTCTCGCTGGCGCACGACCCCCGGCAGCTGCCGGGGCTGATCCGAACCGGGCTCGACGCCCGGCTCGCCTTCGCCTCGCTACTCCGCTGCCGTCAGCTGCTCGGGCCGAACTTTGGGTTGAGCGGGGCGCTGCTCGATCTCTGACAAGCGCGTCTCGACGTGGCGCGAGAAGGTGAACTCGGCCGGCCGCTGGTTGGCCAGCGGGATCTCCGGCGCCATCGGGCCACTCGTCCGCAGGCCCCTGAGGGCCGGGCCGATCAGCTTCCAGGGCTTGCGGAACGAGTCGGTGACGGCCGACGCCTCGAAGCCGGAATGGACCATGCAATCGGCGCACTTCTCGTAGTTGCCGGTGCCGTAATTGTCCCAATTGGTGTCGTTCATCAGCTCGGCGAAGGTCTTGGCGTAGCCTTCCCCCAGCAGGTAGCAGGGCTTCTGCCAGCCGAACACCGTGCGCGTCGGGTTCCCCCAGGGCGTGCAATGGTATTTTTGGTTCCCGGCGAGGAAGTCCATGTAGAGGATCGACTGGTAGAACGGCCAGGCCTTGCCGTTCTTGCCCTTGGCCAGGATGGAGCGGAACAGCTCCTTGGTCTTCGAGCGGTTGAGGAAGTGCTGCTGGTCGGGCGCGCGCTCGTAGGCGTAGCCCGGCGCCACCGTGATGCCCTCGATGCCCCAGGTCTTCGCCTCGTCCAGGAAGCGGGCGACGTTGGCGGGGTCGGCGTCGTTGAACAGCGTGCAGTTGATGGTGACCCGGAAGCCCATCTCCTTGGCCTTCTTCAGGGCGGAGAGGGCCTTGTCGTAGACGCCGCGCTGGCACACGGACTTGTCGTGCATCGCCTTGTCGCCGTCTAGGTGGATCGACCAGTTGAAGTACTTGTTGGGCTTATACTTGGCCAAGTGCTTCTCGAGCAGCAGGGCGTTGGTGCAGACCGTCACCCACTTCTTCTTGGCGATGGCGCCCTCGACCATCTGCGGCAGCTCCTTGTGGAGCAGCGGCTCGCCACCGGCGATCACCACCACCGGCGCGCCGCACTCGTCCATGGCGTGCAGGGCGTCGGCGAGCGGCAGGCGCTCGTTGAGGATCTTGTCGGGATAATCGATCTTGCCGCAGCCGGCGCAGGCGAGGTTGCAGCGGAACAGGGGCTCCAGCATCAGCACGAGCGGGTAGCGCTTGGTGCGCGACAGTTCCTTGCGGGCGACGTAGGAGCCCACGCTGACCATCTGGAGAAGCGGAATACCCAAAATCCCAATCCTTTGCGTCACCGGCCCTTCGTGTCACCGGCGCATCGCCGGCCCAGGCATGCCAAACCATGCGGGTCGGGTGATGCGTGCCGGCGAGCTCCACGCCCGGACGCGTGAGCTCTTTCCACTTGTCGAACCGCCGCAGGAATGACATTGACAAACACGGAACACAAGGCCGCGACGGGACCGCGGCCATTCACATCCGATGTTGCCGCATTCTGGTCACAGCGCGGGCCGGCCCATCGCGCTCCAGCGCGCCGTGTCAAACCAGCTCGTGGTGGTTGATCCTCGTGGTGGTTGGTTCAAGTCGGTTTCGCTGAAACGAATTTTTCATGGGGACGCGAATCGGCCAGGGAACGCGCATCGGCAAGCGCGTGGTGGCCCAGGACGTCCTGGCCGAGGTCGTCACACGGTTGAAGGTGGCACGCGGTCGATAACGGTCGATGAATCCCGGGCGTCAAGGGCGAGGCTGAGGCCGGTTCATGATGAAATATGTTTCGCGGCGAGGGGTCTTCGTGCGATTGGGACCTCGTGCCATGGCCCCACGCCGCGGCGGCCTCACGCGATGGTCGCCTCACGCGGGCCCATACCATGCCGCGCTCGAAGGGTTCAGGTAACGCATGACGACCTCATACGAGCCGGCGGCGCGCAAGGTGCCCGGACCGGCGTCCGGCGAACCCCGGCGGTCCGAGTCCGGGCAGGTGACGTCCCATGGCCCGATCACCAGGGTGGTCGTCGCCGTCGTGATGGCCTGCTCCCGCCTCAAGGTCCCGGTCTTGGCGGTCGCCCTGGTCCTCACCGCCGCCAGCGTCTGGTACGTCGCCAACCATTTCGCCATCAACACCAACACCGACGATTTCATCGACGCCTCCGTGCCGTGGCGCAAGAACGAGATCGCCTACGCCAAGGCCTTCCCCGGGCAGAACAACCAGATCATCGCCGTCATCGACGGCCGGACGCCCGAGCGCGCCTCGGAAGCGGCGGGAGCCCTCCTCGCCAAGCTCCAGGGCCACCCCGACCTGTTCAAGTCGGTCGTCGCGCCGGACGGCGGGCCCTTCTTCGCCAAGAACGGCCTGCTGTTCCAATCACCCGACGACGTGCGCAAGACGGCCGGCGGCCTCGTCAAGGCGCAGCCGGTCCTCTCCATCCTCGCCTCCGACGCTTCGCTGCGCGGCGTGATGGACGGGTTCCAGTTCATCGCCAAGGGCGTGGGGAACCACCAGGGCTCGTTCGACCAGTTCGACCATCCCATCAAGGCGATGGATGACGCCCTCGCCGCCGTGCTCGCCGACAAGCCGGCCTTCTTCTCCTGGCAAACCATGCTGTCGAACGGCGAGAAGCCGTCGAGCCGCCAGCTCCGCAAGTTCATCCAAATCTCGCCCCAGCTCGACTACACCGCCCTGGAGCCCGGCGCGGCGCCGACCGACTTCGTGCGCGACGCGGCCAAGCAACTCGGACTCGACGCCGCGTCGGGTGCCTCGGCCGGCGCCACCGTGCGCATCACCGGCCAGGTGCCGATCGACGACGACGAGTTCGCCACCGTGTCCGACGGCTTCGGGCTCAACGGCCTGATCACCGCGATCGTCGTCCTGCTCATCATCTATTCCGCGCTGAAGTCGCTGAAGATCGTCGCCGCCGTCTTCGCCACGGTGCTCGTCGGCCTCGCCATCACCTTCGCCGTCGGCCTCCTGCTGGTGGGCGCCCTCAACCTCATCTCCGTCGCCTTCGCCGTGCTGTTCGTGGGCATCGGCGTCGATTTCGGGATCCAATTCAGCGTCCGCTACAAGGCCGAGCGCTTCGACCATCCCGATTTCGACAAGGCGCTGTCGGTGGGCGCCGCCAAGGTCGGACGCCCGCTGGCGCTCGCCGCCATGGCCACCACGGCCGGGTTCTACGCCTTCCTGCCGACCGCCTACCGCGGCGTGTCCGAGCTCGGCGAGATCGCCGGCACCGGCATGATCATCGCCTTCACCTGCTCGGTCACCATCCTGCCGGCGCTGCTCACCATCATCAGGCCGGCGCCGGAGCGGGAGCCGGCCGGCTACAAGTTCCTCGCCCCGGTCGACGACTTCATCCACGATCACCGCTACGTCATCATCATCGGCACGCTGGCGGTGGCGCTGGCCGGCACGCCGCTGCTGCGCCACCTCCATTTCGACTTCAACCCGCTCAACCTCGACAGCCAAACCTCCGAGCCGATCGCGACGCTCAAGGACCTGATGAAGGACCCCGACACCGACACGCAGGTCATCAGCGTCCTCGAGCCGGACCTCGCCGCCGCCGACGCGATGGCGGAGAAGATCCGCCCCCTGCCCGATGTCGCGCGGGTGACGACGCTGTCGAGCCTGGTGCCCACCGACCAGGACGTGAAGCTCGCGGCCATCGCCCAGGCCAAGCGGGTGCTCGGCCCCGGCCTCGACCCCAGCCGCGCCCTCGACGCGCCGAGCGACGAGGACGAGGTGGCGGCGATCAGGCGGGCGGCCGCCGTCTTCAACCAGACCGCGCAGGGCGTGACCGGCGCGGGCGCCGACGACGCGCGCCGCTTCGCCGACCTCGCCGGCAAGCTGGCGGACGCCGCCCCGGCGGTGCGCCAGCGGGCGAGCGCCGTGCTGATCCCGCCGCTGAAGACGACGGTCCAGACCATCCGCGACTCGCTCGACGCCGCGCGCGTGACGCTCGACACGTTGCCCGACGCCCTGAAGGCGCTCTACATCGCGCCGGGCGGCCAGGCCCGCGTGGAGGCGGCGCCCAGGGGCGATCCCAACGACAACGCCAACATGATCCGCTTCGCGCAGGAGATCCAGACGGTCGCCCCCACCGCGACCGGCCAACCGGTGTCGATCCAGGAGGCCGGCAAGACCGTGAAGCTCGCCTTCATCGAGGCCGGTGCCATCGCGCTCGCCTCCATCTTCGTGATCCTATGGATCGTGCTGCGCCGCGTCGGCGACGTGCTCCTGACCCTGGTGCCGCTGCTGCTCGCCGGCGTCGTGACGCTGGAGATCACGGTGCTGATCGATATGCCGCTGAACTTCGCCAACATCATCGCCCTGCCCCTGCTGTTGGGCCTGGGCGTCGCCTTCAAGATCTACTTCGTGCTGGCGTGGCGCGCGGGCACGAAGAAGCTGCTGCAATCGAGCCTGACGCGCGCCGTGTTCTGGAGCGCGCTCACCACCGCCACGGCCTTCGGCAGCCTGTGGGCCTCGAAACATCCGGGCACGTCGTCGATGGGCAAGCTGATGGCGCTGTCGCTGGTGTGCACCCTCGCCGCCGCGATCCTGTTCCAGCCGGCGCTGATGGGGCCGCCGCGCAAGACCGAGGTGCGCTGAGGCCCGGGCGGCTGGTCGGACGCCGCGCGATGGTGACCGCCGTGGACATCCGGGCGCCGGCGGCCCCTTCGGGGAACGGCGCGTCGTGGCCGGGAACAGTTCGGTGCGCCGCGCGTCCCAGCACGGGCAAGCCCACGAGGCGCGGCCACGGCCCGACGCGTCCCGTTGGTGGGCCGTCACCTTAACCGATCACCACCGCCTCGGCGCCGGCGCGGGCCAAGCGCTCGGGGTCGGCGAGCAGCAAGGTCATGTCGCCCGGCGCGGGCACGAGGTCCGGCGCCTCGCTCGAGGCGAACACGATGTCGCCGTTGCGGCGCAGGATCATCAGCGCCACGCCGACCTCGGCCGTGCGGGCGACGTCGGCGGTGGGATCCTTGATCGCGGCGACGTCCGCGTCCGTGACCTCGCGCAGCGTGAAGCGGGCTCCGGAGCGGAACTGTCGGCGCGCGCCCGCGAAGTCGAGCGGCGGCACCCCCAGCACCTGGCCCCGCCATTCCCGGCCGAGGCTGACCCAGGTTTCCAGGTCGTCGCCGGAGGGCCGCATCTGGAAGACGCGGGCGCGGCCGAGCTCGGGCGCGAGCTTGGCGCAGACGAGGCTGTTGTAAACGTCGTTGGGGGTGGCGGCGAGCAGGTAGTCGATGCGCCGGCCGGCGAGTTCCTCCTCGCCGTGCTCGGACAGGATCTCGGCCTGCAGCACCGGGATGCGCTGGGCGCGCGCGGCGTCGAGCGCGCCGGGGAAGGTGTCGACGACGAGTACGGGCGTGCCGGCCGCCATCAGCGTCCGGGCGAGGTCGATCGACCACGGCGTGGCGCCGAGGATGGCCAGGCCCGGCCTGTCGCCGAGCGTCAGCCCGAGCCGCCGCGCGAGGGGCGCGAGCGTGAAGCCGTGCAGGACCATGGTGGCGGCGATCAGCGCGAACACGGACGGCATGACGAGCGCGCCCTCGGGCGTGCCGCTGGCGGCGAGCTTGGCGCTGGCGACGCCGGCGACCGCCGCCGCCACGATGCCGCGCGGCGCGATCCAGGCGGCGAGCGCCCGCTCCTGCCAGGTCAGGCCGCTCGCCGCCGTGGCGAGCAGGATGGCGGCGGGACGCACCACGAACAGCATCGCCAGCGTCAAGAACAGGATCGGCCAGGACAGCTGCGTGAAGAGCGAGCGGTCGAGGCTGGCGGTCAGCACCACGAACAGGGCCGACACGATGAGCACGACGAGCGACTCCTTGAAGCGCGCCAGCTCGTCGATGCCGGGGATGCGCAGGTTGGCGAGCGCGACGCCGAAGATCGTGGCGGCGGCGAGCCCCGCCCCCTCGATGACGAGCCCCGCCAGCGCGTAGACGCCGAGGGCGAGGGCGAGCAGCATCGGCGTCTTCAGCGTTTCCGGCAGCTGGTCGCGCGCGACGGTGGAGCGGACGAGCAGCGCGGCGCCGACGCCGAGCCCGACCGACACGACGAGCCCCTCGACGAGCGCCAGCGCCAGCGAGCCGTTACCCCGGCCGTGCGCCACGATCACGGCGAGCACGATGGCGGCGAGCACCGCGCCCACGGGGTCGTTGACGATCGCCTCCCATTTCAGGAACGAGGACGCGCGCCGCTCCAGCCGCGTGTTGCGCAGCAGCGGCAGCACGACGGTCGGCCCCGTCACCACCGTGATGGCGCCGAACAGCAGCGCGGAGCCCCACGCCATCCCCGCGCACAGCCGCGCCGCCGTTGAGGCCAGCACGAAGCTGATCGGCAACGCCACCATGGTGAGGCGCAGCACGCCCTCCCCGGCGGCGCGCAACTCGCGGATGTCCAGCGCCAGGCCGCCCTCGAACACGACGATGGCCACCGCCAGGCCGACGATCGGCTGCAGCGCCGGGCCGAAGGCGACCGCCGGCTCGAAGACGCGCAGGCCCGGCCCGACGAGGAGGCCGATGGCGAAGAGCAGGACGATGGCGGGAAGTTTCAGGCGCCAGGCGATCCATTGCGCGCCGACGCCGGCCACGGCCATGCAGAGGACGGCGATGGCGACGGACTGGGACATGGGGATCCTTGATCGAAGGCGGGGACCGGATTGTCGGGCCGTGCGCGGGGGAAACAAGGCGCCGGGCGGCACGCGCGACGCGACACGTCGCCTTCCGTGGGATGCCGGCCGCGCCCTCAGCCCACCGATCGGCGCGGCAGCAGCCGGAGGAAGCTGACGGCGCTGCCGAGCGCGGAGAAGCCGAAGCCGAGCCACAGCGCGACCACCAGGCCGGACTCCCGCGACACCGTCAGGCAGAGCGCGACGAGGGTGGCGCCGATCGTCTGCCCCAGCAGCCGGGCCGTCGCGACGATGCCGCTGGCCGCCCCGCTGCGGCCCGCCGGCGCGCTGGCCATCAGCGCCCGCAGGTTGGGGGATTGGAAGAAGCCGAAGCCGGCGCCGCAAGCGACCATGCAGCCGACGATGGCGGCGTTCCCCGCGTGGTCCGGCAGCAGCGCGAGCGCCCCCATGCCGAGGCAGAGGATCAGGAGGCCGACGCCGCCGAGCAGGCCGGCGGGGTAGCGGTCCGACAGCCGCCCGGCGATCGGCGCCATGATCGCGACGACGGCTGGCCAGGGCGTGATGAGGTAGCCGGTCGCCACCTGGCTGCGCCCGAGCATGGTTTGGAGCAGGAACGGCAGCGACACGAAGGCGAGGCCCTGGGTCGCGAAGGAGCAGACGGAGGTCGCGCTGGAGAGCGAGAAGACCCTGTCGCGGAACAGGTCGGCCGCCAGCATCGGGGCGGGGTGGCCGGCCTGCCGCCGCACCAGCAGCACGAGGCAGGCGGCCGACAGCGCCCACTCGGCACCGACCCACGCCGGCGAGCCGCCGTGCGACAGCCCGCTGAGGCCGAAGATGAGCAGGGTGGCGAAGCCGGCGCACAAAGCCGCCGCCACGCCGTCGAAGCCGTGCGTCGCCCGCTCCGACGTCGGCAGGCTGCGCAGGCAGAGGAAGGTCGCGACGACGCCGGCGGGTATGTTGATGAGGAAGATCCACTGCCAGGAGGCGACCGACAGGATGAGCGAGGCGACCGTCGGCCCCAGCGTGAAGCCCAGCGCGACGACGAGGGCGATGATGCCGACCCCGCGCCCGAGCGTCCGGGCGGGATAGACGAAGCGGATGAGCGCGGAATTGACGCTCATGATCGCCGCCGCGCCGAACCCCTGCAGGGTGCGGGCGACGATCAGGCTCGGCAGCGACCAGGCGAGGCCGCACCCCAGCGAGGTCGCCGTGAACAGGGCCAGGCCGACGATGTAGACGCGGCGGTGCCCGACGATGTCGCCCAGCGCCGCCAAGGGCAGCAGGGCGGCGATCATGGCGAGCTGGTAGGCGTTGATCACCCAGATCGCGGTGGCGCCGTCCGAGCCGAGGTCCTTCGCGATGGTCGGCAGGGCCGTGTTGGTGACGGCCGTGTCGAGCGTCGCCATGGCGACGGACACGCCGATGGCGGTGATGGCCTCGAGGCGCTCGCGGCGCGGCAGGCCTTCGAAGCTGGTGATCGCCGCCATTGACTCGAGCCCTCCGACGCTCGCCAGCGGTACACCATCCCCGCGCCGCCGGGGCAAGGGGACGAGGCGAGGGGAGCGATCACGGATCGGGGCGCGTCCAGCCGTCGTCCAGGCTTGGGGACAAGCGGTGCTTCATGATCCGCTCGCTCGGCGTGCGCTCGAACGCGTCCACCACGGCGAGGTAGCGGGGCACCTGGTAGGGGGCGAGGCGCTCCGCCAGCCACGCGAACAGCGCGCGCGGGTCGAGGGATGCGCCGGCCCTCCCTTGAACGAAGAGCTTGATGTCCTGCTCCCCGATGCTGGCGGCGACGCCGATCATCGCGCAATCGGCGATGTCGGGATGGGCGGCGGCGACGCGCTCGACCTCCCAGGCGGACACGTTCTCACCGCGGCAGCGCACGCTGTCGCCCATGCGGCCGAGGAACAGGAGGTTGCCGTCCGCGTCGAAACGGCCGAGGTCGCCGGTGTGCAGGGCGCCGTCCCGCAGCGCCTTGGCGCTCGCCTCCTCGTTGCGGAAATAGCCGGGGAAGATGGCGCCCGGCAGGCTGGTGCGGACCACGATCTCGCCGGCGTCCCCGGCCGACGTGGGCGCGCCATCGCGGTCGCGGAGGTCCACCTGGAACCAGGGAAGCGGGCGCCCGACCGAGCCGACCACGCCGGCGTCGTTGCCGGTCGTCAGGCTGGAGGCTTCCGTCATGCCGTAACATTCGCGAATGGCGACGCCGAAACGCGCCTCGAAGGGGCGCCAGATGTCGGTCGGGCATCCCCCACCCCAGGCGATGCGGACGTCGTGGCTGGCGTCGTCCAGCCGGGGCGGCTGCTTCAAGAGGAGCTGGAGGATGCCACCGAGGTAGTGGATTTGCGTCGCGCGCTGCGCCCGCACCTCGTCCCAGAACCGGCTGGCGCTGAAGCGGGCGACCATCGCGAGGCGGACGGGCCGGATCAGCGGCAGCACGATCAGCTGCGCGCCGCCGATGTGGTAGAGCGGCTCCCACACGAAGAAGGTGTCGCCGGACCGCGCGTCGGAAAGGTGCGCCACCGCCTCGCCGGCCAGGCGCATCATGCGGTGGGTGACGATCACGCCCTTCGGCGGCCCGGTCGTGCCGGAGGTGTACATGATCGCGAAGGGCGCCTCTGGTCCGGGAAGGTCGGGGTCGGGGCTACGCGGGGCCGGCCCCCGCAGCAGGGCGTCGAGCGTGTCGCCGGCGTCGCCCGCCACGATCGTGGACACCGCCGCGAGGTCGGCCCCGCACGCCGCCACGGTCGACAGCAGGTCGGCGTCGACGATCAGGACGCGCGGCTCGCTGTGCCCCAGGACGTAGCGCAGGCCCTCGCCGCGCAGCCGCGCGTTGACCGGGACCCAGACCGCGCCGGCCCGGGCGATGGCGAACAGCACCGCCAGCGTCCGCGGGCCGTTGCCCATCATCACCGCCACGCGCGTGTCCGGTCCGTGGGCGTGAAGCGCGCTCGCGAGGGCGGCTGATGCGCCATCGAGCTCGCCGAGCGTCACCGACCGGCCCTCGAAGCTGGCGAAGACACGGGTCGGATCGCGCGCCGCCTCGCTCAGGAAGAGCGACAGGAAACCGTCGAACGCGTCGCTCACGCGTGGCATGGTGGGGCCGAGGTCACGCTCGCGGGTCGGTGCGCGGACGCGATCCGCAGTGGTTCCCCACCCGGCTCACGCGCGGCGCGCCGCCCGGACGGCGAAGAACTCCTCCATCATGCGCGCCGGCTCGCCGGACGCGTAGGACTCGGCCTGGATGCGGACGCCGGCGGCGAGGCAGTCGCGGAAGCCCGCTTCCGTCATCTCGCGGAAGCGCTGCTTGTTGAGCCGCATCGCGACCGGCGGCTTGGCGGCGAGCTCGGCGGCGAGCACCAAGCCCTCGTTCAGGACGCGCTCGCGCGGGACCAGGCGGTTGATGAGCCCCAGCGCGAAGCATTCCTCGGCGTCCATCAGGCGGCCGGTCAGCGTGAGGTCGATCGTGCGGGCCAGCCCCAGCATCTCGCGCATGATCCACGGGCCGGTGGTCGAGGCGATGCCGGCGTCGATCTCCGGCTGTCCCATTCGGACCCCGGAATGACCGATCCTGAAGTCGGCGAGCAGGGCGACCTGGAAGGCGGACCCCGCCGCGACGCCGTTCAGGGCGACGATCAGCGGTTTCGACAGGGCGCGCATCGACTCGTAGAGGCGCTCCCACTCGGCGACCCATTCTTCCGCCCGGGCGGCATCGAAGGTCTTCGTCTCGTTGAGGTCCTGACCCGCGCCGAACGCCCGGTCGCCCGCCCCGGTGAGGATGATCGCGCGGATGCCGTCGTCGGCCTCTTGGCGGTCGAAGGCGTCCACGAGCGCCCGGCGCATCGGCCGGTTCCAGGCGTTCAGGACCTCGGGGCGGTTCAGGGTGATGAGGCCGACCGGCCCGCGACGCTCGGTGAGTATGAAGTCCGCCAACGTCGCTCCTGGTTACACCACCGTGTGTATCAAATTTTGGTCTACAGGCGCCCGCGAGCCGGTGTCAACGGCGGGAGCCGGCACGCTTGGGCCGGCACGCTTGGGACAGAGCGCGTGAAACACGACGAGGCACTCGGCTGACACGGAGGGAGGCCGCCGCGATCAAAGGCCTGCTGCCGAGGTGATCGTTCCGTGTCGCCGGACGAACGATAAACCCCCTCAGTCGAGGAACCGCGCGAGCCCGTGACCGGCGACCGGGGTTGGGCGCGCGGCGGCGACCATGTCCGCCAGCGACCGGCCGGCGCGATGGACCGGCGCGGGCCGCGCGTGGATGGCGCCGCTGTCGGTCCGGATCGTCACCGCGCGCTGGCTGACGACGCCGTCGCGCAGCGTCGACGTGATCCTGAGGTCCACGGCCTCGACACCAGCGGGCACCTTGCCGCTCACCACGCCCCGCCGGTCGGCGTGCAGCCATCCCGGCAACGGCGACCCGTCGGCGAGGGTCACGTCGTAGTGGGCGACCGGCACGACGCAGGCCGTCGCGGACCTGTTGTCGAGGACAAGGGTGAGGACGCGATCGCGCAGCAGCGTCTCGATGTTGATCGCGGTCCCGTCGGCGATGGCGTCACCCCGATCGAGGAGCGACGCACCGAGGCTGTCGCCCGGCGAGGACAGGGCCTCGTCGCCGAGCCCGGCGCGCGCCCTCTCGAAGCGGTCGCCGCGCTCGTTCGTGCCCGCGCCGGACCGGACGATGCCGGCGCCGGGTGTCGCGAGGTCCTGGAGCCTGTCCAACGGCCTAACGTTCTCGACGGTGGACACGACGATCCCATCGGTCCGGATGACGACGGATTGTTCTTGGTCCCCCGACGTCTGGTTGATGACGTCGAGGACCGGTGTGGCGTCGGCGGGGGTGGCGCGGACGGCGTCGGAGCGCGCGTCCAGCGCCCCCTGCTGCAGCGTATCGAGGAAGGCGGTCGCCAGCGGGATGAAGGCGTCCGCGCTCACCAGCGAGGCCAGCGGCAGCACGGGCGGTTGCCCCGTGGCGACGACGGGGGGCGCGCTGGCGCCCTTGCCGGCGGCGGTGATCGTGAAGGCCTGACGCGCGACGCCGCCCTGTCCGTCGGAGGCGGTGACGATTACCTCGTACGTGCCAGCCAGCGTGGCGCCCGACCCGGTCGTCACCGGCGCAGCCTTCGAGGCGTCGCTGTCGAGGGTGCCGGAGATGACGCCGGTCACCGGGTCGATCGACAAGCCGACCGGCAAGCCCGTGGCCGCGTAGGTCAGCGGCAAGCCGTTGGCGTCGGCGAAATGCGCGGCCGCGTCGATGGGGGGAAGCGCGGCGCCGTCGTTCGCCCCCACCGCCGGGATGGCGGTGCCGGGCGTCGGCGGGACGTCGCGGACGTCCCAGGCGAAGGTCTCGCTCGCGGCGGCCCCCTTGTCGTCGGTCGCGGTGACGGTGACGGCGTAAGGCCCGCGCGATGAGGCGCGGGGATCGATCGTGCCGGTGACGAGGCCGGTCGCCGCGTCGATGGACAGCCCGGCCGGCAGGCCGCCCACCGCGAAGCGCAGCGGATCGCCGTTGGGATCGGTGAAGGCCGCGCCGGCGTCGACGCGGACGGAGCCGCCGTCGGCCGAGCGCTGGTCGGGGGTCCCGGTCGCGACGACCGGCGCCCCGTTCGTGGCGTCGATCGTGAACGACTGGGTGGCGACACCACCCTGGCCGTCGGACGCCGTGACGGTGACGGTGTAGCGGCCGTCCAGCGTCGCGCCGGAGCCGGTCGTGGTCGGCGCCTCCCGCGAGGCGTCGTGGTCGAGCGTGCCGGTGATGAGGCCGGTCGCGGGATCGATCGACAGGCCGGCGGGCAGGCCGCTGGCGCCGAAGGTCAGCGGCAGGCCGTTGGGATCGGCGAAGGGCGACCCCGCGTCGATCGGGGCGATGACGCCCCCATCCGGCGCGGCGACGGCGGCGATCCCGGCACCCGCGGTCGGCGCGACCTCGTCGACCCGCCAAACGAAGGTTTCGCTGGCGGTCGCGCCCTTGTCGTCGGTCGCGGTGACCGTGACGGCGAAGGGACCGTAGACCGATGCCCTCGGATCGATGGTGCCGGTGATCGCGCCGGTCGCGGCATCGATGGCGAGACCTTTCGGCAGGCCGGTGGCCGCGTAGGTCAACGGATCGCCGTCGGGATCGGCGAAGGCCGGCGCCGCGTCGAGGCTCACGACCGCGCCATCCGTCGAGTGCTGGTCGGGCGTCCTGGCGGCGACCAGGGGCGGCCGGTTCGTGGCATCGAGCGTGAACGATTGGGTGGCGACGCCGCCCTGGCCGTCGGAGGCCATGACCGTGACGGTGTAGGTGCCATCGAGCGTGGCGCCGGAGCCGGACGTGACCGGCGCGTCCTTCGAGGCGTCGTGGTCGAGCGTGCCGGTGATGATCCCGGTGGTGGGGTCGATCGTCAGGCCCTTGGGCAGCCCGGTCGCCACGTAGCTCAGCGGCAGGCCGTTGGGGTCGTCGAAGTGCGATCCCGCGTCGATCGGGGCAACGGTGGAACCGTCTGGCGCGGACGCGGCGGCCACCGGCGTGCCGGCGGTCGGTGGCACGTCGTCGACGCTCCAAGCGAACGTCTCGCTCGTGGACGCGCCCTTGTCGTCGGTGGCGGTGACCGTGACGGCGTAGGGGCTGGACGCGGAGGCCCTGGCGTCGAGGGTGCCGCTGATCAGGCCCGTGGCCGGGTCGATCGTCAGCCCCCCGGGCAGTCCGGTCGCGCCGTAGCTCAGCGTGTCGCCGGGGTTGGGGTCGGCGAAGGCGCTCGAGGCCGCGACCGCCACGGCCGCCCCGTCGGAACCCCGCTGGTCGGCCGTGCGCGCGACGAGCGTCGGGGCCTGGTTGGTCGCCTCGATCGCGAAGGTTTGCCGCGCGAGGCCGCCCTGCCCGTCGGCGGCCGTGACGGTCACGGTGTAGGTGCCCTCCAGTGTGGCGCCGGCGCCGGTGGTCACGGGCGCGTCGCGCGACGCGTCGTGGTCGATGGAGCCGCTGATGATCCCGGTCGAGGGATCGATGGCGAGCCCCTGCGGCAGGCCCGTCGCGCCGTAGGTCAGGGCCAGGCCCTCGGGACTGGCGAAGCCGGCCGCCGCGTCGATGGCGACGCCGTTCGATCCGTCGGCGTAGGCCTGGTCGGCGAGCGGGCCGAGTGCCGCGGGCGGCACGTCGTCGACGCTCCAGCTGAACGTTTCGGAGGTGGCGGCGCCCTTGTCGTCGGTGGCGGTGACGGTGACGATGGCGCTGCCCGGCGTCGCGCCGGTGGCGATCGTGCCGGTGATGAGGCCGGTCGCGGGATCGATGGAGAGGCCAGGCGGCAGGTTGGACGCGCCGAACGTCAACGGATCGCCGTTGGGATCGGAGAACGCCTTCGACGCGTCGACCGGCGTGACGGTCTGGCCATCGGCGGACACCTGGCCGGCGGTGGGCGTGCCGACGGCGGGCGCCTGGTTCGTGGCGGTGAGGCGGAAGGTGTTGGTCGCGCTGCCGCCCTGGCCGTCGGTCGCGGTGACGGCGACCGTGTAAGTGCCGCCGGCAACCATGGTCGAGGCGTCGTGGTCCAGGGTGCCGGAGATGACGCCCGTGCCGGGATCGATGCCGAGGCCGCTCGGCAAGCCGCTCGCCGCGTAGGTGAGGGACGCGCCATCGGGGTTGGTGAAACCGTTCGCGGTCGTCAGCGCGAGGGTCGCGCCGTCGGCGACCGCCCGGTCGGCGAGGGGTGGCGTGGCGAGTGGGGCGACGTCGTCGACCACCCAGGCGAAGCGTTCGACCGTCGCCGCGCCCTTGTCGTCGGTGGCGGTCACCGTGACGGTATAGGGGCCGCCGCGCGAGGCGTCGGTGGCGATCGTGCCGGAGATGAGGCCGGTCTCGGCGTTGATGCCCAAGCCGGGTGGCAGGCCGGTCGCGGCGTAGCTGAGCGTGTCGCCCATGTTGGGATCACCGAAGGCGGCCGCCGCGTCGAGCGAGGCGCTGTTGCCGTCGAAGGAATGCTGGTCGGCGCTCGCCGCGCGGACCACGGGCGCGCCGTTCGTCGCGTCGATGGTGAAGGACCGGGCGGCGGCGCCCCCCTGCCCGTCGCTCGCGGTGACGGTGACCGTGTAGGTGCCATCCAGCGTCGCGCCCGCCCCGCTGGTCGCGGGGGCGTTCGCCGAGGCATCGTGGTCGAGCGTCCCGGTGACGAGGCCCGAGGTGGCATCGATCGTCAGGCCCTTGGGCAGCCCGATCGCCGCGTAGGTCAACGGCAGGCCGTTGGGGCTCGTGAAGCCGCCCGCCGTCGCGATCGAGACGCCCGTCGTCGAGTCCGCGTAGGTTCGGCCCGCGACCGTGCCGCTCACCGCCGGCGGGGTCTCGGAGACGGCGTCGGCGAAGGTTTCGCCCGTCACGGCGCCCTTGTCGTCGGTCGCCACCACCGTGACGGCGTAGGTGCCGCTGGCATTGGCGGCGATCGTGCCGGTGATCGCGCCGGTCGCGGGATCGATCGCGAGACCGCTCGGCAGACCGCTGACGGCGTAGGTCAGGGGGTCGCCGTTGGGGTCGGAGAAGGCCCGCGACGCGTCGAGCGCGGCGATGGTCTGGCCGGTCGCCCCGGCCTGATCGGCCGTCCGCTCGGTGACGACCGGCGCCTGGTTGGCGGCATCCAAGGCGAAGGTTTGGCTGGCGGACCCGCCCTGCCCATCGCTGGCGGTGACGGTGATCGTGTACGTGCCGTCCAACGTGGCGCCCGTCCCGGTCCTCGCCGGCGCGTTCAGCGAGGCGTCGTGGTCGAGCGTGCCGCTGATGACGCCGGTGCCGGGATCGATGGCGAGGCCGCCCGGCAGGCCCGAGGCCGTGTAGGTCAGCGTCGCGTCGCCGGGATCCTCGAAGTGGCCCGCCGTGCCGAGCGACACGGCGGCGCCGTCGGTGGTCGCCAGGTTCGGGATCGGCGTGGCGGTGGGGGGGGGCGGGACCGGATCGACGGTCCAATCGAACCGTTCGCTCGTCGCCGCGCCCTTGTCGTCGGTGGCGGTCACGGTGACGACGTAGGGCGTCACCGACGCGGCGGCGGCCGCGAGCGTGCCGGAGATCATGCCCGTGCCGGGATCGATCGTCAGGCCGGGGGGCAGGTTGCTTGCCGTGTAGGTGAGGACGTCGCCGCCGTTGGGGTCGGTGAAGGCGATCGCGGTGTTCAGGCTGGCGGCGTTGCCGGCGGTGCCGTGCTGGTCCGCCGTGTTCAGCCCGACGACCGGGGCCTGGTTGGTGGCGTCCAGCGTGAAGGTCTGGGTGGCGGCGCCCCCTTGTCCGTCGGTCGCGGTCACGGTGATCGTGTAGGTGCCATCCAGCGTGGCGCCGGACCCGGACGTGACCGGCGCGTCCTTCGAGGCGTCGTGGTCGAGCGTGCCGGCGATCAGTCCGGTCCTGGCGTTGATCGCCAAGCCCGCCGGCAGGCCGATGGCGGTGTAGGTCAGCGGCAGGCCGTTCGGGTTGTCGAAGCCCCCCGCCGTCGCGATCGCCAGGCCGGCCTGCCCGTCCGCCGCGCCGACATCGGCGATGCCGCCGTTGGGGGTCGGTGGCGCGTCGCTGACCGTCCAGGTGAAGGTTTCCGGTGTGGCGGCGCCCTTGTCGTCGGTCGCGATCACGGTGACGGCGTAGGCGCCGGCCGCGGCGTTGGCGGCGATCGTCCCGGTGATCCGACCGCTCGTGGGATCGATCGCGAGGCCGGCCGGCAGGCCGCTCGCGGCGAAGGTCAGCGGGTCGCCGTTGGGATCGGTGAAGGCCTGCCCGGCATCGACCGGCGCCACCCCCTCGCCGTCGGACGAGGCTTGCTTGGCGCTCGGCGCGACGACGACCGGCGCCTGGTTGGACGCGGTCAGGCGGAAGGTGTTGGTGGCGGTGCCGCCCTGGCCGTCGTCGGCCGTGACGGCGACCGTGTAGGTGCCGTCCGCGGCCATGACCGAGGCATCGTGGCTCAAGGTGCCGGAGATGACGCCGGTCGCGGGATCGATGGCGAGGCCGCTCGGCAGGCCGCTCGCGGAATAGGTCAGGGGCAGGCCGTTCGGGTTGGTGAAACCGTTGGCGGTGGTGATGGCGTCGCCGGCCGTCAGGCTCGCGCCGTCGGGGAGCGCCCGGTCGGGGAGCGGCGGCGTCGCGCTCGGCGCGACGTCACCCACCACCCAGGTGAACGCTTCCAACGTCGCCGCGCCCTTGTCGTCGGTGGCGGTGACGGTCACGCCGTAGGGTCCGGCGGCCGACGCGCCCTTGTCGATGGTGCCGGAGATGAGGCCGGTCGCGGCATTGATGCTCAAGCCGGGTGGCAGGCCGGTCGCGGCGTAGCTCAGCGTGTCGCCCGTGTTGGGATCGTTGAAGGCGGCGGACGCGTCGAGCGAGGCGCTGTTGCCGTCGAAGGAATGCTGGTTGGGCGTCGCCGCGACGACGGCGGGCGCGGTGTTCGTCGCGTCGATCGTGAAGGTGCGGGTGGCGGTGCCGCCCTGCCCGTCGCTGGCGGTGATCGCGACCGTGTAGGTGCCATCCAGCGTGGCGCCGGAACCGGACGTCACCGGCGCGTCCCTCGAGGCGTCGTGGCCGAGCTGGCCGGTGATGATCCCGGTGTTCGGGTCGATCGAGAGGCCGCTCGGCAGCCCGCTCGCCGCGTAGGTCAGGGGAAAGCCGTTCGGGCTCGCGAACCCGCCAGCCGTCGCGATGGCGATGCCGCCGGTCGCGTCGGCGTAGCCCTCGTTGGGCAGCGTGCCGCTCGCGGTCGGCGGCACGTCCTCGACGACCCAGTTGAACGTTTCGCTCGTCGCCGCGCCCTTGTCGTCGGTGGCGGTCACGGTCACCGT
>CAXSDP010000067.1:8000-21644 GCA_964235705.1 uncultured Beijerinckiaceae bacterium | reverse complement strand
CGACGCCGTCGCGGCCCCGCCCCTTCAGGAGGTCGAACAGCAGCCCCGCCGTGGCCTCGATGCTCCCCAGCCCTTTCGCGCCGCTCGCGCGCCCGCCGAGGTGGAGGTCGATCGCGCCGTGCAGCGCGGCGTAGATCAACCCCGTCAGGCCGAGGGTCTCGACCCCCGGCATGACGCCGTCCCGCTGACATCGCGCCACGATGCGGTTGAACGCCGTGAACGCGCCGAACGCGGCCTCCCGCAAGCTGGCGTCCGAGGGCAGTTGGGGATCGCTGAACAGCAGGCGGTACCGCGCCCCGTGCTCGAGCGCGTAGGAGATCAACCCCGCCGCGCTCGCGCGCAGCGCGTCCTCCGGGTTCGGGTTCGCGCCGTCCCGATCCTCGAAGACCCTCGTCAACATGGCGAAGTCGCGCCCGGCGACCGCCGCCAGCAGCGCGCTCCGGCCGCTGAAGTGCCGGTAGGGCGCGTTGTGCGAGACGCCGACCCGCTCCGCGACCGCGCGCAGCGTCACCGCCTCCTGGCCGCCGCCGTCGAGCAACCCCGAGGCGGCGGACACCAGCTGTTCCTTGGTCGTCTCCGTCATCCCTCCACCATGGCAGGATGGTTGACAGCGTCAACGACGCGCACACGTTGACAATGTCAACAATCCGGCTACGTTGACAACGTCAACAAAGGGGGACGCGATGCGCAACGTTGTGGTCACGGGTGTCTCGACCGGCATCGGCCGAGGCGCGGTCACCGTCCTCGCGGGCCAGGGCTGGCACGTGTTCGGAAGCGTGCGGACGGCGGCCGACGCGCGGGCGCTCGGCCAAGAGCTGGGGGACCGCTTCACGCCGCTCGTCTTCGACGTCGAGGACGACGCCGCGATCGCCGCCGCCGCCGGGCTGGTGCGCGGGAGGTTGGGCGGCCGGACGCTCGATGGCCTCGTCAACAACGCCGGCAGCTCGTTCAGCGACCCGCTGCTCGTGCAGAGCGTCGCGGACTTCCGCCGGCAGGTCGGGATCAACCTCGTCGGCATGTTCGCCGTCACCCGCGCCTTCGCGCCGCTGCTCGGCGCCGACCCCGCGCTGGCGGGACCGAAGGGGCGGATCGTCAACATCAGCTCCGTGGGCGGCCGGATGGGTCCGCCCTTCCTCGGCGCCTACGCCGCCTCCAAGCACGGGGTCGAGGGCTTCTCCGAGAGCCTCCGGCGCGAGCTCCAGCTCGTCGGCGTCGACGTGGTCATCGTCGCCCCCGGCTCGGTCGCCACCGCGATCTGGGACAAGACGGAGGCGATGCCCCTCGACCACGTCGCCGGCACGGTCTGGGACAAGCCGTACCGGGCCTTCATCGCCTGGATGGTCGAGAACGGCCGCAAGGGGCTCACGCCCGAGCAGGTCGGCGCGGTGATCGCCACCGCGCTGACGACGCCGAAGCCCAAGGTGCGCTACGAGGCGGTCAAGGGCCGGTTCGCGAACGCGACGTTGCCCTCGCTGCTGCCCCGGCGAGCCGTCGACCGCCTCATGGGCAAACAGATCGGGCTGTTGCCGAAGGCGTGAGCTGGGCGAGGCCGGGTGAGGTCAAGTCCGCAGGTGAAGGCGAAACACCAAACCTGCGGGAAGTCACGGGGTGTTAACCGCGTCCGTTATCGCGCGGGAAACCACGAGTGAACAATGTCCGCGCGATCCCTCGACTTGCGCTTTGGTGAAGAACACCGTTAAAATCCATCCTTCACGGTGCCCCACACTGTCCTGGTGTGAGGAGTCCCGACGATGTCGGCCCGTTTACTTCGCTGCGTCCCGCTGATCGGTGTCATGGTGGCGCTCAGCGTCCCGGGTTCGGCCCGGGCCGACACGATCGTCATCCCCGGCGTCACGACGGTGGATCGCACCCATCCCCGGCCGCGCTATCGGCAGGCGGCGTTCCCGCCGCCGCAGTACGACCTGCTCGGCCGGCGCGTCGCCCTCGCACCGCGCGCCCGCCCGAGCTACCGGCAGGAGGGCGAGGCCTTCCCGCCGCCCGGCGGACGGTTCGGCGGCGGCTTCCTCGAATACGTGCTGACCGGCGGCCGGCCGGAGCCGATCGCGCCGGACGCGCCCGTGTCCCCCTCGCCGGTGGCGCGGTTCTTCGCGCCCGGCCCCTACGCCGCGCCCAACCCCGGCCCGCTCAGCCCCTACCCGCTGCCGAGCCTGCCCGGGCTGCCGGTCGAGGGCGCCCTCGCCGCCGCGTCGCCGGTCGACCGGGCACCCGTCGGCGCGCTGCCGGCCGGGGGCCTCCCGGCGGTGCTGCCCGGCGTCACGGTGGACGCGCCGGCCTTCGCCGGGCCGGGACCGGTGCTGTTCAACCTGCCGGATGGCGGCGACCCGCAGGCGCTGGCCGTCGACCCCCGCCCATCCGACCGGATGTCCGACCGGATGTCCGACCGGGCGCTCGACCCGTCGTACCAGCGCCAGGAGGTCGCCTACGACGGCGCCGAGCGGCCCGGCACGATCATCATCGACACGCCGTCCAAGCACTTGTTCCTCGTGCGGCCGGGCGGGCGGGCTCTGCGCTACGGGATCGGCGTCGGCCGCCCCGGCTTCGAGTGGGCCGGCGTGAAGCGCGTGTCGCGCAAGGCGGAATGGCCGGGCTGGACGCCGCCGGCCGACATGTTGAAGCGCCGCCCCGACCTGCCACGTCACATGGCGGGCGGCGAAGGCAACCCGCTCGGCGCCCGCGCGCTCTATCTCGGCTCGACGATGTACCGCATCCACGGCACCAACGAGCCCGGCACGATCGGCCGGGACGTGTCGTCGGGCTGCATCCGCATGATGAACGCCGACGTCATCGACCTGTACGGCCGCGTCGGCGTCGGCACCCGCGTCGTGGTGCTGTGAGCCCCACCCGGCGGGAAGGCCGCGCCCTCCCGCCGGGCTGAGCCTCAGGTGTCGTAGCTCTGGTCGTCGCCGGCGTCCTGGGCGGCGTCCTGGTCCTGGTCGGCGTCCTGCTGGTAGTCGGCGTCCGTGGCCCCGCCGCCGGACTGGTCGCCGTAATAGTTGTTCACGACGGTCTCGCCGCCACCCATGCCGCCGCCCATGCCACCCATGCCCGACGAGATGCCGAGCGAATCGTTGTGGCCGCCGAACAGGCCCCGCATCGAGTCGGCGAGCAACACGCCGCCGGCGACGCCCGCCGCCGCGCCGAGCGCCCCGTGCAGGAAGCCGCCGCCACCCCCCTGCGGCGCCGCCGCCTGCCCGCCCCAGGGGCCACCCTGCTGGGGCGGGGGCGCGAAGCCGCCACCGCCCTGCTGAGGATAGCCTTGCTGGGGGTAGCCCTGCGGGGGGCCACCCTGCGCGCCGCCCTGGTTCCACACGGGGGGACGCGGGGGCGGCGCCTGGTTCGCCTGGCCGCCGCCGAACAGCCCGGATAGGAAGCCGCCGCCACCGCTCGCCGGCGCCGGGGCGTGCTGCTGAAGGCTCTGGTTCTCCTGCTCGAGCTGCTGCAGCCGCTGGTTCGCCGCCTGCAGCGCCTGGTCCTGCACGATCACCGTTTGCGACAGGAGGTAGGCCGCGTAGGGCTGCTGGCGCACGTTGTCGGCGATCAGCTGCTCCGCCTCGCGGTCGCGCGGGTTGTTGGCGTTGGGCCGCATCCGATCGAACAATCCTTGCAGGAGCTGGCGCTCTTCGGGTGACATGGGGTTCTCCAAGGTGGTCGCGGGCTGGGACGATCGCCGCGCCGCGCGCCGATCATATGGGGCGCTCGCGGCTGCGCCGAAAGGGCGCGGCGGAACAAGCCCGGCCTTGCCCCACCCGCCCACCCCCCGTAAGGACTGCGCGTCGTTGAAGGATGGATGATGGACCAGGCTGGGGGCGGGAACGCGGGCGAGGCAGGGGGCAAGGGCGGGGATGCGCGCGGCGCGCGGGCGCGCCTGCCGCGCGGGTTCGGCGACCGTGGGCCGGCCGCCATCGCCGCCACGCACCGCATGCTGGAGCGCATCCGCGCGGTCTACGAGCTGTACGGCTTCGAGGCGGTCGAGACGCCCTTCATCGAGTACACCGACGCGCTCGGCAAGTTCCTGCCCGACCTCGATCGGCCCAACGAGGGGGTGTTCTCGTTCCTCGACGACGACGAGCAATGGTTGAGCCTGCGCTACGACCTGACGGCGCCGCTCGCCCGCCACGTCGCGGAGAACTACGACCGCCTGCCCAAGCCCTACCGCTCGTACCGCGTCGGGCCGGTGTTCCGCAACGAGAAGCCGGGGCCGGGCCGGTTCCGCCAGTTCACCCAGTTCGACGCCGACACGGTCGGGTCAAGCTCGGTCGCGGCGGACGCCGAGATGTGCATGATGGCGGCCGACACGCTGGAGGCGCTGGGCGTCAAGCGGGGCGACTACGTCATCAAGGTCAACAACCGCAAGGTGCTCGACGGGGTGATGGAGGCGATCGGACTGGGCGGGCCGGGGAACGCCGGGCGGCGGCTCACCGTACTGCGGGCGATGGACAAGTTCGACAAGTTCGGTGTGGAGGGCGTGCGGCTGCTGCTGGGTGCCGGGCGCAAGGACGAATCGGGTGACTTCACCAAGGGGGCGGGGCTCGATGCCGCCCAGGCGGAGCGCGTGCTGGCCGTGCTCGACGCCAAGGCGACCACCAACGAGCTGACGGTGCAGCTGCTCACCGCCGCCTTCGCCGACACGCCGCGCGGACGCGAGGGCGCCGACGAGCTGCTCGCCATCGCCGCGCTGGTCGCCGACTACGGCGAGCGGATCGTGATCGACCCCGCCGTGGTGCGCGGCCTGGAGTACTACACCGGCCCGGTGTTCGAGGCGGAGCTGACCTTCGAGGTCAAGGGCGACGACGGCCGGCCGATCCGCTTCGGCTCGGTCGGCGGCGGCGGGCGCTACGACGGGCTGGTCGGCCGGTTCCGGGGCGAGGACGTGCCGGCCACCGGCTTCTCCATCGGCGTGTCGCGCCTCCACGCCGCGTTGCAGGCGATCAAGTCGCCGATCGTCGCGGAGGCCACCCATCGCGGCCCAGTCGTCGTGCTGGTGCTCGATCGCGGCGAGGTCGCGCGCAGCCAGGCGATGGTCACCGCGTTACGCCACGCCGGCGTGGCCGCCGAGCTCTACCTCGGCGGCGCCGGCATGAACGCGCAGTTGAAATACGCGGACAAGCGCGGCGCGCTGTGCGCGGTGATCCAGGGCTCCAACGAGCGCGACCACGCGAACGGGCCGCAAGTCGTGGTGCGCGACCTCGTGCTCGGCGCCCAGCTCGCCAAGGCGACCAAGGACCGGGCCGACTACGTCGAACTCCGCGCCAAGGCGCAGGTCACCGTGGCGCAGGCGGACCTGGTCGAGCAGGTCCGCGCCGTGCTGGACCGGCATGGCGCCGGCCCGCACGCCGCGTAGCCCGAAGGCCGCGCGGCCGGTCCCCTCAGTAAGGGCCGTAGCCGTAGGGTCCGAAGCGGCGGGCGTAGGCGTAGGGGTGCGGGTGGAACGGGCGGCCGTAGTAGGGTCGATAATAGCCGTACGGCCGGCGGTACAGGTAGGGCCGCTCGACCACGACCGGGCGTTCCACGACCACGGGGCGCTCGACCACGACGGGGCGCTCCACGACCACGGGACGCTCACGGACGAAGGGACGGGGCTCGTAGCCGTAGTCGAGGTCGGCCGCGCGGGCGGTGCCGGCGAAGCCCGCGAGGGCGGCGGCGGACAGGAGGACGGCGGATAGCAGGCGCATGTTGATCTTCCCCTACACAACGCCTCGACCTTGGCGGGGGTCGCCTGAACGGGGGCTGAAGGCCGCCTTCAGCCTCAGTGCAGCATACCCCGTCGGGACGGATGGCCGCCCCCCCGCCCCGGCGCCTCCGCCGTTTCGCTGAACAGCTCGGCGAGCTTCTCCGTCATCGCGCCGCCGAGCTCCTCGGCGTCGACGATCGTCACCGCGCGGCGGTAGTAGCGGGTCACGTCGTGGCCGATGCCGATGGCGATGAGCTCCACCGGCGAGCGGGTCTCGATCTCCTCGATCTGGTAGCGCAGGTGCCGCTCCAGGTAGTTGCCGGGGTTGACCGACAGGGTCGAGTCGTCGACCGGCGCGCCGTCGGAGATCATCATCAGGATCTTGCGCTGCTCCGGCCGCGCGAGCAGCCGCTTGTGCGCCCATTCCAGCGCCTCGCCGTCGATGTTCTCCTTCAGCAGGCCCTCGCGCATCATCAACCCGAGGTTCTTCCGCGCGCGGCGCCAGGGGGCGTCGGCCGATTTGTAGATGATGTGGCGCAGGTCGTTGAGGCGGCCGGGCGCGCCGGGCTTGCCGGCCTGCAGCCAGGCCTCGCGCGCGACGCCGCCCTTCCATGCCCGCGTGGTGAAACCGAGGATCTCGACCTTGACCCCGCAACGCTCCAGCGTGCGGGCGAGGATGTCGGCGCAGGTCGCCGCCACCGTGATCGGCCGCCCGCGCATCGAGCCGGAATTGTCGAGCAGCAGCGTCACCACCGTGTCACGGAAGGTCATGTCCTTCTCCCGCTTGAAGGAGAGCGGCTGCTGCGGGTCGATGATGATGCGGGTGAGGCGGGAAGGGTCCAGCATGCCCTCCTCCAGGTCGAACTCCCAGGAGCGGTTCTGCTGCGCCATCAGGCGGCGCTGCAGCCGGTTGGCGAGCCGGGCGACGATGGACGACAGGTTCTGCAACTGCTTGTCGAGGAAGGAGCGCAGCCGGTCGAGTTCCTCCGGGTCGCACAGGTCCTCGGCGGCGACGATCTCGTCGTTGGTCCGGCTGAACGCCTTGTAGTCGGGGCCGCGCGGTTCGGCGCGGCCGGGCGCCGGGGCGCGTTTGGCGTCGGACGCCTGGTCCTCGTCGGAATAATCCGCCTCCTCGCTCGACTCGCCGCTCGGCGCCTCGGAGGCGTCCATCGCCGCCTCGTCCATGTCCTCGGAGGAGGCTTCCGCCTTCTCGGACTGCATGCCCTCGTCGGAGCGTTCCGCGTCGCCCTGGCGCTCCTCGTCCTGCTCGCCCTCGCCGGGCGCGTCGTCGGGCGCGTCGTTCTCGTCCTCCTGGTCGTTGCCGGCGGATTCCTCGCCCATGTCGAGCGCCGCCAGCAGCTTGTGCACGAACTGCCCGAAAACCTTCTGGTCCTCGATCGCCGGCCCGAGCTTGTCGAGGTCGCGGCCGATCCGCTCCTCGATCCAGGGGCGCCACAGGTCGACGACGCGCTGCCCGCTCATGGGCGGCTTGGCGCCGGTGAGGCGCTCGCGGACCATCAGCGCCAGGGCCTCCTCCAACGGCGCCTCGGTGCGCTGCGTGATCTCGGGGTAGCGCGCGCGGATCATCCGATCGTCGAGCATCGCGGCGAGGTTGCCGGCGACCCCCGTCATGCGCCGCGCGCCGATCGCCTCGACGCGGGCCTGCTCCACGGCGTCGAAACAGGCGCGCGCCGCCTGCGCCTGCGGCAGGAGGCGGCGATGCACCTCGCCGTCGTGGCAGGTCATGCGCAGCGCCATCGCGTCGGCGTGGCCGCGCACGATCGCCGCGTCGCGCGGGTCGAGCTTGCGCCCCGGCTCCGGCAGGCGCGCCTTCGCCCCCTCCGACGAGCGCAGCAGGTTCGGCCGCTCCGGCGCGTAGGTCACCTCGAGCTCGGGGGCGCGGGCCAGCGCCCGCATGCAGCCGGCGACCGCGCGCTTGAACGGCTCCTGCGGGGCCTCGGCCTTCTGCGGCGGCTTGTGGTTGGTGCTCACGTCACATCCCGTCCAGCTCGTAGGGCGCTTCCATGATCTGGTCCCAGGTGTAGGGACACGCGGCGGGGAAGACGTCGCGCCGCAGCTTCGTCTCCCTGGCCGCGCGCAGGCGGGCCGTGCCGTATGCCCGATGGATGGCCTCGGCCCGACGCGCCCCCATGCTCGGGCTGTCATCAATGTCCTGCGTCACTCGACGGCGATGCTCGAGGATGGAGAAGACCCAGGACCGACTCCGCCTGGACGGCTGATGATCCCACTTCAGCATGTGCAGGAGGACGACCTCCAAGCCGCTCGCGAATGACTTGAACTCGCTCTTGCCCACGCCCTCGATCTCGTCGGCCACGTTGAGGATGTCGACTTGGTCGAACCGCCCGGCACGAAGATGCGCCGCCTGCTCGAAAGCCCACCGGTAAGTGTCGTCGATGCGCGGCAACTCGGCGATAGCTTGGTCTTCGGGCGAGCGGGCGGACGACCCAGGTGTCGCGCGAAGCGCTGCGGACCTCTCGCCCATCACCGTTCCCTCGTCTCTCAGCTCATCACGACGTTGACGGCGCTCTCCGGCAGCTCCTGGCCGAAGCAGCGCTGGTAGAACTCCGCCACCAGCGTGCGCTCCAGCTCGTCGCACTTGTTGAGGAAGGTGAGCCGGAAGGCGAAGCCGATGTCGCCGAAGATCTCCGCGTTCTCCGCCCAGGTGATCACGGTGCGCGGGCTCATCACGGTCGAGATGTCGCCGGCGATGAAGCTGTTGCGCGTGAGGTCGGCGACGCGGACCATCTTCGAGATCAGCTCGCGGCCACCCTTGCCGTCCTTGGTCTTGCCGTCCTTGTCGTGGGCGGCGACGAACTTGGGCACCTTGGCCCGGACGATGTCCACCTCGCGGTCGTGGGGCAGGTAGTTCAGCGTCGCCACGATCGACCAGCGGTCCATCTGGCCCTGGTTGATCTGCTGGGTGCCGTGGTAGAGGCCCGACGTGTCGCCGAGGCCGATCGTGTTGGTGGTCGCGAACAGGCGGAAGGCGGGGTGCGGCCGGATCACGCGGCTCTGGTCGAGCAGGGTCAGCCGACCGGCGACCTCCAGCACGCGCTGGATGACGAACATCACGTCGGGGCGCCCGGCGTCGTACTCGTCGAAGCACAGCGCGACGTTGTTCTGAAGCGCCCATGGCAGGATCCCGTCCCTGAACTCGGTGACCTGCTTGCCGTCCTTCAGCACGATGGCGTCCTTGCCGACCAGGTCGACGCGGGACACGTGGCTGTCGAGGTTGACGCGCACGCAAGGCCAGTTGAGGCGCGCCGCCACCTGCTCGATGTGCGTCGACTTGCCGGTGCCGTGGTAGCCTGTCACCATCACCCGGCGGTTGCGGGCGAAGCCGGCGAGGATGGCGAGCGTGGTGTCCTTGTCGAACAGGTAGTCGGGGTCGAGGTCGGGGACGTGCTGTTCGGCCGCCGAGTAGGCCGGCGCCTCCATGTCGCTGTCGATGCCGAACAGCTGGCGGACGGAAACCTTCATGTCCGGCAGGCCGCCCGATCGGCTCTCGTCGATGATAACACTTTGCATGAACTGTCTTCCGTTGGCGCCGGACCGAAGGATACCGCCCTCAGGCGAGCTTGATCGACTTCAAATAGTTATAAGCGCGAATGATTTCACGGAGGCGATCCTCGTTGGAGCGGTCGCCGCCGTTCGCGTCGGGGTGCAGGCGCTTCACGAGGTCCTTGTAGCGGGCCTTCACCGTCGGCGCCCCGGCGGACTCGTCGAGGCCGAGCTGGTCGAGCGCCTTGAGCGCCGCCACGCCGACGCGGGGCTTGGCCGGCTCCCGCACCCGGCCGGACCGTGCGTCCGGCTTCGCACGAAACATGCCGAGCGGGTCGGCCTCGCCCTGCGTGGTCCCCTCCTCGCGGAAACCCTTGGCGGTCCGGTTCGACCCCATCGTCCAGGTCGGGCGGTGGCCGGTCAGGGCGTCGCGCTGATACACCGCGACGTCGTCGGCGCTCATGCCGTTGAAGTAGTTGTAGGACGCGTTGTATTCGCGCACATGGTCGAGGCAGAAGCAGAAGAACTGGCCTTCGCGGTCGCGGCCCTGGGGGGCGCGGAACTCGCCGATGGCGCTGCAGCCGGGGAAGTCGCAGCGCACGCGGTTGGGCTCCGCCGCCGGCTTGGTGTCGGGCTTGACGCGGATGCTGTCGAAGAGGCGGGAATTCAGGTTCATGGTCCAGCTATTATGGGCGTGTTTGCACGGGCATCAAGCGTCGGCGGGGGCGTCTTGATGCCCGCCATGGGGCGTCGGCATTGAGCATGGGAGGAACTTCCAATGGATGAACAAGGGCCTATGGGTGAACATGGGCATCCGGTCGCCGACAGGATCAAGCGCGCGCTCGAGGACGCGCTCGCGCCGGTCGCGCTCGACATCGTCGACGAGTCGCACAAGCATGCCGGACACGCCCACCGCGCCGCAAGGCCCGGCGGCGCCACCGGGACGGGCGAGACGCATTTCGCCGTCTCGGTCGTGTCGCGGGCGTTCGCCGGCAAGAGCCGGATCGACCGGCACAGGATCGTCAACGCCCTGCTCGCCGGCGAGATGGGCCCCGACAAGGTCCACGCCCTCGCCATCGACGCGCGGGCGCCGGGCGAGTGACGCGGGCGCCCGTCGTGTGCCCGCGGCCGCTCCCGTGACGTCGTTGCCTTGACGTCGTTGCCTTGACGTGGGTGGCGCGTGCCTTGAAACAGCCTCACCGTGCCATGATAGGCGGACGAAACATGGCCGACGGACCGTGGTGGCCGAATCGCGGCGGGCGAAGCGTGGCGGGCGGGGCGCCGACACGAGGCGTGATGACGGTGGGATCGAGGATCACGGGGGGATCGTGCCGGCACGAGCCCTCCCATCGGATGCGACAGGGCCGGCCCCGGCCTCACAACAGGACCGTTTGATGCGCCCCAGCCTCGCGTGCCCCCGCTTCGCGTGCCTTGACCTCGCGCGCCTTGGCCTCGGAACCCGTCGGTCCCCGGCGCCCGCGCTGGGCTCCATCCTCACGACGAGTGTCTTGGCGGCAAGCGTCTTGGCGACGAGCATCCTGGCGGCCGCGCCGGCGCGCGCGACGCCGGCCGTGGTGATGGACATGGCGTCCGGCGACGTCCTCTACCAGGAAGAGGCGACGCAGCCTTGGTATCCCGCCTCCACCACGAAGCTGATGACGGTCTACGTCGCCCTCGCGGCCGTGCGCGACGGCCGGATCGCGCTCGACACGCCGCTCGTCGTGTCGGCCCGCGCCCACGTCATGCCGCCCTCGAAGATGGGCTTCGCGGTCGGCAGCCAGGTGACGCTCGACAATGCCCTCAAGATGCTCATGGTGCGCTCGGCCAACGACCTCGCGATCACGGTGGCGGAGGGCGTGTCGGGGTCGGTGGAGGCCTTCGCCGACGACATGAACGCCGCCGCCGCGCAACTCGGCCTGCACGAGTCGCACTTCGTCAACCCCAACGGCCTGCCGGCACCCGGCCACGTGTCGTCGGCGCGCGACATGGCGATCATCGCCCGCGCGCTCTACACCCAGTTCCCCGAGGAGGCAGGCCTGTTCGACCTGGGCGCGCTGTCGCTCGGGCGGCAGGTCATCGTCAACCACAACAACCTGCTCGGCCGCTACCCCGGCGTCGACGGCATGAAGACCGGCTTCACCTGCGCCGCCGGCTTCAACGTGGTGGCGAGCGCCTTCCGCGACGGGCGCCGGATCATCGCCGTCGTCTACGGCGCCCCCAACGTCGCCACGCGCACGGCCAAAGTGGCCGCCCTGCTCGACCGCGCCTTCGACGGCGTCGACCACCCCATCGGCTCGATCGTCGCCCTGCCGGCCGCCGCCTCCGACCAGCCGCCGGACATGCGCAACCAGGTGTGCCGCGCCCGCGGCGGGCTGGTGGCGCAGTTCAACCACGAGGTGGAGCAGCTCGACGCGCCCCTCACCCAGGCCGTCCCGCCCGGCACGGGCAGCTCGCTCTTCCACCCGGAGCTGGGCTCCCTCTTCACCACGCGGATCACCACCCCGGTGCAGCCGATGGCGACGCGCATCAACGTCCTGCCGACGCCGATCTACACGCCCTCACCGGTCTTCGTCGGCGCCGCGCCCGGCTACACCGGCCCGGTCGCGGAGGCGCGGCCGGCCCACACGCCGATCGGCACGCAGACGCCGCCGGCCACGGCGGAAGCCTACGCGCCGGCCGACGGGGGCGGGCAGGCCCAGCCGGGACAGGCGATCGGCGGCACGCCGCTGGCGGTCGACGCCAACGCCCTGCCGCTGCACGGCCGCCACCGCGCCGCGCGCCGCGCGCGAGGCCCCAAGGCGGTCGCGCAGGCGCCCGTGCCGGCGACCGAGGCCGTCGAGGGCGCGGAAGCGCGGGCCGCCAGCGAGAAGGCGCCCAAGGCCGAGCGGAAGGCCGAAGGCAAGGCGCGGGGGAAGGCCGAAGCCAAGGCGGCGCCTGGGAAGCGCGGCGCCAAGGTGGTCGCGGCCAAGCCGTCTGACGAGGACGGGAAGGCGCACCCGAAGGCGGGCAAGGGGGCGGGCAAAAGGTCGGCGAAGGGCAAGCCGGCGCGGGCCGGCAAGGGCGAGACCAAGAAAGCCGATAGCGGCGAGACCAAGAAGGCCGACGAATGAGCGAAGGCCGCCGACCGCCCCCGCCCTTCGACCTCGCGATCCTCACCGGCTTCCTCGGCGCGGGCAAGACGACGCTGCTCAACGCCCTGCTGCGCGACCCGGCGCTGGCGGACACGCTGGTGCTCATCAACGAGTTCGGCGCGATCGGCCTCGACCACCTCCTCGTCGAGCGGGTCGACGGCGACATGCTGGTGATGACGTCGGGCTGCCTGTGCTGCACGATCCGGGGCGACCTCGTCACCACCCTGGAGGACGCGCTGCGCCGCCGCGACAACGGCCGCATGCGCCCCTTCGAGCGCGTGGTCATCGAGACCACCGGCCTCGCCGACCCCGCCCCGATCCTCCACACGGTCATGGCGCACCCCTACCTCCGGCTGCGCTTCCGCCTCCAGGCGGTCGTCACGCTCGTCGACGCGGTGGCGGGCGACGCCACGCTCGACGCGCACGTCGAGGCGGTGAAGCAGGCGGCGATGGCCGACCGGCTGGTGCTCACCAAGGCCGACCTCGTGGCGGACCCGGCCGCGACCGCCGCGCTGACGGCGCGCCTGCGCGCGCTCAACCCGGCGGCGCCGATCCTGCGCGCCGGCGAAGCCACCGCCGCCGCCCTGCTCGGCGGCACCTCCTACGACCCGGCGGCGCGCGGCGCGGACGCGGCCGCCTGGCTCGCGGCGGAAGCCTTCGAGGGGCGTGGCGATGACGGGCATGGGGGCCACCATCACCACGGCCGCCATCACCACGACGTGAACCGCCATGATTCGCGCATCCGCGCCTTCTGCCTGCGCCACCCGCGCCCAGTCCCGCCCATGGCCGTCACCCTGTTCACCGAGCTGCTGCGATCGGCGCATGGCGCCAAGCTGCTCCGCCTGAAGGGCCTGATCGCGCTGGCCGACGACCCGTCCCGCCCGCTCGTCGTCCACGGCGTGCAGCACGTCATGCACCCGCCGCAACGGCTCGCGGCCTGGCCCGACGCCGACCACGAAACGCGCATGGTCTTCATCCTGCACGACCTCGACCCGGCCTTCGTCGTGGGCCTGTGGGACGCCGCCCGCGGCGAGCCGGGCATCGATCGGGCCGACCTGTCGAGCCGCGCCGCCAACCCGCTCGCCCCGCCGCCCGGCGGCCTGCTCGCCTGAGGTCGGCGCGGGGCGATCAGCCGCCGTAAACCATGCGACGCGGATCCCGCCGGACGATGGTGGATTCGGGAAGGATGCGCGCGCATCCTGTCCGCCATGACTCATGGGAACGGAGCCGGGACGCCCGTCCGGGAGCGAACGCCGCCGGTCGCCGACCAAGGGGCGGACGATGCGCCGGCCGAGGATG
>CAXSDP010000067.1:2514-7900 GCA_964235705.1 uncultured Beijerinckiaceae bacterium | reverse complement strand
GAGCGAACGCCGCCGGTCGCCGACCAAGGGGCGGACGATGCGCCGGCCGAGGATGGTTTGGCGGACGATGCGCCGGTCGGCGCTTCGCTGGCGAAGCCGGCGGCGCGGCCGTGGCCGTCCCGCGCCTGCCGCGTCGAGCGGGTCGGGTGCGCGGATCTGGGCGACCACCGGCGGGCCTGGGCCGACCTCGCCGCTCGCGCCCTGGAGCCCAACGTCTTCCTCGAACCCGACTTCGCGCTGCCGCTCCTGCGGCACGTCCCTTCGGCGCGATGTCGCGACGTGCTGCTGGTGTGGGAAGGGCCACGCGACGCGGGACGGGACGGGGCCGTGCCGGGGCGGCTGATCGGCCTGCTGCCCCTGGCGCTGCCGGGACGGCGGGGCCTCCTGGGCGTGGTGCGCGGCTTCGCCCACCGGCAGGTCACCCTCGGCGCGCCGCTGCTCGATCGCGAGCGCGGCGCCGCCGCCTTCGCGGCCATGCTGGACTGGCTGCGGGTCCACACCGGCGCGGCGGCGCTGCGCCTGAGCGCCATCGCCACGCAGGGCGCCTTCACCCGCGCCCTGGCGGGGTTCACGACCGAGCGCCTCGACGAGCGCCGGCGCGCGATCCTCCCGCCGACGGCGGAGAGCAAACCCGTCGGCGGGCGTCGCGGCAAGGAGCTGCGGCGGCAGCGGCGGCGCTTGTCGGAGCTGGGGCGGCGGCGCTACACCAGCGCCCGCTCGCCGGCCGCCGTCGCGCGCGCCACCGAGCGCTTCCTCGCGCTGGAGAACGGTGGCTGGAAGGGCGGCCGCGCCACCGCCCTGCTGGCCGACCCGCGCCTCGCCCGCTTCGCGCGGGGCATGACGGCACTGATGGCGCGCGACGGCCGCTGCCGGATCGACGCGATCGAGATCGATGGCCGCCCGGTGGCGATGGGCATCATCCTGACGACCGGCGACCGCGCGCACTTCTGGAAGACGACCTTCGACGAGCGGCACGCCCCGCTGTCTCCGGGCGTGCAGTTCGCCCTTGAGCTGACGGACGCGCTGCGCGCCGACCTCTCGCTCGGGCTGGTGGACTCCTGCGCCGTGCCGGACCACCCGATGATCGACCGCCTGTGGACGGGGCGCCTCGCCATCTGCGACCTGCTGGTCGCGATCGACCCGGCACGGCCGGCCCGGTTCCGCCGCGCGGTCTGGATCGAGCGCGCCCGGGACCGGGCGCGGCGCGCCGCCAAGGCGCTGCGCGACCGCCTGCGCCGGCCACGGGGCGGCCAACATTGACACGGCCGGCCACGATCACGATCTTCCGACCGCGCCGAGGCGGGCGTGGCGCGAAGAGTGCGGGATGGAGCGAGGGCGGCAGCGTCTCGACAAGTGGTTGTGGTTCGCCCGCGTGGTCAAGAGCCGGAGCCTCGCCGCGCGGCTCGTCGCCGACGGCCATGTGCGCGTCAACGGCCAGCGCTCCACGGTGCCGGCGCGCCCGGTCAACGTCGACGATGTCGTCACCGTGGCGCTCGAACGGCAGGTCCGCGTGTTGCGGGTCGTCGCGCCGGGCGAGCGGCGCGGCCCTTTCGTCGAGGCGAGGCTGCTCTTCGAGGACCTCGGCGAGGCGTCGGCCACCCCGCCCCCGGCGTGAGCGATGGTTCGGCACGCCACCCGTGCCATGGGTACCACCGTCGCAGACGCCGCGCCCGCCCTTGCCATGAATGAGCGAAGCGACTAGCAAACGCCCACGTCGTCAGACACTTCCCCTAACATCCCATGAAAGGGCCGGCCGCGCGCGGCAGGGCCGAGGAACAGCAACCATGACGTATGTGGTCGTCGAGAACTGCATCAAGTGCAAGTACACCGATTGCGTCGAGGTGTGTCCGGTCGACTGCTTCTACGAGGGCGAGAACATGCTCGTCATCCATCCCGACGAGTGCATCGACTGCGGCGTGTGCGAGCCGGAATGCCCGGCGGAGGCGATCAAGCCGGACACCGAGAAGGGACTGGAGCCCTGGCTGAAGATCAACCTCGACATGGCCAAGAGCTGGCCGAACCTGACGAAGAAGCGCGACTCCCTGCCCGAGGCCAAGGAGATGGACGGTCGCGAGGGCAAGCTCGAGTTCTTCTCGGAGCAACCGGGCCAAGGCGACTAAGCCGGCGCGATCGGGCGCGGCGCCCGGCCATGCCGGCGCCCCCGGGCGTTGAATCCCCGACAATTTGTCCGATCAACCAAGACACCCGTTAACTAATGCCGTGCCCCGCGCGAGGACACGGTACGGAATCCATTGATTTTCGGACATTTTTTTGCTAGTGAGGCGTTAACGATCCACCGATCCAAGCCGACTCGACCTCCTGATCGGGGGCGCCTCGCGTGCGCCCATCGTCGCCATGGTCGATTTCGACGGGTCTCGTTGGATTGCCCGCAGGTCACTGCGGTCCATCAATCCGTGAATGGCGCGGATCAGATCGTGACGTGACCGGATGCGGCCATGGTCGCCGTCCGGTCCATGCCATGGCAGACCTACCAGGAGCGCGCCGGCCCATGACGTCGACAGCCAGGAATTCGACAGCCAGGAAGACGAGTGCGGCGGACGCGGGCGGCGGATCGACGTTCGAGGATACGAAGACGGCCCCATCCAACGGCAACGCGGTGGACGCGACATCCGTGGACGCGACATCCTTAAAGGGGGTTGCCGCCCAAGCCAAGCCCATAACGCGATCCGAAGGGAAGAACGTGGCAGCCGACGCATCCGCACGACGAGAGGCAAGTGACACGATCGGCAAGGACGCGCTTGGCGGCAAGGAAGCGCTTGGCGGCAAGGACGCGGCCGGCGGCGAGGGGTCCGCGTCCAAGGCGGCGGCGACCCGCAGCGTCGCCGCCGCCTTCGTGGCCGCGCGGCAGAAGATGGCGCCGCCGGCGGCCCCCGCGTCCGGCAAGGGCGCTCCCACCGCGGAGGACGCCGTCGCGGGCGACAAGAAGGGGATGAAGAAGGCGGCCGGACCGGAGGTCGCCGTCGTACCGGCGGCGAGGCCCCCCGTTCAGGACGGCGCGACCGAGCGGCCGGGGACGGACAGGGCCGCCGCGCCCAAGGCCGCCAAGGCGGCGACCAAGCAGCCGTTCAAGACGCACGAGTTCATCGTCTACCCCGCCCACGGCGTCGGCCAGATCATCGCGATCGAGGAGCAGGAGGTCGCCGGCTACAAGCTCGAACTCTTCGTCATCTCCTTCATCAAGGACAAGATGATCCTGAAGGTGCCGCTGCCCAAGATCAGCAGCGTCGGCATGCGCAAGCTCGCCGACGGTCCGGTCGTCAAGCGCGCCCTCGACACGTTGACCGGTCGCGCCCGGGTCAAGCGCACCATGTGGTCGCGTCGCGCCCAGGAGTACGAGGCGAAGATCAATTCCGGCGACCTCGTGGCCATCGCCGAGGTCGTCCGCGACCTGTACCGGTCCGACGCGCAGCCCGAACAGTCCTATTCCGAGCGCCAGCTCTACGAGGCGGCGCTCGACCGCATGGCCCGTGAGATCGCCGCCGTGCAGGTGCTGACCGACACGGAAGCGCTGAAGGTGATCGACGGGCAGCTGCAGAAGGGACCGCGTCGCGTCAAGGCGGACGACTCGGACGAGTCCGACGAGGCGGACGCCGTCGAGGGTGGCCTCGGCGAAGGCGGCATCGGCGAGGCCGCGTAGGCTCGAGCCGGGGCGTCATCGACGTCCGCCGGGGCGCCGCCTTCGTCATCCCGAGCTCCGGCTCCGCGCGTCCTGGGATGACGGAGACGGTCGCGTCCGTGACACGGTTCGGCGCCCGGGACGTGGCGGGCGCGAAGGCGTCGATCCCCAAGGTCGGCGCCGTTCTTGTCCGCGGAGGCGGCTCAGGTGGTCGAGGGGATGGAGAACACGACGCGCGTGCCGCGGTAGCCGGTCACCGGCTGCTGGTTCGCCTTGAGGCTCGCGGCCATGGCGCGCACGATGCGCGTGCCGAGCCCCGTGCCCTTGGGCGCCTGATCGTCCCCCATGCCGACGCCGTCGTCCTCGACGCTCAGCGACAGGGCCGCGTCCTCCCGCTTCAGCGCCACCCGGATCTCGCCGGTTTCCCCCTGCGGGTAGGCGTATTTGTAGGCGTTGGTCACGAGTTCCGTGACGATCACCCCCAGCGACACCGCGCGGTCGGTCGCCATGCGGACGTTCTCGGCGTCGAGCTTGATCGCGCGCTGGGGGCCCTCCGAGGTCATCGCCGTCGCCAGCTCCTCGATGAGGCCCTGGAGGTAGGTGTCCATGTCGATGGTGCTGACGTCGTCGGATGTGTAGAGGCGGCGGTGGATCTGCGCGATGGCGCCGATGCGGACCTGGACGTCGGCCAGGGCGGAGCGCGCCTGCGCCTGGTCCGGGCCGAGGCCGCGCTGCTGCATGAAGACGAAGGACCCGACGAGCGCGAGCGAGTTGGCGACGCGGTGGTTGACCTCGCGCAGCAGCGTTTCGGCGCGTTCGCGCGCTTCCCGCATCTCGCGCAGCGCCTCCGCCCGCTGCCGCCGCATCCGCTCCTGGTCGACGGCGTTCTCGACCGCCTTTTGTAAAAGCTCCATGAACAGGCCGCCGACGTCCTTGATGACGTAGTCGGCCGCGCCCGCCTTCAGCGCCGCGATGGCGATGCGCCCCTCGTCGCTGCCGCTGGCGTAGATGACGGGGGGATGGTCGGGCATCGCCACGATGGCGGCGAGCACTTCGAGCCCGTCCTTGACCGGCATGAAATGGTCGAGCGCGACCGCCTCGAAACGCTCGGCGGCGAGCAGCGCCAGCCCCTCGTCGCCGCCATCGGCGAGCACGACCTCGTAGCCGTTGCGGCCCAGGGCCTTCTGGACCAGGCGGCGCAGTCCGGCGTCGTCGTCGATGTAGAGGAGTCGCGTTGCCGGGCGCGCGGGATCGGTCATGTGCGGGCGGTCATGTCGGCTCGGGCACTTGCATGATCGAGAGGAACAGGCCGAGCTGGCGGATGGCCTGAGAGAAGGTCTCGTACTCGACCGGCTTGGTGATGTAGACGTTGCAGCCGAGCGCGTAGCAGCGCTGGATCTCGCGCTGGTCGTCGGTGGTGGTGAGCACGACGACCGGCGTGCGCTTGAGCTTGTCGTCGGCCTTCAGCTTCTCCAGGATGTCCGTCCCGCTCATGTCGGGCAGGTTGAGGTCGAGCAACACCAGCAACGGGCCGTTGTCGCGCACCGACGGCTCGAACAGGTGGCGCAGCGCCGCCGTGCCGCTCTCGAAGTGGCGGATCACGTTGTTGACGCCGGCGCGGCGGATGTTCTTCTCGATCAAGCGCGCGTGACCCGGATCGTCCTCGATCATGATGACTTCGACGGGGGCTTGGCTCATGGCAAGGCTCGGTTCATGGCGAAACTCGGCTCATGGGACGGCTCGGCTCAG
>CAXSDP010000067.1:0-2414 GCA_964235705.1 uncultured Beijerinckiaceae bacterium | reverse complement strand
TCATGGCAAGGCTCGGTTCATGGCGAAACTCGGCTCATGGGACGGCTCGGCTCAGCGGTTGAGTTTGGTTTTGGCCGAGTACACGGCCGGAAGCGTGATGGTGAAGGTCGAGCCCGAGCCGAACTCGGACGCGACGGTGACGTTGCCGCCGAGGCGCCGGGCCAGGTTGCGGACGTAGGCCAAGCCGATCCCCTCACCGGGCTTGTTCTGCTCGCCGGAGCGGCGGAAGAGTTCGAAGATCCGCTCGAAATCCTTCGCCTCGATGCCCCGGCCGTTGTCGACGACATCGTAGCGCACATAAGCCCCGTGCGTCTTGCCCGAAACGACGACGCGCCCCGGCCTGGCGGGATCGAGGTACTTGGTGGCGTTCTCGATGAGGTTGCCGAAGATCTGCTCGATCGCGAGGCGGTCGCTGACCAGGTCCGGCAGGTCGTCGGCGACCGTCAGCGTGGCGTCGTTGGCGGCGAGCTGCTGCGCCAGGCTCTCGCCCTGCTGCTCCAGCAGCGAGCGCAAGTCGATGCTCTGGGGGGTCAGCACGCGGCGCCCCTCGCGCGACAGCTTGAGGATGGCGTTGATGAGGCGGTCCATCTTCGCCGTCGAGGTCCGGATGAAGCCGAGCGCCTCCGGCAGGTCGGTCTCGATCGCGGTGCGCCGATCCGGCGTGACGAGCTGCGGCGCCTGAGCCTGCGCCGCCGCGAGGAAGGCGCGGACCTCGGCACCCACCGTTTCCAGCTCGCTGGTGAAGCCCATCACGTTGACGAGCGGCGCGCGCAGGTCGTGGCTGACGATGTAGGCGAAGCGCTGGATCTCGTCGTTGGCCGCCTGCAGGTCGGCCACGCGCGCGGCGACGATCGTTTCAAGGTTCTCGTTGGTGTCGCGCATCACGTCCTGGGCGCGCAGCAGGGTCAGCATCGAGCGCTTGAAGAAGCCGTTGACGTAGGCCGCGAGCGCGAGCACGAGGGCGATGGAGGTGAGGCTCGCCACGGCGAGGAGGCGCGTGTTGGTCTCGCTGTCGGCGGACTGGACGGCCTGCGCCTGCTGCTCATGCGCCTCGATCTCCGCGACGTCGTCGCGGATGTGGCGCATGTAGGCGTTGCCGACGTTGCTCGTGACCAGGGCGAGCGAGCCGTCGTGGTTCCCCCCGTCGTAGAGGGCGATGGTCTTGGCGAGTTCCGCGAGCTTGGCGTCGATCTCCGGCCGGAGCCGGTCCAGCACCAGCATCTGCGTCGCGCTGCTCGCGGACAAGCGCTCCAGGTCGCTCAACGCGCGCGGGAGTTCGGTGACGCCGGCCGTGTAGGGCTTCAGGTAGTTGGCGTTGCCGGTCAGGAGGTAGCCGCGCTGACCGGTTTCCGCGTCCTGCACGAGGGTCAGCACCCGGTAGGCCTCCGACTGCACGCGCAGGGTGCGGGCGACGGAGGCGTTGAAGCGGTGGTTGCTGACGAACAGCCACACCGACCCGGCGGCGACCAGCAGCAGCAGGAGGAACCCGCCCAGCAGCGGCAGGCGCGGGCTCGCCTCCCGCCACGTCGCGGGAGCCCTCGAACGGTTGGGAGCGACCGCTGGGCTGACGGCTGACATCGACGGGCTTCCTTAGCATTCCACGGTCTGGTCTTCGCAGAAGGCGGGCTTCTTTCCAAGTCTCGTCCGACTTCCCAAGTCTCGTCCGATTTTCAAGCCTCGTCCGACTTTCCAAGCCTCGCCCGATCGTGCCCCGCGTCCATGCCTCCCGTTCATGCCTCCCGTTCATGCCCCGCGATCCCGCCCCAGGCCCTTCCGCTTCCCCGCGTCGCGTCCTATAGCAGCCCGGTGGCGTTGGCCCGGGGACGTGTGGCTATGGCGGAGTTGCGGATCGTGGTCGCCGGGGCCGCCGGCCGGATGGGCCGGATCCTCGTGCGCCTGCTCGAGGAAACGCCGGGCGTCGCGCTCGGCGGCGCGCTCGGCCGCGCCGGATCCGCCTCGCTCGGCGCCGACGCCGGCGTGCTCGCCGGCTGCCGTCCCCGCGGCGTGCCGGTCACCGACGACGCCCTCCAGGCGATCGTCGAAGCCGACGCCATCATCGACTTCACGACGCCGGAAACCAGCGTGGCGCTGGCCGGGCTCGCCGCCCAGGCCCGCATCGTGCACGTGATCGGGACGACCGGCTTGACCCCCGACGACCACGCGAGGATCGCGGCGGCGGCGCGCCACGCGGCGATCGTGTGCTCCGGCAACATGAGCCTCGGCGTCAACCTGCTGGCGGCGCTGGTCCGCCAGGCGGCGCGGGCGACCGGCGCGGACTTCGACGTCGAGATCGTGGAAATGCACCACCGCATGAAGGTCGACGCCCCCTCCGGCACCGCGCTGCTGTTGGGCGAGGCCGCCGCCGCCGGCCGCGACGTGGCGCTCGCCGACGCCGCCGTGCGCGGCCGCGACGG
>CAXSDP010000066.1:0-22448 GCA_964235705.1 uncultured Beijerinckiaceae bacterium | reverse complement strand
GCGAACCAGGCGTTTCGCAGCTCCTCCAGCTTCGGTGCCGTGGGCCAGCCGAACCAGGCGTTGGCGCCGTTGCCGCGCAGCGGCAGGTGACCGGCGGGCGTGTACTCGTCGAGACCGGAGAAGCTCGTGAAGAAGACGCTCCACCCGCCCTTGTTCGGGGCGTTGCGGTTGGCGCGCCGCTGCACCACCGAAGCCCAATCCGTCTCTACCACGTCGACGTTGAGGCCGCAGCGTTTCAGCATGTCGATGCAGACCAGCCCTGTCGCATTCAGTGTGGCAAAATCGGTCGACACCATGGCCACCACCGGCTCGCCCTTGTAGCCGGCGGCGACGATGTCGGCCTTGGCCTTGGCCACGTCGCGCGGGCTGGTCAGCGCTGCCATGCCGGCGTCGCTGGCGAGCGGGGAGCCCGGCGGGAAGAAGCCGATCTTGTCGTTCCACAACTTGGTGTCGGTGCCGGCCACCGCAGTCATGACCTCGCTTTGGTTCACCGCGCCGAGCAGCGCGCGGCGGATCGCCGGGTTGTCGAAGGGCGGGTACAGGTGGTTGAAGCGAAGCAGGGGCATGTTGCCGGTCGGGTCGATCTCGGCCACGCGCAGCTTGCCGTCGCCCTGCACCACCGGCAGCAGGTCGAAGGAGGGCTGCTCCCACCAGTCCGCCTCGCCGGTCTGCAGCGCGCCGAGCGCGGTGGCGGCGTCGGGGATGGTGAGCCATTCGACCCGGTCGAATTTGGCGACCTTCGGCCCGGCAGTCAGGCTCGGCGTGCTGCCGGGGCGCGGGACGTAGCCGGTGAAGCGCTCGTAGGCGACCCTGGCGCCGGGCACGCGCTCGGCGGCGAGGAAGCGGTACGGTCCGCTGCCCACCATCTCGGTGACTTGGGTGAACGGGTCGGTCTTGGCGAGCCGCTCCGGCATGATCGCGCAGACGCATACCCCGGCTTTGCCGAGCGCGTCCGGCAGCAGCGGGAACGGCCGCTTCAGGCGGAAACGGATGGTCTTGTCGTTGGGCGCCGACAGCTCGTCGATGGCGGCGGCCAGGCCCTGCCCGAAGGCGTCGCGCTTGCCCCAGCGCGTGATACTGGCCACGCAGTCGCGTGCCAGCACCGGCGTGTTGTCGTGGAAGCGCAACCCGTCGCGCAGCGTGAGCGTCCATTCCTTGCCGTCCGAGCTGGTGGTGAAGCCCTGCACCATCTGCGGTTGCGGCTGGTAGGTACCGTCCAGGCCGAACAGGGTGTCGAACACCATCAGACTGTGGTTTCGGGTGACGTAGGCGGTGTTCCAGACCGGATCGAGCACCGAGAGGTCCGCCTGCGGGATGAAGCGCAGCACCTTGGTTGAGGCGGCCCGCGCGACGCGCGGGGCCGCGAAGGCCGCCGCCGCGGCGGCGCCGCTGCCGGCGATGAAGTCACGTCGATCCATGCAGCTTGTCCGAATGAGGGTCGTTTTCGAATGCTTCGGCTTGGTCACGTCAGCATCGCGGCCGTGATCGTGCGCAGCAATCCATCGGCCGACGCCCCGTCGATCCAGCGGATCACCGCCACGAGGTCGAGGCTAGGGGCGAGCCAAAGGAGGCTGCTGCCGGCGCCCATCGCGAAAACGCTGTCGGACGGCGCGCCGGGGTAGCGCGGCGGCACGCCGCCGTTCAACCACCACAGCATCCCGTACTGCGGGTTGAGACGCGAGGGCGACAGCATCAGCCGCACCCAGCCTTCCGGCAGGATGCGCCGGCCGTTCCACATCCCGTCGCGGAGTACCAGCTGCCCTACCCGCGCGTGGTCGCGGCTGCCGATGAACATGCCCCCGCCCCAATGGCCACCGCCGGACACGGAGCGAACGGCCACGCCGTCGCAATCGACGTCGGACCCCTCGTAGCCATGCCACTCCCAATCCTGCGACGCCCCGATCGGGTCCATGACCCGCTCGCGCAGCACGTCCGGCAACGGGCGGGCGAAGCGCCGCGTGAGGCAGGCGGCGAGCAGGTTCACCCGCACATCGTTGTACTCGAAGTACTCGCCGGGAAGGTCCAGATCTCTCGATGTACCGATGCCGGCGTTGGGCTGGTCGTGGCCGCCCACGACCCTGTTGTGGTCGACCGAGTCCGGCTTGCCCCAAAGCGTGCCCCCCACTCGCTGGCGAGTTGGAGGAGGTGGCGCCAGGTGATGGTTGCATTGTGCGGGTCCGCGAACCACGGCCCCGGTACGCTCCCGCCCACGCGATCGTCGAGCGAAGGGATCAGCCCGTCACCGAGCGCCAGCCCGGTCAGCAGCGCCAGGTAGCTCTTCGAGATGGAGAAGGTCATATCGGCGCGGCGCGTGTCGCCCCATTCCGCCACGAGGCGGCCGCCGCGCAGGATGAGGCCGTTGGGGCCGCCGCGCGGGCGCACCGGGCCGATCACGGCGGCGTGCTCCGGCCGATCGCCGATCGACGCCGTGCCGATGTAGCGCCCGTCCGGGAGAAACATCGTCGTCGGCCACGTCGTCTCGTGAGCCCGGTGGAAGGCTATGGCTTCGCTCAGGCGACCGGCGTCGAACCCAGCAGTGTCTTCAACCCAATGGATCATGTCGGCTCCGGGAAGGTGTTGAGGAGGCAGGTCAATCTGTTGGAGCGGGTTAGCGGGTCAGACGGCGAGTTTCATTGCGCTCGACGTTGATCGACTGTGAGAATTTGATCTGTTGCTACAGCGCGTCTTGCAAATTGCGTGAGACTGCAGCCGCCTCGCTCAAGCGCCGTATCGGAAGGCCTTGACGAAGTCCGGCATCTCGATGCCGACCGCGAGCTTCGGGTCGGCGACGGGGGGAAGCTGGACGAGCCGCAGCGGCACCGAGCCGGCCCAGCGGTCGGACGCGTAATCCTCCGACTCCTCCTGGGGCAGGTCGTCGCTGACCTTGGCCGACACCTCGTCGAGTTTCATCCGGATCACCTTGGTGGCCTTCCACTCCTGCTCCGTCGGCACCCTGGCGTAGTCCCACAGGCCTGGCGCCATGCGGTCAGTGAACACCTGCATGGCGTAGCGCTTGACCTCCTCATCGCAGAACTCGGCCTCGCCAAATGCCATCACCGATCGGAACTTCACGTTGTGGTTGAAGGCGGCACGCGAGAACACGATGCCGTCCAGATGGGTGACGGTGAAGCACACCGGGATACCCTTCTGCTGAGCTTTCAGCATGCGACTCGCCGAAGAGCCGTGCCAGTAGAGATAATCGTCGATGCGCCAGTGATTGGTTGGCGTCACGTAGGGCATGCCGTCTATGACGTAGCCCACTTGGCACACGATGCCGGCATCGAGCACCGCGTTTATCGTGTCGCGGTCGTATTTGGCCAGCCAGTTGTAGCGACGTAGGCGGGTCTTGTCGCTGGGCGGCCCGGTAGTGGGATCAGTCATCGTTGAGGTCCTGCGAGAGTGAGCCCGTGACGCGTGGCGCGCCGAGGAACAGCGACATAATGAGCCACCGCCACACGACAGGACCCATTTTGCGATGATCGAGAGGTCCATTGCCCATGGTCACGGCAGTGCCGGACGGCGGCGATGAAGCGGTCGCCGAACTTCGATCGCGGCGGCGGCGCGCAACACGTCAGCCTCACCGCCGAACCGGCCGACGATCTGCACGCCGACCGGCAGGCCGGCGCGGGTGAAACCGATCGGGACCGAGGCAGCGGGTTGGCCCGTCATATTCCAAGGGTAGGTGTAGGGGCACCACGACCAGTCCTCCTCGCCAAAGCCTTCGGGGACGTCGCGGTCGATCGCGTAGGGCGGCACCGGCATCACGGGACCGACCAGCAGGTCGAAGCGGTTGAAGAATGCCTTGGCAGCGACCGTGATCTGAATGCGCTGGTCGATGGCGGCGTAGATATCCGTCGCGCCCCGCGTTCGCGCCCGACGGGCGAGGCTGAGGATGAGCGGATCGAGTAGCGCCTGCCGCTCCAAGGGGAACTGGTTGACGGTGTCCGCGCAGGCCGCTTCCCAGAGGATCTGGAATGGCATCAGGGGGTCTGCCGGCCAAACCGGATCGGCGGCCTCGACGGACGCCCCCGCACCGGCGAGCAGGGGCGCCGCCTCGGTCACGAGACCATCGACCTCGGCATCGACGAGCGGCGCCGAACATCCCAGGCGGGGTGAGACCGCGACGCGCAAGCCCAACAGGTCGGGATCCGCGAGATCGGCTGGCATGGCGAAGGGGACGGGCCACGCGTAAGGGTCGCGCGGGTCCAGCCGGCACATGACGGCGAGCATGGCGGCGGCGTCGCCGACCGTTCGGGCCATGGGACCGACCACGGACAGCGGCATGTCGGCCCCGTGCGGCAGCGTCGGTATCCGGCCGAAGCCGGGCTTCAAGGCAAAGGTGTTGGTCGAGCAAGCCGGGATGCGCAGCGATCCGGCCCCATCGCTGCCGACCGCGAGCGGTCCGAAACCCAGGGCGAGCGCGGCCGCGGCACCGCCCGAGGAGCCGCCCGGCGTGCGGCCGAGGTCGTATGGGTTCGCGGTGACGCCGTGCACCGTGCTCCGCGTCACCACCTTGCAGCCCGCGTCCGGCGTGGCGGTTTTGGCGATGAACACGGCGCCGGCCTCGCGCAGCCGGGCAACACAGGGCGTGTCCTCCGTCGCCAGACGGTCGGGGTCCATCGCGGCGCAGCCGCGGCGGAACGGCATCCCGGCCACGCGCGACAGGTCCTTGACGGTGAGCGGCACGCCGTCGAGCGGCGACAAGGGCGACCCGACCGCGTAGCGCGCTTCCGATGCCCGGGCCATGAGGCGGGTGTAGCCGGGATCAACGTGCACGATCGCGTTCACGCGCGGGTCCAGGCATCCGATGCGCTCGATAAGCGCGTCGGCGACCGCGACGGGCGAGAGCGCACGACGCTTGAAAGCGTCTGTCAACTCAGCGACGCCGAGGTAGGCGATATCGTCTGGATTCGCGGGAAAGGCAGAGGCGGCCGTGCTCACGCCTCGCTCCCGCTTCGGTGGTCCGCCATCGTCGACGTCAGTAAAGCTCAAAATACTCGTTCGTTTCGGCAAGTGGGATCTCGTCGCGCAGGCGCGCCGACTCCTGGCGCTTCATCGCGAGGTAAACCTTGACGAACTCCTCACCGAGCATCTCCCGCAGTGCCATGTCGGCCTCGAAGGCGTCCAGCGCATCGCCGATCTCGGTTGGAAGCTTGGGGTAGCGGTCGTCATCCTCCTTGGGGCCGGAGCCGGCCGGGATCAGCTCGCGCTGTTGCATGACGCCGAGCAGGCCGGCTCCGATGGTCACTGCGGCGACCAGATAGGGATTGGACAGCGCCGCGGGAACGCGGACCTCCATATGGGTCGACTGATCACGGCTCGCCTTCACCCGCACGCTGGCCGACCGGTCCTGGATGCCCCAGGAAATGTTGGATGGCGCGTAGGTTCGCGGGCGGATCCTGCGGTAGCAGTTCGGAGTCGGGCTCCAGATCGCCATGGAGGCGCGGGCGTGATCGAGGACGCCCTGGATGAAGCTTCTGAAGAGTCCCGACATGCCGTCAGGTTCTCCTTCGTCGAAGAAGGCGTTCGAGCCCGACGCCTTATCGAGCAGCGAGATGTGGAAGTGCGAGCAGCTTCCCGACAGGCCCTTGTAGGGCTTGGTCATGAACGTCGCGAGCAGGCCTTGCTTGGCGAGGTATTCCTTGACAGTGCCCTTGAACACGAAGGCGCTGTCGGACGCCGCCACCCCGTCGAGCGCCTCATGATTGATCTCTACCTGACCGGGACCGTGCTCGACGTTGTAGGTGATGATGTCGATACCCTGCGCCTGCAGCACCTTGACCAGCTCGTCGATGGCCGGAACCTGGTGGGTGCGCGCGGTGGCGAAGATCGGTTGTCCGCCGAAGATAGGCTGCCGCGTGGCGGCGTCGACGACGTAGAACTCGTACTCGTGCCCCATCTTGGCGACGTAGCCGAGTGACTCGGCCAGGGAGAGCATCTTCTTGAGCAGCAGGCGGGGCGATGCCAGCTGGGGGCTTCCGTCGTACCACATGGTGTCACAGATCACCCTGCCCGTCCGGGGCACCCACGGGACAGGGGTCAGCGTGTCCAGGTCCGCGACCATCACGCAGTCCTGGTAGTTCATCTCCTCGTTGTACCCCGAGTTGCGCACCGGGATCGAGTAGGTGTCGAGCGCGACCGTACCCCCGTAGAGGTTCAGGCCCTTGCGCAGGTAGCCGGCGACGTGGTCGATCGGGATCGTCTTGCCCCGGCTGAGCCCCGCCATGTCGGGCAGCTCGAAGCGCAGGTAGTCGTAGCCCGCAGCCTTCACCGTTTCGGCGAAGGCCTCCGCCTGCTCGCGGCTCGCGAGCGCGACCGGGGGGGCGTGCTTCGCGTAGGAGGGGTCGTCGACAGCCTTCAGCATCTGCCTGCTCCTGGGTCCTGAGGATGTGTGTCGCCGTCGCGAGCCGAACGGCGCGTCACGCTAAAGCGGTCATGAGGTTCGCGTTCAACCGCCACGCGGCGCGGCGGAAGTCCGGAAGCCGCTCCCGCACCTTCGATCCGAGGCGAACGGCGGCGTCCATGCCGAGTGCCCGCTCCAGGCTCGCCCGGTACGCGGGGATACGCTCCCAATCGCTCACGGTCGTGGCCGTGATCTCGCAATGATATTGAAACCCGTAGGCCGAGCGTCCGCAGCGAAACGCCTGAACAGGGCAAGCGGCGTTGGCGGCCAGGATCGCGGCCCCTGCCGGCAGCCGGGAAACTTCGGCCCCGTGCCACTGGAACGTTTCGACACGCGCGGCGAAGTTCGACAACAACGGGTCGACCTGCCCTTCGGGAGTCAGGTCCACCTCCGCCAACCCGACCTCCGGTCGAGCCATCGGCGACACCTCGCCGCCGAGCGCTTCGGCAAGCAGCTGGTGGCCGAGGCAAATCCCGAGGTAGGGGCGACCAAGCCGCGACACCCAGTGCTGGATGGCCGCTTTCTCGGCGCGAAGCCAGGGATACCGCTCCTCTTCCCACACGTCCATCGGGCCGCCCATCACGACCAGTAAGTCGAAGCCGTCGAAAGCTGGGATGCGTTCGCCGGCGTCGAGCTCGACCGGCACCCAGCTGTGCCCGGCCTCTTCCCAGAACTCCCGGAACACGCCGGGATGCTCGACGTCGACGTGTTGGAAAACGAGGATCCGCATCAGTGTTCCTGGATGTTGGACTGTCCAGACGGACGGATAGACGTGCCGACGGTTCTTGCTGAAAAACCGATCAACAAGTTGAGAGGGTGAAGATCGCGCGCCGCCGGCCGTCGCCTCGCCGTGACCGTCCTCTCATAAGTTCGTTCGATCCATCGCGGCAGAACCATTTTTGCTTGAGTTCGAGTGCCACTCGGTGGGGCGGCCGCCTACCCGTGCTCTGGCGCACCGGACCGTGTCCCATCCCCGGTCTCACAGTCGCGCCCCGCTCGCGCGGTCGAACGCCACCGCGTGATCGGTCGCAATGACGAGGCCCAAGGCTTCACCGATCCGCAGCGCGCGGGCCGCGGACATCTGCGTTACGACCCGGATCTCGGCCGCCTCAACGCGGACCGTCAGCGCGGACTTCTGTCCCAACGGCTCGACGTCGACGAGTCCCCCTCGCACGCATGCCGCGGCAGGGTCGGCGAGGGTGATGTGCTCCGGCCGGATGCCCGCCTCGAAATCCGGACCGGACGCGGACAGCGGTGCGACGAGGTGGGATGGGACCGGAACGGTGCCTCCGGCCAAGTGGAACATCCCCGATGGTGCGTCGCGGATGCTGGCGGGCAGCAGGTTGATCTCCGGCGCGCCCACGAAGCGCGCGACGTCCCGGTCCGCTGGAGCATCGTAGAGGGTTTGGGCGTCGGCCACCTGAACCACGCGTCCGGCCCGCAGCATGACGACGGTGTCGGCAACCGCCATGGCCTCCGCAAAATCCGGCGTGGCCATCAGAAACGTGTGACCCGACTCGCGCTGGAGCCGTTTCAGTTCGGCACGCAGTTCGATCCGGAGCATCGCGTCCAGGCTGGAAAGCGGTTCGTCGAGCAGGAATAGGCCCGGGTTCCGGACGAGCGCCCGCCCGAGTGCCACGCGCTGCCGCTCGCCGCCGCTCATCGTCCTAGGTAGCCGGTGGAGAACGTGCGCGACGCGCAGCGTGGCCGCCATCGCCTTGACTTGCACCTCGATCGCGTCACGCGGCGTTCGACGGATCGCCAGGGGGCTGGCGATGTTGCCGAAGCCGGTGCGGTTCGGATAGAGCGCCAGATTGTCGAAGATCATCGCGACGTCGCGGTCCTTGGGCTGCGAACCCGTGACGTCAGTGCCGCGTATGGCGATCCAACCCGCGTCCGGGCGCTCCAGCCCAGCGATGAGGCGCAAGGTCGTGGTCTTGCCCGCGCCGGCCGGGCCGAGCAGGACCACCAAGGATCCCTGCGGTACACTCAGGTTCATGTCCGCGAGCGCTTGCGTCTTGCCAAAGCGCTTGCTCAGGCCTTCGACGCGAAGGGCCGGCGCGCCGCCGACGGGCGCTTGGGCCATGGCGGCCGTCCTGGTTCTGGCATGCTCAAGCGGCGATCCGGCGGCCGGTCTCGCCGTTGAACAAGACGAAGCTCTCGGGGTCCGCGAAGAGGCCTACCGCCGCACCCTCGCGCGGCCGGCCGATCGCGGCCGTGACCACCTTGAGGCGCACGGAGCCGCTCTCGACGGTGACCACCGCTTCGCCGCCGCGCGGTTCCACGGCGACCACACGCCCCGCGATGCCTTCGTTCACGGCGGTCGCGATGCGAAGCGACTCCGGGCGGATGCCGAGCGTGACGGTCGCGCCGGATGCACCGGAGTGAAGCGGCCAAATGACCGGCAGCGTGAAGCCGTCACGGTCGAAGACCGGACCAGCGGCCCCTTGCTTGAGGGTACCGCGCAGCAGGTTCATAGGTGGCGATCCCAGGAAGCCGGCCACGAAAACATTGTCGGGCCGCTCGCAGATCAGGGAGGTCCGCTGCACCTGCTGGATCTTGCCGGCGTTCATGACCGCGATGCGGTCGGCGAGCGACAGCGCCTCGATCTGATCGTGGGTAACGTAGATGATCGTCAGCCCGATCTCTTTTTGTAGACGGCGAAGCTCGCGGCGCATGGCGAGCCGAGCGGCCGCTTCCAGGTTCGAGAGCGGCTCGTCGAGGAGCAAGATAGAGGGCCGCGTCACCAGGGTGCGCCCGATGGCGATCCGCTGCAGCTCGGAGCCGCCGAGCGTGCCGGCCTTGACGTCGAGCCGGTCGCGGATGCCGAGCAACTCGGCAGCATCGCCGACCGCACGGGCGATGTCCGTCTTCCCCGCCCCGCGCACCGCGAGCCCGAAGGCGAGATTCTGGCGCACGCTCATGTGGGTGAAGACCGCGTAATCCTGGAACACCAACCCGACATCGCGGCGCCCCGGCGGCACGCCGAGCACCGACTTGCCGTCGATCCGGATGTCGCCCGACGTCGGCTGTTCAAGGCCAACGATCATGTTGAGCGTGGTGGACTTGCCACAACCGGAGGAGCCGAGTAGCGCGAGGGTTTCACCGGGCTCGACGGCGAGGTCGATGCCGTCGACCGCGGCCACCGACCCGTCGTGAAACTCCTTCGTGACTTTGATCAGTTTGAGCTTCGGGCGCTCCGTCATCGCTTGATGGCCCCGAACGTCATGCCGCGCGCCAGATGGGACTGGATCATGAAACCGCCGATCACGAGCGGTGTCATCGCCAGCACCGCAAGCGCCGCCTGCACGCCATAGAGGGTGCCGGCGGTCGCGGTGACGTATTTGGCGAGCTGGACGGGGATCGTGGTGACGTTCGTGTAGGCCAGGACCAGTGCGAACATGAACTCCGACCAGTTCAGGATGAAGATGAACATGACCGTCGCGAAAAGGCCGCCGCGAATGAGCGGAATCGTGACGGTGAGGTGCGCGTTGAGCCGCGAGCGACCGTCGATCATCGCGGCCTCTTCGATCTCGCGCGGGAGGTCGTCCACAAAGCTCTTGAGCATCCAGGTCGAGAACGGCAGAGTGACGGCGACATAGATGGCGATCAGCCCGGTGTACGTGTCAATTAGGCCGACATTGGCGAAGATGATCACGATGGGCACCGCGATGGCGGCGGGCGGGAACATCCGGCCTGACAGGATGATGAGCGGCGTCGCCCGGCCACCACGCCCGTATCGCGACAAGCCGATAGCTGCGAACAGCCCGATCGCGACCGAGAGGATCGTGGAGGTCACGGACGCCAGGATCGACCCGAAGACCGCGCCTGTCGCGGTTTGACTGACGCCGCCAACCCCGTATTCGCGCAGGGCGTCTGGATCGAACAACGTCCGGTAGTTGAGCGGCGTCGGCTTGGACGGGATCCAGATCGCCGGCACCGTGTTCCATTCCGTCGGCGGCTTGATCGAGGTCATTACGATCCAGAAGACCGGGAACAGCGTCACGACGAGTGCCGCCGTGAGAACGAGCGCAAGCGGCCAGCCAAGACGTGGGGTCAGCATGTGGACCGTCCCCGCAGGAGTTGTTCGCGCACCGGTGCCAGCAGCAGATGGATGAACAACAAGGTCCCAACCAGCACCAGGAAGGCCGCAGCGGCGCCGTAGGCGAGCTGGAAATCGTTGAAGGCAAGCTTGTAGATGTAAAGGCTGATGGTTTCGGTCGAGGTGCCGGGCCCGCCGCGCGTCAGCATGAAGACTTCGTCGAAGAGCTTGACGATCTCCATCGCGCGGATGACGAAGGCCACGATGATCACCGGCTTCAACATGGGCAGCACGATGCGCCAGAAGATCTGACGCGGGCTCGCGCCCAACACGACGGCCGCCCTGATCGGGTTCTCTGGAACCGCGTTGAGGCCCGACAGCAGGATCAGGAAGAACAGCGGCGTCCAGTGCCAGACCTCGGTGACGATGACCGCGATCATCGCCAGCGGTGCGTTGCGGAACCACTCGGGCGCGGCCTCAGCGCCGAACAGGATGGTGATGATCTGGTTGATCGGGCCATTTGACTGGAACAGCATCCAGAACGTGTAGCCGACCACCACGGGCAGGATCATCATCGGGGTAAGGAACGCCGAGAACAGGATCGCCTTGCCGCGGAACTCCCGCAGGAACAGGACGGCGAGACCGAGCCCCAGAGCGAACTCGAGGCTGAGGCAGATGACCGACAGCAGGATCGTCCGGATGACGGCCTCGATGAAACGCGTGTCGTAGATCAGGAGATCGGCGTAGTTGTCGAAGCCGACGAACCGAGCTTGCAGCAGCGATCCCCGGGTCGGCGCCCAGTCGGTGAAGCTCATATAGAGAGCGACGAGCAGCGGGACGATCAGCACCAGGATCGACACGACCTGGCCTGGCAGGGTCATCAGGCGCCCCAGGCCGATCCCGCGTCGTCGGGATACGCGGGTTCCAGGATCCAGCTGGGTGGCGGTCGACGCGGGGTCCGCCCCTCGCGCGATGTCACCGGTTAGAACGGTCATTTCGGGCTTGGGCAGCGACGAGCGACCCCGCTGCATGGCGCGCTGCGGCTGGCGAGGATGCAGGTCCTCACGCCCACTTGTCCGCCCCGCTCGCCCTCTTGATCGGGTCGGCAAGGTTCTTGGCGAGGGACAGCCAGGACGTCCTGACCTTGTCCTTACCGACGCGTCGCGTGATCCGCTCGAAGGCGCGAGCGGCATCGTCGAGCGCCTGTTTCGGTCTCTTGTCGCCCGTCATGCAGGAATGAACTTCCTTGTCGAGAGCATCCTGATACTCGAAGCCGCCCGGTAGGCAGAAGTCCGGAACGGTGTTGACCATGTTCTTGTAAAGCGTTTTCAAGTAATCAGGCGAATAAGTGTCAACCATGCGCTGGGTCGGGGACAGCATATGGTTGATGCGGATCGGATCGGCGTAGCCCCCGAGGTAAGGGATCGCATCCATCGAGATGGTGGGCGAGGTCATCCACTGCGAATAGGCATAGGCCAGATCGGGATTGGCCGAGTACTTGGAAACCGCGTAGCCGTAACCCCAGCAGAACATGCTTGTGTAGAGAAGCGTACCATCCTTCAGCGTGTCGGCAGGCATGACGGTGGCGGCGATTTTCCCCGTCGTCGCCGGACCCGTCGAGGGCGCCTTGGCATATTTGAAGCCCGACGGCCAGACGATGTTCATGAACCCCTCACCCCGGCCGAAAGCGTTGTAGTTCGACGACCACGTGAAGCTGAATGCGTCGGGATGCAGGTATTGGTTGACGGCCAGCATGTCCTCGAGAGCGGCGACACCCTCGTCCGAATTGAACGTGGGATTCAGGTTGCCGTCGAACCACAGCCGCCCCTTGGACGCGAGGCGCTGCATGAACATCCACTTGACGTAGTAGCGTGATCGATATTCAAGGCTACCAAAGAACTTGTTCGCCGGATCGTGCATGAACTGTGCAAGATCGAAATACTCTTTCCAGGTCTTCGGCAAGGCGAGTGGACGGCCGTGTTTATCGGCGAACGCTTTCATCTTGTCGGGATTTTTGAGGTAGTCGTCCCGGCACAGAAGCGTGATCTGATCGCCGTCGCAGGCGAGACCGGCCACGCGGCCATTGTACAGCTGCGCGTGGTGGCTGGTGGGAAAGACGACGCCCCATTCCTTATGGAACAGGTCCGGACCATGCTTGTCCGTCCAGTCGGTCAGGTCAAAGATCACGCCAGAGTCGATCCAATCGGGATAGGACATCGCGGTTGGCATCATGACGTCGTAGCGGCCCGTCTTGGCTACCGCCTCCTGCATCCCTTTGCTGTGGACGACTTCGTCTGGTTCCTCGATGAACTCGAGTTGGATGCCGAGTTCATTCTTCCACTTGTCGACATACGGCCTCAGGTTACCGATTGATCCTGTCGGAATCAGTACGGTGAGCGTTTTTTTACTCGCCTTGACCGCCATTGCTTTGGCGAGAGCCCAGGCCCGCTCTTCCGGTCCAGTGATCGCTTCCAGCGCCTCGGCGGCCTTCAGCGGCGATTGCAAAATCATGGTAGCGAGGGCGGACGATACGCCGAGGACACCAAGCGAGATCAGTACATCGCGGCGGCTCAGTTGCTTCGCGTCGTAGCGGGACAGCACATCGTGAATGGCTTGTTTGTTGGCGGTCATCGTGACGTGATCCTAAGGAAAGGTGCCCCACGGTGACGATGCGGGCAAAGTGCCGCCCGCTTCGAGCGAGGCATCGTCACTTAACCCCTGTCCGCGCCTATGCGAGTAGCACCCCAAGAGCTAAGGTTCCAATCGGGAGACCGCGAGAGCCATTTTCGGTTAAAACGGGGGTCCATTACGATTAGAGAGTAGAAAATCTCTCGGCTATCTGGCTTGTATATAGGCGAGATGCCAAAAACAGCGCATACAGGCTCTATCATTGCCCTCGATCTAGACAGGGCGGCCCAAGAACCAATTCACAAACAGGTGGCCGATCGTTTGCGGGAGGCCATTCAGGATGGCAGGATGCCGCTCGGCGCTAAGCTGCCATCGACGCGCGTATTCGCTGAGGAACTCGGCGTGTCGCGCAACACCGTGCTTCAGGTCTTCGAGACCTTGACGCAGGAAGGCGTCCTATCCAGCCGCGTGGGAGCGGGCACTTTCGTAGCTGCCGCGACCGGGACGGGTGTCGTGGTGGCGGACGAGTTCCGCGACGGCAAGGCTTATCCGTTCCGCACGCTCTCGCGTCGCGGAAGAGGCATTCTGTCGTCGGCCACCAGCGAGTTCGCCGAGCGTCCCACGGCGTTCATGCCCGACGTGCCCGACCTCCGCGAATTTCCGATCAAGACATGGCTACGGCTGTTGAACGAGACCTCGGGGCGGTTGACCGGCGAGATCCTCGCCGACGCCTCCAATGCCGGCTACGAGCCATTGCGCCGCGCCATCGCTCAGCATCTCAACGCCTCGCGCGGCATGCGCTGCGACTACGCGCAAGTCATCGTGACCACCGGCTCCCAGCAAAGCCTCGACCTCGTCTGCCGCATGATGCTGGACCCGGGCGACCCGGTCTGGCTGGAGGACCCCGGCTACGTCGGATCGCGGGCCGTCGTCGGTGCGAACGGTGGGACGGTCTATCCGGTGTCGGTGGACGGGGATGGAATGTGCATCGAGGACGCGATCATAAGTCATCCGGTTCCTCGCCTGATCGTGGCATGTCCCTCGCGACATTATCCCCTCGGTCCCGCGCTCTCGATGGAACGGCGGCAGGCGCTGCTCTCCTTCGCCGGGCGGAGCGGCGCCTGGATCGTCGAGGACGACTACGACAACGAGTTCCGCTACGCGGGCACGTCGCTGCCGGCCGTCTTCGGGCTCGACGGTGAGAGCCGGACCTTCCATCTCGGCACATTTTCTAAGATCCTGCTGCCCTCGTTCAGGCTGGGCTACCTGGTCGTGCCGCGTGACCAGGCCGAGGCCTTCGCGAAGGCGCGTGCCATCCTGGACCGGCACGCGTCGCTGATCGAGCAGATGGTACTGTCGGAGTTCATGCTGCGCGGCCTGCTCGCCTCGCACGTCCGCCGCATGCGAAGCCTGTACCGGGCTCGTCAATCCCACTTGATCGATGGATTGAACACCCTGTTCGGTCAACCCCTACCCTTCGCGGCGACCGACACCGGCGTCCACGTCACCCTTGGCTTGAGCGAGCAGGCCGACGACCGGCGCCTCGTGCGGGCGGCATCAGAGCGGCGCGTGGTAATCCGACCCTTATCGCCCTACTACGTGTCGCGGCGGCGGCGACAAGGGCTGCTGTTCGGCTTCTCGGCCTTCAACGCCGGGGAGATCGGCCTGGGACTATCTCGCTTGGCGGCGATGCGCGACGACATCCTGCCGTTCCTGCAGCGCGACGCCTCGTCATAGACCCGATGGCAGGTTCACTCGGCAACCTGGCGCCTGAAGCGCTCCATCAGCCACGCCGCCGCCGGTCCGGGCGGCGTGACGGTGCGATAGATCAGGTCCACCAGGTCGTCGAACGCGACCAGATCGGGCGCGACGAGCTGCAGGAGTCGTCCGCTCTCGACATCGCCGGCCACCATCCACCATGGCATCATGCCCCATCCGATCCCAGCCTTCAGCAGCATGTGCTTGGAGGCGAGATCCGCCAACCGCCAGGTGCGGTGGCCGGCCACGCTGAAGTCACGTCCGGCGGCCAACGGTGAGCGGTCGTAGACGACGAGCTGGATGTGCCCGCGTCCGGCGCCCGGTGCGTGGCCGCCGGACGGGGGTGAGGTGAGCGGGTGGCCGGGCGCCGCGACGGGCACCATCCTGAGGCTGCCGGCGCTGACGCGCTCCAGGTCGTCGGTGTCGTCCAGGAAAGGGCCGCTGACGCCGAGAGAGGCAACCTTGCCGAGCACGAGGCCGGTGACGGCCCCGAGCGTTTCCACGTGAAGGGGGAGCCGCACCGTCGGGAACACGGCGAGGAAGGCGGTCAGCGCGTCGACCACGCGTTCGCCCGGCAGCAAGGAGTCGAGCACGACGTGAAGCTCGCCCTCCAGGCCGTGCAACATCCCCCTTCACCTTGGCGCGCAGGCCACTCACTCCGTTGGCGAGGATGCGCGCCTCGTCCAGCACGATGCGACCGGCCGAGGTCAAGCGCGGTTTTCGCGTCGTCGGGCGATCGAACAGGGTCAGGCCCAGCTGCGCTTCCAGGTTGGCGATCGTGTAGCTGATGACCGAGGTCGCGCGGTTCAGCTTGCGGGCCGCCGCCGCGAAGCTTCCGACCTCGACGACCGTGATGAGCACGCGAAGCTGATCGAAGGTAGGAATGCCAGGATCGTCCGACATCTCGATTTTCTCGAAAATAACGATCGATATTTTGCCGCTTATCTCAAACAATCAGATCCTTAGCTTCACGTCATGCCCTTGGCTAGCGAACCCACCGAAGCCGCGCCGCATCGCGGTCGGTTCCGTAATCGCCAGCTCGAAATCGACAGGAGCGGACGACATGGTTAAGGTTCTGGTTCTTTATCATTCCACGTACGGCCACATCGAGACCCTGGCTTACGCCATGGCGGAGGGCGCCCGCGCCGGAGGCGCGCAGGTCGACGTCAAGCGCGTGCCCGAGACGGTGCCCGAGCAGATCGTGAGGGCTGGTCACTTCAACTTAGACCAGCCGGCTCGCGTCGCGACAGTCGCGGATCTGGAGCACTACGACGCCATCGTGGTTGGCACGGGTACCCGGTACGGCCGCATGTCCTCGCAGATGGCGGCGTTCCTCGACCAGACCGGCGGCCTGTGGGCGCGCGGGGCGCTGAACGGCAAAGTGGGCGCCGCCTTCACCTCGACCGCGACCCAACACGGCGGGCAGGAAACGACGCTGTTCTCCATCATCACCAACCTGCTGCACTTCGGCATGGTGGTCGTCGGCCTTCCCTACAGCTTCAAGGGGTTGACGACGGTCGATGAGGTGGCGGGCGGCTCGCCTTACGGCGCGACGACCATCGCCGACGGCGACGGATCGCGTCGACCGAGCGAGATCGAACGCGCCGGCGCGCGGCACCAGGGTGAGCTCGTCGCCCGGACGGCGGGAAAGCTTTTCGGCTGAACACGGAATTTCTGCCTCGCGATCGAAGCGAGCGGCGCGTGCGCCCACGATGCACGCCGATCGGGTGGTTGGTCCCCATCGATCTCCGCACATCCATCGGTCCAAGGACATCCATCGATCTCCGGACATGGAGCACATCGCTTGAACTTCCTGATCTCCTACGCGGTCGGCATCTTGGTCGGTGCGCTCTACGCTCTGCTGCGCGTGCCCTCGCCGGCGCCGCCGCTCGTCGCCCTCGTGGGCCTCCTGGGTATCGTGTTCGGCGAACAGGGAATCTCGTTCCTCCTGCGGCATCGTTGATCGCGAGCCGCGACCCGACGCGGCAGCCGCACCCGGTTCCTAGTACGGAACGAAGCTCATCTTTCAGGACGAGGAAAACGACATGCTGGTGGACGGACGATGGGAGGGCGATTGGCATCCGACCGAGGGTGCGAACGAGGGCGGACGCTTCCGACGCTGGAACGCCGCGTTCCGCAACTGGATCACGCCCGACGGCGATGCCGGGCCGACCGGCGTGGGTGGCTTCGCCGCGGAAGCCGACCGCTACCACCTCGTTGTCGCCTACGCGTGCCCCTGGGCGTCGCGCACGCTCATGGCGCGCGCGCTCAAGGGATTGACCGACCTCGTCGGCGTGTCCTTCGCCCAGGCCGAATGGAGCAGTCAGGGATGGCGCATCGCCGACGAGGAGCGCCCCGGGCTCGCGGCGGCGGGGCTCGACGTCGAGTTCGTGCATGAGATCTATGCCCGCGCCGATCCCCATGCCTCCGGTCGCGCCAGCGTGCCCGTGCTGTGGGACAAGCGTCGTGAGACGATCGTCAACAACGAGTCCGCCGACATCCTGCGCATGTTCAACACCGCCTTCGCCGGCCTCGTGGACACCGGCCCCGACCTTTACCCGGCGGACTTGCGCGATGACATCGATGCCTTGAACGAGCGGGTCTACCCGACGCTGAACAACGGCGTGTACCGGGCCGGCTTCGCGGCGGACCAGCCGGCCTACGAGGAGGCGTTCCACGACGTGTTCGCGACGCTCGACATGCTGGAGGCGCGCCTCGCGCGCTCCGGGCCGTTCCTGTTCGGCGAAAGGCTGACGGAGGCCGACGTCCGCGTCTTCGTCACCCTCGTGCGGTTCGACGCCGTCTACTACGGACTGTTCAAGTGCAACCTGCGCAGGATCGTCGATTACCCGCGGCTCGCCGACTACGTCCAGCGCGTGCGCCAAATACCGGGGATCGAGGGCACGGTGAACATCGATCACATCAAGCGCAACTACCATTCCAACAGGGTGGCGAACCCGAGCGGCATCGTGCCCCTCGGACCCGAAGAGATCGCGACGCTGTCACTAGGTGTCCCCGGTCGCGAGGCCTGACGCCTGGTCCAGGACCTCTGAGGCCCTCGTCGCCCGCAAGCGCCTTGGTTTGCGATCGACCGGAACGAAGGATCGCTTCATGGCAGTTGATCAGGACCGAGCGTCGCGGCCGGCCGTGGTGCCGCGCGATCTCGCGAGACAGCGCGACTTGGCGGTATCTTTGGTGTTGCTCTGGCTCTCGGGCGCATGCCTGCGCGTGACGATCCTGGCGTTGCCCCCCGTGTTGCCGCGCATCACCGCCGAGTTCAGTCTCCACGCGACCGACATCGGCCTGCTGGCCGGCCTGCCGTCGCTGCTCTTCGCGCTCACGGCGGTGACCGGCGCGGCCCTCATCATCCGCTTCGGCGCGGTGTCCACACTGGTGACCGGATTGCTGCTGAACGCGATCGGTGCGACGGCGCGGGGCTTCGCCGGAAACGTTTCGGGACTGGATGCGGCGACCGTGCTGATGTGCCTGGGCGTCGCGGTCATGCAGCCGGCGTTGCCATCATTGGTGAAGGTTTGGGCGCCGACGCGCATCGGCTTCGCGACTGCCACCTACACCAACGGTCTGCTGGTGGGGGGAGATCGTACCCGTCAGTTGGGTGCCTCGATTGGTGCTGCCCCTGGTCGGCGGTGGCTGGCGCGCCTCGCTGGCGGTCTGGGCGCTGCCGGTGCTGCTGACCGCGCTGTTGGTGGTCGCCCTGGGCCGCCGGCTGAAAGCCGCTAGCGGCACGGCGCCACCACGCTGGTGGCCGGATTGGAGGGATGCACGGATCTGGCGTCTGGGCCTGATGCTGGGCGGCGTGAACGCGGTTTATTTCGGACTGAACGGCTTCCTGCCGGAATGGCTGAACGCCGCCGGTGCACCGGAACTGGCACGTCCCGCGCTGACCGCGCTGAATGTGGCGCAGATCCCGGCCTCGCTGTTGATGCTTGTCTTTGCCGAGCGGCTGGCGCGACGGCCGGCGGCTTACGCCGGCACGGGCGCACTTTTGTTGGCGGGGGTGCTGGGTTGCGTGGCGATGCCTGGTCCCGCCGTGGTGGCATGGGCTGGGCTCGCCGGCTTCGCGGGTGCGGTGCTGTTGACCCTGGGGCTGGCTCTTCCCTCGTTGATCGGGGCAGCGACGGATGTGCCGCGCCTCGCCGCCGCCATGTTTACCGTCAGCTACGGGCTGGCGATGGGGACGACATTGCTCGCGGGACGATTGTCGGACCTGAGCGGCGTCATGGCCATGGCCTTCCTGCCTTTCGCCATGGCGGCGCTGGCGGTGACGCTGCTGGGGGCCACGCTACAGCTGGCCGACGGGCAGCGGCGCTGACCGGACCGAGGCGAGTCCCCTGGCTTCCACGCGGACGGGACAGGACGCGTGGACGGCTCCGGCATGCCCGTCTGGTTCGAATAGCGGACGAAGTGAGCTTGAGCCGATGGCGATTGAACCGGTAGGAGGCCAATGAGAACTACTTGAAGGAAGGTCGTCGCCTCACCCAGCCTCCGGGGAGGCTTAACGTCAAGGGGCTGGTCCCGACGATGACACCGCCCAGGATCATCGCCATCGCGACGATCAGGGACGCGGTGATCGGCTCGCCGAAAACGACCGCCGAACTGGCGACGCCGACCACAGGGGTCGCAAGGATGCCGAGCGACGTCGTCACCGCCGGCAAGCTGCGGTTGACCATGGTCATCGCCCAGTAGGCCAACGCCGTGCCGCACGCGCCGCCGTAAGGGAAAGCGCCCGCGAGACCTGGACTCCAGGCGACCCGCGGTGGCCCATCGACCAACAGGGCCAGGATCGACAGGACCGACGTCGCGAGCAGGGTTTGCCAGAACACGAGCTGGAACGGGCTGGACACCCACTTGTGCGCGCGGACGTAGAGGATGCTGACCGCCCAGCACAGCGCGGCCAGCAGGAGCAGGCCGTTGCCAACGAGGGCGCGCCCGTCGCTCCAATCGAAAGCCAGCGGGTTGAACATGACGGCCAGTCCGGCGAGGCCCAAAGCGACGCCCAGACATCGCGTTCCCGTCATGCGTTCGCCGAGGAACAACCAGGCACCGGGGGCGACCCAGAGCGGCGTCGTGTAGCCAAGGACGATCGAGCGTCCGACCGGAACGAAACGAAGGCCGAAGGCGACCAGCGCCGAGAACGCGACCATGTGGAACAGCGCGATGACGGCGACCAACGGCATGTCGCCGCGACACGGCACGACGAATCGACCTCGCGCGAGCAGCAGCCCGAACAGGACCACGGTGGCGATCGCGGAGCGGATCGCCGTCGTCCAGAGCGGCGATACGCTGTGCACCAACGTCTTCGTCACAGCCCAGTTCAGGCCCCAAGCCACCACGACGATGGCGAAAAGCGGAAGCGCCTGCCGGCGTGAGAGTGGATGGTCCATCGGATGGTCCGCGATCGTGTTCTGGAGCGCCTCGTCGCGCTCGACAAGCGGCGGACCATGGGTTCAACTGGCGAGATAGAAAGGTCCATTTACGGGAAAGACACTGGGCCAGTTGCGATGCGTGATCTTCTCTCCGGTCTCGTCGACGTCAGGGGGCGGTCCGGTCACGGTGACACGCTGACACGTCAACTCTACGATCAGCTGCGGCAGGCTATTTCAACCGGCTCGTTGGCGGCGGGAAACCGGTTGCCGTCCAGTCGCGACCTCGCACGCCAACTCGGCGTCTCGCGCAACACCGTGTCGGTCGTCATGGATCAGCTGGCGATGGAGGGTTACCTCGACATCGCGCAGGGGCGTTGCCCGACCGTCGCGGTGACGACCGGACAGGCGCTTCAGCGCGGCGAGCCCGTGGGAGAGCCTCGCGTCGCGCGCATTTCGCGCTGGGGCGAGCACCTGCGTGACGCCGATTGGCCCTTTGTCAACGAGGGTTCGCCAAGGCCGTTCATGCCGGGCCTGGCGGATGCGCGGGAGTTCCCGCGCGAGGTATGGGCACGCTGCCTGCGCCGGGCCGCCCGCAAGCCGTTCGCCGACGGCCCGGCGGTCGTGAACCGTCCTTTGCTGCGAGCCGCCCTGCTCAAGCATCTGATGGAACAGCGAGGTGTCAGGGCGGTAGCGCGGCAGATCATGATCATGCCGTCGGCGCAGGCGGCGATCGAGATCATCGCCAGGGTGATGCTTGACATGGGCGACCTCGCCTGGGTCGAGAGCCCCGGCTACGGTGGGGCGCGTGCCGCCCTTGAAGCCGCCGGCGCGCGTGTCCGCGGCATCCGGCTCGACGACGATGGTTTATTGTTCCGAGGGCGGAGCGACCGGCCGCGCCTGATCTTCGTCACGCCCTCGCACCAGTATCCCACCGGGCGGCTCATGCCGATCAACCGACGGCGGGAGCTTCTCGCTTTCGCGACGTCGTCCGGCGCGGCAGTCATTGAGGATGATTACGATAGCGAATTCCACTATGACGGGAGGCCGATCGCGGCCCTGCAGGGGATCGACGACAGCGGGAGCGTCTTCTACGTGGGCACGTTCTCGAAGTCGATGTTCGCTGACGTTCGCGCCGGCTATGCCGTCGTACCTGTCGCTCTCGTGGACGTCTTTGAGAAGGCTCAGCGTCACAGCGGTCAGATCGTTTCGGCGGTGTTGCAGGATGCGCTTGCCGCGTTCATCGACGAGGGTCATTTCGTCAGCCACATCCGCCGCATGACCCGCATCTACCGCGATCGTCGTAATGAGCTGGTGCGGGCGCTGAGCATCACCGCCGGCCATCACCTTCGGATCGCGTCACCGGCCGGCGGTATGCAGCTCCTCGCCTATATTGACCCGAAAATCGACGATGCCGCCATCGCAGGCCGCTTGGCTGAAGCCGGCGTGACCGTACGGCCACTATCGCCCCACTTCGTCGGCGGGGTCGCCGAGCGGGGCTTGTTCCTCGGCTTCGCCGCCTGGAACGAGAGCGAGATCGACGCGGGCGCAGCCGTCATCGGCCAGATCATGTGGCAGCTCGGTGATGTGAGCTGAATACCACTCGCGGGTGGGCCGGGGCACGTCGACCACCAGCACGCGGTCGAGGAGCGGCGCCGCCATGCCACTGACCTCGTTGGCGCTGGCGAGCCACAGCGCCGACGTCATTTCGATGGACGCGTCGAGGTACCGCGGCCGTTTGCCCGCGATGACGAGGTACTCGACGTCGCGGTCGAGGGCGGGCTGACGCTGAACGACACGAACCTGATTCGCGCGGCGGCGTTGGATGGGGCAGGCCTGGCCTGCACCTTGGAGGCCAGCGTGGCGGACGATCTCGCGGCGGGCCGCCTGTTGCGGGTGCTGGAGGACTGGTGCCGGCCATTTCCCGGCTTCTTCCTGTATTATCCCGGGCGACGGCAGGTGCCGCCCGCCCTGCGCGCCCTCATCGACATGCTTCCCGTCGGCGCCCCGTGATGAGCCCGAGACTGTCGTGGGTCCAATCACCCTCGCGCAAGGTATGAGGCGGATGAAACGGAAACTCTGCCCGCACAGAGACTCGGGTCAGCTTCGCGCCCAAGCCGGTCCCTCTGTTGGTCATCGGAATGGCTCCGAATCGGACATCTAGATGTTTGATCCCAAGGTTTGATGGTGCAGTCTTCTCCCGCGAGCGGAAGGATGCGCTATGGGACAAGTT
>CAXSDP010000065.1:0-22580 GCA_964235705.1 uncultured Beijerinckiaceae bacterium | reverse complement strand
CCGCAACAACGACCAGATGGTGTTCACCTCGCTGCGCTACTTCCCCTTCCAGTAAGGATCGGGACAGCTCCACGGGATTGGGCTTCGGCCCGGTCCCGCCGACCAAGCAAACCGCGCGAGCTCGTCTCGCGCGGTTTTTCGTTGGCGCGACCAGTCGAGGCGGGCGCGAGGAACCCGCCTCGACTGGTCGCGCGCGCATGGCGCTTGACCGCGTCGCCAACGCGAGGAATGTTCTTGTTATGTTCATTCCATGGCGAATCAATCGATGTGGCGCCGCGGCATGGGCGACAGTCGCCGTGCACGCGGGTTCGGGACGTGGCTGCGGCCATGTGTCGAGGGATGGCGTGCCATGATCCACACCTCGGTCGCGCCGCCGACTCGACTCCCCGGGGCGAATCGTGGCGGACTTGTTTCCCGAGCGGCGGAGTATCCTCACGCGTTAACCATCGTCCCACTGGGACGCCGGCATTAACCATGATGCTTTTTACTGATGTCGAGCGGGGGCGCGGGGCACGTTAGAGTTCCCATCGCCTTGTCCGGTCTCGCCGACCGCGAACCAAGACTCCGAGTGAAGGATGTTCATGCGTATCGATCGCCGCTTCACCACCGCCGACCAATCGCCCTACGCCGCCATCGCGTTCCGCGCGACGAAGAGCGAGATCCGCAATCCCGACGGGTCGGTGGTGTTCTCACTCGACGGCGTCGAGGTGCCGTCGGGCTGGAGCCAGGTCGCGGCCGACATCATCGCCCAGAAATACTTCCGCAAGGCCGGCGTGCCGGCGCGACTGAAGCGGGTCGAGGAGAACGCCGTCCCCTCCTTCCTGTGGCGCAGCGTGCCCGACAAGGCGGCCCTCGCCCTCCTGCCGGAGCGCGAGCGCTTCGTGTCGGAGGTGTCGGCCAAGCAGGTGTTCGACCGGCTGGCCTTCACCTGGACCTACTGGGGTTGGAAGGCCGGCCACTTCGGTGACGAGGCGGACGCCGCCGCCTTCGCCGACGAGCTGCGCTACATGCTCGCCCGCCAGATGGCGGCGCCGAACTCGCCGCAATGGTTCAACACCGGCCTGCATTGGGCCTACGGGATCGATGGTCCGAGCCAGGGCCACCATTTCGTCGACTACCGCACCGGCGTGCTCCAGGCCTCCCAGTCGGCCTACGAGCACCCGCAGCCGCATGCCTGCTTCATCCAGTCGGTCGGCGACGACCTCGTCAACGAGGGCGGCATCATGGACCTGTGGGTGCGCGAGGCCCGCCTGTTCAAGTACGGGTCCGGCACCGGCTCCAACTTCTCCAGGCTGCGCGGCGAGAACGAGCGGCTGTCGGGCGGCGGCAAGTCGTCCGGGCTCATGTCGTTCCTGAAGATCGGCGACCGCGCGGCCGGCGCCATCAAGTCCGGCGGCACCACGCGTCGCGCCGCGAAGATGGTGGTGGTCGACGCCGACCACCCCGACATCGAGGCCTACATCGATTGGAAGGTGCGCGAGGAGGACAAGGTCGCGGCCCTGGTCGCCGGCTCCAAGGCGCTCAACAAGCACCTGAAGGCCGTGCTGCGCGCCTGCGTCAACTGCGAGGGCGACGGCGACGATTGCTTCGACCCGGAGAAGAACCCGGCCCTGAAGCGCGAGATCAAGCTGGCGCGGCGCGCCTACGTGCCCGACGCCTCGATCAAGAAGATCATCCAGTACGCCCGCCAGGGCTTCACCGACGTGTCGCTCGACACCTACACGCTCGACTGGGATTCGGACGCCTACCTCACCGTCGCCGGTCAGAACTCCAACAACTCCGTCCGCATCACCGACGCCTTCCTGCGCGCGGTCGAGGAGGACGGGGACTGGACGTTGACCAAGCGCGTCTCGGGCCTGCCGCACAAGGTGCTGAAGGCGCGCGAGCTTTGGGACAAGATCGGCCACGCCGCCTGGCACTCCGCCGACCCCGGCCTGCAGTACCACACCACCATCAACGACTGGCACACCTGCCCGGCCGGCGGCGACATCGTGGCGTCGAACCCGTGCTCCGAGTACATGTTCCTCGACGACACGGCGTGCAACCTCGCCTCGCTGAACCTCCTGCAGTTCGCCGACCCGGCCAAGCCGGTCGAGGAGCGCTTCGACCTCGCCGCCTACGAGCACGCGGTGCGGCTGTGGACGGTGGTGCTGGAAGTGTCCGTCGTGATGGCGCAGTTCCCGAGCCGCGCCATCGCCCAGCTCAGCCACGATTACCGGACGCTGGGGCTCGGCTACGCCAACATCGGCGGCTACCTCATGTCGTCGGGCATCGCCTACGATTCGGACGAGGGTCGGGCGATCTGCGGCGCCCTGTCCGCCATCATGACCGGCGTGTGCTACGCCACCTCCGCCGAGATGGCCGGCGAACTCGGCCCCTTCGCCCGCTTCGGCGAGAACCGCGAGGCGATGCTGCGGGTGATGCGCAACCATCGCCGCGCCGCCTACGGCGAGTCGAACGGTTACGAGGGGCTCGCCGTGTCCCCCGTGCCGCTGGATGCCCGGGCGCTTCGCGACCGGCGCCTCGCCGCCCACGCCCGCGCCGCCTGGGACAGGGCGCTGGCGCTCGGCGAGCAACACGGCTACCGCAACGCGCAGGTGTCGGTCGTGGCGCCGACCGGGACCATCGGCCTGGTGATGGACTGCGACACGACCGGCATCGAACCGGACTTCGCGTTGGTGAAATTCAAGAAGCTCGCCGGCGGCGGCTACTTCAAGATCATCAACCGCGCCGTGCCGGAGGCGTTGCGCGCGCTCGGCTACCGCGAGGCCGACATCGCCGAGGTGGAAGCCTACGCGCTCGGCCACGGTTCGCTCCGGCAGGCGCCGGGCGTGAACCACGCGAGCCTGCGCGCCAAGGGCTTCACCGACGCCAAGCTCGACGAGCTGGATGGGGCGATGGGCTCGGCCTTCGACATCAAGTTCGCCTTCAACAAGTGGACGCTGGGCGCCGACTTCCTCACCGGCGCCTTGGGCGTTCCGGCCGCCAAGCTGGAGGATCCCGCGTTCGAACTGCTGCCGTGGCTCGGCTTCACCAAGGCGGAGGTGGAGGCGGCCAACGTCCACGCCTGTGGCGCGATGACGGTGGAGGGTGCGCCGCACCTGAAGCGGGAGCACTATCCCGTGTTCGACTGCGCCAACGCCTGCGGCCGGATCGGCAAACGGTACCTCTCGGTCGAGAGCCACATCCGGATGATGGCGGCGGCGCAGCCCTTCATCTCCGGCGCCATCTCGAAGACCATCAACATGGCCAACGACGCCACCGTCGCCGATTGCAAGGAGGCCTACATGCTCTCCTGGCGCCTCGCCCTCAAGGCGAACGCGCTGTACCGCGACGGCTCCAAGCTGTCGCAGCCGCTCAACAGCCAGTTGATCGCCGACGAGGAGGACGAGGTCGACGAGGCGGTCGAGGCGGTGCTGGCCGCGCCGCTCCCGGCGCGCACCGCCGCCATCTCCGAGCGGATCGTCGAGCGCGTGGTGGAGCGCATCGAGCGGCTGCGCGAGCGCGAGCGGCTGCCCGACCGCCGCAAGGGCTACACCCAGAAGGCGGTGGTGGGCGGCCACAAGGTGTACCTGCGCACCGGCGAGTACCAGGACGGGCGCATCGGCGAGATCTTCATCGACATGCACAAGGAGGGCGCCGCCTTCCGCTCACTGATGAACAACTTCGCCATCGCCATCTCGGTCGGCCTCCAGTACGGCGTGCCGCTCGACGAGTACGTCGACGCCTTCACCTTCACCCGCTTCGAGCCGGCCGGGCTGGTGCAGGGCAACGACGCCATCAAGAACGCGACCTCCATCCTCGACTACGTGTTCCGCGAACTCGCCATCTCCTACCTCGGGCGCAACGAGTTGGCCCACATCGACCCCAGCGAGATCGGCCCGGACGTGCTGGGCGGCGGCGAGCAGCAGGGCAAGCCGGCGGGGCGCGCGCCCGAAGTGCCGGCTTCCACCGCGAAGTTCGTTTCGCGCGGTTTCGTCCGCTCCAAGGCCGACAAGCTGATGCTGGTCCAGGGCGGCATGGCGCCGGCGCCGAACCAGGGGCCGACCGTGCCGGGGCTGACCGTGCCGGGGCTGACTAGCCAGGGCGCGACGGCGTTGAAGACGGAGGTCCAGCAGGAGCGCCGCGTGGCCGAGCCGACCCCCCAGCCCAGCTGGGACGCGGGACCGACCATCGACGTCGCCGCCGCGACGAGCGCCGCCGAGAAGCGCTCGGTCGCGCGGATGAAGGGGTATACCGGGGAAGCCTGCGGCGAGTGCGGCAACTTCACCCTGGTGCGGAATGGCACCTGCCTGAAATGCGACACCTGCGGCGGCACCAGCGGTTGCAGCTGAGGCCGTCCGTATCGGCCCCGTGGACGGACCCTCGAAGGACCTCCACGGGGCGGTCGTCCCGTCCGGGGCCGTCAGCCGGCTTGAGCCACCTCGCCGGCGAAGGAGGACAGCCTCGCCAGCGCTTGCGCGGCGATACGCTCGACCAGGGCGCCCGCGCTCGGCAGGTCGTCGATCAGGCCGATCGACTCGCCCACGGTGACGTTGGCCGTCTCGAAGTCCCCCGCGTTCCACGCCGCCTCGACCTTCACGAGCTCCTCGCCGCGCATGGCGCCGAGCTCGTCCTCGCGGTCACGCCACTTCTCGATGAAGTCGTTCCTCATCAGGCGGCCGGTGTAGCCCGTGGGCCAAGGGCTTTGACGGACGATGTCGTAGACGCTCGTTCGAACCGTCTCGTCGCCGCTCGCGGCGAGGATCTTGACCTTGGCCGCCTCGGGGATGAGCGCCTCGCGACTCGCCCAGAAGCGGCTCCCCATCAGCACGCCGTCGGCGCCGAGCATCAGGGCGGCGGCCAGGCCGCGGCCGTCGGCGATGCCGCCGGCGGCCAGCACGCACACGTCCGGGAAGCGTTTGGCGAGCGCGTCGACGACGCTCGGCACGAACGGCATCGTCGAGCGGGCCACCAGCCCGTGGCCACCGGCCTCGGTGCCCTGCGCCACGATCACGTCCGCCCCGACGTCGGCCGCGTGGAGCGCCTGCTCCAGGGTGTGCACCTGACAGATCAGGGGCACCCCGGCGGCCCTCACGCGCGGGGCGTACGGCGCGGGATCGGCGAAGGACAGCATCATGCCCCTGGGATGGCGTTCGAGCGCGACGTCGAGCAGCCCCGGGTCCTTGGCCATGGACCAGGTGATGAAGCCGGCCCCGACGTCCTTGCCCGCCGCCAGCGCCGACTGCGCTTCGAACCAAGCGCGGTCGCCGTAACCGAAACCCAGCAGCCCCAGGCCACCGGCGTCCGACACGGCGGTGGCGAGCGCGGCCCCGGCCGCCGGCGTCATGGGCGCGAGGACGATGGGGTGACGGAGCCCGAACAGCGTTGTGAGCCTGGTCTTGATCGCCATCGTCCTCGCCCAACCCCGCGCCATCCCGGCGCCTGCCCGCAGGATAGTGCGACCACGCACTCCCCGGTAATGATTTCCACCAATCGCCCCATCCGTTCGTCCCATTCGTTTGGGAAACCATCGGGTGGATCGGTCACGGTTCCCCGACGCCCGACGTCAGTCGCCCACGTCGGCTCCCGCGAGGAAGGCGTCGATCCGCTCGATCGTCGCCGCATCGGCGAGGAGCGGCGCGTGGCCCTGGCCGGGGACGACGAACGATTCGCTTCCCGGCCAGCGCCCCACCATGGCGGCGAGCGTCGCCTTTGATAGGAGGTCGGAGTTGGCGCCGCGCACCGTCAGCACCGGCGCCCCGCGCAGGGCATCGAACTGCGGCCACAGGTCCGGCAGCGGCCCGTCGAGGTCGAGCGTGCGCGCCAGAGCGAGGTCGTAGCGCAGGTGGAGGTCCGCCTCGTCGGCGCCGAAGGTCGTCAGGGCGAAGGTCCGCCATCCCGCCTCGCTCAAACCGTCGAAGTCCCGACCGATCCCGCCGCGCAGGATGGCGACGGCGTCCTCAACGTCCTTTGGGCGGACCTGCCGACCGACGTAGCCCTTGATCCGCGCGAGGCCGGCCGCTTCGAGCACGGGGCCGATGTCGTTGAGGACGACGGCGGCGAGCACGCTTCGATGGTGCTCGGCGAGCGCCATGGCGTGTAGCCCGCCCCGCGACGTCCCGAGGACGTGGGCGCGCCCGATCCCGGCGTCGGCCATGCCGGCCAGGATGTCGGCGCGTTCGCTCGCCATGTCATAGTGGCGCCAGTCCGGGTCGTGCGCCGATCGCCCCCGCCCGCGATAGTCGAAGGCGACGACGCGCCGGGGCGTGGCGGAGGCGAAGGCGAGCGCCTCCGCGATGATCCCGAAGTCGGCGGCGCCGCGCGTCAGGCCGGGCAGGCACACGAGCGCCGTGCGTCCCTCGTCGCGGGCGGGCTGGACATCGAGGTAGTGCAGCCTCAGGCCGTCGGCGGACGGGAAGAACCTGCTCGTCGCTTGACCCGCCACCATCGCCATCACCGTCCGTGCCACGAACCGACCTTCACGCACCATTAAGCATTCGATCGCTGCGATCCTCGTTGTAAAGCCTCCATTAAGCGAGGGGGCCGAGTTTCGGGTGATCGTTCAAAGGTTTCGGGTTTCACGCAATGGATCTTAACCGGCCGACGACCCATCCCAGGATCCTCGTGGTCGACGACGAGCCGTTGCTCCGCATCTTCAACGTCGACATGCTGAGCGAAGCCGGGTTCGAGGTGCTGGAGGCCTGCGACGCCAGCGAGGCCCTGAGTGTGCTGGAAAGCACGGACGGCATCCAGGTGGTCTTCACCGACGTCGAGATGCCCGGCGCGCTCGACGGTTTCGCCCTCGCCGACCGCATCGGCGCGCGCTGGCCCGGGATCGGCGTGCTCGTGACGTCCGGTCGCCGTTATCCCGAACGCTCGATCGACGCGCCCGACAGGCGCTTCGTCCCCAAACCCTACGCCGTGTCGCACGTGGTGGAGCTGATCGACGCCTTCGTGGCCCGCCACTGACCCGGTCGGCCTCGACGGGCGCCGGTCGGAGCTTGGCCCCTCGAAGCCTCACCTCTCAGAGCTTGGCCTCGCGGTCGCCCCTGACGACGCCGGTCTTCGCCTCGTCGGCGAAGATCGCCTTGTACATCGTGACGTTGGCCATCACGCGCTGCACGTAGTTGCGGGTCTCGGTGAACGGGATGCGCTCGACCCAGTCGACCGGGTCGACGCCGGGCGTCCGTGGGTCGCCGTAGGCATCGATCCACTGCTTCACCCTGCCGCCGCCGGCGTTGTAGGCGGCGAAGGTCAGGATGTAGGAGCCACCCTGTTCCGCGAGCAGGGCGCCGAGGTGCGCCGCGCCCAGTTGCGCGTTGAAGGCGGCGTCGGTCGTCATCCTGGCACCGTCGAAGGGCAGGCCGGCCCTGTTCGCGGTGCGCTTGGCCGTCGAGTCGATCATCTGCATCAGCCCCTTGGCGCCGGCCTTGGAGACGACGGAGGGCATGAACGCGCTTTCCTGCCGCGCGATCGAGTACACCACCGGGGCGGCCGCGGAATTCTGCAGCGCCTCGTAGGGCGGGATGCCGAAGGTCGGGAAGGCCAGCGTGTCCACCGGCACGCCGTGCTTTCCCGTCAGCTTGCCGATCGTCAGCGCGAGATGGGCGTCCCTCTGGTTGGTGATGACGGTCGCGAGCGCGGCGACCTGCTTGTCGTCCATCAGGTTGTTGGCGGCCTCCACCGCGAGCGAGCCCGCCAGCTCGCGGTCGCTGGCGGCGTAAAGGAGTTCGATCACGCGCACGGCGTCGGCGCGTCGCGTCCCCGTCGCCTCCTGCGAGGGTTCCCGCACGGGATCGCTGGTGAGGCCGAGCGCCTCGCGCGCGAGTTGCCCGTAGTAGGTCGAGCCGTGCACCGCCGCCTGGCGGTAGAAGCCGGCGGCGAGCGCGAGCGCGTCGGGTGCGGGGGAGGCGGCGGCGGTGCGCCCCTGCCAGTAGGCGACGCGCGCGGCCGAGGTCGGCGTCTGCGCGAGCTTGGCGGCGACCGCGAAATGGTAGGCCGCGCGGTCGGGCTCGTTCATGAAGCGCAGCGCGATCCAGCCGGCGTGGAACTCGGCTTCGACCTTGGCCTCGTTCGATTGGGCGGAATGGGTCGCGCAGATGACGTAGGCGGCGTTGACGTTGCCGGCATCGAGCAGCTTGCGCGCCAGCACCCGGCGTTCGACCCACCATTCGTCGCCATCGATCAGCTTGGCCCCGTCGCGCGGCGCGGCCAACATCAGCTTGGCGGCCTCGATCAGCTTGTCGGCGCGCCGCAACCTCTGGATCTCCGACAGGAGCATCACGGGATCGTTGCGCAGCGCGGGCGGCACCGCCGCCATCGCCTTGTCGCTCGCCGCCTCCGCGATCACCGCCACCCGCGCCTTGGCGAGCGCCAGCTCGTCCGGGCCGGCGAGGGCGGCCGCGTGCATCGCCGGGCCGACCTGTTCCTTGTAGAGCAGGCGGTCGGCACGGTACTTGTAGTCGGCCTGGCTGAGGTCGGCGCCGAAGTCCGCCTTCAGCCGGCCTTCCAGGTACGGGGTCATCTCCGTGTCGCGGAACAGCCCGCGGGCGATCTTGGCGCCCTCCGCCGCTTGGCCGTCGCCCTTCAGGGCCCTGGCGAGCGCGTACTTGCCGAGCGAGGTTTCGGGCGGGCTCGTCGCGAAGAACGCTTCCACCGGCTTGGGGTCCTGGAGCCGCAGCAGCCGGGCCTCCTGCTGCGCGCGGAACCAGCGCTGCGTCGGCCAGTCCGGGTGGGCGCGCTCGAAGGCGCCGAGGCGATCGGCGCCGATCTTCTGCGGGGCGTCGCGGAGCGCCACCCATTCGAGGGCGGTGCGCACCAGCGGGTCGCCGATCGTCTGCGCGACGGCGTCGCCGGCCGCCACGTTGTCGGAGCGGTAGGCGGCGATGGCGTCCTGGATGCCGGCGGGGTTGTAGCCGAGCGCGCGGATCCGCTCGTTGGAGATGGCGACGGCGTAGGCCTGCTTGAGCGCTTCCGCGTCGCGCACCGCCTGCGGCCGCTCCAGGGTGAGGCCCTGCAACGGCGGCGCGGAGGCGGTGTCGGTCGGGGCGGCGGACCAGGGCAGGTGGAGCGTCGAGCGCAGCGTGTCGGCGGTTTGCCGCAAACCGTCCTTCACGTCCGCGAAGATGTTCATCCAGCGCGGCAGCCGGCCGTCGGCGACCTGTGTCGGCGCGAGCAGCAGGGCGCAGAGGGCGGTGGTCCCGAGCAGGGCCAAGCCGCGATGTTTCATGCCGCCATCTCCGTCCCCGCGACGTTCGTCGCTCATGATGTTGTTCACGGGCCGTGCGATCCCCGCAGCTTGGCCGGTCGTGGTTAACCTTGGGTTCGCGATCGCCCCCGGCGACCCGACGCCCTCGAGGGTTTCGGCCCCGCTATCGTCGATCCGATCCTTCGCGTCGCGGGAGGTCTTTGCGTCGCGCGGGCGAGCCGCTATGTGTGTGCCGCCGTTCGTGGGTCGCGGTCGACTGCTTGGTCATGGGACCAAGGAGCCCGAGGAATACGGCGTCCTGAGGGCGTCATCCCGGACGGATGGCGCCGGTGATGGAACGAGCCGGGGCTAACGTGCGGCCTCCGATCGGCGGTCCTCGACATCGGCGGTCCATGGGATCGAAGGGGTGGGTCATGGGTGCGGCGTTCACGGGTGCGGCTTTCAAGGGATCGATCACGGCGCTCGTCACGCCGTTCAAGGGCGGAGCCTTCGACGAGGCGGCGTTCCGCGCCCTGGTCGAATGGCAGATCGACAGCGGCACGCACGGGTTCGTCCCCGTCGGCACGACCGGCGAGGGCCCGACGCTCTCGCACGATGAGCACAAGAGCGTCGTCGAGGCTTGCGTCGCGCAGGCGGCGGGCCGCGCGAAGGTGATCGCCGGCGCGGGGTCGAACAACACGGCGGAGTCCCTCGACCTTGCCGTCCACGCCGAGCGCGCCGGCGCCGACGGCGTGCTGGTCGTGACGCCGTACTACAACAAGCCGTCCCAGGAGGGCATGTATCGCCACTTCAAGGCGATCAACGACGCGATCGGCATCCCCATCATCATCTACAACATCCCGCCGCGCTCCGTCGTCGACATGTCCATCGACACGATGAAGCGCTTGTTCGAGCTGCCGAACATCGCCGGGGTGAAGGACGCCACCGCGTCGCTCGCCCGAACGGCGCTGCAGCGTTCACACCTCGGCCCCGATTTCATCCAACTCTCGGGCGAGGACATGACGGCGTTGGGCGTCATGGCGCACGGCGGCCACGGCTGCATCTCGGTGACGTCCAACGTCGCGCCCCGGCAATGCGCCGACATGCAGGAGGCCTGCCTCGCCGGCGACTTCAAGGCCGCGTTGACGCTCCAGGACAGGCTGACGCCGCTGCACGCCGCCCTGTTCCTCGAACCAAACCCGGCCGGACCGAAATACGCCTTGGCCGAACTCGGCCGGATCACGGAAGAGGTGCGGCTGCCCATGATGGCGGCGAGCGACCTGTCCAAGGCCGCGATCCGCAACGCGATGATCCACGCCGGCGTGTTGAACTAGCCATGGTCACCCTGGCTACGCGCACGACAGCCATGGGCACCGGCGCGGTCCTCGCGACGGCGAGCGGTCGCGACGATCGGGGCCATCCCCATGGCGCCTAAGCCGGAGTCCCTCTTCAAGGTCGCCGCCGACAACCGGCGCGCCCGCTACAATTACGAGATCGGTGAAACCTTCGAGGCCGGCATCATGCTGGAAGGGACGGAGGTCAAGGCGCTGCGCACCGGCAAGGCGACGATCGCGGAAAGCTACGCTTCCGTGGAGCGCTCGGGCGAGGTGTTCCTCATCAACGCCACCATCCCCGAGTACCTGCAAGCCAACCGCTTCAACCACGAGCCGAAGCGCCCGCGCAAGCTGCTGCTGAACCACAAGGAAATCGCCAAGATCGCGCAGGGCGTCGAGCGCGAGGGCATGACCATCGTGCCGCTGAAGATCTACTTCAACGAGCGCGGCCGCGCCAAGATCGAGATCGCGCTCGCCAAGGGCAAGAAGCTCCACGACAAGCGGGAAACCGAGAAGCTGCGCGACTGGAACCGGGAAAAGGGCCGCCTGCTGAAGCAGAACAATTGACGCTCACCCCGACGCCGGGGCGGCACCGTCGAGTTCGGCGCGAACGGCGGCGAACACCGCTTCGAACATCGACGGCGTGAGCAGCCGCGTGCTCGTGTTGTAGCGTGAGCAATGGTAGGAGTCGTGAAGGGCCACGGGATCGCGGCCGGGACGCGGAAGCGCGTGACGTCGCCCGTGCGCGAAGGGCGCGGCCGCGAGCTTGGTGTCGAGGGCGCGTAGCACGCTGTCGTGGGCGACACGACCGATCGCGACGACCGTCACCAGCCCGCCCATGCCGTCCAGCAGCGATCCGAGGAACGTGCGGCAGGTCTTGATCTCCGCCGGTGTCGGCTTGTTCTGTGGCGGCACGCACCGCACCGCGTTGGCGATCGCGCAATCGTCCAACGTCAGCCCGTCGTCGGGCCGCCTGTCGTACGTGCCTCGCGCGAAGCCGAAGCGGAGCAGGGTGGCGTAGAGGAGGTCGCCGGCGTAGTCGCCGGTGAACGGCCGACCGGTCCGGTTGGCGCCCCGGACGCCGGGCGCCATGCCGACGACGAGGAGGCGCGCGTCGAGGCGGCCGAAGGTCGGGACGGGCGCGTTGAACCACGCGGGCTCGGCGCGGCGATTGTCGTCGCGGTACGCCGCGAGGCGAGGGCACAACCGACAATCATGCCCGGGAACGAGCGGCGTCATCCCCATCCGGTTCGCCTCGGCGACGTCAGCCCCGGTCGTCGGGATCATGCGGCTCGGGCGACGCGACCGGAGCGGCCGTCGGCACGCGGCGGTCCTGGTGGCGTTGCGTCCGCTCGCTCGGGTCACGGCCGATCTTGGGCATGAGGTGGATCAGGTCGATGAACTCGTCCGCCTGCCGACGCAGTTCGTCGGCGATCATCGCCGGCTGGGTCGAGTTCGTCGACACGACGGACACGCGGACCCCCTTGCGTTGAAGCGCCTCGACGAGCGAGCGGAAGTCGCCGTCGCCGGAGAACAGGACGATCTGGTCGAGGTGTTCGGCCATCTCCATGGCATCGACCGCCAGCTCGATGTCCATGTTACCCTTGATCTTGCGGCGGCCGAGGGCATCGACGAACTCCTTCGTCGGCTTGGTCACGACAGCGAAACCGTTGTAATCGAGCCAGTCTATCAAGGGGCGGATGGAAGAGTACTCTTGGTCCTCGACCAAAGCCGTGTAATAGAAAGCCCGGATCAACTTTCCTCTACTTTGGAACTCCTTCAGCAGGCGCTTGTAGTCGATGTCGAACCCCAAAGATTTGGCGGTCGCGTATAGGTTTGCACCGTCGATGAACAGCGCGATTCGATCTGAGTCAGGCATTCGTTGCTCTCGTGGCCTTCTCTTGTTTTGACTTTTAGGACGAGAAAACCGGCTAAGCTTTCTTTTCGACGCACTCAAGACCTGAAGGGGGCTCGTGCAGGCATCCACCGCTAGAAATGGCGGTACTTCAACGTGACGTCAAGCCGCGCTTGGCAACCGAGGCTGGAATCGTCGCGCGTTACTCGCTCACGATCCCACAATTATCTTGTCACTACGCTGACGCCCTGTGTATGTCGTCCCAAAGTCCTCGTGCGTTGGAAAAAGCATATGGCGCGTGTCACAGTCGAAGATTGCGTCGACAAGGTCGAGAACCGGTTCGACCTCGTCCTCATCGCGAGTCACCGCGCCCGCATGATCGCGTCGGGCTCGCAGATCACGGTCGACCGGGATAATGACAAGAACCCGGTGGTGGCCCTGCGCGAGATCGCGGAACTGACGCAGGTCCCCGAGGACCTACGGGAAGGTTTCATCCACTCGCTGCAGAATCAGGTAGAGGTCGACGAGCCGGAAGCGGAGGTGGTGCCCGCCCTGTCCACCGGGCCGGCCACGATGCAGTCCGATGCCAAGACCGACGTCCAGTTCGATCGCATGACGGAGGAGGACCTCCTGCGCGGCCTCGAGGGCCTCGTGCCGCCGGCCGCGACCGACGACGAGGGCGAATAGGTCGCTTGCCCCGCCTGTTTCGCGCACGCTCGGAACAGGGCATAGCTCATGACGAACATGGCCGGTTCGCCGGTCCAACCCATCGTGAGCCCGCACTCCGTTGAACCCGGGGCCACGGGCGAACGGGTGACGCCCATGATGCGCCAGTACGAACTGGTCGACCGCGTTCGCCGCTACAATCCGCAAACCGACGAAGTCCTGCTGAACAGGGCCTACGTCTACGCGATGAAGGCGCACGGCGCGCAGGTCCGGGCGTCGGGCGACCCGTACTTCTCGCACCCGCTCGAAGTCGCCGCGATCCTGACCGACCTCCACCTCGACGACGCGACGATCGTCGCCGCCGTGTTGCACGACGTCATCGAGGACACCGCCTCGACCCGCGAGGAGGTCGACCGGATCTTCGGCCGCGAGATCGGCCAGCTGGTCGACGGCTTGACCAAGCTCAAGCGGCTCGACCTCGTGTCCAAGCGCGCCGTCCAGGCCGAGAACTTCCGCAAGCTGCTGCTGGCGGTGGCGGCCGACGTGCGCGTGCTTCTGGTCAAGCTCGCCGACCGGCTGCACAACATGCGCACGCTGCACTTCGTGCCGCCGGACAAGCGCGCGCGGATCGCCGAGGAAACGCTCGACATCTATGCGCCGCTCGCGGGGCGGATGGGCATGCAGCGCATCCGCGATGAGCTGGAGGACCTCGCCTTCCGCCACCTGATGTCGGACGCCTACGCGACCATCGGGGCGCGGCTCGATGACATCGGCCGCCGCAACGGCTTGCGCATCGTCGCCATCGAGGAGGAGATCACGCAGGCGCTCGCGGCCGACGGCATCGACGCGGAGGTCGCCGGCCGGCAGAAGCAGCCCTACTCGGTGTGGCGCAAGATGGAGCGCAAATCGATCGCGTTCGAGCAGATGTCCGACATCTTCGGCTTTCGCATCCTCGTCGACACCGTGGGCGAGTGCTACCGGGCGATCGGCGTGCTCCACACCAAATGGTCCACCGTGCCGGGCCGCTTCAAGGATTACATCTCCACCCCCAAGCCCAACGACTACCGCTCCATCCACACCACCGTGGTCGGGCCGGGCCGGCAACGGGTCGAGCTCCAGGTGCGCACCCGCGCCATGCACGCGGTCGCCAGCGACGGCATCGCCGCGCACGTCTTCTACAAGGAGGGCGTGCGCGGGGGCGCGACGTCGACGGGCGAGAGCAAGGCGTTCCAATGGCTGCGCCGCACGGTGGAGTCGCTGGCCGAGGGCTCCTCGCCCGAGGAGTTCCTCGAGCACACCAAGCTGGAGTTGTTCCTCGACCAGGTGTTCTGCTTCACGCCGCACGGCCGGCTGATCGCGCTGCCGAAGGGGGCCACCGCGATCGACTTCGCCTACGCCGTCCACACCGATGTCGGCAACAGCGCGAACGGCGCCAAGATCAACGGCCATCCCGCGCCCTTGTTGAGCTCCCTGCAGAACGGCGACGAGGTCGAGATCGTCCGCCAGGATGGTCAGGTGCCCCCCGCGATCTGGGAAACGCTGGTGCTGACCGGCAAGGCGCGCGCCGCCATCCGTCGCTCGACGCGCGAGGCGATGCGCGCGCAATATTCCGCGCTCGGACGGCAGATCGTCGTCCGCGCCTTCGAGCGCGCCGGGCGCGCCTTGACCGACGAGAGGCTCAAGGCGGCGTTGCCGCGCTTCGCCCACCCGACGATCGAGGACGTGCTCGCGGCGGTCGGGCGGGGCGAGATGTTCTCCGGCGACGTGCTCAAGGCGGTGCACCCCGACGTCGTGGAGGAGCGCAGGGCGAGCGCGACGCCGCGCGCCCGCAACGAGGGGGGGTGGTTCGGCACGAGCACCAACGCCAACCTCCTGTTCCACGTGCCGGGCGTCAGCGACGAGGTCGATTGGCGGATGGTGGCGGCAGACGGCCTGCACCCGGACCTCGCCGTCCGCTTCGCGCCCAACGGGGGCGCGGTGCCGGGCGACCGGGTCGTCGGCATCCTGGAGCCTGGCGTGGCCATCACGATCTACCCCATCCAATCGCAGGACCTCACCGCCTTCGACGACCAGCCCGAACGATGGCTCGACGTGCGCTGGGACATCATGGAGGGCGACCGCCCCTTCTTCCCGGCGCGGCTCGACGTCACCGCCATCAACGAGCCCGGCGCGCTCGGCGCGATCGCGACCGTGGTGGGCGAGAACGGGGCCAACATCGACAACGTGCTGATGAAGCCGGTGTCGCCGGACTTCCGGTTGCTGGTGATCGACGTCGAGGTCTTGAACCTCAAGCATCTCTCGACCATCGTCGCGCAACTGCGGGCGCGGCCGATCGTCAGCAAGGTCGAGCGGGTGAACGGATGATGGACCAGGTAGCGCGCGGGGACAGGCTCCGCCTCGGCGTCAACGTCGACCACGTCGCCACCGTGCGCAACGCGCGCGGCGGCCCCGTGCCGGACCCGGTGCGCGCCGCCGTGCTCGCGCTGGCGGCCGGTGCCGACGGCATCACCGCGCACCTGCGCGAGGACCGTCGCCACATCCGCGACGACGACGTGGCCCGCCTCAAGGCGACGATCGACGCGCCGCTGAACTTCGAGATGGCGGCCACCGACGAGATGGTGGCCTTGGCCCTCGCGACGCGCCCGGCGGCGTGCTGCATCGTGCCGGAGAAGCGCAGCGAGCGCACGACCGAGGGCGGCCTCGACGTGATCGGCGGCCACGACCACCTCCGGGTCGTGGCGACCGAGATGGCCAAGGTCGGCGTCCGCGCCTCGCTGTTCATCGAGCCGACCGCGCGCGCCGTCGCCGCCGCCCGCTCGATCGGCGCCCCGGTGGTGGAACTGCACACCGGCGCCTGGTGCGACGCGCTGCTCCACGGCGAGGGGGAGCGCGCCGCCCACGAGTTCGAGCGCATCAGGACCGCCGCGCGGGAAGCGGCGGCACGGGGCATCGAGTGCCACGCCGGCCACGGGCTCGACTTCGACACGGCCCGCGCCATCGCCGCCGTGCCGGAGATCGTCGAACTCAACATCGGCCACTTCCTGATCGGCGAGGCGATCTTCACCGGCCTGACCGAGGCGGTGGGGACGATGCGCGCGGCCATGGACGCCGGTCGGGCCGCCGGCCGGGCGGCGGGGCGCCGATGATCATCGGCATCGGCACGGACCTTTGCAACATCGATCGCATCGCCGCGTCGCTGGAACGGTTCGGCGATCGTTTCGTCGAGCGCTGCTTCACGGAGGTCGAGCGACGGCGCTCCGAGGGCAGGGCGGGGCGGGCCGCCTCCTACGCCAAGCGCTTCGCCGCGAAGGAGGCCTGCGCCAAGGCGCTCGGCACCGGCATTCGCGACGGCGTCGCCTGGCGCGACATGGGCGTGGTCAACCTGCGCTCCGGCAAGCCGACGATGGCGCTGACCGGCGGCGCGGCGGCCCGGCTGGCGAGGCTGACGCCCCCCGGTCACGCGGCGGTGATCCACCTCGCCATCACCGACGAACTGCCGATGGCGCAAGCCTTCGTGGTCATCGAGGCGGTGATCGCCTGAGGGTGTCGGGCGGCGCGCGCCCGGGACATTCGCCTGGAAAACCCTCATCGTGCCGCAATTGTGCGCGCTGTACCCTGTGGGGAGCGCGTGTTAAGCACCGCCGGCTTCGGCCGGTCCCCGTCAGTCGCCCCCCTCAACGAGATCCGAAGAATGACGAAGAATGTGGAAGCGAAGGACGAGCGCGTGGCCGGACGGCCGGCCAACCAGCAAGGCGGGTTCTTCGAGCTGGTGAAGGTCGTCGCCCAAGCCCTGCTCATCGCCCTCGTCGTCCGCACGTTCCTGTTCCAGCCCTTCAACATCCCTTCGGGGTCGATGATCCCCACGCTGCTCGTCGGCGACTTCCTCTTCGTGTCCAAGTACTCCTACGGTTTCTCCAAGTTCTCGCTGCCGCTCAGCCCGGACATCTTCAAGGGGCGCGTCCTGGCCACGCCCCCCAAGCGTGGCGACGTCGTGGTGTTCAAGCTGCCGCGCGACAACACCACCGACTACATCAAGCGCGTGATCGGCTTGCCGGGCGACACGATCCAGATGAAGGAGGGTCGCCTCTACATCAACGCCACGGAGGTGCCGCGCGAGCCGATCGCCAAGGTTCGCACGGAGGATTACTACGGCCGCGAAACGGACGTGCCGACCTACAAGGAGACGTTGCCGGGCGGGGTGACGCACACGGTCATCGAGATCCAGGGCGACACCGGCTTCAACGACAACACCGAACTCTTCACCGTGCCGCCGAACAGCTACTTCATGATGGGCGACAACCGCGACAATTCCACCGACAGTCGCGTGCCCCCCGATCAGGGCGGCGTCGGCTACGTCCCCTTCGAGAACCTGGTGGGCCGCGCCGAGATCATCTTCTTCTCCGTCGGGCAGGGGCAGCCGGCCTGGAAGGTGTGGGAATGGCCGTGGACGGTGCGCTGGAACCGTTTGTTCAAGCCCATCCATTGACGGCGCGTCCATGATCTCGCCTCCATGACGTCGCCAGTTTGACCCGGTTCCTTTGACCCGGCCGCCGCCCGACCTCGCGCCGCTCGAGCGTCGCCTCGGCTACGCGTTCGGCGACAGGGCGACCCTCGTCCTCGCGCTGACGCACGCCGGCGCGGCCAGGGTGAGGACCGGCAGCTACCAGCGTCTCGAATTCCTCGGCGATCGCGTCCTCGGCCTCGCGGCGGCGGCGATGCTCTACGCCGCCTTCCCAGACGCCGAGGAGGGTGAATTGTCGCGCCGCCTGGCCGACCTCGTCAGGCGGGAAAGCTGCGCGGCGGTGGCGGAGGGCTGGGGCGTGGCAGGGCACATGCGGCTCGGACCGGGCGAGCGCGCCAGCGCCGCGTTGAAATGTGCCATCCTCGGGGACGTCTGCGAATCGGTGATCGGCGCCGTCTTCCTCGATGGCGGGCTGGACGCGGCCCGCGCGCTCGTCGAGCGTTCGTTCGACGCGCAGATGCGGGCGCCGTCCCGTCCCCTTCGCGATCCCAAGACCGCCCTGCAGGAATGGGCGCAGGGCCGCGGCTTGCCGGCACCCTCCTACGCGGAGCGGGAGCGCAGCGGCCCCGACCACGCGCCGGAGTTCGTCGTGGCCGTCACGGTCGCCGGCCACGTACCCGCCGAGGCCAAGGGACCCTCCAAGCGGATCGCCGAGCAGACGGCGGCGGCGGCGTTCATGACGCGCGAAGGGGTGGTTCAGCCCCTACCATCGAGCGACCAGCGATCGGGGAGGTAAGGGACGCATGAGCGACGCGAGCGGGGGGGACGTCCCCATCGACACCGGACGGACCGAGGCGACCCGTTGCGGCTTCGTCGCCCTCATCGGCGCGCCCAACGCCGGCAAGTCCACGCTGATCAACCAGGCGGTCGGCACCAAGGTGTCCATCGTCTCGCGCAAGGTGCAGACCACGCGCTCGCTGGTGCGCGGCATCGCGTTGTCGGGGGCGGCTCAGGTCATCTTCGTGGACACGCCCGGCATCTTCGCCCCGAAGCGGCGGCTCGATCGCGCCATGGTGGCGACCGCCTGGAGCGGGGCCGGCGACGCCGACGTCGTCGCCCTGCTGGTCGACGCGCGCCGCGGCCTCGATGACGAGACGGCGGCGATCCTCGACGGGCTCGCCGCCAACGGCGCGCCGAAGGTGCTCGTCCTCAACAAGATCGACACCGTCGAGGCGGAAAGCCTTCTTTCCCTTACGGAAACCCTCAACGCGCGCTGCCGCTTCGCCGACACGTTCATGATCTCGGCGCTGCGCGGGCACGGCGTCCCCAAGCTGGTCGCCCACCTCGCCACGCTGATGGCGCCCGGCCCCTGGCTGTACCCGGAGGATCAGGTGATGGACGCGCCCCTTCGCTCGCTGGCCGCCGAGATCACGCGCGAGAAGTTGTTCGAGCGCCTGCACGACGAGCTGCCCTACCAATCCACCGTCGAGACGGAGCTATGGCGCGACCAGAAGGACGGCTCGGCGCGCGTCGAGCAGACGATCTACGTGACGCGCGAGGGGCACAAGAAGATCGTGATCGGGGAGGGCGGGCGCACGATCAAATCGATCGGCTCCGCCGCGCGCAAGGAGATCGCGGAGGCGGCCGAGCACCCCGTGCACCTGTTCCTGTTCGTGAAGGTGCGACCGGATTGGGGCGACGATCCCGAGCGCTACCGGATGATGGGCCTGACCTACGGTAAATGAGGTGTCACGCGTGACCCCGGCAAACGCGCGGGTTCCGGCGCCGCTTCGGTAACATTCGTTCGCTATCACGGCGCATGGTCCGCTGGGCGCGGGACCGTCGGTGGGATCGTGAACATGAAGCTTCCGAAGGTGGCCGGCCAGGTCGGCATCGGCTTCGTCGCCCGCGGCTTCTCGCAGGTCACGGCGCTGCTCATCGCGATCGTCGCCGCCCGCCTCCTCGCCAAGGACCAGTTCGGCATCTACGCCATCGCCAGCGCCTTCGTCGTGCTGCTGCAGGCGCTCATGTACGGCGGCGTCTACGATTACATCATCAAGGAGACCGGGGGCGGCGACCGGGGTGATGGCGACGATCGCATCCTCGAAACCTGTTTCGCCATGAACGTGAGCTTCGGCTTGCTCGCGGCGGCGAGCGTCGCGGGCCTCGCCTTCGTCATGGGCGCGCTGACCCGTTCCGCCGAAGTGACGAGCCTGATGCTATGGCTGGCTCCGAGCGCGATCGTGGCATCGATCACCACCTGGCAGGAGGCGGTGCTGCTGCGGCGCGGCCGCCTCAACGTGTACTATACCCTGTGCCTCGTCACGGAGGCACTGGCGAGCGCGCTGGCGCTCACCTTGTTCAACCAGGGCGCGGGATTGTTCTCGTTGGTCGCCTACCGCTACGCGCAGCTGCTGGGCGGCGGCATCGGTTACTTCGCGGTGCTGCGGCTGCGGCCACGCCTCGCCTGGCACGCCGGCACCGCCCGCGCCGCCTGGCGGTTCGCCGTCAACATCTACGTCAGCCGCATGGCCGGCATCGTGGCGAGCTACAGCGGCGACGTGCTCGTCGGCATCCTGGTCAACCCCGCCGCCGCCGGCGCCTACCGCCTCGGCAGCCGGGTCGTGCTGGGTATCAGCGAGATCGCCTACCAGCCGGTCACCACGATGGCTTGGGTGCAGTTCGCCCGCACGCGGGGGGTGCCGGAGGCGCTGCGGGCGCCTTGGCTCGCGCTGCTGACGGCGCTGTCGGTCACGGCGTGGCCGGCGCTGGCCGGCCTGGTGCTCGACAGCCGCAGCGTGCTCGCGCTCGTCGTCGGCCCCGGCTGGGAGGATGCGGTCCCGGTCATCGCCGTGCTGGCGGTGGCCCGCGTGCTGGCCGCCTTCGAGGCTTTCCTCGATCCCACGCTCGGCGTGACCGACCGTTCGGGCCTCATCCTGAGGATCAGGACGGTCGGCTCGCTCGCGGCCATCGCGCTGCTGTTCGCCGCCGCCCGTTTCGGCGCGGTCGGCGCCGCCGCCGCCCAGGCCGTCGTCGCGGCCGGCCTGGCGCTGGCGGCGACCGCCATCGCGCTGCGCGCGACGCGCACGCGCTTGGACACCCTGCTGCGCCGGCTCGTCCCAGGCATCGCCTGCACCGCCGCGACGATCGTCGGCGCGATGGGCGCCATCGCGCTCATCGATCCGTCCAGGCCCCTGTCCACCATCGCCGTCTCCGTGGCCGGTGGCGCGACGGCGTGGGCGGCGACGCTCGCCTTGACCTTGCGCATGACCGGCCTGCGGGACGGCGGCTTGCCGGCGCGGCCGGCCGCCGCTTGAGGCAACCCCCTTCGATCGCGGCGATTAACATGCCTGGCACGAGGTGGAGCGTTGGGCATGGGTGCGGAAATCAGGGTCACGATCGCCGACGTGCCGATGAACGGCATGCGGCAGGCGGAGGAGAGTGACGCCAGGGTGTTGTTCGTGCGCGACGCCGACGGTGTCCGTGCGTTCCAGGCCAAGTGCCCGCACTACGGCGCGCCGCTCGCGAAGGGTGCGATCTGCGCCGGCAAGCTGTACTGCCCGTGGCACAAGGCCGTGTTCGACGTGACCGACGGCGCCCTGCTGGAACCGCCCGCGCTCGACGGGTTGACCCGCTACCCCGTGCGGCTCGACGGCGACGTCGCGATCGCCACTCTTGAGGCGATCGCCCCCGAGCCGCCCCGTGCGCGCGACGAAGGAAAGAGCGTGCTGATCATCGGCAGCGGGGCCGGCGGCATGGCGACGGTGACGACCCTGCGCTTCGCCGGCTTCGCCGGCCGGATCACCATGATCGGCCGCGAGGAGGCCGGCCCCTACGACCGCACCAAGCTTTCGAAGGCTTTCATCGCCAAGCGGACCGATCCGGCGAGCCTGCTCGTGCCCGACTTCGCGACGCACCACGACGTCGCCATGGTGCGCGGCACGGTGACGACCATCGAGCCGGCCTCGCGCCGCGTCACGCTGGCCGACGGCCGCACCTTCACCGGCGACGCGCTGGTGGTCGCGACAGGCAGCCGAGCCGTGGTGCCCGATTTGCCTGGCAAGCAGCTCACCTACGTCTTCACCCTGCGGAGCCTCGACGACGGGGTCGCGATCAGCACCGCCGCCGCCGCCGCCAAGACCGTGGTCATCATCGGCGGCGGTTTCATCGGCCTGGAGGCGGCGGCCTTCCTCACCAAGCGAGGCTTGCTGGCGACGGTCGTCACCCCGGAGCCGCTCCCCTTCGCCAAGCGCTTCGGCGCCGAGGTGGCCGGCGTCATCAAGCGCAACCAGGAGGCGATCGGCGTGACGATCCTCCAGGGCGAGGTCGCGGCGCTGGAAGGCGAGGGCCATGTCGAGACCGTCGTGTTGAAGGATGGGCGGCGGCTCCCCGCCGACTTCGTGGTGGTCGGCGCCGGCGCCAGCCCGGAAACGGCGGCCTTCACCGGCGTGCCATTGCGCGACGACGGTGGGATCGCGGTGGACGCCACGCTGCGCGTCGGCCCCGACGCCTGGCTCGCCGGCGACATCGCCGCCTATCCCGCGCGCGGCGGCGAACTCGCCCGCATCGAGCACTGGCGACTGGCCGAGCAGCACGGTGCCCACATCGCCCACGCGATTTTGGGCGACGCGAAGCCCTTCGCCGCCACGCCTTTCTTCTGGAGCAACCAGGGCGACAAGCGGCTCGATTACGCCGGCCACGCCACCGCTTGGGACCGGACGGTCACGCGCGGCGACATGGCCAAGCCCGATTTCATCACCTTCTATATCAAGGACGGCGAGGCGCGCGCCGCCTGCGCGATCGGCCAGAACGAGCAGATGATCGCCTTCCTCCACCATCTCGACGCCGGCACGGTGCCGGGCGCGGACGCCTTGGAGCGGGAGGATTTGAGGGTCGGGGTTTGACACGGCGCGACGCGGCCGGCGCGACGGCGTTGACTTCGCGAAGGCGAAAACCTAAACGGGATCGCGCGCGACCGGGCGTCCCAGCTCGGATCGCTCACCATGCCGTGAGGCGGCGTGGGGGATAGTTCAACGGTAGAACAGCGGACTCTGACTCCGTTAATCTTGGTTCGAATCCAGGTCCCCCAGCCAT
>CAXSDP010000064.1:18772-22782 GCA_964235705.1 uncultured Beijerinckiaceae bacterium | reverse complement strand
CATCGCCGAAGGCCTCGCCGCCGCCCGCGCGCTCGCCGCCAACCTGCACGACGACGCCTTCCCGCGGGGACCGCTGCCCACCCTGCTGGTGGGGGCGCGCGCCGGGCTGGAGGGCCTCGCCCCCGACCTCGGCCCACGCCTGGAGGCCATGCTGGGCGACGCCCTGCCGCTCCAACGACGGGACGGTGGCTTCATCCGCCCCGGCCACGACCCCGCGCTCGACGAGACGCGCGCGCTGCGCGACGAGAGCCGGCAGGTGATCGCCGCGCTGCAAGGGGAATACTGCGACCTTGCCGGCAGCCGCCGGCTCAAGGTCAAGCACAACTCGATGCTGGGTTACTTCGTCGAGGTGCCCCAGGCCTTGGGCGAGCGCCTGATGGCGGCGCCCCTCAACGCCACCTTCGTCCATCGCCAGACCATGGTCGACGCGATGCGCTTCTCGACGGGTGCGCTCGGCGCGCTGGAAGCTCGAATCGCGGCGGCGGCGGCCGACGCCACCGCGCGCGAGAACGCGCTCTTCGACGCCGCCGCCGGCGCGATCCTCGCCGCCGCCCCGGCGATCGGCGCCGCCACCGACGCGCTCGCCCTCATCGACGTCGCGGCCGGCCTCGCCGACGTCGCAGCCACGCGCGACTGGACCCGCCCGGAGGTCACGGCCGACGGCGCCTTCGCGATCCGGGGCGGCCGCCACCCGGTGGTGGAGGCGGCGCTGCGGGTCGGGGGCGAGCCGTTCGTGGCGAACGATTGCGACCTGTCCGCCACCCCGCGCGGCGGCGGCGTCGCGGTCGTGACCGGCCCCAACATGGCCGGCAAGTCGACCTACCTCCGGCAGAACGCGCTGATCGCGGTGCTGGCGCAGATGGGTTCCTACGTGCCGGCCGCCCATGCCCGCATCGGCATCGTCGACCGGCTGTTCTCGCGGGTGGGCGCGGCGGACGACCTCGCGCGCGGGCGCTCCACCTTCATGGTGGAGATGGTGGAAACGGCCGCCATCCTCAACCGCGCCACGCCGGCCTCCCTGGTGATCCTCGACGAGATCGGGCGCGGCACCGCGACCTTCGACGGCTTGTCGATCGCCTGGGCGGTGATGGAGCACCTCCACGAGCGCAACCGCTCGCGCGCGATCTTCGCCACCCACTTCCACGAGCTGACGCAGCTGTCGCGCCGGCTCGACCGGCTCGTCAACCTCACGACGCGGGTGGCGGACTGGCACGGCGACGTCGTGTTCCTGCACGAGGTGGTGCCGGGCGCCGCCGACCGCTCCTACGGCATCCAGGTCGCCAAGCTCGCCGGCCTGCCGGCAATCGCGGTGCGGCGCGCCAAAACCCTGCTGGCGGAGATGGAGGCCGGCGACCGCGACGCCCCCGTGGCCCGGCTGCTGGCGGACCTGCCGCTGTTCGCCGCCGCCGCCCAAACCGGGCGGGGCCGGCCCGAGGCGGTCGAGGAGGCGGACGCGCTGCGCGAAGCGCTGGCGGCGATCGATCCCGACGCGCTCAGCCCGCGCGAGGCGATGGCGGCGCTCTACCGCCTCAAGGCGCTGGCCGCCGACGAGCCGCCCGGTGCCCCCGTCCGCGAGGCGAGGGGGACCGATCCGTCCGCGTCACCGCGCGGTTAGGGTCCCTCGTCGCTGTCCCGTTCCCTTCGCGGCGCGAGAGCGCGTCGCGCGGCCAGACCCGCTGATGCGAGCGGACCCCGGGGCTCCCCGGGGTCGTGACGTCGTCGGGGACGAGGTGTCGCAGGCGCATCATCGGTTTGCCAAGGCATCAGCCCGAAAAGCGCACGGCCGCTCTCGGAGCGTAGGGGCCGGCCACCTCGATGAGGATCGAGGCGCCGAAGCCCCGGTGGCGGATCACCTCGCGCGGGGAACCCTCGTGCGCGTGCTCGGGGACTGGGGCGCCGCGCTGCCGACGTTCCTCCCGTATCATCCCGGCCACCGTCAGCCCTCCATGCCGCTCCCCGTGCCTTCGTCGACATGGTCCGGAGCTGAAGGATGCGTCCGATCCCCTACGCGTCCAGGAAGCGATCGATCCACCGCCCGACCACCGCGCCGTCGTTCGGCTGGCGGTGGGACGCGATGGCCGGGCCGGCGAGGGCGCCGTAGCGGTCGGCTCCCGCTTCGATCAGCGCCGTCGCGTAGGCGGCGGTGAACTCCGGGTGGAACTGGAACGAGATGGCGTCGCCGTAGTCGAGCCCGGCGAGTGGCGTGAACGCGCTCGCCAGCGTCACGCGTGCGTCGGGCGGGCGGACGACGACCTGGTCCTGGTGCGAGGCGGCGACATCCACGTGCGCCGCCCCGTCCATCCCAGACGTGCCCATCCCCGGCGCACCCATCCCAGGCGCACCCATCCAAGGCGTGTCCCGCACCACCTCGTAGCGGTGCAACCCGACGCCCCAGCCCTTGGGGGACCTCACCACCGCGCCGCCGAACGCCTCCGCCATCGCCTGGTGACCGAAACAGATGCCCACCAGCTTGGCCCGCCCGCGCGCCCCGCGCAGGAAGTCGATCAGCCCGGCGATCCAGGGCAGGTCGTCGGCGACGCCGGCCGCCGAGCCGGTGAGGATGTAGGCCTCGCAGGTCGCGGCATCGGGCGGCAAAACGCCCTCGTTGACCGCGAAGGTCCTGGTGTCCCGGTGCGGGCCGAGCATCCGCCGCATCATCGCGCCGTAGGTGCCGAACTCCGCTTGGAGCGCCGTCGGCGACGTGCCGCATTCCAGGATGCCGATCGTCATGGGCTCGTCCTTCAACGGCGCGCTTGGCCGGCCCGCGGGTTGACGCCGTGACGCGCCGGGCACGCCGACCATCCGGCTTTTGCTATATAGGTCGGGGATGCAATCGGACAAATGCGCGAGGGTGGCCGTCGTCGGGGCGGGGCCGGCCGGCCTGATGGCGGCGGAGGTGGCGGCCCGCGCCGGCGCGGCGGTCACGCTCTACGAGCGGATGCCCTCGCCCGGGCGCAAGCTGCTGCTGGCGGGTCGCGGCGGTCTCAACCTGACGCACGGCGAGCCGGCCGCGTCCTTCGAGGCGCGCTACGGGGCCGCCGCCGACGCGCTGCGACCGGCGCTCGCCCGCTTCGGACCGCCCGCGCTGCGCGCGTGGTGCGCGGGGCTCGGCGTCGACACCTTCGTCGGCACGAGCGGGCGGGTGTTCCCCACGGCGATGAAGACGTCGCCGCTGCTGCGCGCGTGGCTGCGCCGGCTGGAGGCGCTCGGTGTCGCGATCAGGCCGCGACACCATTGGCGGGGGTGGGACGCGTCCGGGCGCCTCGCCTTCGACACGCCCGATGGTCGGATCGCGGTCGAAGCGGCCGCGACCGTGCTCGCGCTCGGCGGGGCGAGCTGGCCGCGGCTCGGCTCCGATGGCGGCTGGACGGCCCCGCTCGCCGCCGTCGGCGTCCCCGTCGCGCCGCTGCGGCCGGCCAATTGCGGCTTCGCGGTGGCCTGGAGCGCGCCGTTCCGCGAGCGGTTCGCCGGTTCACCGCTGCACAACGTGGCGCTGGGGTTCGGCGATGGGCGCGCGCGCGGCGAGGCGGTGGTGACGGCGGCGGGGCTGGAGGGCGGGGCGGTCTACGCGCTGGCGGCCCCGTTGCGCGACGCGGTCGCGGCAGACGGCGCGGCGATCCTGCGCGTCGCGCTGCGGCCGGACCTCGCCCACGACACGCTCGTCGCCAAGATCGGCCGGCGCCGGCCCAAGGAGTCCTTGAGCAACGGGCTGCGCAAGGCCTTGAGCCTCGACCCGGTCGCGATCGGGCTCCTGCGGGAGGCGGAGGGTCCGCCGCTGGCCTCCCTGGACGATGCCGCGCTCGCGACCCTGATCAACGCCGTCCCCGTCCGACTCACCGCCCCGATGCCGATCGCGGAGGCGATCTCGAGTGCCGGCGGCGTGTCCCTCGCGGCGTTGGACGACGCGCTGATGCTGCGCGCCCGCCCCGGCGTGTTCGTGGCCGGCGAGATGCTGGATTGGGAGGCGCCCACCGGCGGCTACCTCCTGCAAGCCTGCTTCGCGACCGGTG
>CAXSDP010000064.1:0-18672 GCA_964235705.1 uncultured Beijerinckiaceae bacterium | reverse complement strand
GATTGGGAGGCGCCCACCGGCGGCTACCTCCTGCAAGCCTGCTTCGCGACCGGTGCGGCGGCGGGACGGGGCGTGGTCGATTGGCTGGGTGGAGGCCGGGCGGTCTAGGTGAAAGCCTTGACACGGGAGAAGAAAGTACTTATTAGACCTATATAACTCGCCTGAGGGCTTGCCCTCAGGTTCAGGGGCCGTCAGGTGGTGACACTTGGCGGCCTCTTGCGTCAAAGGTCTTGGTGTCCAGGACGATCGTTTACCTCGATGGCTTCAACCTTTACTACCGCGCTCTGAAGGGCAGGTCCGGGGTACGTTGGCTCGACATCGCGGCGCTCGCCAGAGCGGTGATGCCACCAGCGTCTGACATCGTGTCCGTGAACTATTATACGGCTTACGTCTCCGGACGTGTCGATCCAACGGCGCCAGCGAGACAGGGTTTGTATCTTCGCGCGTTGTGAACGCTCCCGGGCGTGACGATCATCGCCTCTCGGTTCATCGTTTCCAAGAAGTGGGCTGGCCTTGTCCAACCACCTGCGTTCAAGCCTTCCCTCACGCTGCCGGTCGGAGCCAATCCTCAGGTCGCATATGTTTACAAGACGGAGGAGAAGGGCTCGGACGTGAACATCGGTGTGCACCTCGTGAGGGACGCCTTCCAGGGTAAGTTCGACGAAGCCGCTGTTTTGACCAACGATACCGATCTCACGGAAGCCATCCGCATCGTTACGCAGGATGTTGGTCTCAGGGTAACGTTGCTGGCGCCGAGCGCCATGCCGTCGACGTTGCTGCAGAATGTGGCCACCTCAGTGCGGCACGTGGAGCCTTACCTCGCAGCATGCCAGTTGCCTGATCGCATTATCAGCCCGCAAGGGCGACCTCTCGTGAAACCATTGGGTTGGTGATCCCAGATGGATATGAGCGCCTGCCCATGATCGGGGACATCTCCGTCATCGGTGTGATCGAGGGCTGTGAGCTCGCCTCCTCAATAAATCGGCAGCGCCGTCTCCGCCTTCAAACCCTCCAGCGCGAAGCGCGACTTCACGCTCTTGAGCGGCGCCACCGCCACCAACCGCTTGTAGAAGGCGTCGAAGCCCGCCGTGTCCGGCACCACCACGCGCAGCATGTAATCGACGTCGCCGGCCATGCGGTGGAAGTCCAGCACCTCCTTCATCGCCGACACCTCCCGCGCGAACGTGGCCTGGGTCTCGGCGGAATGCTCGCCCACCTCGATCGACACGTAGACGGTGACGCCGAGGCCGAGCTTGGCCCCGTCGAGCAGCGCGACGCGACGCTTGATGTAGCCGGTCTGCTCCAGGCGCTGCAGCCGCTTCCAGCACGGGGTCTGCGACAGGCCCACGCGATAGGCGATCTCGTTGATCGCCAGCGACGCGTCGACCTGCACGATGGCGAGGATGCGCTTGTCGATCGCGTCCAAAGGTTTGGCGTCCGAGGGTTTGGCGTCCAAGGGTTTGGCCTCGGTCATGGTCGGGTCCCGGTGAGATGCGGCCACGAGGAAATAATCCCCGCGCCTTGTCAACGTCGCCCATCCCGGCGCGGCGCCGTGGCGGAGCGCGCGCGGAGCCGCTAAGCTGCCCCTCGCGACCCCGCGCACCAGCCCGATCGGACCATCGACCATGCCCCACGCCATCGTCTTCCTGGATCGCGAGACCCTCGGGGCGACCGTCCGCGCGCCGTCCTTCGCCCACAGCTACGTCGCCTACGACGTCACCGCGCCCGACGAGGTCGTGGCGCGGCTGAAGGGCGCGAGCGTCTGCATCACCAACAAGGTCAGGTTGACCGCCGAGGCCCTGGCCCAATTGCCGGACCTGAAGCTGATCGCGGTGGCGGCGACCGGGACCGACGTCATCGACAAGGCCGCCGCCAAGGCGCAGGGCGTCGCCGTCGTCAACATCCGCGACTACGCCTTCAACACGGTACCCGAGCACGTCATCGCGCTCATGTTCGCGCTCAAGCGTCGGCTCGTCGACTACGTGCTGGACGTGCGCGCCGGCGTGTGGGCCGAGTCGCGGCAATTCTGCTTCTTCCCCCACGACATCCACGACATCGCCGGCACGACGATGGGCATCGTCGGCCATGGCGCGATCGGCCGCGCGGTGGCCAAGCGCGCAGTGGGACTCGGCATGAGGGTGCTCGGCACCGACGCCGTCCCGGCGGAGGGCCTCGTCGACTTCGAGACGATCCTGCGCGAGAGCGACGTCATCACCCTGCACGCGCCGTTGACCCCGGAAACGCGCGACATGATCGGCGCGGCCGAACTGGCGAGGATGAAGCGCTCCGCCGTCCTTATCAACACCGCGCGCGGCGGCCTCGTCGACGAGGCGGCGCTGGCCCACGCCCTCAAGGCGGGGGTGATCGCCGGGGCCGGCTTCGACGTCCTGACCGCCGAGCCGCCGCGCCAGGGCAACGTCCTGCTCGACCCCGCCATCCCCAACCTGCTCGTGACCCCGCACGTCGCCTGGGCGAGCCGGGAGGCCATGCAGATCCTGTCGGACCAGGTGATCGACAACATCGAGGCCTTCGTCGCCGGCACGCCCCGCAACCTCGTCGACTGAACGTCATACCACCGGCCGCCGTGCCGACATGGAAATGCCCGCGGCGAGACCGCGGGCACCGAGGACGAAGGCGGCTGGCGCCGTCCTACTTCTTCATCATCTTCTTGTGCATCATCATCTTCTTCGACATCATCTTCTTGCGCGTCATCATCTTGTGGCCGTGAGCCATGCGATGCATCCGGTGCATCCCACCCATCGGCGGCGCGATGTTGACCTGGGGCGGCGGCGGGGCCGGCGTGAAGATGTGGAACGGGTCGAGGTCAATCCCGAACGGGTTCATGTTGCCGGCCTGCGCGAAGGCAGGCGCCGCCACCACCATGAGAGCGCCGGCGAGGGCGATCGATTTGAACTTACGATTCATGCCAAGCTCCTCCTAAGAGCAATTGAGCCACGAGATGGCTGAAAAGCGGCTTAGCGGTGACCCCGTCATCTGTCGAGACTTGGTCCGACAGCAAGGTAAATGGAGTCGAGGACCGTTGCCGGTGGTTGCTCGGGTCGGCGCCGGCGCAACGATCCTTCGTTGCCCTCGCCCGACCTGTTCGGCGATGGCGTCGCGGCTCGTCCCCGCAAGCTCGCGCGCCTTCCCGTTGGGCGTCATCCCCGGTCTGAGGCGCCGAGGGCCGATTCGCCCCGACCGCCTCGGACCGCGTCAGCTTTTCCGACGTCCGCCGCTGGCCGTTCGCCCTCGACCCACGGCGGACGATCGTGTCGATGACGGTCGCTGTCACGGATCGACGGTGGCGAGACGTGGAGGCTTTAACGGAGGTGAGCTTGAGCAGGACGGCGGTATTGGGCGAGGTCGCCGGGCGGATCGGGGGCTTGCGCCTCGGCCACCCGGTGCGCGTCGCGATCGATGGGCGGACGGCGTCCGGCAAGACCACCCTGGGCGACGAACGCGCCGCCTCACTGGTTGGACAGGGGCGGCCCGTGATCCGAACGTCCATCGACGCGTTCACGGCGCGGTTCGACGCCCTGGTCACCTCCGCCCACCGGCCCCTGACGGGTCGTGCATGGGCCACGCCGATGGCGTAGGACGTTCGCATGGGGGATCCATCCATGAAGGTCATCGGACTCGCCGGCTGGAGCGGCGCCGGCAAGACCACCTTGCTCGTCAAGCTGATCCCGGCGTTGAAGGCGCGCGGCGTGTCGGTCTCGACGATCAAGCACGCGCACCACGATTTCGACGTCGACAAGCCAGGCAAGGATTCCCACCGCCATCGGGAGGCCGGCGCCAGCGAGGTGCTGGTCGCCTCCGCGCGGCGCTGGGCGCTGATGCATGAGGTGCGCGACGGGCGGGACGAACCGCCGGACCTGCTCGACCTCCTCGATCGCCTGTCGCCCGTCGACCTGGTGATCGTGGAAGGGTTCCGTCGCGGGGCGCTCGCCAAGCTGGAGGTGCACCAGGTCAAGAACGCGAAGCCGTTCCTGTACCCGGACGATCCCGACGTCGTCGCGCTGGCGAGCGATGCCCCGCCGCCCTTCGGTCGGCTGCCGCGCGTCCACCTGGACGACGTGGAGGCGATCGCGGACCTGGTCCTCGCCCACGCGCCGCCGCTGGCCGCCGTGCGTCGTCGGCTGGGCGGGCTCGCCGCCGGCCTGGACCCGAGGGGGTAGCCGGCCTCAGAACGTCCGCGTCTCGCCCGGATGCATCACCACGACCGTCGTCGTCGCGTTCGTTTCCATCGCCCGGATCAGCTCCTCGGGCGTGCCGGTGAGCAGGGGCGTGGTGCCGTAGTGCATCGGGATCGCCCAGCGCGGGCGCAGGTAGGCGCGCAGCGCCATCGCCGCCGCCTGCGGATCCATCGTGTAGTTGCCGCCGATCGGGATCATCACGAGGTCGGGATGGTACAGGTCGGCGATCAGCCTCATGTCGCCGAAGAGCGCGGTGTCGCCCATGTGGTAGATCGTGAAGCCGTTCTCGAGCTTGAGGACGAAGCCGACTGGCTCGCCGCCGGGGAAGCTGTAGGGGTGGCCGGTGAACGGGTCCGTGCCGGTGAACTCGGACGAATGGTCGGCGTGCACCATGGAGATGGCGATGTCCGGCCCGAGCGGCCTGACGGTGCCGCCCTTGTTCATCTTGGGCGCGTGCGCGGCGTCGAGCAGCTTGAGCGTCGTGAACGTGTCCTGCAGGCCGGCCGGCGCGTAGACCTTGGCGTCGTTTCGCTTCGACAGGGCGAACGTGTCGCCGACGTGGTCGAGGTGGCCGTGCGTCACCAGGATCAGGTCGAGGTGGCCGAGCTTGGCGAGGTCCTTCCAGTCCGCCGGCGTCTTCGGGTTGGCGGTGATGTAGGGATCGATGAGGATGACCTTGCCGCCGGGCGTGGTGATCCGCATGGCGGATTGCCCGAGCCAGAGGACCTCCACATGGCCGGTCGGCTGGCCGGAGCCGGTGGCCGGGACGCCCCTGGCGGGCGCGTCCCGGACCGTTTGGGCATGGGCGGCGACGGCCAGCAGGGCGCAGAGGCCGGTAACGATCCGAAGTAGCCCTTGCATCGCGTCGTCCCCCAACCGTGCCGGATGCTTTGCCATCCCGGCGCCGACACGATCAAGCCCGACTCACGCCTCGCCGAGCCGCCTCACGCCTCGCGGAGCAGGCGCTCGGTCTTGGCGTTCTCGATGCGGTTGATGATCCGCCCGGCCTCGTGGACGTCGCGCATGGTCTTGGCGAGCGAGAAGCAGGACTGGATCAGCAGCAGCGCCCCCATGGCGAAGTAGCCCTTGACCCACCAGTCGGACGGCAGGAGCAGGATGCCGCCGGCGACCATCACGATCGAGACGACGAAGGACAGGGTGCCGAAGGCGATCCAGGCGGAGGTGGGGCGTTGCGTCGTGCAGGTGTCTTCCATGATCGGTGATCCTCGTGCTGGTTGGTCTCGTGGTTATCACTCGGTCGGGGCGGCGAGCGCACGAAGGCGCCGCAGGACGTCGGCGGAGCGGACGTGCGAGGGGCGTCCGAAGCCGGCCTCCGCCATCTCGTCGATGAGGTCGCGGGCGGGCGCCGGGCCGGACACGCGGCGCAACGCCTCCGCGTCGCCCTGGTACGCCTCCAGCCGCGCCAGGGCGGCCTCGGCGCGGTCGAAAGGGTCGAGACCGTCGATGGGCGCGACCGGTGGCTGGAAGGCGGCGCCCAGGCGGGCGAGCCTTCGACGGTGGTCGAGGTCGGCGAGGCGGCGTCGTTGGGCGTCCACGTCCCGCCTGGCGAGCCGCGCCGCCTCGTGGAAGCGGGCGGAGGCCTCCTCCGACATCGCCACTTCGGTCTCGATGGCCGCGATCGCTTCGGCCGCGCGGTGGGCGAGATCCTCACGGTCTTCGTCAAGGGCGGCGACCGCGCGCGCATCGAGGTCCTTCGCGTCCCGGAGCAGGCCGGCGCGGCGGCGCTCCTCCCGCATCTCCTCGGCGACGGCGAGGGCGAGCCGCCGCCGCGTCACCCCGTGCGCGCCCGCCGCCGCGGCGATCGCGCGGTCGAGGTCCGAGCGGCGGTCTCCCGTCGGTGGGAAAAGGTCGGGAATGTTGAACCAGGGCCTATCCATCATGTGCGTCCGCTCCTATGAACATTGTTCATAGGACTGATCTAACGCTTTCCAGACCAAGGCGCAAGAAGAAAATGAACAAAGTTCATAAACAGGCGAGGGATGCCGGCAAAGGCGCGGCGAAACGGGACCGCATGGTCGATGCGGCGCGGGCGATCATCGCCGACAAGGGGTTGAGGGCGCTGAAGGTTAGGGACGTCGCGACGGCGGCCGGCACGTCGCTGGGCGGCGTCTACCTTCATTTCGCCGACCTCGACGCGCTCGTCGTGGCGGTGAACCGGCAGACGGTCGCGCGCCTCGACGCGGTGCTGCGCGACCAGGCGGACCCCGACCCAAGGACGCTGATCCACGCGATGGCCGGAGCCTACCTGACGTTCGCGATCGCCGAGACCAACCTCCTGCGCGCCCTGTTCGAGCACAGGATGGAGGACCAGCGGCCGTTCCCGGACGACCTCCTGGCCGAGGTGGAGGCGGTGTTCGGACGCCTGGCGACGCCGTTGGCCATCATCCTCGACCGCCGTCCAGCCACCGAGGTGGCCGTGGTCGCGCGCACGATGTTCTCGGCGTTCCACGGCATCGTCACGATGGGGATCGAGGAGCGGATCGTCGCCGTGCCGGCCGCCCGGTCGCGCGAGCAGGTCGCCCTGTTCGTCGACGCGTTCCTGTCGGGCCTGCTTTCAACGACGAAGGACGGACACCCCCTCGGGGGCGCCCGTCCTGGCTGAGCGGTCGATGAGGATGGCGGGAGCGTCGAGCCTAGATCTGGCGCTCGATCATCATCGTCTTGATGGCGCCGATCGCCTTGGCCGGGTTCAGGCCCTTGGGGCAGGCCTTGGCGCAGTTCATGATCGAGTGGCAACGATAGAGCCGGAACGGGTCCTCCACGAAGTCGAGCCGCTCCCCGGTCGCCTCGTCGCGCGAGTCGATGAGCCAACGATAGGCCGATAGCAGCACGGCCGGGCCGAGGTAGCGATCACCGTTCCACCAGTAGGATGGGCACGATGTCGAGCAACAAGCGCACAGGATGCACTCGTAGAGGCCGTTGAGCTTCTCGCGGTCGGCGGGTGTCTGCCGCCACTCCTTCTCCGGCTGCGGCGTCGTCGTCTTGAGCCAGGGCTGGATGGAAGCGTGCTGGGCGTAGAAGCCGGTGAGGTCGGGCACCAGGTCCTTCACCACCATCATGTGCGGCAGGGGATAGATCTTGATGGCGCCCTTCACCTCGCTCATGCCCTTGAGGCAGGCGAGCGTGTTGGTGCCGTCGATGTTCATCGAGCACGACCCGCAGATGCCTTCGCGACATGAGCGGCGGAAGGTCAGCGTCGAGTCGACCTTCGACTTGATCCAGATGAGCGCGTCGAGGATCATCGGTCCGCAATCGTCGAGATCGACGAAATAGGTGTCGATGCGCGGGTTCTCGCCGTCCTCCGGGTTCCAGCGGTAGATGCGGAACTCCTTGAGGTTCATCGCGCCGTCGGGCTTCGGCCACGTGCGACCGGTGCCGACCTTGGAGTTCTTGGGGAGGGTGAGTTGGACCATGCCTAGTACTTTCGCCTTTGCGGCTTAATCGTCATCATCCTCAAGCGCTACCTTGAGGTCATTATTCTCTTCGATCCTCAGCATGCGGATGTCTCGAACGGACGGCGTGAACCACGTGAACTTCTTCGCCATCTTCTGAACCGTCCGAATGCAACGTACCGCGTCGATCGTCTCGTCGCCGAAGTAGGCGCTACCTTGCATCCACTGAAAGCCCCGGGATGTGAGGTAGGTTCTCACTTCGGTATAAGCGTTGTTCCAGGAAGACCCCGGATACATTTGTTGCAGCATGTTCGTATCGAAATCAAAGACGATCGCGTACATGGAACCGCTCCGCCCCTGATTATGCCCGATCCCGAACGATGCCAGCATGATCACGCGCCTTCAATACACCCGCGCCTTCGGCTCGATGTACTGCATGTCGTTGGACATCGTGTAGGAGTGCACCGGGCGGTAGTCGATGGATACGTTGCGCGACTCCGGGTCGACCCGCGCCAGCGTGTGCTTCATCCAATCCTTGTCGTCGCGCTCGGAATAATCCTCGCGGGCGTGGGCGCCGCGCGACTCCGTGCGGTTGGCGGCACCGTCCATCGTGACGACCGCCTGGACGATCAGGTTGTCGAACTCCATCGCCTCGACGAGGTCCGAGTTCCACACCAGCGAGCGGTCGGTGATGCCGATCTGGTCGTTGGCGCCCCACACCTCGTGGATCAGCTTGGATCCCTCCTCCAGCGTCTCGCCGGTGCGGTAGACCGCGCAGTTCGACTGCATGACCTTCTGCATCTGCAGGCGCAGTTCGGCGGTCGGCATGTTGCCCTTGGCGTTGCGGTGCCTGTCGAGCCGGGCCAACGCCATGTCGGCCGAGCCGGCCGGCAGGTCGGCCTGCTTGGTGCCGGGCGTGACCACCTGCGCCGCCTTGAGGCCGGCCGCGCGACCGAACACGACCAGGTCGATCAGCGAGTTCGATCCGAGGCGGTTGGCGCCGTGCACGGACACGCAGGCGGCCTCGCCGATCGCCATCAAGCCCGGCACGATCACGTCGGGGTCGCCGTTGACCTTGGTCAGCACCTGGCCGTGATAGTTCGTGGGGATGCCGCCCATGTTGTAGTGCACCGTCGGGATGACCGGGATCGGCTCCTTGGTGAGGTCGACGCCGGCGAAGATGCGCGCGCTCTCGGAGATGCCAGGCAAGCGCTCGTGCAGCACGGCCGGGTCGAGGTGGTCGAGGTGCAGGAAGATGTGGTCCTTGTTGCGGCCGACGCCGCGCCCCTCGCGGACCTCCATCGTCATCGCTCGGCTCACCATGTCGCGCGGCGCGAGATCCTTCACCGACGGCGCGTAGCGCTCCATGAAACGCTCGCCCTCGCCGTTGGTGAGGTAGCCGCCCTCGCCGCGCGCGCCCTCGGTGATGAGGCAGCCGGCGCCGTAGATGCCGGTGGGGTGGAACTGCACGAACTCCATGTCCTGCAGCGGCAGGCCGGCGCGCAACACCATCGCATTGCCGTCGCCCGTGCAGGTATGGGCGGAGGTGGCGGAGAAATAGGCGCGTCCGTAGCCGCCGGTGGCGAGGATCACCATCTGCGCGCGGAAGCGGTGGATCGTGCCATCGTCCAGCTTGAGGCACACGACGCCGACGCAGCGCCCCTCGTCCATGATGAGGTCGATGGCGAAGAACTCGATGAAGAACTCGGTCTGATGCTTCAGCGCCTGCCCGTACATCGTGTGCAGCATGGCGTGGCCGGTGCGGTCGGCGGCGGCGCAGGTGCGCTGGGCCGGCGGCCCCTTGCCGAAGTCGGTCGTCATGCCGCCGAACGGGCGCTGGTAGATCTTACCCTCTTCCGTGCGGGAAAAGGGGACGCCCCAGTGCTCCAGCTCGTAGACCGCCTGCGGCGCGTTCTTGCACAGGTACTCGATGGCGTCCTGGTCGCCGAGCCAGTCCGACCCCTTCACGGTGTCGTACATGTGCCACTTCCAGTTGTCGGAGCCCATGTTGCCGAGCGAGGCGGCGACGCCGCCCTGGGCGGCCACGGTGTGCGAGCGGGTCGGGAACACCTTGGAGATGCAGGCCGTGCGTAGCCCCGCCTCCGAGCAACCGACCGTCGCACGCAAGCCCGCGCCGCCGGCCCCGACGACGACGACGTCGAACGTGTGGTCGGTGATCGGGTAGGCCGGGCCGGCCTTGCCGGCCGCGGCGTGACCGTTACCCGCATGACCATTGGTGGAGCCATTCAGAGCCATGGGAAGACGCCTTTCGGACGGGTGGGATGGGGCAGGGGCGGCGTGCTCAGCCGGCGAAGCTCACCTTGAGGATCGCGTAGGCGCACACCACGGCCGCCAGGGCCGAGAAGAAGGTGTTGGCCACCAACGAGTAATCCTTCAGGTGGTGGTCGTGGATGTAGTCGTCGATGATGACCTGCATCCCGAGTTTCATATGGTAGATGCTGACCTCGATGAAAAGGAGCGTCGCCAACGCCGGGAACGGATGTGCGAACTCCGCGCGCACGCCGGCGTAGTCCTTGTGGATCAGGCCGACGAGGATCCAGACGAAGGCGACCGTCAGGGGCATCAGGGCCAACGAGGTCATGTGCATGGCGCGCGACGCCGCGACGCCGGACTTCGCCGAGCCGAGATGACGGATCCTCTTGGACGCGGTCTTCAGGGAGTGGACGTCGTTCGCCATTGATGCACCGAAGGTCGTCGGGAAAGGGTCAGGCCAGCCGCCAGGCGATGAGCCAGGTGGCGGCGGTCAGGAGGATGCCGCCGTAGAGCGAGCCCTGCGCCAGGTACTCGCGCGTCGGGTGTTCCGTGCCGTGGCCCAGGTCCCAGATGGCGTGGCGGATGCCGCCGAGCAGGTGTTGGTACAGCGCCCACGTGAAGCCGATCAGGATGATGATGCCGGGCCAGGAGCCGTAGACCGCCGCCACCGTCGCGAAGGCGCCGCGCCCGGCGGCGAGCGCGACCACGTACCAGGCGACGAGCACCGTGCCGGCGTAGAGCGCGACGCCGGTGATGCGATGGGTGATCGACATCATCATCGTCAGCATGGGGGTGTAGATCTGGAGGTGCGGCGAGAGCGGGCGCCTCTGCTCGAGGCTCGTCTTCGTTTCGGCCATGGACCTTGCCCACTGCTTCGATGGTGAAGCCTTGCAATAAAACTAAGTTTTGTGCATCGCAACAGCGATCATCGTCCCCCCTTTGGAGGGAGGGGCATAAGACCACAGTCACCCGGCGTCAGCGCCGACCCATCGACGGGGATACCGCCTCCCTGTCGGATGGCGGCGGCGCGCCTACTTCTTGGCTTCCTCCTGCGGCTTGTCGTGGGCCCTTTCCTTCACCTTGGCGCCTTCCGGCAGGTCGGGCGGCGGGTTGACGATCACCTGTTCGCCCCCGTTCAGGCCGTCGCGCAGCTCCACCGTCTTGCCGAAATCGCGGTAGATCGCGACCTTCTGGTAGTGCGCCTCCTCGTCCTGCACGGTGATCACCTGCAAGCCGTCCTGGTTGAACACCAGCGCTTCCGCCGGCAGGATGACGTTGGGGCGATCACGCGGCACGGCGAAGGTGACATTGACGAAGGAGCCCGGGCGCAAGGCCCCGTCGGGGTTCTGCACGTCGACCTCCGTGTCGAGGGTCCGCGCGGAGTTGAGCAAGGCGATCGACGATCGGGCGATCCGCCCCGTGAACGTCCGGCCCGGCATCTGCGGCAGGTTGACGTCCGCCGACAAGCCGTCGCGGATGGCGAAGGCGTTGGCCTGCGGCACGTGCACGGTCACGCGCAGCACCTTGTCGGCCACGATGGTGAAGAGCGGCGTGCCGGTCATGGTGTCGGCGTTGACGAGGTCGCCGCTGTCGACGCCGCGCGTCGTCACGATGCCGTCGAAGGGTGCGACGACCTGCTCGAACTGGGTCAGCGTCCGCAGCCGGTCGACGGTCGCTTGCTGGGCCTCCTCGTTGGCGGCGGCGACCTTGATGCCGGCCTGCGCCGTCTCCACCGTGGCCTGCTGCGAGTTGACCTGGGTCTTCTGGTTGTCGTTGTTCTGCACCGTCTCGTAGCCGCGCTGCGTGAGCGTGTTGGTCCGCTTGAAGGTGACGTTGGCAAGTTCGAGGTTGGCCTTGGCCTGGTCGAGGGAGGCCTGCGCCTGCGCCTGGCTCGCCTTCGTTTGGTCGAGCTGCGCCAGCGCCTGCTGGAGCTGCTGGTCCAGGTCGGGCGCGGCGATGCGCACGAGGAGGTCGCCCTTCTTGACCCGAGACCCGATGTCGACCTTGCGCTCGGCGATGTAGCCGGTGGCGCGCGGGTAGATGGTGGCCACGTCGAAGGGGTCGGTCTGGCCGGGCAACGTCACCTTGTAGGGCTGGTCCTCCGCCCGCGCGGTGATGGTCTGCACCTCCGGCACGAAGTTGGCGGTTTCCCGCTGGGTCTCGTCGGCGGCAAGGCTGGTCTGCCAGTGCTTGTAGGTGCCGTAGCCGAGCAGCCCGGCGGCGAGGAGGAACACGAAGATGAAGACGCGCGCCCGGGGGAACGGCGGATGCTCCTCCCTGGGACGGGTGCCGTCCGCGCCCGCCTTCCGACCGGGTTCCGGTCGCACCGTGTCGCCTATCGCGGGCCGACCCGCCTCGGGGTTCGACTTGGTCATATGTAATCCTCAACCGGCTTGGCGTCGCCGCGCCGCAGGACGGAATATAGGAAGGGTACGAACAGGAGGGTCGAACAGGTGCCGATCGCGACGCCGCCCAACACGGCGCGTGCCAGCGCCGCGTTCTGTTCGCTGCCCTCGCCGATCCCGATGGCCATCGGCACCAGGCCGATGAACATGGCGCTGGCCGTCATCAGCACCGGCCGCAGCCGGGTGGCGCCGGCCTCGATCGCCGCCTCGGCCGCGCTGCAGCCCGTCGCCTCGCGGTGTTCGCGGGCGAAGGTGACGAGGAGGATGGAGTTGGCGCTGGCGACGCCCACGCTCATGATCGCGCCGAAGAGGGACGGGATCGAGAAGGTGGTCTGCGTGATGAACAAGCTCATCACGATGCCGCAGAAGGCCAGCGGCAGCGCGCAGAGCACGACGAAGGGATCGCCCCAGCTCTGGTAGTTGATCACCATCAGCAGGTAGACCGCGATGACGGAGATCATCAGGCCGATGCCGATGTTGGTGAAGGCGCTCTTCATCTGCGCGATCTGCCCGCGCACGACGATGGTGTCGGGCACCGGCAGCGTCTTCTGCACGGCCGCGATGATCGGCCCCATGTCCCCGTTCACCGCCCCGAGGTCACGGTCCTGCACGTTGGCGAGGACATCGTAGACCGGCTGCGCGTTCAGGTGGTTGACCACCGTCTGCTCGATCTGCCGGTGCAGGTCGGTGACCGAGCTCAGCAGGGTCAGCACGCCGGGGCCGCCCGACCCGGCCGACGTGGTGTCGGCGGACACGAAGATCGGCGTGGTCTTGACGTCCTCGAGGCTGTCGGTGCGGTACTCCGGCGTTTGCACCCAGAGCGGGTAGGGGATGCCGGTCTTCGGGTCCGCCCAGAAGTTCGGCGTGACCTGGAAGCTGCCGGCCAGCGACACGTTGAGCGAGGAGGAGATCTGCTGCGTGCTGACGCCGATCTCGCTCGCCATCTCGCGGTCGACGTTGCCGAAGAACTCGGGCGCGTCGGTGATCTGCTGGACGTGGACGTCGACCGCACCCTTCACGAGCCGCAGCTCCCTGACGATGCGCTTGGCCGCCGCGAGGTCTTCCGCCTGGTGGCGCCCCGTCACCTGAACGTCCACCGAGGTCAGGGTGCCGAAGTCCAGGATCTGGGTGATGATGTCGGAGGGTTGGAAGTAGAAGATCGTGTCGGGGAAGGCGGCGCGCAGGTTCCGGCGCAGCCTCTTCTGGTACACGGCGGTCGGCTCGTGCGTCACGTCCTTCAGCTGGATCAGCATCTCGCCGTCGTTGTAGCCGACGAAGGAGCCGTCGCCGAAGGCGAAGTTGTAGTTGGAGGAGGGCAGGCCGACGTTGTCGAGGATCAGGTCGATCTTGTCGGGGATGGTCCGCCTCACGACCGCCTCGATCTTCGCGAACCGCTCGTTGGTGGATTCGAGCCGCATGCCCGACGGCGTGCGGATGTGCAGGGTCAGCTCGCCCGCGTCGATCTGCGGGAAATAATCCTGGCCGACGAAGGTGAACAGGACGCCGCCCAGCACGAAGACGCAGCCGACCACGAGCAGCGTGACGACCTTGTGCCGGATCGTGGCGTGGACCAGGCCGAGGTAGCCGCGTTGGAACGTGGCGAAGCGGCGGTTGAATCCGTCGTGGAACCGGTCGAGCCAGCCCTTCTCGCGCGGGGCACGCTGGGCATCCAGCGACCCGTCGGTCGGACCCTCGTCCCGCCCGTGCGAGCCCTCGGGACCGTAGCGCTTGTAGAACTCGGTCTCGACCAGGATGTCGATCATGATCGGCACGATGGTCCGCGACAGCACGTAGGAGGTCAGCATCGCGAACACGACGGCGAGCGCCTGCGGCGTGAAAAGGTACTTGGGCGTGTCGGTGAGGAAGAGCACGCTGACGAAGGCCGAGCAGATCGCCAGCGTCGAGATGAGGGCCGGCTTGGCGATGCCGGCCGCCCCGTCGACGACCGATTTCCGGAAGCCCTCGCCCTCCTCCATCAGGCGGTAGGTGTTCTCCACCGCCACCGTCGCGTCGTCGACGAGGATGCCGACCGCGAGCGCGAGGCCGCCCAGCGTCATGACGTTGATCGTCTCGCCGATCAGCGACAGCACCGACAGCGACGTCAGGATCGACAGCGGGATCGACACCAGCACGACCAGCGTCGAGCGCCACGAGCCGAGGAAGATGAAGATGGTGAGGCCGGTCAGGGCGGCGGCGGTCAGCGCCTCGCGGATCACGTCCTCGATCGCGTTCGAGACGAACACCGACTGGTCGAACAACGCCTTGATCTCGATGCCCTTGGGCGCCGCCGCCTTGATGCCCGGCAGCGCCGCCTTGACGGAGTTCACCACCGTCAGCGTCGAGGCCGGGCCGTTCTTCAGGATCGTTTCCAGCACGGCGTTCTGGCCATTGGCCCGCACCGAGTTCTGCTGCGGCGGCGAGCCGTCGCGCACGTAGGCGACGTCCTGCACCCGGATCGGGATGCCGTTCACCACCTTGATCGGGATGCGGTTGAGGTCGGACAGGGCGCTCGGCGCCGCGTTCAGGCGGATCGGGTACTGGTAGTTGCCGAACTTCGCGAGGCCCGAGGGCACGATCACGTTTTGGTTCGAGAAGGCGGTGATGACGTCGAGCGGCGAAAGGCCGTTGGCCTGCAGCGCGTGGAGGTCGAGGTCGACCTGGATCTGGCGCGGCGCGCCGCCGTAGGGCGAGGGCAACGTCGCGCCGGGTGCCGTGATCAGCGTCTGGCGGATGCGGTACTGCGCGTAGTCGTACATGGCCGCGCCGCTCTGGGTCGCGGAGGTGAGGGCGAGCTGGATCACCGGCTGCGAGGAGGCGGAGAAGCGCAGCACCACCGGCGGCTGGATGCCCGGCGGCAGCACGGCGCGGATCGAGTTGACGGAGGAGACCACCTGCGCCATCGCCAGGTCGATGGAAACGGAGGGGGCGAAGTAAACCTTCTCGACCGTGGTGCCCTGGAGCGTCTGGCTCTCGAGCCTGTCGATGTTGTTGACGTTGTTGGTGAGGCCGAACTCGCTGTAGGTGGTGATGCGGCTCGCCATGTCGGTCGTGTCGAGGCCGGTGTAGGTCCACACGACCACCACCACCGGGATGTCGACGATCGGCAGCACGTCCTTGATCGTCACGAGCGCGGAGCCGAGGCCGCCGAGCAGCATCAGCACGCCCAGCACGAAGAAGGACACGCGGTACTTCAGGGCATAGAGAACCAGTCCCATGAAAAGTCCCGATCATGCCGGCGAGGGGGTGACGGCGGGCCGCCGCCGTCACCTTGCATTGCACACTAGGCGAAGGTGCCCGGCAAGACCGCTCAAGACATCGTGAGGCGCGCGAAGCGGCGGCGGCCCCATGCCGCCGTGTCGAACGGAAACTTGCTCGATACTTCCGCTAAACGGTCCGGCTCGCGCGGATCAGAAGACGTTGGGGTAGATGTATTTGGCGATGATGTCCTGGATCAGGAAGATCAGTAGGAGGAGCACGAGGGGCGACAGGTCCAGGCCGCTGAAGTTCGGCAGCAATCGGCGGATCGGTCGCAGCGCCGGTTCCGTCACCGCGTTGAGGGCGTCCCAGATCGTGCGGACGATGGTGTTGTAGACGTTGATGACGTTGAAGGCGATGAGCCACGACATGATGGCCACGACGATGATGACGTAGGTGTACATTTGCAGGACCAGGAGGATCACGTCGAGGACGGCACGCATGGAAGCTCCAACGGCCGAGGCCGGATCGAGGTGGCCGAGGCCGGGGGTGATTGCCCGCGACCCTTAAAGCCCGGACAGCGGGGCAGCAAGCGCCGGGCCGCCCGCTCGTCACGGGCGCCGTGGTTTTCGCGGGGCGCGGCGGGGCCGTGCGTCCGGTGCGGGGCTTTCAGGCCGCCACGATCGCCTGCGGCGCGGCGCCCGCCTCGATCCGCCCCGAGCGCAGGCGGATCGTCCGGTCGCACCGCGCCGCCAACGTCAGGTCGTGGGTGACGAGGACGAGCGTCGCGCCCCGTTCGCGCCGCAGCGCGAACATCAATTCCACGATGCTGGCCCCCGTGGCCTCGTCGAGGTTGCCGGTCGGCTCGTCGGCCACCAGGATCGCCGGGCGCGGCGCGATGGCGCGGGCGAGCGCCACCCGCTGCTGTTCGCCGCCCGACAATTGTGCGGGATAATGGCGCGCGCGGGCCGCCAAACCCACCGCGTCGAGCTCCGCCTTCGCCCGCGCGAAGGCGTCCCGCCGGCCGGCGAGTTCGAGGGGCACCGCGACGTTCTCCAGCGCGGTCATGGTGGGGATCAGGTGGAAGGATTGGAACACGATGCCGATGCGTTGGCCCCTGAAGCGGGCGAGTTCGTCCTCACCGAGCGCCCCGATGTCCCGCCCCTCGACGCGGATCGTCCCCGCGTCGGCGCGCTCCAGGCCGGCCATCGCCATCAGCAGGGTCGACTTGCCCGACCCCGACGGCCCGGTCAGGCCGACCGTCTCGCCGGCGCCGATCGCGAGCGTTATGTCCTGGAGGATGTGGACGCGCGCCGCGCCGCGTCCCAAGCTCAGGTCGACGCCGTTCAGTTCGATCGCCGGTGATGCCATGGTTTTCGCGTTCCCACTCTTCGCGCGCCCGGTTTCCGCGTCGGCGCGTCGTCGCGCGGCGCGGGCGGCGACGCCGTCCCCCGCCCGTGCCCCATATGGGGGCATCCGGCGCGCCATCCCATCGGCGCCCTTCGGGTGGGCGCTCGTCGGGTGGGCGCCGATCGTGGGGGCGCTGGTCGCGTGGGGCGTGGCCCTTCTAGGCGCCTCGCCGGCGCTCGCCAAGCCGATTCGCCTCGTCGCCTTCGGCGACAGCCTGATGGCCGGCTACCAGCTGCCGGACGCGGCCGGGTTCGCGCCCCGCCTCCAAGCGGCGCTGAAGGCGCAGGGCCGCGACGTCACCGTGGTCAACGCCGGCGTGTCCGGCGACACCAGCGCCGATGGCCTCGCCAGGTTGGACTGGACGCTGGGCGGGGGGGCCGACGCCGTGATCCTCGAACTCGGCGCCAACGACATGCTGCGCGGCCTCGACCCGAAGATCCCCGAAGGCAACCTCGCCGCCATGCTCGCCGGCCTCAAGGCGAGGCACGTCCCCGTGCTGCTCGCCGGCATGATGGCGGCGCCCAGCCTCGGGCAACAATACGGGACGGCCTTCGACGCCATCTATCCCGCGCTCGCCAAGCGGTACGACGTGCCGCTCTACCCCTTCTTCCTCCAGGGCATCATCGGCGATCGCGCCCAGCACCTGGCCGACGGGCTGCATCCCAACGCCAAGGGCGTCGACACCATCGTCGCCAACATCCTTCCCGCCGTCGACGCGCTGCTGGCGAGCCTTCCGCAAGGACATTGAGGCCGGTGCGCCGCCCTCACACGGCCGCGAAGCGGGCGAACGTGGCGACGACGCGCTCGTAGACCGGTCGCTTGAAGGGGATGATGAGGTCCGGCAGCGTGTCCATGCGCGCCCAGCGCCACTCGTCGAACTCCGGCTTGAAGCCGCCTGACGGCGCGACGACGTTGATCTCGCGGTCGGTGCCGGTGAAGCGCAGGGCGAACCATTTCTGGCGCTGACCCTGGTAGCGGCCGCGCCACGCCTTCTTGGAGGCGTCGTAGGGCAGGTCGTAGCTGTACCAGTCCGGCGCCTCCGCGAGCACCGTGACGGAGGTGATGTTGGTTTCCTCCGCCAACTCGCGGAGCGCCGCGTCGAGCGGCGCCTCGCCGGGATCGATGCCGCCCTGCGGCATCTGCCACAGGTGGGCCTTGCCGGACCCGTCCGTCCCCCGTTTCGGTCGCCGACGGCCGATGAAGACGTGGCCGTCGGCGTTCAGCAGCATGATGCCGACGCCGGCCCTGTAGCTGCCGAAGTCGCGGGAATGCTCGCTCATCGCGCCGCCGCCACGTCGGTGGCGGCGCGGGCGAGGGTGCCGACCGGCACCAGCTCGACGCCCCGCTGGCCGAGGCCGCTCGCGTAGCCGGCGATGGTCGCGAGGTGGTCGGGCAGGCCGCTCGCCATGCCGATCGCCGAACCACGGCGCCGCGCCAGCGCGACGAGGGCGTCGAGGTTGGCCCGCACGACGGCCGGATCGGCGGTCGCGTCGAGCACGACGTCGGCGCGCCCGCTCGGCACGCCCAGTCCCGGCGCGAGCGCCGTGGCGAGGGAGCGCCGCGACGTGCCGTCGTCCACGTAGAACAATCCCCGCTCGCCCACCGCCTTCAGCACGCCGGTCATGGTCGCCGATGTTTCCGTCACCGCCGCGCCGAGCAGGTTGGTGACGCCGTCGTAGCCTTTGAAGCGTCCCAACAGCCAAGCCATGTCCGCGTTCAGCGCGGCCGGCGCCTCGCCGGCGGTGAGGCCGTGCGGGCCGGGGCCGCGCGCGCCGGGGG
>CAXSDP010000063.1:0-23521 GCA_964235705.1 uncultured Beijerinckiaceae bacterium | reverse complement strand
GCGCATCGTACCTCGCGATCGCCGTCGACGTTCGCCGACATGGTCCCGGCCCGGTGTCGGGGTTCGCCGACATGGTCCCAGTTCGGTGTCGGGGTTCGCGGACAAAGGCCCGTTTCCGGGTCGGCGTTCGGCGACACCGCCCGCCGCGCGATGTCGGCCACGGCCGACACACCCGCCAGCCGGGTCGATGACCAGTCCCGGGCAAGGTCGCCCCGTTTGACTGGCGCGCCCGTCCCCGAGCGCGAGTCCCCGATGCCTGCGAACGTCCTCCTCCACCATCGCCGGCCGCGCGCCGAGGCACCCGCCCTGGCCGCGTTCCGACGGGGGGTCGCGTTCCAGCGCGGCGGCCAGCTCCCCGAGGCCATCGCGGCCTACGACGAGGCGCTCCGGCTCCGGCCGGCCTTTCCCGAGGCGCTGCACGCCGGTGGCACGATCCTGCGCGACCTCGGACGGCGGGAGGACGCCCTGCGCTTCTTCCGCGAGGCGATCCGCCTGCGGCCGGGCTTCCGCGACGCCGTCCTCGATTGCGGCAACCTGCTGTGCGGCGCGTACCGGTTCGACGAGGCGCTGGCGGTCCTCGACGCCGCGCTGGCCGAGCGGCCGAACGACGCCGCGCTCCTCGTCAACAAGGGCGTGGCCCTCCACAACCTGGGGCGGCTCGCCGAGGCGTGCGCCAGCTGCGAGGCGGCGGTGGCGGCGGACGCGAGCCTGCCGGAAGCGCACCTGAACCACGCCAACGTGCTGACCCGCTGGTGGCGGCACGCCGACGCGCTGCCGGCCTACGAGAGGGCGATCGCGCTCAGGCCGGCCGACCCCGCCGCCCACGGCGGCCACGGCTTGGCGCTCCTCATGCTCGGCCGCTTCGCGGACGCGGAGGCCGCCTTCGGCCGCGCCCTCGCGCGGGAGCCGGACAACGCCTACGCCCTCGCCAATCGCGGGCGCCTGCGCCTGCTGCGGGGCGACTACGCCGGCGGTCTGCCCGATTACGAGCACCGGCAGCGAACCGCCTTCGAGGACTTGGCGCCGCCGCTGCCGGACGTTCCCGCGTGGAGCGGTCAAGCGCTGCGGGGCCGGCGCGTCGTGACCTTCGCCGACCAGGGCAGCGGCGACGTCATCCACTTCGCCCGCTACGTGCCGATGCTGGTCGCCGCCGGCGCGGAGGTGACGGTGGTCTGCCGGCCCCGCCTATGGAGGCTGCTGCGGCCGGTGCTGGCCGGCGCCCGCGTCGTCGCGGCGCCGGAGCCCGACGATCGGTTCGACGTGCAGATCCCTTTCGCGAGCCTGCCATACGTGTTCGCGACGCGGGTCGAGACGATCCCCGCCGCCTGCCCCTACCTCGCCGCCGAGGCGGATCGGGTCGCGACCTGGGCGGGGCGGGTGCGCGGGGCGGGACGCGACTTCACCATCGGCCTGTGCTGGCGAGGCAGCCAGGAATGGCGGGCCGACCCGCGCCGGTCCGTGCCGCTCGCCCTGCTGGCGCCGCTCGCCCAGCTGCCCGGCGCGCGGCTGATCTCGCTCCAGGTCGATGCCGACGGGGCGGCGTTGCCGGCGCTCGAGCGGTTCGAGGGCATGGATGCCGGCGACGACGCCTTCGTCGACACCGCCGCGGTGATGGCCAACCTCGACCTGGTCGTGAGTTGCGACACGTCGGTCGCGCACCTCGCCGGCGCCCTGGGACGGCCGACGTTCCTGCTGTTGCAGGCCGTTCCGGAGTGGCGTTGGCTGACCGAGCGCGCCGACACGCCCTGGTATCCGACGATGCGCTTGTTCCGGCAAGGCGAAGGGGAGGACTGGGCGGGCGCGACGGAGCGCCTCATCGTGGCAGTGCGCGACCTGGCCGGCCGGCGGGAGGCGCTTGAGGGCTAGCCGTATCGAAGCCGCATCAAAGGTGCAGCCAGATCAGGGCCTTGCCGGCGCACAGCCCGAGCGAGATGACGACCACGGTGATGCGAAGCCAAACGAGTTCGGTGCCGTCGCGGTGGTCATTCTTCGGAGGTTGGTTCATCGTGCGTCGCATCGTGTCGCGTGAGCGGCGCGATCGCGTCCTTCTGGAGGTCCTGAACGAGACATATGGGTCTGGGACCCCGGCGACGGTAGGGCGTCAGCCCGGTCGCGGCCGCGGCGGGGCCATCCCCGGGACGCATGGCTGAAGCATGCCCATGGTCGGGTGGCCGAGTCTCAAGCCATTCGCATGAGCCGCATGCGGGCGCGCAGCGCTTCCCGGATGTGGGCTCGGGCCACCCGCTCGGCCTCGTCGGGGTCGGCGGCGGCGATGGCGGCGACGATGGCGCGGTGTTCCTCCGCCGCCGGCGCCGGGCGTCCTTCCACGCCGAAGGTCGTCGGACCCAGCAGCACCAGACCGTCCTGCAACTCGCCGAGCGAGGTGTCGAGGAAGCGGTTGCGGGCCGCGCGGACGATGCCCTCGTGGAAGCAACGGTTGAGGCGCGCCATCTCGGCCGCGTTGGTCGCCCCCTCGAACCGCGCCCCGAGGTCCCGCAGGTCCTCGATCTCGACGGCGGAGGCGTGCTGGGCGGCGAGGCGCGCGGCGGCGCCCTCCAGGATCTCGCGCATGCTGTAGAGTTCGAGGAGTTCGGTCGTGTCGAGGCTGCGCACCACCAGGCCGCGCCCGCCGGCCGGGACCACCATGCCCTTCGCCGCCAGCCGCCCCAAGGCCTCGCGCACCGGGGTGCGGCTCACGGCGAGACGCTGCGCCACCTCCTCCTCGCGCAGGCGATCCCCCGCGCGGTACACCCCGTCCTGGATGGCTTGGCGCAGGGTACGGAAGACGGCCTCGCCCCGTTGCAGGCCCCGTCGGTCGGGTCCAGGTTCGGCTGACCTTGGTTCCATCGGCGCGTTCGTCGTCCGCCCATCCCTTGCGCCGCTTTGTATACAATAATATGCAGGAGGCAAACCGGGAGGACCGCATGCGCACGGATTGGGACATCGTCGTCGTCGGCTCGGGCAACGCCGCGCTCTGCGCCGCCCTCGCCGCGCAGGAGCAGGGACGCGCCGTCCTGGTGCTGGAGAAGGCGCCGCCCGAACTCGCCAGCGGCAACACGGCCTACACGGCCGGCGCCATGCGCTTCGCCTACGAGGGCAACGCCGACCTCATGCCGTTGCTCGCCGACCCGGACGACCCCCGGCTCGCCCGGACCGACTTCGGCAGCTACACCAGGGACAGGTTCGGCGCCGACCTGCTCGGCTTCAACGATGGTCGGCCGCTCAGCGTCGAGCAGGAAGCGCTCGTCGGGGAATCGTTGGAGACCCTCCAATGGATGTCGACGAAGGGCATCAAGTTCGAGCCGATCTACTCGCGCCAGTCGTTCGAGAAGGACGGCCGCTTCATCTTCTGGGGCGGCTTGACGCTGGCCGCGAAGGACGAGGGCTTCGGCCTCGCCGAGGCGGAGCGCCGCGCGTTCACCGAGCGCGGCGGCACGATCCTGTTCGACCGCGCCGTCACCGACCTCGTGGTCACCGATGGCCGGGTCACCGGCGTCGCCACCCGCAGCGGCACCGGTGAGACGCAAACCTTCGACGCCCGCGCGGTGGTGCTGGCCTCGGGCGGGTTCGGCTCCAACAAGACGCTTCGGACCAAGTACCTCGGGCGCGGCATGGACAAGGCCGTGGTGCGCGGCACGCCCCACAACACCGGCGACGGCCTCGACATGGCGTTCCGGCTCGGCGCCAAGCCGCACGGCATCTACGAGGGCTGCCACGCGACGCCGATGGACCTGTACACGCCGGAGAACGGCAACCTTGACCTGCCGCACATCGAGCGCAAGCATTACCGCAAGATCTGCTACTTCCTCGGCGTGATGATCAACGCCGAGGGCCACCGCTTCGTCGACGAGGGGAAAGACTTCCGCAACTACACCTACGCGCAGTTCGGCCGCTCGATCCTGGAACAGCCCAAGGGCATGGCGTTCCAGGTCTTCGACGCCAAGGTCGATCACCTGCTCTACAGCGAGTACAAGTTCCACGACGCGCACTGGGTGGAGGCCGACACCATCCCCGCGCTGCTCGACAAGATCGAGGGCCTCGACGACAAGGCGCAGGCGCTGGCCACCATCGACGCCTTCAACGCCGCCGTCGACCCGGACGTCCCCTTCGACCCGACGATCAAGGACGGCAAGTCGGCGCGTGGCCTCGAGCCGCCGCGCTCGCACTGGGCGCAGAAGCTCGACACCGCCCCCTTCAAGGCCTACCCGGTCACCGGCGGCATCACCTTCACCTACGGCGGCGTCGAGGTGGACACCTCCGGCGCGGTGTTGAAGGCGGGCGGCTCCGCCATTCCCGGCCTGTTCGCCTGCGGCGAGATGGTGGGCGGCGTTTTCTTCAACGGCTATCCCGGCGGTTCGGGCCTGACGTCGGGCGCGGTGTTCGGCCGACGGGCGGGGCTCGGCGCGGCGGCCTTCACCGGCGCGGCGCGGCCGGTCCGGCGCGAGCGGGAGATCGCCTGAGCCGCGATCATCCTCGCGGGATGGTCGGCCCCGGCCCTGCGTCGCCGCGCCAAGCGAGCGGCGGCGAACGCCGCTGGCCTCCCGCTCGTCCCGCCTTTAAGGAACGGTGATCGAACGGGCACATCCAGGATCATACCGATGCCGCGCCCTACCACGAAACGCCTCGCCGTCACCGCCCTCGGCCTGGCGGTCATGGCGGGCGTCGCGGCGCTGATCGCCACGCGTCGCCCCGCCATCGGCGCGATCCCGCGTCCCGACCCCGCGTCCTTCGCGGCCGCCCAGGTCCGCGCCGGCCAGCGACTGGCGACCATTGGCAATTGCGTGACGTGCCACCAGGCGGCGGGCCGGGCGGCCTACGCCGGCGGCGTGGCGCTGGCGACGCCGTTCGGCACCCTGTATTCCGCCAACATCACGCCGGACGAGCGCACCGGCATCGGCGCGTGGTCGCCCGAGGCGTTCCGGCGGGCGATGCGCGCCGGCGTCTCGCGCGACGGGCACTACCTTTACCCGGCCCTGCCCTACACCCATTTCACCCGCGTCATCGACGCCGACCTCGACGCGCTCTACGCGTTCCTGATGACGCGGCCGCCGGTCGCCGCGACCCCGCCGGCGAACCGCCTCATCCCGCCGTTCGGGTTCCGGCCGCTGCTCGCCGGGTGGGATCGGCTGTTCCTGCGCCAGGGGGTGTGGCAACCCACGCCCGGCCAGTCCGACGAATGGAACCGGGGCGCCTACCTGTCGGTGGGGCTCGCCCATTGCGGCGCCTGCCACACGCCGCGCAACCTCCTCGGCGCGGAGGAGCGCGACGCGCGATACGGCGGCGGCTGGGCGGAGGGCTGGTATTCGCCCGCGATCAACGCCCACAGCCCGGCGCGTCGCGCCTGGACGACCGAGCGCCTGTTCGCCTACCTGCGCACCGGCCTCGACACCAACCACGCCGCCGCCGCCGGACCGATGGGGCCGGTGACCTACAACCTCGCCCGCGTCCCCGAGGCCGACGTGCGCGCCATCGCCGCCTACACCGCCTCGATGATGACGGGGGCGCCCGCCGCCGGGCACCCCGACGCGCCGCCGATCGACCGGCGCGCCCAGGCCGGGCACGCCTATCCCGCCGGCGCGACGCTCTACGCCAGCGCCTGCGCCGCCTGTCACGACGCCGGGGCGCCGATGATGGGCGAGGGTCGCCCAAGCCTGTCGCTCGGCACCCCGCTGTGGGAGGACGACCCCCGCGACACGATCGCGATCATCCTGCGGGGACTGAAGCCACCGGTGGGACGCGCCGGCCCGTACATGCCGGCCTTCGGCGACGCGTTCGGCGATGCCGAGGTCGGCGCGCTCGCGGCCTACGTCCAGGCGCGCTACAGTGACAAGCCGGGCTGGTCGGACATGACGGCGGCGGTGACCCGAGCCCGCAAGGAGGGAGCCGCGCCATGAGGTTCGAACCCGCGTGGAGGCTCGCATCGCTATGACGCCCTCACCCACATGACGCTCACACCAACGACGATCAACCTCACGATCAACGGCGAGGACCACGCGGTCACCAGCGATCCCTCGACCCCGCTGCTCTACGTGCTGCGCGACGAACTCGGCTTGCACGGCGCGAAATACGGCTGCGGCCTCGGCCAGTGCGGCGCCTGCACCGTGCAGCTCGACGGGCGGGCCATCTTCTCGTGCCTCGTCCCGATCGCCGCCTTGGCCGGGCGTGCCATCCGCACGGTCGAGGGCCTCGGCTCGGTCGCCGAGCCGGGCGTCCTGCAGAAGGCCTTCGCCGACGAGCAGGCGGCCCAGTGCGGCTACTGCATCGCCGGGATGATCATGCGCGCGCAGGCGCTGCTCGACGTCGACCCGCACCCGAGCGACGCGACGATCCGCGCGCACATGGACGTCAACCTGTGCCGCTGCGGCACGCACATGCGGATCCTGCGCGCGGTCCGCCGCGCCGCCGGACCGGCACCGGGCGGGGACATCTGATGCGCCGCGACCCGTCCGCCCCGACCCGGCGCACCCTCCTGTCGGCCGGCGCGCTGGTGGTGTCCTTCGCGCTGGTGCCGGACGCCCTGACGTCCGAGGCGATCGCGCAACTCGCCGGCGGCGGCGAGGGCGCGGCGGGGCCGAAGGTGGTGGCCCCCAACCTGCCCGGCAGCCTCAACAAATTCCCGTGGCTCGACAGCTGGATCGCGGTCGACGGCGAGGGCCGGGCGACCGTGTTCACCGGCAAGGCCGAGCTCGGGCAAGGCATCGCCACGGCGCTGACCCAAGTCGCGGCCGAGGAGCTGGACCTGCCGGCCGATCGGGTGAGCCTGGTCACCGCCGACACCGCCCGCACGCCGAACGAAGGGGTGACGGCCGGCAGCCACTCCATGCAAGATAGCGGAACGGCGATCGCCAACGCGGCCGCCAACGCGCGCATGTTGCTCGTGCGCGCCGCGGCGGCGCGATGGCGGCTGCCGGAAACCGGCCTCGTCACCGATGGCGAGGGCGCCGTCGCCGCTCCCGACGGGCGGACGCTGTCCTACGGCGCGCTCGCCAAAGGCTTGTCGCTCCACGTCGAGGCCATGCCCAACGCGCCGCGCCGCGACCCCGCGCGCTACCGCGTGATGGGGCGCGACCTGCCGCGCATCGACATCCCGGCGAAGCTGACGGGCGGGTCGGCCTACATCCACGACATGCGGCTGCCCGGCATGCTGCACGCGCGCGTGGTGCGCGGCCCGAGCTTCGGCACGCGGCTGACCGGCATCGAGGCGTCCGACGCGCCGGGCGTGAGGACGGTGCGCAACGGCGACTTCACCGCCCTCGTCGCGGATACGGAATGGGCGGTGGTCACGGCGCTGCGCCGGTCGCAGGCGGCGCCCTGGACCCGCACCCGCCCGCCCCTGCCACGCGAGGACGTCGCCGCGACCCTGCGACGCCTGCCCGCGCAGACCAACGTCGTGCTGAACACGACCGCCGTCACCAAGCCGGCGACGCGCGCGCTGAAGGCCCGCTACACCAGGCCGTGGATCGCCCACGCCTCCATCGGTCCCTCCTGCGCCCTCGCCTGGCTCCAGGACGGGACCCTGAGCGTGTGGTCGCACAGCCAGGGCGTGTTCGGCTTGCGCGACGCGCTCGCCGAACTGGTCAACCTGCCGCCCGGGCGCGTGCGCTGCGTCCACGCGCCCGGCGCCGGCTGCTACGGCCACAACGGCGCCGACGACGTCGCCGCCGACGCGGCCCTGGTGGCCATGGCCCTGCCCGGCCAGCCGATCCGGCTGCAATGGGCGCGCGAGCAGGAGTTCGGCTGGGAACCCTTCGGCTCCGCCATGGTCGCGGACGTCGAAGCCTCGCTCGACGCCGACGGACACGTCACCGCGTGGACCTACGACGTGTGGAGCAACCCGCACAACAACCGCCCGGCCGGCGCCGGGGGCCTGCTGGCCGGCCGGGAGGTCGCCTCGCCGTTTCCCGCGCAACCGGTCAAGCCGATCCCCATGCCGGAGGGCGGCGGCGACCGCAATTCCAACCCCCTCTACGCGCTGGCGAACATGCGCGTGCTCCACCACTTCGTGCCGGAGATGCCGCTGCGGGTCTCGGCGCTGCGCTCGCTCGGTGGCTTCCACAACGTGTTCGCCATCGAGAGCATGATGGACGAGCTGGCGCGCGCCGCCGCGCTCGACCCCCTCGCCTTCCGGCTGGCGCACATGCGCGACGAGCGCGCCCGCGCCGCCATGGAGGCGGCGACCGGCGCGATCGGCTGGGCGACGCGTCCGAAGGGCGACGGGCGGCGCGGCTTCGGCATCGGCTTCGCCCGCTACAAGAACCTCGGCGCCTATTGCGCGATCGCCATGGAGGTGGCGGTGGAGCGCGAAACCGGCGCGGTCACCGTCGTGCGCGTCCACGCGGCGGTGGACAGCGGGCAGGCGGCGAGCCCCGACGGCATCCGCAACCAGGTCGAGGGCGGCATCGTCCAGTCCTTGAGCTGGACGCGGCACGAGGCCGTGCGCTTCGACGAGGCGCGCCAGCTGAGCTACGACTGGAGCGGCTATCCTATCGCGCGTTTCAGCGACGTGCCGGGCGCCATCCACGTCGACGTCCTCGCCCGCCCCGGCCTGCCCTTCCTCGGCACCGGCGAGGCGGCGCAGGGGCCGACGGCCGCCGCCTTCGCCAACGCGCTGGCGGACGCCACCGGCCTGCGCCTGCGCGACCTGCCGCTGACCGCCGACACGATCAAGGCGGCGCTCGGCCCGACCTGACCGGGATGGCCGCCGCGCGGGACGTCGGACGACCACGGCAGCGTGCGGGGACCCGCACCCGATCGATGAGTGGCGCGACCGGATGAGCCTCAGCCCAACGCGCCGGCCCGGTTCCATGAACGTACCGCTTGCGGTCGAGCCTCGATGGAGGCAGGATGGTCTAGTTCGACGGGCGTGATGTCCATGTCCGGCGAGATCCGCAGCGTTCGAGTGGTGAAGGCGCGGGCGTAGTTCAATGGTAGAACGGAAGCTTCCCAAGCTTCATACGAGGGTTCGATTCCCTTCGCCCGCTCCAAATTTCTTGTTTTGAATCAATACTTTGCAGATCTGCGCGGCCGCTCAAGCTTCCTTTCCTGTGCGGGTTCTGTGCGTTTCTCTGTGCGCCGCGCCTCGGTCCGGGTCGCGATGGAGGCGAGCGGCGTCTTGCCCGACAACGCCTGCTTAAGCCGCAGCGACGCCTCACGGTAGCGCCGCTGGGTCGCCTCCTGGGTGTGGCCCTGGACCTGCATGCGGTCGGATTCCGCCAAGCCTTCGTCGGCTGTCAGCTTGGAGAAGGTGTGGCGCAGGTCGTGGATCCGGCAGGCCGGCCTCGGTGCGGATCGCGTGCCATCCCCTCCAGATCGATCGATAGCGGCGTCCGGTCTCGGGATTGACCAAGACATGGTCGGCGTCGGGCGCGTCCGGGTCGCGGCGCCCGGCGAGCCTGGCGAAGGCTCCTTGCATGATGGACGTGATCGGCACGTCGCGGGTCTTCCCGGTTTTCGTCGACGTATCGAGGTTGACGAAGCCGTCGACGAGGTCGACCTGGGGCCAGCGCAGCCCGAGAACCTCCTCGAGCCGCATGCCACCCTCGATGACGATCTCGAAGAAGTCGGGCCAGAACGGGTCCGGATGGTCCTTGACGACGGCATAAAGCCTGTGGAGCTGCGACTTGGTCAGGCCACGCTCCTTCACCTCGGAGTCGCCGAGGTCCATCTGCGCCTTCTTCGCGACGTCGTGCCAGGGGTTGGTCTCGGGGGCGCCGAGGAGCACGTCGCCGTGCGCAATCGCGTGGTTGAACACCGAACTCAGCGCGATCCACTCCTTGCGGATCTGGATGTCGCTGGCTTGTCCGCGCCTCGCCCTTACGTAGGCCTTGATCCAGGCGGGTGTGACGTCTGCGAGACGCGCCTTAGGGAAAGCCGATAGAGCATCGGCGAGCTTGCCCGTGTAGAGGCGGAGGGTGTTTGCCCTCAGGCGCCCCTCGCATCGCGCGAGGTAGTGCCTGACGGCGAACTCCAGGCTCACCGACGGAACGACGGCGAGTTCGTCCTCGATCCGCTGACGGATCTCGTCCGCCACCTTTCGAGCGCGCGATTCAGATCTTGGACCGCGGGGGATTCCTGTCGACAGTCGTCTGGCGACGCCGTCGGCCGGGGTGAACTCGACGTACCAGCACGGCGAGTCCTTTTGTTCGTAGACGCGCATGGCGGCGGATCTCCTTGGAGCCAGGCACCGACGATCTCAGGGTCGCAGACGTAGATCTGGGTGCCTGCGAGCTTGTGGACGGATGGTATGCGACCTCCCCTAGGGCGTTTCCGGCTTGCATGGAGTTGGGTGTTTTGATTCACGGTGCTGAGGCGGCGTGAAGAGGCCCGGCATGACAGCACCTTTGTCCCAGGATCTGTGCGAGCGGATCATCCGAACCGTTGATGGCGGCGGTTCAGCCCGGTCGGCCGCTAGGCGGTTCGAGGTGAGCCCGTCGGCGGCGATCAAGCTGGTGGAGCGGGTGCGCGAGACCGGCAGCATGGCGCCAGCCAAAATCGGCGGTCATCGCCGTCCCATCCTGGAGCCCCACGCCGCCACGGTGCGGGCGCTCGCCATGGTGAAGGGCGGCACCACGCTGAAGGAGATCCGGGCGGGGCTGAACGCGCGCGGCATCGAGGTGAAGGCGCTGTCCACGGTCGCCGACATGCTGCACCGGCTCGGGCTGTCGCATAAAAAAAGAGCTTGAGGGCGGCCGACGCTTCGACAGGCTCAGCAGGACCGGCCCGACGTCGCCCGCCACCGCGCGCGCTGGCGCGTCTGGCAGCGTTTCATGGATGGCCAGCATTTCGTGTTCTTGGACGAGACCGCAGCGGCCACCAACATGACCCGGTTGCGCGGCTGGGGCCCGCGTGGCGAGCGCTTGGTCGATGCCGCGCCGCACGGGCACTGGCGCACCACGACCTTCCTGGCGGGCGTAAGGACAAGCGGGATCATCGCGCCCTTCGTTCTCGATGGCCCGATGACCGGCAACGTGTTCAGGGCTTATGTCGAGCAGATGCTGGCGCCCGCCCTGCGGCCCGGCGACGTCGTGGTCATGGACAACCTCGCCGCGCACAAGATCGCCGGTTTGGCTCAAGCCATCCGGGCTGTCGGCGCGACCGTGATGTATCTGCCGCCCTACTCACCCGACCTGAACCCCATCGAGCAGGTCTTCGCCAAGCTGAAGGTGCTGCTGCGCAAGGCACAAGCCCGCACCAGGGATGCCCTATGGGGCGCCATCGGCACCCTTCTCGACGCCTTCACCCCCGCCGAATGCCGAAACTACATCACCAACTCAGGCTATGAGTTCGTGTAAATCAGAAAAGCTCTAGATCGATGGGATTTAAGTGCACCAAGCCGACAAACCCGCCAGCCAAGGCGACCCGCTCGAAGAATGCAAACATACCCCGCCACCGTCGGATTGCACCATCGCAAACGCTAGCAAACACATAGCTGCCAAAAATGGATACCATTGCTTTCGAAGATGAAGTCCAATGGCAGACAAGAAAATGCGCACCCGTATCGTCGAAGTTAATTCGCCATGCACCTGCAGGAGAGATGGTCGATTAAAGCTGAGCCAGCCGAGGCGTATCTTGCGCCACGAAGAAAAGCAGAAAAAGGTGCTAAACAGTTGTATCATTACCAGGATCCAGACTGCTAATGTCGCGCAAACGCCTTTTAGATGCCAATGCCCTATTTGCCTCGCCACTACGAAAAAGTGCTTTAATGTCGGACACAAGTCACCTCATATTATCAGACAACACCTCTCACCAAAGGTGTTTTCTATCTTGCTTTAGAAACATGCCGAGGCTAGAGCATGCTGCGGGCACCTTGCAACCTTGAAAGCGTTCCCATTGCGGCACGCAGCGCTCCCCTGACCATCGGATGTCGAGATCATTTTGATAACCTTTCGAAAGCTCATCGTCGACGCTCGCGCGCTTCAGGATCTGAACTACCGTTTTCGCGGCGTAGGTCAACATTCGGCCTCCTTGCTCGGCGCGCTGCGAATGCGACGCTGGCCGAACGGGCGACCGCGGATCATTGGGTTGACGACACCCGAACTGCCGAGCCTATGCGCTGAGCACAGAGAACTTTTTGACGAGGTACGTACGACGCCTTATTTCAGGATGGCGGATAGCGGTATCTTTCTCGTCCTATCTCCGATGACACACGACCCTCTTTGGTCAGCCGGGCTGATGCGTAATGTGTCACTATTCAAAGTAACCTTATTTTATGACCTTATACAGCTGCAATATCCCCAGCGTTATCTTCACGAGATTGAAGCCCGAGGGAATTTCAGTGTCAATCTTGCCTTTCTCCGCTATTTTGACCGCTTGATCTCGATTTCGGCTGCGAGCGGCGATGAGGCGACCAGATGGGCGGGTATCAAGCCAGAGAAAATCAGCATCAGCGGCGTAGCAGTCCGTCAGAGCCTTGAGCCTGTTAGGGGAGAGACCCCTGTCCCGCGGGATGAGCGCAGCTACTATCTCCTCGCTGGCGGCGGCGATCCGCGCAAGAACCCCGAATGCGTCGTGACTGCCCATGCCCGGAGGGCTAAACGAGATGAAACGAAGACGTCACTGCATATTCTCGGCTCCTACCCGCCGAAAATGCGGCAGGATCTCCGATCGCTTTATGCGCACGAGGGCGGAAGTCCCTCCAGGCTGACGTTCCTTGATCACCTGGATGACGAGGCTTTACGGCAGGAGTACAGGTATGCGATCGCCGTGATCGTCCCGTCGCATGCCGAGGGTTTCTCGGTGCCAATAGTTGAGGCAAGCGCCGCAGGGACGCCTGCTCTCGCGTCCGATATCCCCGCCCACCGCGAGCTCATCGGCGACGCCGATGCCCGTTTTGCCTCTTACGATCCGCAGCGTCTGGAAGCTATTTTTGCGGACCTCGAAGCGCCTAAGAACAATTTCTGGGACCATATCACACGCAACCAGGCTGAAACTTGGAAACGTTTTCGTGTCGAGGAAGTCGCCGATCGTGCCGCGTCGGTATTACTCGAGAATTTGGCGCGGCCGCTAGCCCCTGCCGTTAAGCGGGGAGCACGCCTATCGCTCGGCGTTCTTACACCTTTGCCGCCTGCTGCGTCTGGCGTCGCGGACTTCTCAGTCGGGATGGTGGAAGCCCTCAGCTCGCTGGCCGATGTGCGCGTCTATACCAATACGCAAGGCGCTGCTCGCCCCTTAGGTGCAGCCGAACTCTTACCTTCTATTGAGGCTGAAGGCGACCTGGATCGGCTCGATGAGGTCGTGACCGTTATTGGTAATTCCCATTATCATCTAGTAGAATTTGAATTCCTGCTGCGACACGGCGGCTCCTCAGTCGTGCACGACGCGCGCATGATCAATTTCTACGTTCAGCTGCTCGGCATGGACCGCGCGATGGCGGTGGCCCGCGGCGAATACGCCGGCGACCTGCGCCCCGACATTGTCGTCGACTGGATGCTGCACCAGGAACGGCTACCAATTCTTTTTCTGTCCGAGATCGTCAAGGCGTCGGACAGCGTCTTCGTCCACTCTCCGACGACGGCGAAACTGATCGACGCACAGTACGGCAAAACACCGTTTGTCCTGCCTTTCGCTCAGTACAATCACCTCGACCAACGCTATGCCTCGGCAGAGAGCAAGCGCAAGGTGCGCGATCACTTCGAGATCACGCCCGACAGTTTCCTCGTTGCCACGTTTGGCTTTGTGGCGCCCGACAAGGCCCCAGACGAGTTGATCTGGGCTATAAAGCTCTTGCGCGACTGGGGTGTGCCCGCCAAATTCATCTTCTGCGGCGATTTTGTCACTGAAGAGCTAGCTACGCGCCTGCGCCACCTTGTTGCTCACCTCGACATGGACAATCACATCCGATTCGCCGCCACGGTCGTGGATGTAGACACCTATAGGTCGCTGCTCTTCGCGGCTAATGCGGCGATACAGCTGCGCACCTATTTCATGGGCGGACTCAGCGGCGCCCTCAACGATTGCATCGCGGCCGCCATGCCCTGCGTGGCCAACGTCCACCTCGCAACAGCGATGGATGCACCGCCATTCGTCCGTCGCGTACCGGATAGCCTCTCGCCGCTGCTTGTCGCCGAGGCGCTGCTCGACATCATCGCAAGCGGCGATGATCGTCGGAGACCGATTGAGGCCGGCCAGGCATTCGCGAAGGATCATTCCTTTGAGACCTACGCCGAACGCCTCATCGCTCATCTTGGCGGCGAGACGGGCGGCGCCACATCGTGAGCGTGTTGCTAGAGATTTCCGAATTTGTGAGTAATCCGGTACGCACCGGCATCCAGCGGGTCGTCCGCGAACTGATCGCCAACTGGCCCGCCACTCCATGCGTTCGCTTCTGCGCCTATGCACCGGAGGCCGATATGCTCTACGAACTTCCCGACCGTGCCATCAGGCTTGCTTGCGAAGGCGCTGCTTCGACCGGCATCGACGAGAAAGAACTGAAGGTTCGCATCGCTGAGGCCGATTCCCCCAACCGTCGCCGGGTCGTAGCGGCCGACGAGGGCAAGATCCTCATTCCGGAGATCTTCTACGAGCCAAGCCGGATGGAGTTCTACCGCCGGCTAAACAACGCTCGTGGCATCTCCCCCGCCGTCATCGTCCATGACTTCTCTGCCTACTTCGACCCCGATGCCTTCAAGATCACGGCGACGGGCTCCAATTTCTTTCTACCGTATCTCTACCTCGTGCGGGCTGCAGCAGCGCGATCTTTTTCGACCGAACGTCTCGCGCGAGAGTACGAGACGCGCATCGCGCGTGCTGACCGCAGGCATCCCGCGGACATGGTGACCCGCCTCGGCTCCGACAGTCTCGGCACCATCCACCAAATCTGGGCGCCGCAGCGTCGCACCATCGTCTGTATCGGCTCTTTCGATGGCAAGAAGAACCAGCACATCATCTTCGAGGCCTATCGCTCGAGCCCCCGCCTGCAGGCCGCGTTCGAGCTCGTCTTCATCGGCCGCAAGCCTGAAGCCTGGCAAGCCTCCGACTTCGTGTCGCTCTTCTTAAACGATCTGCCCGGCGTCCGCACCATTGAGGATGCCACGGACGACGTTGTGCGCGAGGTCCTCGGGCGCGCGCGCGCGACGGTCTTCATCGGCACGTCCGAAGGCTTCGGCCTGCCAGCTGTCGAGAGCCTCGCTGTCGGTATCCCGCTGGTCGCCTGGGCTGGGCTTCCGGCCTTGATTGGTCTTTCGGAGGAAGGTCAGATCCGGCTCGACGCGGTGACGGTGGAGACGACGCGTGAAGCGCTCGAGCGTCTGCTCGACGATCGGGTTGCGGAGGGTCTATGGCAAGGTGCCGCGTCGCTGCGCCTTCAGACATGGAAAGACTTTGCCACCGCAATCGGGAATTGGATGGTGCTATGAGTGAACACAGCGATCAAGGGGCAGGTGTCGCCGAGGTTGCGGGACCGGCCTCGTCTCACGCCGTCTTCGTTCGCGACGCCTATGCCGCGACCTTCGACCGCATTCCAAGTCCGGAGGAAGTCGAGGAGCAATCAAATCATCTCGACGCTGGCCTTTCGCTGCAGGACTTCCTGTCATCCCTTTTGCGATCCGAGGAGCGCGGAGCCGTCGTCGCGGCGCGGGAAGCGCTCAGGGCCCGCGATCTCGCGGCACACGAAGAATACTCACGCTTTGTCGCACAGGCCTATCGCGTGGTGCTAGGCCGCGAGGTTGACGAGGATGGTCTCGCCGTCCATGTCGCCAGTATGGACGAAGGCCTGTCTTTCTCCGAGGCCCTCGCGATGCTCCATGACACGGATGAGGCGGTCGCATATCGAAAAAGGCTTTCCGGTCCCACTTTCGATATGGAAGGTTTCGTGCGCGCGACCTTCGAGGCGGTGCTGCACCGTCCCCCGGAGGACAGCGCCGTCGTCTCGTTCGCGAGCGCGTTGCGCGAGACCATGGATCTCGAAGGCTTCGCCAGAGGGCTTGCCGGATCGCCCGAGGGACGCAATGTTCGCGGGCAACAGGGCTTCAGGCCTCTGAACGTCGCGTGCGTCAATCTCATGCTCTTTCTTGAGGCGATGCTGCGGCGTCGCGGCATGGTACTAGACCTCGGGCCACCGCCTAGCGCCGACCTGCCTGCACATGCCGCAGAACGACTGCTGAAGAAGCTTGCGCGCACCATCGAGATGCTGAGCACTGAAGCGGCCCCTGTTTGATGTACATAGCAAATTCGAAACCCGGCGGCGGCCATGAGGCCGACAAATGCCAGAAGACACGTTCGCGCACGGACTCAAACGAGCCTGCTAGGCTCGTTATCAAAGACTCTAGCCGACACCTATATCTCCATGAGAAACAACATGGGCGAGCATAGCTTCGCTGGCGATTTCCATCTCCGACTCTAAAGTCAAACTTCTCGCAAATCGCTGGCCCTGCTCGGCAATTCGCGCCGCAAAGTCATCGTTGGCGCGCATGTATTCAATCAGTGGCAGAAGATTGCTAAGGTCCGATGCCACCGGGACAAAATGAACCCACGGCTGAAGGCGATGGTAATACCATTGACGATAGCCTTCCGGCGATGAGACCTTAAATACTAGGCCACCCGAGTGAAGCTTCGAGAGAAGCCCAGGCCAACTATTAGTATTACCGTCGATGTCAACGTGATACTTGTATAGTGCGAGACTCTGCCATGGCTCGAAGGGTTTGCATAAGCCACTAAGCTTCACAAACTCAGCCTGCTGAGCATTCATCTGAACGATCCCAGAAATCCCAAAGTCGAGAAACCTTTTAGGATGTTGCACTGCGAGCATGCAGAGTTTCATTCTCGGAAGATCCGCAATGTCATCAACCGGCGCTCCAGTCGATGCTCCCCGCCAAAAGACGGCGTTGCTTCGTTCCGACCATGATGCTGCTCGCTGTAAGAAATATTGTTTGTATTCGAGATAGCCCTTTGTGCTGACGAAAGTGCAATCCGGTATCAGAGTGAACAGATGACGATAATCGCAGAACGCCAAGCCCGGCCAAACACCAAGGTCGCAGAGATTCAACGCGACAGAGCCACGGAAAGGTCCTCTTCGGCTCACATGATCCATTAGTGGTACAATATCCAGCCACCGGGTGAGACTATCGGCTGTAATTTTTCGGAAATCCATTGCGCCAAACGTAAATTCTGCAATGCCATCGGCATTTAAGTTCCAGATACACACCGTAGGAGGAAGCCCTATTGTCTCGTCGAAGCGTATCGAGAACCTTTGATCCGAAAAAAGATCACTTAGAATTCTTTCAATATTGCGGCTATCTTGCATAACAGCATAAAGTACTAATAGTGGGATGAATTGAGCTAGTTCGTGTTCAGCATTAAACGGTCTAGCTAAGAAACGTTTACGTATATCAAGGGAGTGGCGCAGGGCACCATTAGCCAGCCCTGTTCGCATTCTTGCGCGAAATGTGGAAGACCGCGTGCACTCTTTCATCTCTTTATTACACCTAACGGGTTGTTGGACTACACGTCGAGTTCCGGCCCGCATTTCGCAAGGAGCTCGTCGCGCAGGTTGCGTAGCTCGAACCAGGGCAGCTCGTGCAACGTCACGTCCTCTGAGCCGTAGTTTGGGCCGACGCGCGCGCCGCTGGTAAAGACGTAGGCTCCTTCCTCCCGCGCCTCGAACCCGCGGTAAGCGACCCCAGCGATCTCGGCAAAAAACTGATAGTCGTAGGTGTGGAAGCCAGCCGGGAACAGCTCGACGAGATCGGTGCCGGGCTGCATCCAAAGCGCGTTCGTCAGGCCGTTGCCATGGACACCTATCATCAGGTCGGCATCGTACGCCGTGCGGACCTGATCCTCGAATGACAGGGCCGCGAAGTCGATAGGCTGGATGCCCAGCGGCGCAAAAAGATCCAGGAGACGTGCTTCGACGTCCGGAGCCAGGCTTCGAACACCCGTGCGTCGCACGTAGAGCGCGCGCCTAGCCGAACCGGCCGGCGACCCGACGCACTCCCAAACTCGATGGCGGACCTCCCCGTACACAGAGGGCAGGAGGTGCATTGAGGGCTCCAGGAACTTGTTCATCCGGCATTTGATCGGATGATATCGATCGACGAGCAGCAGCGCTTGACTCACCGCATCCTCGGGGGACGCGAACGATTCGACGATCTGCTCAGGCCGCAGCACCGCCTCGATGAGCTTACGTTGCACGTTGTTCTGCTTGGCATTGCACCAGTTCTGCGTGCCGACGAAGACCGACCCAATACAGATGTCCGGTTGCGCGGAGAACAAGATGGCGGCGGCTGTCAGCAGCAGCTCACTGAAATGGAAGTAGTGATATATCATGATGCGATCGACAAAAGCGACGTCAATACGGGCGTGATCGGCGATGTCTGCCAATTGCTGAACTTGGCCTTGCTCCTGCACCTGCGGTTGACCAAACTGATCGAGGGCAAGGCGGACTTTTGTGACGAAGATCGCAGGTTTTTGGGGTACCGCGATATCGCCATCTAAGATCGATGACTTCATAGGATCGGGATTCCTGATCGTTCAGAGAGCGATCTCTTTCAGTTCGCCAAAGGGAAGCGTTAGCCGCGCACCCTTTTGCATGACGTACTTGCCAAATCTACCATAAAGTGGGATAGAGTGCTTTCGCGCGAAATCGTCTGCCGCTTGCGTAACCTCCGGCCAACCAATGTAGTCGTCGCCTACAAGGGCGCCGTCCTCGGTCAAGAGGTCCCAGTAAGCCTCTAGATCTCGGCTGACAGGGAGGTATTCATGGGCTGCGTCGACGAACACCATTTGAGCCTTGACGCCAAGGTGACGCAAAATTTGCGCAGCGTTATCGCTTGTATTGGGAAGAGGAGAAATGATACTTTCAGCACCGGCTGCCAACACGTTTCCGATGAACCGATGGTATAGGGTGGGATAACCGAATCGTTCCCCCAAGGTCCCGCGAAATCCTTCCTGCAGAACGTGTTCGGGAGCACCTAACCATGTATCGACGCAAATGATTTTGGTCGGCAGGCCAAGCCTTTTGATTTCTCGTGCCATGTAGATGGCCGAACCGCCCTCCCATGACCCAACCTCGATGATCAACTCAGGTCGTAGCCGCTCGATGACATGCGTCAGAGTATCATCTGCCGATCCAAAACCCCAGCGCAACCCAACGTCGAACTGGGATGGATCGAAGTCTTCGTAAGGATTTTTCCTAACAAGAAGCTGATCCAAATACATGACTTCAAACCCTTCTCGGCGATCGCGACTTGCACCATCTTATCAGTCTGCGGTAACTTTTCAAATTTCTTTCGCCGCAACACCGAACGATCTAAAACTCGGGTGCGCACTCCGCTGCCCTCATGAAATCTTGAACTAACCTCAGAAACTGGTCACGGAGCCAAGTCCTCGACCGCCGCCCCGCCACTGCCGAGCAATTTGGGATCACAACAATGAACATTCTCTACTATAGTACTCATGGCGTGCTCGAATTCGATGAAGTATCAATCTTTAAGTCTCAGGGACACAACGTTTGCAGTCTTGGAACGATGCAGAAGGGGGTACAGTTCACTTCCTACCGGCCCGCGATAACCATGAATGATATCGAGCTTGGTTTCTATGCTGATTACGATCGTCGAGGTGGACAATATACGGCGCCCGCCGACTCCGATCACTTCATTCCTGAAGGCTTTGCCGATCAATTCGACGTTGTCATCGTCATGCATCAATTCCATATCATTCAGCAGAATTGGAAAAAGTTTGCCGGGCGACCGGTTATCTGGCGCACGATTGGCCAGGATATAGAGAACCACGAGCGATATCTCGCCTATTTTCGCGAACGCGGATTGAAGATCGCCCGCTACTCGCAAGCCGAGTTGAGGGCCGCGAATACTATCGGCTGCGATCGTATCATCCGCTTTGCAAAGGACCCCGACTTCTACGCCGGATGGAAGGGGAGTGAGCCGCGCGTCCTCTCCTTCGTCAACGGCTTGGCGCATCGCTATCCAACGGAGGCTGACGATTATCGCCAGATCTCATCGGCCATACCGTGCATGCTCGGAGGCTCCTCGAACGAAGCTTTCTCGAATTGGATAGGGTTCAAAAGCTTCGAAGAGCAGGCCGAGCTTTATCGCACGTGCGGTGCCTACCTATACGGCTTCGGCTTCAACATTCCCTACACGCTGAACTTTATCGAGGCATGGATGACTGGTGCGCCGATGATCATCTATGCTCCAACCGACCGTCTAGGATATTTCGAAATCGATACGCTGGTCGAAGACGGGGTCACCGGTCGCGTGTGTCAGACTGTCGAAGAGGTCGTCGATGCCGCCAGGGACATTCTCGCGGACCGGCAAGTCGCGTCTGCTCTTGGCGAAGCAGGGCGCGCCAAAGCAGTCGAGCTTTTCGCCTCGCCGTCAATTGCCCAGCAGTGGGCCAACTTCTTGTCCGAAGTTGTCGCTGTCTAGCGTAGCAACTACTGGGCCATCAGGCGCGCTAGCCCACTGCGTCGATCCTGTCGACGACGACGTTGAAGTGATGGTCTTGCACTTGCGTCGGCAAAAAGGGGAAGAAAAATAGCGGCAGATCGGGTCTTTCCGGATGATTGCGGTAGTCGAGTCCGGTGGGATAGACTTGGGTGGATGGCCCTCGACGAACTAAAGAACTCCTTACATAGGACAGTTCCAACACGCTGGCGACAGTGAAACCCTCTACGAGATGCAGGTCGGCGCAATTGTTTGCGTGCACGTGGAACAGGGTGAACTGCCTGTTCAGGTTCGCCAGAGAAGCCGTCACCTTGGCCTCGAAGGTGGGATCGATCAGTCTCTCCAACCAATGCACCTCGACGACGATCTGGTCGAAGCGTTCGAGCGTGTCTTGTCGCTGCGAGGCGAACACCTCCCACTCATATCCTTCCACGTCAATCTTAAGCGTCAATCCGCTTTGGCCGTCGAGTTGCGCGAGATGGTGCGAAAGTGGGGCAAGGCTGGGGATCTCTGATGTCGCCCCGCAGATGCCAAGCTTGTTGAACGTGAAACGCTCGTGATGGTCCGGAAGGTCGGGCACGGTGTGGTCGTGCAGAAAGACGCGACCGCCACGCTCCGCGATGTCCCTTTCGAAACTGACGTCGCCGCCGACACCGAAGGCCACACAGTCGGCGTGCAATCGGTGATCCGCCATGATGTAGCCGCCGTCCCCGCGCTGGCCGATACGCACTTTCGGGATGTCAACGTCGAAGCACTTCAGGTGTTGAAGGCAGCGGAAGATGCGAGCTGACACCGGATTCATGATTTCCTCCAACAATCCTTGGTACAGGCCTCTACGTCCGCCTTCACTCTGTCAAAGAATTCCATGCATTAACAACTGTCTATTAAGCGCCATAAATGCCCTTCAAAAACTCGAGCTTGCCGTTCTGCTCGTTCGTCAACCGCTTGAGACGCTCGCGCGAAGGCGTGAAGATCGCATCCACCTCGATGGCGTCGCCCTGGAAGTGCGGCGTGGAGCCAATTCTCCTCAAGACGAAGTCGTAGGCTTCCAGATAGGAGACAAGATCGCCGATTAGCTTCTGATTTCGATAAATCGGATAGAAGTGCGACTCGAGTTCGATGCAGAGACAATCGTCGAGCAGGTCGCCAAAACCCTCCAAAACCTCGTACTCGCACCCTTGCACGTCGATCTTAACGGCATCCGGGGACGGCACGAGCCCTTCGGCGTAAAGGTGATCATAGCGCCGGCAGTCGATTTTCATGCTGCCGACCAATTCGAAGTAGGGGTGCAGAGAATACTCGGTTAGAAACGGCATGTCGGGTTTTCGGATAGAGGTGCAACCGAAATTCGCCGCCAGATGCAAGGTTTTCTGAGTGTCGGCGTTCCAAAGCGCCTTCTCGATGGCTCGGATGTTTGGGGTTGCCGCGTATTTCTGCCTGATCTTCTCGGCCTCTTCCGGGTTTGGCTCGAAGAGATAGGCGTCAAGATTGTCGAGGTGAGGCCACCACCGCTCGTGGAGCCCCTCGGAACCGCCGACATCTACGAACTTCAGCAATCTTATGACCTCCGTATTTGTCCTCGACGCTGCTCGCAGCTACGCGCCCGAACCACGCCCATCACACGATTTCAATTTCCGGGAAGGGGAAGATCAATCGGCCGCCAGCCTGCAGGTAGGCTTCCTCGCGCCGCATGATGTTGTCGCGGAAATGCCAGGGCAGAACCAGCATGTAGTCGGGCCGCATAGCGCGCGCCTCGGTCTCCGAGACGATCGGGATATGGGTGCCGGGCGTCACGTGGCCGAACTTGTCGGGATTGACCTCAGCGATGCAGGGCAGCAGCGAAGGGCCGATCCCGCAGAACTGTAGCACGACGTTGCCCTTGGTCGAAGCCCCATACCCGATGACGGTCTTGCCATCGGCTTTCAGCGCCTCGAGAAGGCGGATTAGGTCGAGGCGGTGCTGGAAGACGCGCTCCTCGAACAGTCGATAGGGGCGCGGCGTTGCGAGTCCCATGCGCTCCTCTTGCTGGAGCATCCATTCGACGACGCTCTCGCCGCCGCGACGCGGGTCATCGCGCCGAACGGCGGAGACGGCGAAGCTGCCGCCGTTGATGCCATTCATCTTAACGTCGACCGCGCGCATGCCGGCGGCATCGAGAATTCGCTTTATCACACCGAGCGAATAATACTCCAGGTGCTCGTGGCACACCGTGTCGTAGGAGTTAGTTCGCAGCATTGATGGCATATAGCTCTGCTCGAAGTGCCAGATGCCGCCAGGCGACAGGATGCTCTCGATCTCGCGGGCGAAGGCAATCGGACTCTCGAGATCGTAGAACATCGCGATGGAGGTCACGACCTTTGGACCGGGCCGACCGGTCTTGCGGTAGGCCTCAGCCGAGAAGAAGTCCGGCACAAGCAGCACGCCGTCGGTATAAAAGTCCTTGAACTTGGCGCCCGAAGGATCGATGCCGGTGCGCGCGATGCCGGCGGTCTCATAGGCCTTGAGCGAAGTGGCGTCGTTGCTGCCGATATCCAGCACGGCGTCCCCTGGTGCGAGACTGACCATGCGCTCGAGCTCGTGGATCTTGGTCTGGAGATGGTGAACCATGCTCTGGTTGAGCCCGGAGCGATAGCCGTAGTTGTCTCCATACATCTCGTCCAGGCTGTAGCTGTGCCCGAGCTGGAGTAGGCCGGAATCCGGGCACCAGACGAGATCGAGCGGACCGGTCGTGACGGCGGTCTCGGCGGTCGCTGGAAACACTCCGGTCAGCGCCTGCATGCCAAGTTGGAGGACGGGAATCAAGTTTGGCGAGTCGCCGACACGGCAACGGTCGATCGCAGAATAAGCTTTTTTCACCGCGCGAAGCTCCCTTAGGCCACGCGGACATTTCATGTCGTCAGGGGCCGGTCAACAAGATCTTGTGTCGATACCGACACCTTGTACGCATCCAGTGTACCATATTGGTTTTCTCGCCGTCTTAGCTCGACTTTGGCCAATTTGGCAGGCTGCGAGGTAGGGTGAGGTGACGAAGCGAGCGTGGCGGTTAGGCTGGTGGCGTCCCCGCCAAGAGACACCGCCATGCCACCTCTTCCCGCCCGCTTCGCCTCGATCATCCTGGCCTTCGC
>CAXSDP010000062.1:0-23669 GCA_964235705.1 uncultured Beijerinckiaceae bacterium | reverse complement strand
GGCCAAACCCGCGTGCCCGAGCCGCCACACATGATCACGGGAAGTATCTTCATGGTCGCCCCTGGAAACACGAGTGGCACCTGCCATGTCTCAGCCGATCTGTCGAGACCGGCAGGAGGTGCGATCCGCTTGCAGGGAGATCATGGCGTAGTGTATCGTCGAGCACGCCGGGTCGGTGCTCGAGCGGTTCGAGCGAGACAGCTATTTCGGCGGCTTGACCCAACCGATGAGAGACGCCCTCGGCGCAGGCGGCTTCGTCCACAGCGTCCAAAACTGGCTCAAACGCGATCTCGATGACGCTGTGAACGGGTCAGGCCGCTCCGAGAACACGTCCTTCGAGCAGATCGATTTTGGCCCTGCCGTACATCTGACGCTCGACCAGCTTCAGCTTGGTGTTCTGCCCCTCGGTCTGGCCATTGGACCAGGGGCTGGCGATGGCCGCCGTAACCGCCGCCTTGTCCCTGCCGATGCCGGCGGCGAAAGAGACCAGAGAGCTGGTGGCGGCCTCGGTGATCCCGTTGTCGAGTCCGTTGATCTTCTGGCGCACCATGACATGGAAGCGCTCCATCAGGGTGCGAGCCTCGACCAGGGTCGGCACGGTCTCCTCGATGGCCGCGATCATCACCGCGTCGGGCTTGCTCAGGTGATCGCGCGCGGTGGTCATCAGCCGAGCGATGGTCCTGGCCGAGGGTATGCGCTAGAGCTGCTGGTCGAAGGCCATCTCGGTTCTGCGCCGGCAGGTGGTCCACTCGCCGACGACCCGCAGGGAGCCGCGGAACCCGCGTACCTTCAGCCCGCGCCATAGCGCAGCGCCGTTGCGACAGCCGGCGACCCACTGCTCATCGAGCCAAGGCAGGTGCGCGTCCAGCGACGACCGCCGGGTGCGGAACATGTCTGTGCGTTCGCCGCGGATCACCTGACGCACCAGCTTGCGGTTGTGGCCAGTACGCTTGACGATCTGCTTGATCGATACGCCGTCTTTCGCGAGCGCCAGGATGCCGGCGTTGGTGTCCTCGCGGCAGAATAGCCTTCGTACTGCAGCCCCCGCGCAGGTAAGCAGCTTGAGGTCGATCACCGTCGCACCGATCGCGGCGCGGATCGCCCGGAAGGACTTGCGCACGGCGTCGAAGGCGGTGCTGGCGTTTTCCATGAGGTGCCACCTGTCGGCGACCTGAACGGCATCGGGCAGCGCCCTCTGGATCGCCTCGCCATAGCCACGGTCGGCCCTTGTTCTCGATCGGACCCCGATTAGTGCGCAGTCAGCGGGCCCTACTTGAGGCGGCCGGCGTCCGGTTCCGCGACCGGGTCTTGAGCGTGTTTCCAACTACCATGGAGACCCTCAATGCACCCTCGCGCGTTCGCCTTCACGCCAGAGCCCGTCGCCAGCTGTCCGGCAAGCTCGTCGAGCTTGCCGGCCCTCCGCGCCTGAACGACGGCGCGCTATGGCGCTCGCGGACCGGCAACTCCGTTACAGGATCGATCCGAGGGACGTGCCGCCCGTCAAGGCGGCGCGGCGCCTGGGCTTGACCCTCGCCGCCTTCGAGGCGATCCTCAAACGGCTCCTCGCCCGCGGCTTCCCCGCGCCCGACCCGGACACCGGCAACTTCGACATGAAGGCTGTCGAAGCCTGAATGGACCAGTGGTCGGACTGGACGGTCGCGGCCGCGCCCGACCACGCTCGGGTAAGCCTGAACTCGAAGCTGGCGGGGTGGGATGGTGGCCAAAAAGGTCGGGGCGCTAGGGTCGTGAAGATCCCCTACACCATCGTGCGCGGTGGCCACCGTTACTTCCAGCCTCGCGGCCGCATGTGCCTGCTCGGCGTCCGACCAATGCCGCTCGGGCCGGAAGGCGAGGAGGCGCGCCGCCGCGCGCAAGAGCTTCACAAACGATGGATCGCCGTCGGCGACGGCCCCGCCGGAGCGGACGATCCATCGGCCGGCGCCAAGCGTACGAAGGAGCAGGTCAGCGCGGCTCGTTCGTACCCGCGAGGCTCGATCGGGGCGGCGTGGCAGGAGTGGGTGCGCTTTGACGAGTGGAAGCGGCTGGCGCCAAGCACCCGCAACAAGATCTGGTGGGAGGCCTGGACCAAGCGCATCGAGCCGGTCTTTGCCCATGCGCATCCCGACATCGTCAGCTTCCAAGACATCCCGGTCTGGCGTGGCAAGATCGAGAGTGCCAGCGGCCTCGATCCGGCGCACAAGGCGCTGAAGGTCTGGCGCTCCTTCTGGCGGGTCATGGTGAGCATGCGCTACACGCAATTGTCCGACCCCTCCGCCCGGGTCGTGAACAAGGCGCCGCCGCCGCGAAATTAGCGCTTCCATCACGGCGAGGCGATGCGCCTGGCTAGTACCAAGGTGCGTTGATCATGACCGATGCGCCCAGTGGCGCAGGCCGATGGACATGATCTTCCAGGGCTGATCGGTGAGCCTGTTCCAGGCCTCGCAGCAGCGATCCACGATGTCGTCGTAGGAGGTGAACACGCGGTTGCCGATCCAGTTGTCGCGCAGGAACTGCCACACGTTCTCCTCCTTCGACAAGCTCAGGAGGGTTGAGTTCGGGGGCACGGGGCGGCAGTGGCAGCAGCGTGATGTTGTCGGGGACGACGAGGTCGCCAGCGGTGTGCCAGCCGGCACCATCCAGCATCAGCACGGCATGGGCGCGGCGAGCGACGTTGAGGCTGATTTCCTGGAGATGAGCGTTCATCGCTTCCGTTTTGCAGCGGGGCAGGACGAGGCCGGCCCCCTTGCCCTTGGCGGGGCAGATCGCCCCGAAGATGTAGGCAAAGGCGGTGCGCTGGTCGTGCGGCAGGCGCGGGCGGGTGCCGCGACGCGCCCACAGCCGGGTCAGGGTGTTCTTCTGGCCGATGCGCGCCTCATCCTTACATGAGTGTTGGCCTGTCAACGTGTTTCGGCATGTTCACTTCCGTCTGTTTCGAGAAGATGGGCCGAGGCTGGCGATCTGCGCAGGACCTGCTGCATAACCTTACATGCGGTCGGGTCCGCTGCAGGACCCACACCAGAATGCCTCATGCATGAGGCGGAGCCCCGGTAAGACGCGACCAACCTGCCACGCGGCAGTTGGAGTGAACCATTGACGAAGACGGTCGCGCTTCCCGCAACGCTGCCGATGGAGTTCGGCAGCGATCTTTATGCCACGCTGACCGTGACGCCTTCGGGCAGTTCACCGGCTTCAGCATAGCGCCATAGCGCGATGAGGAGCTTTCTGGCCAAGGCCACGATCGCGATGCGCCGGGTTCGTCCGGCCATGGACCGACGCGCTCGCGGAACCACGTCGCGAGCGCACTACCGGGCTGGTAGCGCAGCCAGAGCCAAGCGAGCTGGACCAGCGTCGTTCGAGCCCGCGGGTTACCGGCGCGACTGATGCGCCGATCCCGATCCATCCCTCCGCTTTGGTAGGGCATTGGGGTCAGGCCGACATAGCTGGCGAGCTGCTTTCGGTTGCCGAACGACCGGTAGAACACCTCGCGCACCAACACGGCCGCGAAGTTCTCACCGATCCCACGGATGCGGCGCAAGGCCCCAATCTTCTGGTTCGCGGCGTCGTCGGGCGCCGCCGCGAGGCTCTCCGCACGCCCTGCATCGAGATCCCGGATCAGCTCCATCGTCAGGACAAGGCGACGTCGAAGTCGGTCAAGTTCGGCCCGAAGATGAACGGGTAAAGGGCGGCCATCACCGGTCTGCAGGATCGCAAGATCACGGTCCCAAGTCCGAAGCGACGGTCGATCGCGGATGCCCTGCGTCGCGAGAAGCGCCAAGATACGGTTCTCGAACCTGGTCCGCTCCTGAACCAAGTGCTCCCTCTCGCGGCTCGGGCGCTTGGCATCTTCCTCCTCGGGTGTGGGGACCCGCACCATGCTGCACACCTGACGATCTCCGTCGAGGTACGCCGCCAGAACCCTCAGCAGACCGATGGCATCGAGCCGGTCGGTCTTGGCCCGGCGCGCGCGGCGGTTCACCAGAATGCTCGTTGGCTCGACCACCCAGGTTTGGATACGACTCGCGGTCAGCAGCCGATGCAGCCAGAAGCCATCGCGGCCGGCTTCGAAGCAGCAGGCCATCTCGACAATGCCCCGCTCGCGAAAACTTTCCAGCACCCGCAACAGCGCCGTCGTGTCGCCACCGGGGATCCGATGCATTCGGCACTTGTCGGCTCCAGGAAGCCGCACGGCGACGAGCCACACCGAGGTGCTCAGTTCGATGGCGACGTGAATGGTCGTGTCGGACGACGGCATGAGGGCAGCTCCCTGATCTTATGACGGACACGGGCAGCCTACAGCTGCGACAGCGCCTGGCTCATAGCATCTGCCACCACAGCTCGATGGCGGTGCCGGGCTTGAGCGTGGCGCGGACCGCGTCCACCGCGACGGATAGGTTCTTTTTTGAACGCGTCCAGCGCCGCCGGGTCCTGAGCGTAATGCCGTGGCCGCGCCGACATCTTGCGGAAGCCGGGCTTCTTCAACTCGCGTCCCACCGTGGTCTCGTCCAGGCTGATGCGAAAGCGCGCGTAAAGCCAAGCCGCCAAGTCCTTGCGCCGCCAGCGCACCAAGCCATCACGCTCCGGATCGGGGCCGCGCTCGACGACTTCGGCGAGCGCTTGGCGCTGCGCGTCGCTGAGCTTGGGCGGCTGACCCGGCGCCTTGCCATCGACCAGCCCCGCCGGCCCATCGGCGTTGAAGGCCAGCACCCAGTCGCGCACACTCTGCACGCCCACCGCGCCAACCCGCGCCGCCTCCGTGCGGCAGCCGCCGTCATAGATCGTGGCCAGTGCCAGCAGTCGCCGGCTCTGGCCGGCATCGCGGCTGGCCCTCGCCAGGCGGCGTAAATCGTCGGCGCTGAAGTCGGGGCGAAGCGGTACGGCGGTGGACATGGCAAACCCTCCGGTTCGCCCCATCGAATCAGATCCGCCGCCAACGCGAAAGCCCGTGAGTCTCACTCAGCACTCGCTGGTATTAGACCCGGGTTCCGGTACGGCGATCGTCAACGAAGATACCCGCGCGTGGCGGCGACCCGCGCGCGCAGAGCGTCGAGATCCTGCCTGGAATGGTGGACACCGTCCCGCACCACGCCCACGATGGCGTGCAGGTTCGCGACAGCCTCGAGGGGGTTGGCGTCGAGCAGCACCAAGTCGGCGCGGCGACCCGGCTCGACCGTGCCCATCGTCGTCGTGCGCCCGAGATAGTCCGCGACGTCGACCGTCGTCATCTGAAGGATCTTCAACGGCGAGAACCCGGCTTTCCCGAGCTCTGCGAACTCCTCCTTCAAGGTCAAGCCTGGCTGGGAAAGCCAGCCGCCGTCCGTTCCCGTCATCATGCGCACGCCGTTGTCGGCCAACATCTTGGTGAGCATGAGCTGACGGGGGTAGATCGCGGCGTACGTCGCGCGCGTCGCCGCGGGCAGCTTCTTGAACCTCTCGGTGACCTTGCGCCACCTCTTGATGTTCGCCTTGGGCATGTACCGGGTGTATGGGTCGTTGGCGTACTCCGGGGCGCCGGCGAATTCCTGCGTCCGCAATCTGACCAGGGTGGGGACATGCCAGGTGTGGTCGGCCGCGAAGCCCGCCGCTAGCGCCTTGCATTTCCCTTCATCGAAGGTGTCGAGTGCGCGTTGCATGCGCGCGACGTAAGCCGGCGGAATGAAGGCTGCCGGGTTGATGAGCAGCATCCGGAAACGCCACATGATGATGCGGCGCAGGAACGGGACCCCGACGGGCGGCGCCTTGATGTTCACGGGTTTCGTGTCGGCCTTGAGCTCGCTCTCGATCGTGGAGCACGCGTTCCAAACGGTGGCGCCGGGCCCGAGATGCTCGATGGACTTGAAGCCGGCCTTCGACGCGACGGCGGCATCGACGCCGTCCTGAAGGTGCCCGAGGATTGGAATCCCGACGGCCTTCGCCTCTGCCAAAGCGGCGAGGAACGTCGAGGGGCTGACGAACCCGACCTTGATGAAGTCGGCTCCCTGCTCCTTCTGCGTCCTGATTTCCGCGACGGCGGCTTCGGTCGATGCCGCGCTCAGCGGCGTCAGCAGGGTTCCGGGCAGTTCCAGGAGGGCCGGCGCGATGCGACCTACGGGCAGCGTGCCGGTGCGACGCTCCTTGAGCCTTTCGGGAGAGCCCGACATTTGGCGGAAACCGGTGACGCCTTCTGCGAGCATCAGCGCCAAGGCGCCGGACGGATCCTCCATCTCGAGGACGTGGCTGTGCATGTCGTTATAGCCCGGGACCACGAACTTGCCCGTCGCATCGATGCGTGGAATGGCCGGATCGGCTTTCGCGCCGCCATTCTTCTCGATGGCGGCGATGTGGCCGTCCTTGACGAGGATGCTGACGTTCTCGAGCAGACTGCCGTCTCGAGGGTCGACCACGGTCCCGCCGTCGAGCAGGAGGCTTCCGTCCGTAAGAGGCGAGGCTTCACCAAGGTGGCCACCGCCGTTGGTCGAGGCGCTCGATGCGGGCGTGTAGGTGGCGGGCGTGTAGGTAAATGCCGTCGCGCGTCGTTTCGGCGCCATCATCCCGTATGCGCAGCACGGACACAGCGCGGTTCCCGCCATCATGTTCAGCATCTATCGACCTCAACCTCTTGGAATGTCGCACCTTGGCGCATACTCGCGTGATCCGCGCACATGTCCCTAACTACTGCGGGCATCTCCAACCGACGCCATCCGCCTCTCGGCGGCAGGTCTCGCCCATAGTCGATCGCGCAGGGTCGGAGATCGCGGATGGGTGAAACGAAGGATGTCATCGAGTGTATGAGATCCCCGCGTCGCGGTGGCCCAGACACATTTGCCGAGACCGATCCGACGCGGTAACCGCGCAGCAGGCCATGGTGTCGAGCCTCTTCGTCATTGACGTGCCTCACGGCGAAGCCAAAACGACCCACGAACCAAAGTTGGATTTGGAGCACCAGATGGAAGCCGATCAGTCGCGATCCCGCGACGCCGCAGTCCTTCGAGTTGCCCGACCTTACGTAGAAGCCTATCCTCGTTTAATGTGATGGGACTCTTATTAAGGCGATCAAAATGAGACGTGGTCCGCATTTTATCTACCTATCGTTATGCTTGATGTTTGCTCACGGAAGCGCGATGGCCGAGGAGTACAATGACGGATCGATCTCGGTTAACAAGAACACGACCAACAGTTTGACTGGCCTCAACAACCAGCCAGACCTGTTCAACGGTCCGCCAGTGGTCGCCGATCCCGCCCCGTTGCACTACGAAGGGGTCGCGGCAAATCCGGCTCCTGATCGAGCCCCGGCGAAGGCCCACACCGACCACGCTCCCTTGAATCCAGTTGCAGGAACACGTTTCTTCTCCGATACATTTCTAGATGACGTTTCGAAGGGACCTCGCCACGGCCTTGGATTGACGGATCGCTAAAGCATCGAACCGAGAAGTACAGTGCGGTCTTCGGATGGATCCGATGCTCTCAGACCGCAGCGGTCGCCGGAGACGCTGGCATCGATGGGACGGATTGCCCGGTGACGCGCAGGCCGATCACGCGCCGGAGGGCGGTCCCGTTCCACTTGTCACCACGCCACGCCACGTGCTGATCCGGGCGCACCAGCGTCAAATCGGCTTCGTACAGGGCCGCGCTTGCCGGGTCTTCGAGCCTGACGATTGCGAGGGGGACGCGAAGGGCGCGCGCATCTTCCATTGCGCTCGTGACCTGCGCTTCTTCCGCGCGGTCTCCAACCACCAGGGTGAAGCCGTCACCGAACAGGTCGTAGAGCGAGCGCCCGTCCCGCATCCAGGCATGCGGTGCGAGACAGCCCGGACTGGCGCTCGGATGATAAACATAGCCGTCACGTTCCGGCGGTGCGCCGTCCTCATACTCGATGACCGGTGAATCGCGGTACGGAAGGCCGAGCACCGTTCCCAGTGTATGGAACTCCCGCGCCTTGGCCGCCAGGATGCGCTCGCCGACTTCATGGCGGATGGCGTCGCCTTCTAAGCCTTCGTCTTCCAGCTCGTCGCGTCCAAGTTGACCGCCGAGTGCCCCTTGGTTAGCGACGGCTTCCAGGATGACCGCTTCGTGAACGGGCCGGCGCTCGAGCTCGTAACTTTCGAGCAAAGTGTTTCCGCCCCAGCTCTGCAGGACAGCCGCGATCTTCCAGCCGAGATCGACACCGTCCCCGACGCCCATGTTCATGCCGTAACCACCGAAAGGCGGGTGTAGGTGGCAGGCGTCCCCTGCTAGGAAAATACGACCGTGGCCGTAATGGGTCGCCAGCAACCGGCTCGCGACCCACTCGTCGGTGCTCAGGATTTCGTAAGGGAGCTTGATGCCGGTCGCCCGCGCTATCGCGGCGGCGGCGTCGCTGTTGGAGAGGCTTTCGCCCTCCTTCATGCCGAGCGGCATGAAGAACCACGTGTCGTCGTTATCCATCGGGCCGATGACGCTGACTCCGGACTGATTCACCTGCCAGTACATCACCGCCCGGCCTTGCGGGTGAGCCTCCACCAGGCCTGGCGCGCGAAAGATGATGTTATAATTGCGTGACAAGCCATATTGCCCTTCCATCGTCGCCCCGATGAGCTGGCGCACGGCGCTGCGCGCGCCGTCGGCTCCCACCAGGTAGCGCGAGGTGATCCGGCGTGACGCGCCCGCGCCGTCGGTGAACGTCGAGGCGACGATCTCGTCGTCCTGATCGGCGCTCAAGAACGTCGCGTCGTAGCGCATCTCGACGCTGGACAGTTGCGCGACGCGCTCCCGCATCACCTTCTCCAGCATGTACTGCGGGATCCATTGCGCGTGCTCGGGGTAAAGCGGCGAGCGCTCCGGTGCCGCGTTGAAAGCATCCTTGAAGTGGGCGAGCTGGTATTCCCCGAGCCGCGTCACGAAGATGACGTCGTTGGGGTAGTCGATGCCGAGGGGCGATGCTTCGGCGAGCCGGTCCGCGATACCCCAACGCCGCAGATGCGTTCGAGTCCTCACGTTGGTCGTCTTCGCGCGAGGGGCATGGCCCGCGCGCTGGTTGCGTTCCGCGAGAAGGACCCGAACCCCTCGAATCCCGAGTTCGATCGCGAGCGCGAGACCAGCCGGCCCCGCGCCGACCACGACCACGTCCGTATCGGGCGTCATTGGACGGACCCGATCGTTGGCCGCTCGACGATGTCGGCCGCGTCGGCCCGCGACAGGCCCGCGAGCGTGTTGGATGCAGCTTCGTACCCTGTCATCTGAGAACCTCACGAAGTTGACGGACGAACGGCGAGCCTCCGCTCGGCGACCCTGAATCAGTGCGGCGGAGCGACGACCTTGTTCTCGATGGCCCCGAGACCCTCGATCTCGCAGCGGACGACGTCGCCCGGCTGCAGGAAGACCGGTGGCTGCATGCCGACGCCCACGCCCTCCGGCGTTCCCGTCGCGAGAAGGTCGCCGGGTTCCAACGTGAAGGCCTGGGAAAGATAGGAAATCTGCTGCCAAACATCGAAGATCATCTCGCCGGTACGGCTCTCCTGTCGGACCTGGCCATTGACGAGGCAGCGGAGCGTCAGGGCATGCGGATCCTCGACCTCGTCAACGGTGACGATCCACGGTCCGATCGGCCCATGCGTGTCGAACGACTTGCCCATCGTGAAGGTCGGCGAATGGAACTGCCAATCGCGCGCCGACACGTCGTTGGCGACGAAATATCCGAACACGTGGTCCTTCGCCGAGGCTTCCGACACCCCTTTCGCCGGCTTGCCGATCACCACGCCTAATTCGACCTCGTAGTCGAGCTTCTCCGTGATGCCTGGATCGATGCTGTCGTAGGGACCCGCGAGGCACGTCGTCTGCTTATTGAACCACAGCTGCTGCTTGGGAGCGGGTACGCCGAGGCGTGCGGCCTCCTCGACGTGCTTGCGGTAATTCATGCCGATCGCGAGATACTTGCCAGGGCGCTCGATCGGCGCGAGGAGGCGAACGTCCTTGAGGGCCAGCGTCGGCTTCGCCGTTTCGACGACTTCGGCAATGCGACGCAACGCCTTCGGTCCATCCGCGACCACGGACATCATCGTCGGGTACTCCGCACTGAGCGCGTCGAGTGGTACGATCATCTCGGCGACGACGACGCCGAGCTTGGGCGCACCGGATTGCTCGAATCGAAGAAGTTTCATGAGACTGCATCCTTGGCTAGATTTGAGAAGGACCGTCGCCGCTCAGGGACCGACGTCTCGTAAGTCGCTGGACATTGGTTGTTCGGACCGCTGCCAACAGCGCCGGTGCATAACGCCGCCTCGGCTTGCTGGCAGCGTGGTCATCGACCCCGCGCCTAGCGTCGCCGGCCAATGGGCGAGGCGGGTAACTCCACCAATCGCAACGTGAGTGTCGAGGCGTGGTCCTCAGGCGCTTCCCACCCGCCGTACAACCAACGCGTTTGTGGCAACCAGGGTGCGCGACGATCGAGTTTTGAAGCTGCGGGCGATCTGCGGACTCGGATCGTGGACGCGGTCCGAGGTTTGCGGTTTTCCTCACGAAGTCCGTCGTAGACACGCCTGTTCGGCCGGTCATCGCTGACGCTCTCCGTTTTTCGCCGTATCAGCCTCACGCATGAACCGGTCGACGACCGTATTGAACTCGTCCGCTTCGACGAATTGAATGAAGTGGTTCGGTGAGCGGATGACGATGTGGCGGCCATGGGTCAGCCTTGCGACGACCTCGCCCACGCTGTCGAAGAAAGGGCTCCAACCGCCGGTGATCACGAGCACCGGAACGCCCGCCTCGGCGATCGTCTCCGCCGCTCGTCGAAGCACGGGGGTCGACGCCATACCGCCCTGAAGCAGCGCGCAGCCGAGTCCTTTCGCCTTATCCGGATTGGCCTTCAGGAGAGCGGCGACGTCGACGTCATTGCCGCCGGCGGAACTCGTTGAGCCAAGGCCTTGAGTGAAGGCCAATCCGTAGGCTTGGGGGGTGGCCGATTGCATGAGGAGCCCCATGAACCGCCCAGCGTCCGCCTTGACGGCGGGATCCCGCATGGCGTCCGGCTCGTCCTGCATCAACGCTTGAAGGGCGGGCTCGTCGAGGACCAGGGAGCGTACGGCCTGCGGCCGGCGGGCAGCCGCTAGAAGGGCTTCGGCGCCGCCCCACGAGTGACCGATCAGGTTCGCGCCGTCGCCCAGCATGTCGGCGATCCACTTGGCGTCCCGCTCCATGTCATCGACCCCGCGGCTCGGGCTTTCCCCGAAGCCGGGTCGGTCGACGAGGTTGATCTGCCACCCTCGCGCGGCGAGTGCCCGCTGCTTGATGAAACCCTTCGGGCCGCCGCCGAGGCCGCCCTGCACGCCGCCGTGGATGATGAGCACGGTCGGGCCACTCGTTCCCCAGTGGGTGACGTGGATAGGTAGCTTGTCCGCGTTCGCAGGCTCTGGAACAGGGGGGCATTGGGCGAGCAATTTATCCCATTGCGCCGCCATAGGATTGGGCGCGGCGGCGATGCTCGATAGGCTGAGGGCCGACCCGACCACCAACGCCAGGGAGAACACGACTAGACCAACCTTTACCCGCATCCTCGACCCCTTGTTCGCGGCCCTTGACATCAGCCCGGCACGGGCGCGGTGGCGTCCGGGATCACCGCCGCGATCCCTGGCGTTCACGGCCCCACGCCCGGACGTTTTACGGGACGACGCTTTCGCAGCCACGCACCGCACGCGGCTCAGACCGCCCGCTGGCCAAGTACCGCGTCGTCCACGGCCGCTCTCCCCTGTCGCCCGACCTGAACACCGGTGGCCAACAGCAGGCCGGCGACCGCCGCCCCCGCGGCGAAAGCCAGCGACACCTCCTCCCGGCTCAGGCCCGCTGCGAACAGCCAGCCGGCGAGGATGGGACCGAAAGCGCTTCCGACCCGACCGATCCCGATCACGAAACCAGCCCCCGTCGCGAGTGTCGCGGTATCGAAGGCGCCCATCAGCGTGGCATAGAAGCCCGACATTCCCGAAAACAGGAACAGGCCGAGCACGCCGGCGCTCATCACGAGCAGCGGGAGGGATGCGGGCGTGAAGATGAAGGCGGCGATGGCGAATGCCAGCCCGATCATTGCTCCGGCGGTCAGGCGCCCCGGCCCGAACGACGCCGCCGCCGCCCAACCAAGCGCCAATCCGCCGGCCACCCCGGCCAGGTTGGCGGACGCCGAGACGAGGCTCGCCGACGACGGCTTGAACCCGGAGTCGGCGACGAGCTGCGGCAACCAACTCAGGACGTAGTACCCCGTGATGACGAACAAGAGGTTCACCACCGTGAGCCGCAGCGTCGTGCCAATCCGTCCGGGCGCGAACAGCATCTTGTACGACCTGGCGGCGGCAACGGGGACGGGCGGGAGCGCGGCGATCCTCGGGAGGCCGTAACGGACCAGGAGCGCGTTGAGGCGGCGCAGGCTATCGGGCCGCTTGCTCGTGAGGAGGAAGGCCGGTGGCTCCGGGAGGAGCGCGAGCGTGGCCGGCAGCAGCAGGGCGGCGGCGCAGCCCCCGGCGATGAACACCGCCTGCCAGCCGTGATCGCGTAGCAGGGCGGCGGCCACGAAGCCCGCTATCGTACCGCCGATCGGGTAGCCGACCGCGGTCATCGCCACCGCGAGGGCGCGCCGCCGCCCGTTCGCGAACTCCGCCGCCAACGGCATGATCACCGCCACCACGAGGCCGACGCCGAGCCCGGTCAAGAGGCGCCATCCGGCCAATCCGCCTACGGTGTGGGCGAAGGCCGACAGGAAGGAACCGACACCCATCAGCACGAGGCCGGCGAGGACCAGGCGTCGGCGCCCAACGACGTCGGCCAGCGGTGCGAGGACTAGCGAGCCCAGCGCCATGCCAGCGAGCCCGCTCGCCAGCACGACGCCGAGTGCCGCCTTGCCGATCGCCCATTCGTGGGAAATCGCCGGCGCCGCGAAGGTGACGGAGAGTACGTCGAACCCGTCGAGGGCGGACAGGAGCGTCGTCATTGCCACCGCCGCGATCTGGGTGGCGCTCATCGGCGCTTCGTCGAGCACGCGACGCAAGTGCCGTCCCGCGCCTTCGGTGGAGTCGACCTGGAACACGCTCATGATGCGATACGCTCCGGTCGGCACCGGACGACGCCGCGCGCGAGATTGCCTAACTCATTCGACGCGATCACGCCCCAGGCCTCTATCGTCGAAGGCCCGCACGTCACCGTGGTCAGGTCGCCCACGAGGCCGATCCCCGCGCGACCCACGATCGTTGACGGCGCTCGGACAATCAACGGCGCTTGGAGGCGTGCGCTTCGATTAGGATTATTGGCCATCGCTCTACCATCGGTTGGAGATCGTCTCGATCGGGTGAAGAACGGTTAGGCACCGGCGGAACGTGAGGTCGGTCTCGAGATGTCCGCCTGGATCACGAACGTTTCCGGTCTCGGACGTCCCTGGGTTGGTGCCCACCCCACGGAGCCCTCACCCAAGTCGATTGGAGGGCCTAACGATTCAACGGCGTTGTTAGGGCGCTGTAGTCGATCGGGTCGCCGAGCGCGCCGATCCCGGGGAACTTGAAGCTGACCTGCGCCAGCACGCTATATCCGCCCACTTGGGTCGCCGAGTCGGGTCCGCCGCGGACACGCGGCGTACCGCCCGAAGCATGGGAAAAGCTTTGATCAAGTCCGTAAACAGCGAGCGACACCGGGCCGAAATCGTAACCGACGATGCCGCCGAACGATAGCAGTTCGTACCTGTTGGTGTTGATGGCATTGCGGTAGAACGCGCTCGACCTGTCTCCCGAAACCTGCGAGATGTATTCGAGCGCCGGACCGAGCGTGAGGCGACCGAACGTCTTCGTGAGCGACGCCGTTTCACGAATAACGTTCCCCGAATGGTAGTCGGTCGTGGTGTTGGTCGTCGTGAACTCCCCGTCGATGTTGTTGTTGAAGGTCAAGCCGGCGAACGAGTACGTCATCGTGAGCCTCGGGATGAAGCCGAAGAACGGGAAGCCGGCGTTTCCAAGGCTGTTCGCGCCGTCGATCGTCCCGTCCGGGATGAAGACGGTCAAGTTGATCTTGGCGAACAGGTCAGGCGTCACCTTGTAGCCCAAGGAGTTGGTGATGCTGGTATTGTGAACGCCGCTGCTGACTTTGTTGACCGGCGAAGCTATGTTGACGAAGGATTCCTGCTGCCCGACGGTCAGGGAGTAAGCGCCGCCGAGGATCTTAAAGCCCGGGACGTAGGTGAGAAATTCGAGACCCGCGAGCACGTTCGCGGAGACTGGCAACCCGTTGACGATGGGGGCTCCCGGCCCGGTCAATTGTTGACCGGCGAAATCGCTGAGGATCGAACCGTAGAGCCCCGGCGGCGGTGTCGTCGCGGGCACGTTGATGAAGCTACCGGGACCAAGCAGGTAGCCGGGATAGCCTGTCTCATAGGCGTAGGCTGGAGCCTGCCAAGCCGCCGTCAGCGCCCCCGAAATCATGGCGCACGCCAATATTGCCTTGCTACGCATACTCCGTCCCCCGCCCATTTTTTTGCGATACAATGATCTCATATACATGCGCAGTATATTGTAGACGTCCACTCTCGCTGCCGCGTTCAAGGCTCGATTGTCATGGATGTCGAACCGCGACTTCGCCATAAGCGAGAACGGAAACCTTTGACTTGGTGGTACGGCTCCCGTTCTCCGAAGGGGGTCGGATTTCCGAGCGTACCTTTCGTGGAATGACGGATGTCGTGGACACTTACTTTCGGCTTTCTCCCGAGCCCGTTGAAATCGGCGTAGAGCTCTGAAGCATTTTTTGCAACGGAATTTTAAAGTATTTTCGACAGAGCAGGGCGGAGTGACCAAACAGCACCACACTATTGACGGAGGGGCGAAGCCGGCGAACGATCACCGTTGCAGGCTAGCCCACTTCCTACCTAGTCTCCAAATGTCCTCGAGGGAGAACACGCGCCGTCTGCTGCTCGGAAAACTCCGCACGCAAGCCTACATCGTCGAGGTCCTCGCGATGTTGCCAGCCAATCGGCTTACCGCACAGATGCGTTCATATCCTGGATCTAGGACAAACTTGCCAGTGTGCGGCTCCTCCTCGCCGTACAACGCGGGGACACATGGATACAAGTGACGATTAAAGGTTCGCGACGTCGGACTGCGCGCACGATGCTGTTGCTATGCTGTAGCCGACGTTCCATGTGCCATGGCCGATGTTGATGGCACCTATGTGCCGAAGCCAACGGTGAGGAAGTCGAACTCGTAGCGTGTTTCCCACGCCGTCATCTGTGAGAACTTCCAGTGCTTCGGCGTTTGCGGGAGATCCTCGTGCCAAGGCCTCGGCTCGAAACTCCCGAGGTCCGGTAGGAACACGTCCATGTCGGTGTAAAGCTCGACGAGCGCGTTATCCGCGCCGTAGTGGTACGTCGCGAAGTTATGTCCTGCGGTGTGACGCGAGGGACCCCACACAATCGGGTGCTTGAGCTTGGTCAGTTGGTCCATGGCGTGGATCTGGTGCTCGCGTCCACGCAACTCGAAGGCGATGTGATGCAGCGTCGAGAATGGTGCCTCGATGATGTTCAGGACGTGGTGGTCGCGATTGCAGGTGAGGAACGTGACTTGTTCCTCAAACCAATCCGTCACCCAGAACCCGAGCAGTTCGGTCAGGAAGGCGATGACCGTCCGAGCCTCGGTCGTCAGCAGGGCGATGTGGCCCAACCGTAAAGGCACGATGCCCGACAGCCCGAAGCCAGGAGCGGAAGCCTCGTTGCTTTGAAAAAGCTGGAACACGTGGCCGCCGACACGGACCTCCAAGATCGGTCCCACGCCGGGCCTGGAATCCGTCTTGGTCTCGGCCGCGATCCCCGCATCCCGCAGCTTCTTCTCCACGTCATCGAGCGTCAAGGCGCGGGTGATCTGGAGTCCGATGGCCGCCATCGCTGGTCGGTCCGCCTGGTGCAAGGCGATGTTGTGATGGTCCAATCCGAGGCTGAGGAAGGCGCTGCCGTCGCCGCTCTCCGTGACGGTCGCCCCAATGGTTGTGGAATAATAACGCGTCGCGTCTTCCAGCGAAGGGGTCGCCAGATCGACGTAACCGATCCTGAAAACGTCCGGCATTCGATACCCTTCCCACTCGCTCGTGAAGGTCAGACTGGTCAGAAGGCCGATTCTTCGAGGCCCATCATCGAGGCTTTGCCGGTCTGGATCGTCGCCAGCAGCGATCCGACTTCCGGCAGGATACGATCAAAGTAGAAGCGCGCGGTCGCCAGCTTGGCCCGGTAGAAGCCGGCATCGCCGTTGGCGGCCGGCAGCTTCTCGGCCGCGACCTTCGCCATGCGGGCCCACATGAAGGCCAGGGCGACGCGGCCGAAGAGGCGGAGGTAGTCTGTGGCCGCGGCGGCCGCCTCCTCCGGATCGTTCGGGCTGACGCCCAAGATGAAGTCCGTCGCCGAGCGCAGCGCTTCGAGCGCGCGTTCAAGCGACCTGACGTTCGCCCCGACCTGCTCGTCGTCCCTGTTGGCGTCGATGAACGCGCTCACGGGATCGAAGAAGGATCGGAGGTAGCGCCCCTGATGGGCCGGCACCTTGCGGCCGACGAGGTCGAGGGCTTGGATGCCGTTGGTTCCCTCGTAGATCATCGCGATGCGCGCGTCGCGCATGTACTGCTCGACGCCGTGGTCGCGGATGAAGCCGTGGCCGCCATGGACCTGCACGCCCAGGCTCGCCTTCTCGAAGCCGAGATCGGTGAACAAGGCCTTCACGATCGGTGTCATGAGCTGGCAGAAGTCGTCCGCTTCCCGTCGCGCGTCCGGATCTTCGGACTTCGCCGCGCGGTCGAGGGCGCGCGCGACCCAGCCCGAGAGAGCTCGGCAGCCCTCGACGTCGGCGCGCATCGACATCAGCATGCGGCGGACGTCTGGATGCACCATGATGGAGTCGGCCGCCTTCTCCGTGACCTTGAGGCCGGACAGCGAGCGCCCCTGGATGCGGTCCTTGGCGTAAGCGACCGCACTCTGATACGCGGCCTCGGCGATGCCCAGGCCCTGGATGCCGATCGACAGGCGCTCGCTGTTCATCATGGTGAACATGGCCTGCATGCCCTTGTTGGGCGCGCCGATCAGCCATCCTTGCGCATCGTTGAAGTTGATCTGGCACGTGGCCGAGGCCTTGATACCCATCTTGTGCTCGATGCTGACGCAATCGACACCATTGCGCGCGCCAGCCGACCCATCCGCCGTCGGCAAACGCTTGGGCACGAGGAAGAGGCTGATGCCTTTGACGCCCTTCGGCGCATCCGGCAACCGAGCCAGGACGAGGTGGACGATGTTCTCCGTCAGGTCGTGCTCGCCCGAGGTGATGAAGATCTTCGACCCGTTCAGCGTGTAGCTGCCGTCGAAGAGCGGCTCGGCGCGGGTGCGCAGCAGGCCGAGGTCGGTGCCGCAATGCGCCTCGGTCAGGCACATCGTGCCGCCCCACGTGCCATCGACCATCTTGGGCAGGTAACGGTCCTTCAGGTCCTGGGTGGCATAGGCTTCCAGCGCGACGTAGGCACCATGGGTCAGACCGGGGTAGAGACTGAAGGACACGTTGGCGGCGCAGACCATCTCCTCGATCGGCTTGGCCAGACTCTCCGGCAAGCCTTGCCCGCCGTACTCCGGCGCCGAGGTGATGGCCGTCCAGCCGGACTCGCGGAAGGCCTCGTAGGCCGCGGCGAACCCCTTGGGCGTGCGCACCACGCCGTTCTCGTAGGTGCAACCCTCGATGTCGCCAGGGACGTTGAGGGGCAGCAGGACGCCTTCGACGAACCTGGCCGCCTCTTCAAGGACGGTGTCGATGAGATCGGCCGACGCGTCCTCAAAGCCGAGGCTCGCGGTGAGCTCCTCACTGCCGATCACTTCGTGGAGGACGAAGCGCATGTCGCGCAACGGCGCTTTGTAGGTTTGCATGGTCTCACTCCAAGGCTTGATCAGCGATCATCGAAAGTTGCTCGCGAAGGGTTCCAACCGTCTCCAGACGCGTCGCGATCCTGGACGGCGTGCGTAGCGTCTCCATCAGGCGTATGAAGGCGTGCCGTTCGGGCCTCATTGCATCGTCCTCGCTCGATCCACGATCCGATCGGCGGCGCCCCAGGACACGTCTGCGAGCCCACCACGCCTGAGGCGTAGGGGTCGTCGAGTTGGGCCTTAGCCGCGCCGTTCCCAGCGGGGTCCGCGATGCCGGTCCCCGTGTCTCGAAACCCTCGATCTCCACCGATGCCCGTTGCGCGACGCACCACGATGTCATCCCCTTGACCTGAGTTCGATCGGGAGGCTCTTGAACCCGTAAAGGCCTCGGTTACCGAGCGGCTCGGGGGCGTCGACGTGAAGCGTTTCGCAGTGCTCGATCAGGGCCTCGAGCATCACTTCCATCTCCATCTTGGCGAGATGCATCCCGACGCACATGTGAGGGCCGGTTCCCCAGGCGAGGTGCGTCCGGGCATCGCGGCCGATGTCGAAACGATCGGGGTTCGGGAAGTGCCGCTCGTCGCGATTGGCAGAGGCGTAGATCACCATCACGCGCGCGCCGGCGGGGATCACGTCGTCACCCACCGGGTAGTCCGCCTTCGCCACGCGCGAGAACCAGCGGATGACGGAGCTGTGCCGTACGCTTTCCAGGACGGTGGACTCGATCAGGGATGGATCGGCCTTCAGCCTCGACCACGCCTCCGGGGCGCGTGCGAGCAGGTACAGGAGGTGCCCCATGGCCAGGATCGTTGTGTCGAGGCTCGGGAGGATGTAGGCGCTCATCGCGCCACGCGCTTCCGGCTCGCTCAGCTTGCCCGCGGTGACGGCGTTGTACAAATTGCGGGCCCAACCGCCTTCGCGCATGCTGGTCCATTCGACGTTGGCGATGTAGGCGCGGGCGCCGGCGGCGATCTTGAAATCGCCCTCGGACCCTTCCCGCCAAGGGCCGATCGCGTTGAACACGGCTGCCGCCCATTCCAGCATGGAGGCCCGGCCGTCCTCGGGAAGGCCCACCAACTTGCTGATGGCTTCCAAGGGAAGGAAGGGGGCGATCTCCATCATGGCGTCGAAGGGACCGCGATCGACCAACGACGCGATCCGTACCCCGATCAGCGCCTTCAGAACCGCCCGATGCTGCTTCAACGGCCCAGGCAGAATCGGGCGGACGACTTCCGCGCGCAGCCGACGATGTTCATCGCCGTCGGACATGATGATGTTCGGCGCGCCGGGCTTGTTGATCAGATCGTTGAATCCAACGCCGCCGCCCGATGCCAGGGCGTTGGGCGCCTGCAAGGCATCACGCACGTCGTCGAAGCGGGACAGCACGTAAACATCGGGATCGCGCAATCGAACCAGGGGCCCGAGGTCGCGCACCGCCCGATAGTGCTCGAAAGGTTGGGACAGCGCCGCCGCCGAGAATAGATCCACACCATAAACGGGAAGGCTCGAAACGCTCGTCGACATCGCTCGCTCGTTTTCTGATCTTCTGACTTATCCATCCGTATCGTGGGATCGGACTGGTGCCGTAACTTGTCGCGACCGCGTCAGCGTTCGAACGTTGCTGGCGGATACCCGGATCTCGTCACCTTCGGTCAAAGGTCCATAGGGCGGCATCGGTCATGCGCGGGCCAGGAGGATGCGCGACGTGCATCGAACCCTTGCTGTCGAGTCAGGCGACGATCGTCGTCGCCGTCCAATCTCCTGGGGATGACAGGCTCGATGGCATCAGACCGTTATTCCCGCAGGACGCTCGCCGCTGATTGCCGGACTGAAAAGCCGATCCAGCCTCTTTCCAATCTTCGACCTCAGGCTTCCTGAGCCTTCTTTGAACAAAGGCAGCCCGTTTGCTTAACGGTCTTCACACCATGACACGCTCGAAAGCTCGCTGATCTCGTCGCACCGATTATCTAAACGTGGACGACCTCATATCCAATCCCCTCCCTCGCCTTGTTGCCAGGCATGCGTCGCGCGCTTGGTCGCCGCGTTGTTCTTAACGATCAGCGTTATAAACGCTTGGTCAAGGTCTGGGAGATGGAAGTTTTTCGACAATGATACAGCTGACCTATCACGGTCGGCTCGCCTGCTTGGATTGAGAACAGCTTTGACATAGCAATATCGCGGATCTCGCTTGGGAGTTCCGCGCGAAGCGGAGGCATATCGCCAGCCCCATACTGGTCGCGCAACGGGATGGATCCAGGCGCGAGCCCCCGTAAGTTAAGCCCCGCTGCGGGTGCGCCCGGCAAGTCTCCGCCTTTCGTCCAATATTCCAATTCAGGTGATCAGAGATATTTCAGCTCAGTCCTCAAGCGATGCGTCAGAGCTATCTCGAATGGGATAGGATGAAGCTTAATCATTTTCGAGAATTGGTCGCGATCTCGGAGCAAGGCAGCATCCGTGCGGCCGCTCGCACGCTTGAAATCTCGCAACCGACCTTGACCCGCAGCCTCGCCGACCTTGAGCGGGAACTCGGTGCCCCGCTGTTCGAGCGACGCGTGCGCGGCGTCGTGGCGACGCCGTTCGGGCAGATCTTCATCGGTCGGGCGAGATCCATACTCCAGGATGTGAGGCGAGCCTGCGAGGAGATGAGGCAGCTCTGCGGCTCGACGTCGGGGACCGTGACGGTGGGTTTGTCCGTGGCCGCGCATCTCGCCCTGTTGCCGTCGGCGCTGCGCCCGTTCCGGCGCCGCTATCCTGACATCAGGCTTCACATCATCGAAGGGTACTACCCGACGCTCGAGCTCGGCTTGCGGCGCGGCGAAATCGATTTCTACCTCGGCGTGGACCCTGGCGAGAGGGTGTCTTCCGATTTTTCCCGGGATGTGATCTCGGAAAACCTGCGGACCGTGCTCTGCCGCACCGACCATCCGCTCGCCGAATCGACGTCGCTGACGCAGCTCGGCTCCGCCGAATGGGCGACAACGTCGATCACGGCCGCCGCCGAAGGCGAGCTAGGGGCCATCCTGGGCCAGCACGGCCTTCCGCCACCGAAGCTTTGCCTGCGCACGCAATCGGCGTTGACGTTGATGACGTGTATCGCCAACAGCGATCTGCTCGCGATGGTGCCGGTTCAGTGGAACGAGTTTACCCCCACGCTTGGTCAATTGACGACGATCCCTTTGCGCGAGTCGCTCAAAGCCTTTCCGATCGTCTTGATCAAGCGCGCCGACTTGCCGCTCACGCCGGCGGGGACCTACTTCCTCGACCTCCTGCGACGGGGTCGGCTGACGCCCGCGCAATGTACGGGTCCGCCGATCGTCCACGCACTCAACGGCGGTCCCGGTAAACCGACTTCGAGGAGGAGGGTCGTCGCGAAGGAGTGATCCGCACGACGCCGGTTCGTGCCAGACCTAGTGGGTTTGCGGCTCGGCGTACGTTTGCCTAGTCGCCGTCCCTCCGTGAGGGGAACGATGCTTCGGCCTGTCGGAGATAGAGGGTGATCTTTGGATAGATTTGACGTCGTGATCGTCGGAGCGGGCCATGCTGGGGTGCAAGCCGCGGTGGCGCTGCGCCAATTTGGGTACGAGGGGTCGGTAGCCCTCGTGAGCGACGAGGAGCACTGGCCTTATGAACGGCCCTCCCTTTCCAAGGAGTACCTTTCCGGCCACAAATCCGCGGACGCCCTCGCCTTCAAGCAAATTGGTTATTGGACCGAGAAGGCGATCACGCTGCTGCGAGGCACCCGCGTCGACAGCGTCGAGGCGGACTCCCACGCCATCGCGCTGCGAGGGGGCGCCACACTGAGCTACGGGACCTTGATCTGGTCCGCTGGCGGCGCGGCCCGGCGCCTGTCGTGCGAGGGCGGTAGCTTGGGTGGGGTGCACACCGTGCGCACCCTGTCCGACGTCGATCTCATGCGGCGCGACTTGGACGGGACCGAGACGGTGACGGTGATCGGCGGCGGCTACATTGGATTGGAGACGGCGGCCGTGCTGAGGGGGCTGGGCAAGCGCGTGACCCTGCTGGAAGCGCAGGACCGCGTGCTCGCGCGCGTCGCCGGGGAGGCTATTTCGCGCTTCTACGAGGCCGAACATCGCAGGCGCGGCGTCGACATCCGCCTCGGCGTGAACGTCGCGTGCATCGAGGGGTATGCGGGGCGCGCGTCCGGCGTGCGCCTGGACGACGGGACGTGCCTTGCATCCGACATGGTCATCGTCGGCATCGGGATCGTACCCGCCGTCCAACCGTTGCTCAGGGCCGGGGCACGGGGAAGCAACGGGGTCAGCGTTGATCGGCACTGTCGTACCAGCTTGACGGACGTTTACGCCATCGGCGATTGCGCGGCTCACGCCAATGGGTTCGCTGCCGGCCAAGAGGTTCGGGTGGAATCCGTACAGAACGCCGTCGATCAGGCTGTCGTCGCCGCCAAGTCGATCGTCGGGGATGCCGTCGCCTATGATGCGATACCCTGGTTCTGGTCGAACCAGTATGATCTCAAGCTGCAGACCATCGGACTGTCGAACGGGCATGATCACTGGGTGGTCAGAGGTGATCCGGACTCGCGAAGCTTCTCCGTCGTCTACTTGCGCGACGGTCGTGTCGTCGCGCTCGATTGCGTGAACGCGGTGAAGGACTACGTCCAAGGCAAGTCCCTCGTCGCCCAGGGGCTCGCGATCGATCCGGTGGATCTGATGGATACGTCACGGACATTGAAGTCGATGGCGACGGCTCGTGCCGATGCCTGATCGCATGACATCATACAATCCGCCGGACCCTGTGACACAGTCATCTCGTGAGGCAACCGGGTGAAGCCGAGACGTCATCCTGCATCGTAGTCAGGTGGCTTGATGCAGACGTCCTTAACGACGCCCCAGCAACACCCTTTTTACTACGCGTAACGAACCAGGAGGGAACGTGACTTTACTTGTCATAACGACTCGAGGCGGGGTGACTCGGTCGGTCGAGGGATCCGATGACTTATCCGTCATGAGAGTCATCCGGCATGCCGGCTTCGATGAACTGCAAGCGCTGTGTGGCGGCTGCCTATCCTGCGCGACGTGTCACGTCATCGTTCATCCCGACGATTTCGCGAAGCTGGGGCCGATCAGCGATGATGAGAACGATTTGCTCGACAGCGCGGACGAGCGTACCCCGACCTCGCGCCTGTCGTGCCAAATACCATTCGGGCCCGCCTTGAATGGCCTGCGCGTCACCATCGCGTAAGAGCCCATCCCGGAAGAAGTTGAGTCGGATGAGTCGGTTGTGATTCACTGGTCGGCGTCGAGTTGGAGGACGCGCCCATGTGGAAGCCGGACCATCGTCGTGCCGCGGATCGGCGTGGCCTCCGCTACCCGAGCGATCTGAGCGATGCCGAATGGGTGTTGGTGGCGCCGTTGATTGGTCCCGCCAAACGCGGCGGTCGACCGCGCACGGTGGATGTGCGCGAGGTGCTCAACGGCATCTTCTACGTGCTGTCGACGGGGTGTCAGTGGAGTGCGCTGCCCTCCGATCTGCCGCCGCGCAGCACGGTGTGGGCTTACGGTGTGGGCTTACCTGGACCTGTGGGACTGGGACGGCACGATCCGGCGCATCCACGACGCCCTCTACGTTCAGAGCCGGGAGGCCGCGGGCCGTGAAGCGAGCCCGACCACAGCGATCATCGATGCGCAGAGCGCCAGGGGCGCCCTAAAAGGGGGCGCTCGCTTGATCCGTCGGGCTATGACGCGGGTAAAAAGGTCCTCGGGCGCAAGCGCCACGTCCTTGTCGACACGCTCGGGCTGCTGCTGAGCGTGGACGTTCACGCCGCCAACGTTCAGGA
>CAXSDP010000061.1:0-24585 GCA_964235705.1 uncultured Beijerinckiaceae bacterium | reverse complement strand
AGGCGTTCCTGGAGCACCGGCTCGGCGCGGTCACCCTGTCGCGCGGCGCGACGGCGGTGGTCCGTCGCCTCATCGCCGGCGAGCCGGTCGACGAGGCGACGAGCGGGCTCTCGCCTCGGGAATGGCGCGAGCTGGCGGCCGTGCTGGGGCTGGCGACGTAGGACGCCGGCGGCTACTCGGCGGCGAGCTTGACGTCGTCCAGGGTGAAGCCGGCGTCGGCGCCCGGATGCATGGCGAGGCGGCGCGCGTGGTAGCCATCGATCGTGCTTCTGTGCGCGATGGAGATGAGGGTGGTGTCCGGGAGCCGTCGCGCGAGCAGTTCGTAGATGGCGCCCTCGAGTCGCGTGTCCATCGCGGCGGTCGCCTCGTCGAGCAGCAGCCACGTCGGCTTGGCGAGGATCGCGCGGGCGATCGCCAAACGCTGCTGTTCGCCGCCGGACAAGCGCTGCGTCCAGTTGTCGTCCAGGTCGATGTGCTCCACGAGGCTGGGGAGGCCGACGTCGACGAGCACCGCCTCGACCTCGGCGCGCGCGTAGGTGCCGGTCGCGCGCGGGTAGCTCACGGCGGCCTGGAGCGTGCCGATCGGCAGGTACGGCTTCTGCGGAAGCACCATCACCGAGGCCCCTTCCGGCACCTCGACCGCGCCGTCGCGATAGGGCCACACGCCGGAGATCGCCCGGAACAGCGTCGACTTGCCGGAGCCCGACGGCCCCGACAGGAGGACGTTCTCGTTGGCGGCGAGGCGCAGGCTGAGTGGGGCCGAGAGCGGCTTGCCGTCGGGAAGCCTGATGGCGACGCCCGACAGCACGAAATCCCGCCCCGTCACGACCGCGGTCCGCGTGATCGCCGTGGGTGCGGGGACGGCGTCGAGCGAGGCATCGAAGGTCGTCAAGCGATCGAGCACGGATTTGAAGTCGGCGAGCGAGGAATAATACGTCACGAAGAACGTGAGCGACTCGTTGACGCTGCCGAAGCCGTAGCGGGCCTGCGCCAAATCGCCGAGCGTCGCCGTCCGCGCAAAGTAGAACGAGCCCAGGATGAGGTAGGGGATGTAGTTACTGATCTGATTGAAGAACTGCACGAAGGTGCTGAGACACGCCTTGACGAAGACGATCGAGTAGAAGTTCCGCACGATGGAGGCGAAACGATCGATCAGGATCGAGTTCTCGGTCGCCTCGCCGAACAGCAGCGCGATCTGTTCGCTGTACTCGCGCAAGCGCGCCAGGCCGAAGCGGAAGTTGGCCTCATAGTGCTGCCGGGCGAAGGCGAGGACCGCCAGCGGCCGTCCTATGACCGCCGTCGCGCCGGTGCCGAGGATCGCGTAGATGATCGCGCACCACAGCAGCAAGCCAGGGATGTGGGTGGACGTGCCCGGCACCGTCAAGTGCGCGGACAGGGACCACAGGATGATCGAGAACGAGACGAGGGAACTCAGGCTGGAAATCAGGTTGATCGAGAAGTTGTAGACGCCCAGGCCGCCGAATTGGCCGCCGTCGATGAAGCGCGGGACATCCTCCTGGATGCGCTGGTCCGGGTTGTCGGTGCCGACGCCGGCCAGCATCATCCCGTAGTGGTTGTGGTGCTGGAGCCAACGCCGCGTGTAGTCCTGCGTCAACCAACGACGCCAACGGATCGAGAGCGTGTTGCCGGCCACGAATTCCACCAGCAAGGCGATCAACAACGGTGAAAGGTACAGCGGCAGTTCGACGAGCAACCCGTGCCAGAAAGCGGGGGCATTGTAGTTCTGGAGGGCATCCGAGATCGTTCGTCCGACGTAGGAGAGCACGACCGTGAAGTACACCTCGACCTGGTTCAACAGGATGATGAACATGATGGCGGCAGCCGCCAGCGTCCGCTCCCGCACGCGGAAGCCAGGCCCGAAGCCGAGGGGGATGCGGACCGGGTCCTCGGCGCGGAAGTAGCGGTCGGTGATCGCCAGCGTCTTGCGCGCGACCGGGATGAAGGACGTGAGGTAGCAGATGATCGAGAACAGGGCGACGGTCATCACGACGGTGCTGGGCACGCGCACGCTGTCGAGCGAGGCCGGCCAAAGGTCGAAGGCGCTGACGTAGACGACGACGCTCAGGAGCGCCGTTTCCACCGAGAAGAAGGCGATGAGGACCTGCAGGAAGGTCGAGACCCCGGCGGAGCGGAAGGTCGTCAGCGCGGCGATGAGGCTGAAAGCGGCGAGGAGGAGGAGGATGTGGTGACCGCTGGCGAAGGCCACGCCGGCGGTGAGGAGGCTGACGAGCGCGACGATGATACCCAGTAATTTCATTTGAGACCTTCCGCGCGACCGGGTTGGTTCCATCCGGCAATTACGACGGAAGGAAGGCGCGACGCGGGGTTGATCGTCTGTTGATCAAGACGTGATGCGGTGTGCCCGTCCGAGGCGCCAGTCAGATCCCTCCGCCTTTCCCGCACGCCCCCTCACGCCCATTCACCTGGTCGAGGAGCACGGGCGATGGCCTGAAGGTCAAGACGCGGCGCGGCTTGATCGGCACCTCGACGCCGGTGCGGGGATTGCGGCCGATGCGCTCGCGCTTCTCGCGCACGGAGAACAGCCCGAAGGAGCGCAGCTTGACGCTTTCCCCCCGGGTCAGCGCGTTGGACACCTCCTCGAGGGCCATCTCGAAGACGTCGCGCGCCTGGGCCCGTTCCAGGCTCGGGCAGGTCAAGGCGAGGGCATCGAGCAGGTCGGCGCGCGTCGCGGTGCGGCGGGAGGCCGCCGCGTCGGTCTCGACGGGGGGCGCGATCTCGGCAAGCTCGTCGTAACGACGGGAAAGGGTGTTCTGCATGTCCGGCCCGGCTGGGTTTCGTCATGCCAGCTACGGGAAAGGGGCCCCGATAGTTTCGGGACCCCTCGGATTGTCGGAAAGAACGGCCGCCAGTGGCGGGCGGGTGACCCTTTAGAAGTCCATGCCGCCCATGCCGCCCATACCGCCGCCGCCGCCGCCCATCGGCATGGCTGCCTCCTTCTTCGGGGCCTCGGTGATGATCGCCTCGGTGGTGATCAGCAGGCCGGCGACCGACGCCGCGTCCTGGAGCGCGGTGCGCACGACCTTGGTGGGGTCGATGATGCCCGAGGAGACCAGGTCGCCGTATTCGCCGGACTGGGCGTTGTAGCCGTAGGCGTAGCTGGTGTTCTCCATCAGCTTGCCGACGACGACGGCACCGTCCGCGCCCGAGTTGTCGACGATCTGGCGGGCCGGGGTCTGGATCGCCTTGCGGACGATGTCGACACCGGTCTTCTGGTCGGCGTTCTCGGTCTGGATGGCGTCGAGCGCGTGGATGGCGCGCAGCAGGGCGACACCGCCGCCGGGCGACACGCCTTCCTCGACCGCCGCGCGGGTGGCGTTGAGGGCGTCGTCGACGCGGTCCTTCTTCTCCTTCACCTCGACCTCGCTCGCGCCGCCGACGCGGATCACCGCGACGCCACCGGCGAGCTTGGCCAGACGCTCCTGGAGCTTCTCACGATCGTAGTCCGAGGTGGTCTCGGCGATCTGCGCCTTGATCTGGGCGATGCGGCCCTCGATGTCGGCCTTGGCGCCGGCGCCGTCGATGATGGTCGTGTTCTCCTTGTCGATGCGGATGCGCTTGGCGCGGCCCAGCATCGCCACCGTGACGTTCTCGAGCTTGATGCCGAGATCCTCGGAGATCATCTGGCCCTGCGTCAGGACGGCGATGTCCTCGAGCATCGCCTTGCGGCGATCGCCGAAGCCCGGCGCCTTGACGGCGGCGACCTTCAAGCCGCCACGCAGCTTGTTGACAACGAGGGTCGCGAGCGCCTCGCCCTCGACGTCCTCGGCGACGATGACGAGCGGCTTGCCGGTCTGCACGACGGCTTCCAGCACCGGCAGCATGGCCTGCAGCGACGACAGCTTCTTCTCGTGGATGAGGATGTAGGGGTCCTCGAGCTCCGCCACCATCTTCTCGGCGTTGGTGATGAAGTAGGGGCTGAGGTAGCCGCGGTCGAACTGCATGCCCTCGACGACGTCGAGCTCGGTCTCGGCGGTCTTGGCCTCCTCGACGGTGATGACGCCCTCGTTGCCGACCTTCTGCATGGCGGTCGAGATCATCTTGCCGACGTCGGCGTCGCCGTTGGCGGAGATGGTGCCGACCTGCGCGATCTCCTCGTTGGAGGTGACCTTCTTCGAGTTGGACTTGAGGTGGGCGACGATCGCTTCCACCGCCTTGTCGACGCCGCGCTTCAGGTCCATCGGATTGAGGCCGGCGGCGACCGCCTTGGTGCCCTCGCGCACGATGGACGCCGCCAGGATGGTGGCGGTGGTGGTGCCGTCACCGGCCGCGTCGTTCTGCTTGGAGGCGACCTCGCGGATCAGCTGGGCGCCGAGGTTCTCGAACTTGTCGGACAGCTCGATCTCCTTGGCGACGGTGACGCCGTCCTTGGTGATGCGGGGTGCGCCGAAGCTCTTCTCGATGACCACGTTGCGGCCCTTGGGGCCGAGCGTCACCTTGACGGCGTTGTTGAGGATGTCGACGCCGCGCAGCATGCGGTCGCGGGCGTCGGAGGCGAAGCGTACGTCTTTGGCTGCCATGTGTGTTTAAGCTCCTGATTTTGGGGATGGTGCGAGGTGGCGAGCGTGGCTCAGCCGACGATGCCCATGATGTCGCTCTCCTTCATGATGAGGAGATCCTTGCCGTCGATCTTGACCTCGGTGCCCGACCACTTGCCGAACAGCACCTTGTCGCCGGCCTTGACGTCGAGGGGGGTCAGCTTGCCGGACTCGTCGCGACCGCCGGGGCCGACGGCGATGATCTCGCCTTCCTGCGGCTTCTCCTTGGCGGTGTCGGGGATGATGATGCCGCCCTTGGTCTTCTCCTCGCCTTCCAGGCGCTTGACCACGACACGATCATGTAGGGGACGAAAATTCATGGGACATGCTCTCCTGCTTCGCGCGCCCGGGCTCCTTTGAGCCTCTCGGGCGGACTTGTCTGGCACTCATCGGGGGAGAGTGCCAAACGCAGGTGCGGCTTAAACGGGGACGCGTCGCTTTGTCAAGCGATGGACGGTCCATCGGACACGCCAGGACGCCTCCGCACTCCGCGATGGTGTCACGTCATGAGCGCCTGACGCATGGCGCCAGCGTGCCCGACCACGGGATCGAACATGGCCTGAACCAATGGGACGACCACATGCGGGAAGCGGGGTAGGTCCAGGGGAACTAGTTCACCGGCACAGCGACGAAGCGCACCTCGCCCTGCGCGTTGGCCACCAGCAGCAGCGCCGAGGTCTTGCCGCTGTCCTTCAGCGCCTTGATCTTGTCGGCCGCCTCGGCCGGCTGGCGCACCGGCTCCTGGTTGATCTCCATCAGCACCTCGCCGGCCTGCAGCCGTTTGTCGGCGGCCGGCGAGTCGGGGGCGACCCCGCTGATGAGCACGCCGCCGGCGACGCTGTCGTTGATCGTGTACTTGCGGCGCGCCTCGCCCGTCAGGCCGCTGAGGCTGAGCCCGAGCGCCGTGCGCACCGCCGCCTCGCTCGGGGGCGCCTCGAGCTGGCTCGGCTTGGCGACCACCGGGACCGGCTTCGCCGCGCCGTCCTCCAGCCGTCCGAGCCGGACCGTCTTGGTCAGCTCGTGGCCGTCGCGCAGCAGCACGATGCTCACGTCCTTGCCGACCGGGGCCTGCGCGACGAGCTTGGGCAGGTCGCGGCTGTCGACCACGTCGCGACCGTCGAACTTGACGATGACGTCGCCGGTCTGGATGCCGCCGGCGCTGGCAGGCCCCTTGGCGTCGGTGCCGGACACGAAGGCGCCCTTGGTCTGCTTCAGGTCCAGGCTGTCGGCGAGCGTCTCGTCGACGGAGCGGATGCGGACGCCGAGCCAGCCGCGTCGGGCCTCGCCGTACTTCTCCAGTTGATCGATGACCGGCTGCACGGTGGCGGCGGGCGTGGCGAAGCCGATGCCGATCGAGCCCCCCGAGGGCGAGAGGATGGCCGTGTTGATGCCGATGACGTCGCCGGCCATATTGAACAACGGCCCACCCGAGTTGCCCTTGTTGATGGCGGCGTCGGTTTGCAGGTAGTTGTCGTAGGGACCGCTATCGATGTCGCGATGGCGCGCGGACACGATGCCGGCCGTCACCGTGCCCCCGAGCCCGAACGGGTTGCCCACCGCCATCACCCAATCGCCGACGCGCATCGCCTCGCTGTCGCCGAACTTGACGGCCTTCAAGGGCTTCGTCGGCGTCACCTTGAGCACGGCGACGTCGACCTTGGGATCGGTGCCCACCACCACCGCCCGCAGCTTCTGGCCGTCGGTGAAGATCACCGTGATCTCGTTGGCGTCGGCGATCACGTGGTTGTTGGTGATGATGATGCCCTTGGCGTCGATCACGAAGCCCGACCCGAGCGAGTTCGACCGGCGCTCCACGTGGCGAGGCGCGTCGCCGCCCTGGCGTTTCTTGAAGAACTCCTCGAAAAGGTCGTCGAAGGGCGTGCCCTGTTGGGCTTGCGGCGCGACGCCGCCGTGCTTGTCCTCCATCGTCTGCGTGGCGGCGATGTTGACGACGGCGTCGCTGACCGCCGCCGCCTCGTCGGCGAGCGAGTCGGGACCGCGCGCGCTCGCCCCGAGCGGCACGAGCGCCGCCGCGAGCGCGACGACGAGGCATCGCAGCCCGCGCGACGAGCCGAGGCGCGCCCAAGCGCGGCGCCCCCGGGCATCGCCGCGACCCGACGAGCGGCGGGGGAGAAACGCGTTCGAACCCATCAAGCGATCCCCATCAAGCCGGGTCCCCTGCCGCCTGGGCCCCGCACCTGGCGACGAACCCGACGCGGGCGGCGATCAACGACCCCGCTCGACATTCGCGCGATCGGAGCGTGTCGCGCAAGTCAATCCCGCGTGCTGCGACACGGCGGACGGATCGCCATGCCGGCCGCACCGTGCGGGGTCGGGCCTCACTCCTCCTTGTAGCCCAGCGCCTGGTTGTTGCCGGTGGCGCCGTAATACTTGTAGGGCAGGAACTTGCCGGACATGGCGATCTTGACGCGGTCACCCTTGGGATCGGGCAGGCGCTCCATGACCATCTCGAAGTCGATGGCGGACATGATGCCGTCGCCGAACTCCTCCTCGATCAGCGCCTTCCAGGCCGGACCGTTGATCATGACGAGCTCGTAGAAGCGGTAGATCAGCGGGTCGGTCGGCGGCATCGGCATGCCGCGCAGCGGCACCTCGTTGAGCAGGCGCTTCTCGCCCTCGCTCAGGCCGAACAGCTCCCCCGCCTTCTCGCACTGCGGCTTGGTCATCTTCATCTGGCCGAGGCAGGCGCCGATCACCAGGACCTCGGACATGCCACCGATCTCGGTGGTGATGTGCTTCCAGGTCCAGCCCTTCTCGCGCTTGATGTCGAGGAGCTTCTCGGTCAGGTCGCTGCGTTTCATGGGACACCTTCGGGAGTGGGACATCGTCGCGAGGAGTGGCGGCGTTCCGTTATCGCGCGATCGTTCCTCGGACGATCATCCCGCGAGCAAATGGTGGGCCAGTGTCCGGGGCGGCCCGCCGCGGGCCCGTGGGCGGCGACCGTCACCGGACGGCGGACATCATTGGGCGGCGGACGTCTGCCCCAGCCCGTCGGCCGGCTTGCCGGCGTCACCCGACGCCTTGCCCGGTTCGGCGGGCGCCTTGCCGCTCGGCGACTTGAAGTAGCGGAAGAAGTCGCCGGTCGGGCTCGTCACGAAGCGGGTGTCCGCCCCCTTGAAGGCGGCCTCGTAGGCGCCCATCGAGCGATAGAAGGCGAAGAAGTCCGGGTCCTTGCCGTAGGCGTCGGCGAAGATCTTGTTGCGCATGGCGTCGCCCTCGCCGCGCGCCTGGTCCGCCTGCTGCTGGGCCTGGCCCAGCAGGACGACCACGTCGCGGTCGGCCTTCGCGCGGATCTTCTGCGCCGTCTCCGCGCCCTGCGCGCGATATTCCGCCGCCTCGCGCTGGCGCTCGGAGTTCATGCGCTTGTACACCTGCTCGGAGATTTGCTCCGGCAGGTCGGCGCGGCGGATGCGGACGTCGATGGCGTTGATGCCGAGCCGTTCGGTCTCGACGTCCACCTGGTCGCGGATCTGGCTCATCAGCGCCGCGCGCTCGTCGCGCACGATCTGCGTCAGGTCGGCCACGCCGAGCACCCGGCGGATCGCCGAGTTCAGGATATAGCCGAGCTGGTTGTTGGCGTGGTCGACCGTCTGCACCGTCTGGTAGAAGCGCAGCGGGTCGGTGATCCTGTAGCGCAGAAAGGCGTCGACCTGCAGCCGGGTGTTGTCGGAGGCGAGGATCTCCTGGTTGGGCGCCTCCAGGTCGAGGATCAGGTTGGGCAGGGTCACCACCGTCTCGATCAACGGGATCTTGAAATGGAGGCCGGGGTCCCGCACGAGGCCGCGCCCGCCGACCGGCTCGCCGAAGCGCAGCACGATCGCCTGCTCGGTCTGCCCGACGGTGAACGTGCCGGACAATCCGACGACCAGCAGGACGAGGAGGGCGACCACGACCCCGATCGCGCCGTACTCCCTCATGGCGTGGCTCCCGTGTGGCTGAGCTGCGGCAGGGGCAGGTAAGGCACCACGCCGTGTCCGGAGGAGTCGTCGACGATCACCTTGTCGGCGCCGCCGAGCAGCTTCTCCATGGTCTCGAGGTACATGCGCTCGCGGGTGACGCCGGGCGCGTTCTTGTACTGGGCGTAAACCTGGTCGAAGCGCGAGGCTTGGCCCTTGGCTTCCGCCACCGTCTGCTCGCGGTAGCCCTCGGCGGTCTGCACGATCGCCGCCGCGCGGCCGCGCGCGTCCGGCACCGCCTTGTTGGCGTAGGTTTCGGCCTCGTTGCGCAGCCGGCTCTGGTCCTGCTGGGCCGCCGTCACGTCGCGGAACGAGGCGATGACGTCGGCCGGCGGGTCGACCGATTGCAGCTGCACCTGCAGCACCAGCACGCCGGCCTTGTAGCTGTTCAGCACCTTCTGCATCAGCGCCTGCGTGGCCGGCTCGATGTTCTTGCGGTCGGCGGTCAGCAGCTGCTGGATCTGGGTGTGGCCGACGATCTCGCGCATCGCGCTCTCCGCCACCGCCTTCACCGTGTCGACCTGGTGGGCGAGGTTGAAGGCGTAATCCTCCGGGTGGGACGGGTCGATCTGCCAGAACACCACGAACTTCACGTCGGCGATGTTCTCGTCGCCGGTGAGCATCAGGCTCTCCTCCGGCCGGTCGACCTGCGTGGTGGCGTTGGGTCGGCTATAGTCCGGCTGGGTCACGAAGCCGACGTTGACCGCGTTGCGGTCGGTCACGTTCAGCTTGTCGACCGAGCCGACCGGGTACGGCCAATTGTAGTTCAGGCCGGGCGAGGTCTTGCCGGTGTATTTGCCGAAGACGAGGTTGAGGCCGACCTGGTTCGGTCCGATCGTGTAGAAACCGGACAGCAGCCACAGCCCGATCCCGAGCGCCACGAGGATGAGCACGCCCGTCGCGCCGACGCCGCCGGACGGCGACATCAGGCCGAAGCGCTGCCTGATCCGCCGCAGGAGATCGTCGAAGTCGGGTTGGCGGGGGTTGTTGGGCCCCTGCCCCCAGGGACCGGGGTTGCCCGGCTTCCAGGAACCGCCGCCCCGACCGCCGCCCGCTCCCCCGTTGTTGTTCCAGGGCATCGCCACTCAATCCTTGCCGCCCGCGCCAGGCACACCGTCGCCACGCGCGCCCTTGCTTGCCGGGCACGTCCGCGCACGCCCGTTCCCTTACAGGAGCGGCGGGCTTTGAACAAACGATGCTCATCGGCGCGCGTAGTCGATGAAGACGCAGGCGGCCTCATCCCTCGGCCGGCGCTCCGGCGCGAGCCGGCCGGTCTCGCGCCACGCCGCCGCGTCGAGAGGGGGGAAGAACGTGTCGGCCGCCGGCGCGAGGTCGATCAGCGTGAGGTGGAGGCGCTCGGTCTCATCCATCAGCGCCGCGTAGAGCGTGGCGCCCCCGATCAGCGTGACGACGGCGGCACCCATGGCCGCCGCCCGCTCCCGCGCGAGCGCCAGCGCCGCCCCGGGCGCGCGCGCGAGGTGGACACCGGCCGGGGGCACGAAGCCGGGATCGCCCGACACGACGACGCTCTCGCGCCCGGGCAGCGCCCTGCCGATGGAGGCGAAGGTGCGCCGCCCCATGATCATCGGCGTGCCGAGCGTCAGCGCCCGGAAGCGGGCGAGGTCGCTCGGCATCGTCCAGGGCAGGCCCCCCGCGTGGCCGATCGCCCCGTTGCGCCCCACCGCCACCACGGCGGCGAGCGGCGGCCGGCGCGGCGTTGCCCCACCCGTGATTTGACGCTCACCACCCACCATGGGACGACACCGCATCCAGGAGGGTTGCCACCATGAGTCCCCGACCTTCGCCCATCCACCACCTGTCGCGCCGCCAACCTTCGCGCCGGGACGTCCTCGCCGGCTCGATCGGCGCCGCGTCCAGTCTCATCTTGCCAAGCCTCGTTCTGCCAAGCCTCACCCTGCCCGCCTTCGCGGCGGAGGGCGCCCTGTTGCGGCGGCCGATCCCGCACGGCAACGGCGAAACGTTGCCGGTCGTCGGCGTCGGCACGTCCCAGGTCTTCGACGTCGGGACGGACGCCGCCCGACAGCGCGCGCTGACCGACGTCCTCAAGGCGCTCGTCGATGGCGGCGGCAGCCTGATCGACACGGCGAGCTCCTATGATTCGTCCGAGGAGGTCGTCGGCACCCTCGTCGCCGGCGCGGGCAACCGCAAGCAGGTGTTCCTCGCCACCAAGCTGGAGGAGCGCCGCGGCCCGGCGGCGCGCGCCGAGTTCATGGCCTCGCTGAAGCACCTGCGGGTGCCTCAGGTCGACCTCATCCAGATGCACAACGTCGACGCCGACGCCGGAAACCTCGACTTCTTCTTCGGCCTCAAGAAGGAGGGGCTGACCCGCTACGTCGGTACGACGACCACCGACAGCGACGACTATGACGCGATGGAAGCGATGATCAAGCGCGACAAGCCGGACTTCATCGAGATCGACTGCTCCATCGCCAATCGCCAGGCGGAGGAGCGCATCATCCCGGCCGCCGCCGCGGTCGGCGCCGCCGTGCTGATCGCCCTGCCCTACGGGCGTGCCAAGCTGTTCGGCAAGGTCAAGGGCAAGCCGCTGCCGCCGGTGGCGGCCGAGATCGGCGCGACGACGTGGGGGGAGGTGTTCTTGAAGTACCTGCTCGGCAACCCGGCCATCACCGCCGTCATTCCGGCGACGGCGAACCCCGTCCACATGGCGGAGAACCTCGCCGCCGGGCGCGGGCCGATGCCCGACGCCAAGCAGCGGCAGGCGTTGGTCGCCTCGTTCGAACGGCTGGGGTAAGGTCGGCACGATCGCGTGAAGGCTTGTCAGGGTCGACTCTCCCAGTCGCCTCATGGTGAGGAGGTCCGAAGGGCCGTCTCGAACCAGGAGGCGCCCCTCGACCGGAGCCATCTGGACCCCTCGTGGTTCGAGACGCCTCCTGCGGAGGCTCCTCACCATGAGGGGCGTTGGATGAGAGCCGTCGATTGGGGGAGGTCGCGCTGTCGGTCGTCGCGAGGCCCTTCATCCGATTGCCCTGCGGATGAGGCGGCGCCGGCTAGCCACCGGCGTGCGAGCGGGCTAAGCGTGGGCCTCGCGCCGGTCCGCGTCGACCGGTTGATGCGCCCCGCCTCGGCGCGACCCTCACGCACGGCGCCCCGCGAGCGGCGCGAGGTCAATGGTCACACTTTACCACCACCCGCTCGATCCCCTGTCCCGCTTCGTCCGCCTCGTCCTCGCCGAACACGGCGTCGAACCCGAACTCGTCGAGGAACGCGCGTTCGAGCGTCGCCGCGAGTTCCTGGTGCTGAACGCGGCCGGGACGACGCCGGTGCTGGTGGAGGATGCGGGAACGATCGTGGTGGGCGCCGGACCGATCGCCGAATACGCCGCCGAGACCCTTGGCGGCGCCCCGGCGGACACGATGGCGGGACGGCGGCTCTTCCCGGACGGGGCGCCCGCGCGCGCCGAGGTGCGCCGGCTACTCGACTGGTTCAACGGCAAGTTCCACGGCGAGGTTTCGCAGTGGCTCGTCACCGAGAAGGTTTACAAGCGTTTCATGAGCGCCGAGCAGGGCGGCGGCGCGCCGGAAATGGACCTGGTGCGCGCCGCGCGCGTCAACATCCGCCACCACCTGCGTTACATCGGCTACCTCGTCGCGCACCGCAACTGGTTGGCCGGCCCGGACATGACCTACGCCGACCTCGCGGCGGCGGCGCACCTGTCGGCCGTCGACTTCCTCGGCGACGTGCCCTGGTCCGAGGACGACGGGGCCAAGCACTGGTACGCGCGCGTCAAGTCGCGACCGGGCTTTCGCGGGTTGCTGAGCGACAGGGTGCCGGGGATCACCCCGGCCGACGCCTACGCGGACCTGGACTTCTGACGGGCGCGTCCCTCAAGGACCGCCTCGCCGCCAAGGCGCGGACGCTGGGCTTCGACCTGTGCCGGGTGGCGGCACCGGACGCGATCCCGCTGGCGCCCGAACGGCTGCGCGCCTTCATCGCCGCCGGGTGCGCCGGCGACATGGACTGGCTGGCCGCGACCGAGCCGCGCCGCGCCGACCCGCGCGTGCTCTGGCCGGACGTGCGCGCGATCATCATGCTGGGCATGAACTACGGCCCGGCCACCGACCCGCTCGCCGACCTCGCGGACAAGGGTGCCGCCAACGTGTCCGTCTACGCCCGCAACCGCGACTACCACGACGTGGTTAAGGGCAAGCTGAAGGAACTGGCCGGCTGGCTCGTCAAGGCGGGTGGAGAAGAATGCGCCGGCGAGGGAAAGGTCAAGGTGTTCGTCGACACCGCGCCGGTGATGGAGAAGCCGCTCGCCGAGGCGGCGGGGCTCGGCTGGCAGGGCAAGCACACCAACCTCGTGTCGCGCGGCCACGGGTCCTGGCTGTTCCTCGGCTCGGTGTTCACCACCCTGCCCTTGCCCGCCGACGCGCGCGAGGCCGACCATTGCGGCTCGTGCCGCGCCTGCCTCGACGCCTGCCCCACCAAGGCCTTCCCCGCACCCTACCGGTTGGATGCGCGGCGCTGCATCTCCTACCTCACCATCGAGCACAAGGGCGCGATCCCGCTCGAGTTCCGGCGCGCGATCGGCAACAGGGTCTACGGCTGCGACGATTGCCTCGCCGTCTGCCCCTGGAACAAGTGGGCGCGGGAGGCGAGCGAGGCCAAGCTCGTCGCGCGCCCCGACCTCCACGCGCCCCGCATCGGCGACTGGCTCGCGCTCGACGACGCCGGCTTCCGCGCCCTCTTCGCCGGCAGCCCGGTCAAGCGGCTGGGGTGGACGCGCTTCACCCGCAACCTGCTGATCGCCGCCGGCAATTCCGGCGACCGCTCGCTCGGCCCGGCGATCGGTCGTCACCTCGACGCGTCGTCGCCGATGGTCCGCGAGACGGCCGCCTGGGCGCTGGCCGAGCTGGAAACCGCACCGGGTCCCCCGTAGCGCGCTTTTCCGCCGAAACGGTCGCTGCGGCCGTGGCGCCGCCCCGTTTCCGCGCTATCGTGCGTGCCATGAACCTCTTCGTCTTCGGCCTCGGCTACAGCGCCCAGCACTTCATCCACGATTACGCCGGGGCCTTCACGCACGTCGCCGGTACGGTGCGCGACCGCGCCAAGCCGCGACCGCTCGCGGGCGCGACCGAGATCCTGCAGTTCAGCCCCGAGCACTGCTCCCCCGAGATCGACGCGCGACTGGCCGGCGCCGACGTGATCCTCGTGTCGGTCGCGCCCGGCACCTCCGTCGACCCCGTGTTGGCCCGCTTCGGCCGCCGGATCGCCGGCAGCAAGCGGCGCCAGCGCATCCTCTACCTGTCGACGATCGGCGTGTACGGCGACCACGGCGGCGCCTGGGTCGACGAGAGCGCGGCCCCGACGCCGCTCAGCGAGCGCTCCAAGGTGCGGGTGCAGGCGGAGAAGGCGTGGGCGACGCTCGCCAAGGACCGCAGCAAGACGGTGCACGTGCTGCGGCTGTCCGGCATCTACGGCCCGGGGCGCAACGCGCTCGTCAACCTCGCGGCCGGGCGCGCGCACCGCTACAACAAGCCGGGTCAGGTGTTCAACCGCATCCACGCCGCCGACATCGCGCGCGCCTGCGCCGCCCTCGTCAGCTTCGAGGGTCCGAGCGACGTGTGGAACGTCACCGACGACGAGCCGGCCCCGCCGCAGGACGTGGTGGCCTACGCCGCCGCGACCATGGGGGTGGAGCCGCCGCCCGAGCAGGACTTCGCGACCGCCGACCTCACCCCGATGGCGCGCACCTTCTACGGCGAGAACAAGCGCTGCTCCAACCGCAAGATCAAGGAGGAGCTGGGGCTCGACATGGCCTACCCGACCTACCGCGAGGGGCTGGCCGCGCTGTGGGCCGACGGCGAGGGCCGGGGCGTCGCCGCCGAAACCTGACGCGCCGGAGCGTGTCGTGGACGCGGTCCGACCTGTCTCCGCGTGTCTCCGCGTGTCTCCTGCGGCGCGGCGGGGCGATCGGACGACCCGTCCGCCCATCGCCGGTGCGAAGGCGCGGAACGGCGCGGGCCGGTGGGCTTGCGTTTCACGGCCGGCGGGGCGATCCTTCGCCCGTCGGCACCGGCCCCCTCGCGTCGCGAGGATGGCGCATCGCCCATCGCGATCGGCGTCGGCGAACCCTGACATGGTCCCGTCCCGGCGTCGGCGTTCGCCGACATGGTCCCACCCCGGCGTCGGCGTTCGCCGACAAAGGCCCGCCCGGGCGTCAGGGTTCGGCGAGGTCGCTCATCCCACGATGTCGGTCGCGACCGACACCGACCATCCCCGCCGCGCTAACGGGGCGACGCCGCCGGCCGGCCCGGCGCCAGCACGAGGGACTCGAGCAGCAGGATCGCCACGCCGGCGACGATCGCGACGTCGGCGAGGTTGAAGATGTACCAGTGGAACCCGCCCACGTGGAAGTAGTAGAAGTCGGCCACCCACCCGTAGAGGAGGCGGTCGACGGCGTTGCCGAGCGCGCCGCCCATCACCAATCCCAGCGCCAGGCAGGTGAGGATGGTGGCCGAGCGCCACAGCCACACGGCGATGGCCGCGGTGGCCGCGAAGGTGAAGGCGACGAGCCCCCAACGCCCGATCGCGGTGTGCGCGCTGAGCAACGAGTACGAGATGCCGGGGTTGCGCGCGAACACGACGTCGAGGAACGGCGCCACCCGCACCGGCTGGTTGTCGGCGATGTCGAAGACGTCGATCAGCCACAGCTTGTTGCCCTGGTCGAGCGCCAGGGTCAGCGCCGCCATGGCGAAGCCGCTCGCGCGAGGGCTCACGCGCGGCCCATCTTCGCCAACTCCCGGAGCGCGTCGGCGTCGCGCGGCGTGACGTCGGGGTAGTCGGGGTCGCTGCCCACCAGCGGCGACACGCGCCACGAGCGGGCGCATTTGGTGCCGATGGCCCGCGCCGGCACCACCGCGACGCCCGGCACGTCGGGTAGGCGGAACGCGTCCGCCGGCCCCTCGCCGGCGCTCACGGTGATGTCGGAGGTGATGCAGACGTCGGAGAAGTCGACATCGTCGAGCGCGGCGCGCAGCGCGTCGTCGGCGACGAAGACCAGCGGCGCCGCCTCCAGCGACGAGCCCAGGCGTTTGTGCGCGCGCTCGACCTCCAGCGCCCCGGTGACGACGGAGCGCACCGCGCGCACCCTGTCCCACTTCGCCGCCAGCGCCGGGTCGCGCCAGGCGTCCGGCGTGTCGGGGAAGCTTTCCAGGTGCACGGACACGGCGTCGGGGTAGCGCGACAGCCACGCCTCCTCCGCCGTGAAGGCGAGGATGGGGGCGAGCCACAGCGTGACGCGGCGGAACACCTGCTCGATGACGGCCAGCGCCGCCCGGCGCCGCGCGCTGGAGGGCGCGTCGCAGTACAACGCGTCCTTGCGCACGTCGAAGTAGAAGGCGGACAGGTCGGCGTTGAGGAACAGGGTGAGGCGCGCCACGATCCGCTTGAAGTCGAAGCGACGAACCGCCTCGCGCACCTCGCCGTCGAGTTCGTGGAGGCGGTGTAGCACCAGGCGCTCCAGCTCCGGCATGTCGGCGACGGCGTGCCCGCCGTCGTGGTGGCCGAGCGCGCCGAGCATCCAGCGCAGCGTGTTGCGGAGCTTCTTGTAGGTCTCGACGAAGGTCTTCAGGATATCCGGGCCGATGCGCAGGTCGTCGGTGTAGTCCGAGGCGGCGACCCACAGGCGGAGGATGTCGGCGCCCGACTCCTTGATGACGGACTGCGGCGCGACGACGTTGCCGACCGACTTCGACATCTTGCGCCCCTGCCCGTCGAGCACGAAGCCGTGGGTCAGCACGGCGTCGTAGGGCGCGCGGCCGCGCGTGCCGCAGGCCTCCAGCAGGGATGAATGGAACCAGCCCCGGTGCTGGTCGGACCCTTCGAGGTACATCACCTCGTCCCCGCCGCCGTCGCGCACCCGGTCGAGGTCGGCGAGGTCGGGGAAGTGCTGCGGGTCCTCCAGCGTGAAGGCGTGGGTCGAGCCGGAGTCGAACCAAACGTCGAGCACGTCGTCGACCTTGACCCAGTCCTCAAGCGCCCTCTCGCCCAGGAAGCGCTCCCTCGCGCCGGCCTCGTACCAGCAATCGGCGCCCTCCGCCGCGAAGGCCTGGAGGATGCGGCCGTTGACCGCCGCGTCGTTGAGGATGCGCGACTCGCCGTCGACGAAGATCGCGATCGGCACGCCCCAGGCACGCTGGCGCGACACCACCCAGTCCGGGCGGTTGGCGATCATGCCGGTGATGCGCGTTTCCCCCGCCGCCGGCACCCAGCGCGTGCGGGCGATCTCTTCGAGGGCGAGGCCGCGAAGGCTCGGGTGCTCGCCGCCGGCCGGCCAGGACGGGTCGATGGCGAACGGCTGGTCGAGCGCGATGAACCATTGCGGCGTGTTGCGGAAGATCAACGGCTTCTTCGAGCGCCAGGAATGGGGATACTGGTGCTTGAGGCGCCCGCGCGCGACGAGGCAGCCGCTGCCGACCAGGGCCTCGATCACCGCCTCGTTGGCGTCGCCCTTCGCGCCCTTGTCGTCGTAGACGCGCCGTCCGGTGAAGCCTGGCGCGTCGTCGGTGAGGCGGCCGTCGGCATCGACGGTGTAGGGGATGCGCGTGTCGATGCCCCGCTCGCGGAGCGCGCGGTTCGACGCCGTCCACACGTCGAAGTCCTCGCGGCCATGGCTCGGCGCGGTGTGGACGAAGCCGGTGCCGGCCTCGTCGGTGACGTGGTCGCCCTCCAGCATCGGCACGTCGAACTGGTAGCCCCTGTCGCGAAGCGGGTGCGCCATCGTGAGTTGCGCCAACTCGTCGGCCAAGACGGCGCGGACCTTCTCGTAGCCCTCGACCTTGGCGGCGGTGAACACGCCGTCGGCGAGCGCGTCGGCCAGCACGTAGGTGGCCCCGGCCTTCGCCCAGTTCCCGTCCGGCGCGGCGGTGACGCGGTACAGGCCGTAGGCGATCTTCGATGAATAGCTGACCGCGCGGTTCGCGGGGATCGTCCACGGGGTGGTCGTCCAGATGACGACGTGCGAGCCGATCAGGCTGATGGTCTCCTGCGCCAGGCCGCGCTCGCCCCCATGCTCCGTGACGCCGAGGCGCCAGGCCATGGCGGCGCTGCGCACGGGGAAGGCGACGAAGACCGTGTCGCTCACGTGGTCCTCGTACTCGACCTCGGCTTCCGCGAGCGCGGTCTTCTCCACCACGGACCACATCACCGGCTTGGAGCCGCGATACAGCAGCCCGTTGGCGGCGAAGGCCATGATCTCGCGGGCGATGATCGCCTCGGCGGGATAGGACATCGTCTCGTAGGGGTGCGCCCAGTCGCCGGTGACGCCGAGCCGCTTGAACTCGGCGCGCTGGACGTCGACCCAGCGGCGCGCGAACGCGCGGCACTGGCGGCGGAACTCGACCACCGGCACGTCGTCCTTGTTCCGGCCCTTGGCGCGGTACTCCTCCTCGATCTTCCACTCGATGGGCAGGCCGTGGCAGTCCCAGCCCGGCACGTAGTTCGAGTCGTGGCCGGTCATGCGCTGCGAGCGGGCGACGAGGTCCTTCAGGATCTTGTTGAGCGCGTGGCCGATGTGGATGTTGCCGTTGGCGTAGGGCGGCCCGTCATGCAGCACGAACTTCGGCCGGCCCCGCCCGGCGTCGCGCAGGCGGGCGTAAAGGTAGATCGACTCCCAGCGGGCCAGGATCTCCGGCTCCTTGGTCGGCAGGCCGGCGCGCATGGGGAAGTCGGTCTTCGGCAGGAAGAGCGTCTTCGAGTAGTCGGGCGCGCCGTCCGCCGACGGGCCGGGCACGGTCTCGGGTCTGTTCATGGCAGTCAGTACTGACTGGACCCGGCGCTTCTAGCAAGGCGGGCGTTGAAGCGCGGCCGCGAAAATCCGGGCCTCACGCCGCCAGCGCCTGCGGTTGGCGGACGAGCCGCAGCGCGTCGCGAACGGTCGCGAGGCCGGCGCCGGTCTTGACCCCTTCGGTGGCGAGGTGCCGGCGCCAGGCGCGGGCGCCGGGCCAGCCGTTGAACAGGCCGAGGACGTGACGGGTCATCGCGTGCAGCGGCACGCCTTCGCCGAGCCGCGCCTCCACGTAAGGCAGGTAGGTTTCCATCGCCTCGCGCTGGCCGAGCGGGGGCGCGGTGTCGCCGAACAGGCGGGCGTCCACCTCCAGCAGCAGGGCCGGCTCGCCGTAGGCGGCGCGGCCGACCATGACGCCGTCGACATGGGCCAGCGCCGCCTCGATCGCCGGCCAGGTCGCCAACCCACCGTTGAGCGCCACCGGCACGTCAGGCAGCCGACGCTTCAGCGCGTGGACGAGCGGGTAGTCGAGCGGGGGCACGGTGCGGTTCTCCTTCGGCGACAGGCCGTCGAGCCAGGCCTTGCGCGCGTGCACGATCAGCGCGTCGGCGCCGCTAGCGACGACCGCGTCGGCCATGGCGTCGAGCGCGGCGCGCGGCTCCTGCTCGTCGACGCCGAGGCGGCACTTCACCGTGACCGGCACCGCGACCACCGCCTTCATCGCGGCGACGCAGTCGGCGACGAGCGCCGGCTCGCGCATCAGGCACGCGCCGAACGCGCCGTCGCGCACCCGGTCCGACGGACAGCCGACATTGAGGTTGACCTCGGCGTAGCCCCAGTCGGCGCAGACGCGGGCGGCGCGGGCGAGGTCGCCGGGGTCGCTGCCGCCGAGCTGCACCGCCAGCGGGTGCTCGGACGCGTCATGACCCAGCAAGCGCTCCCGGTTGCCGTGGATCACCGCGCCGGCGGTGATCATCTCGGTGTAGAGCCGCGCGCGCTTCGACAGGGCGCGGTGGAAGGCGCGGCAATGGCGATCGGTCCAATCCATCATGGGCGCGACCGAGAAGCGCCACGCGTTGGCGTCGTTCGACAATCCCATGAGCACCTCTGGTGCGACCTGCTCGTTCACGTTTGATCCCTGTTTGATTGATCCAGGACTTCCGTCCTGCCAGTTCGGGTCCACGGCGTGAACTCCGGCGGAGGCTCGTGGACCCGATGGGACCAGTCGCGGCGAGGAAGCGGGCTGAGGGAGATCGACCATACCGCGCGGATCAGGATCAGGCGAGCCGGCCTAGCCGTGTGATGCCCTCCTTGACGTGGTTCGCGCTGGGCACCGATGACGCCGATCGTGCTTGAGAAAAATCACCGCTCAATTGGCTAAGGAGGGGTGTGGCGCCCCATTGATGGCACCCTGGCCGGGCCAATGGTCTTCGCCCACCTCGGCGCGGCGGCCTCGCTGGCGCCGACGATCGTGCCCCTACCTTCACCTGCGTGCCGCGCAACGCGCATCATGGGCTGTTCGTCGGCGCCATGACCGCGTGACTCGTGGTCATGCCCGGGTTCGGCCGGCTTTTCCCGGCGTCCGTAGCCTGGCATCGGGCCGTGTTCACGATCCCGGCGATGGTCCGCGAGAACCGCGGGACCGCCTCGCGCGGCGACGGGGTCGAGCACGAATGCCGGCCGGTGACCTCAAGTGCGAGCGGAGGCGAGATTTTCGCGCTCGCCTCCGCTCGGAACGACCGGCGCTACTCCATTCCCGCGAGCGCCGTCGGCTCGACGAGCTTGTCGATCGTGATCGGCAGGCTGCGGACGCGGATGCCCGTGGCATGGAACACGGCGTTGGCAATCGCCGCGCCGGTGCCGACGATGCCGATCTCGCCGAGACCCTTCACGCCGAGATCGTTCGTGAGGTCGTCCGGTTCGTCGACGAAGATCACGTCGATGTCCTTGATGTCGGCGTTCACCGGCACGTGGTACTCGGCGAAATTGTGGTTCATGAAGCGGCCGAGCGCGTGATCGGTGAAGGTTTCCTCCTCCAGGGCCGAGCCCAGCGCCATGACGACGCCGCCGAGGATCTGGCTGCGCGCGGTCTTCGGGTTGATGATCTTGCCCGCCGCGACGGCGTTGACGATCCGCGCGACGCGGACGACGCCGAGGTCCTCGTCGACACGGACCTCGCAGAAGATCGCCGAATGCGTGTAGGACGAGTGCGTCTTCTTCACCTTGGGGTCGGGCTTCGCCTCACCCTGCGCCGACAGTTCGGCGACGCCGGCGGCGCTCAGGACGTCGCTGATCGCCACCCCGCTGCCGGGCGCCGCGACGAGGCGCAAGCGTCCGTCGCGGGCCTCGACGTCTGCGGACTTGGCGCCCTTCAACGGGCTCCCCCCGATCGCTTGGGCGTGCTTGAGGAGGTCAGCCTTCAAGGCCTCGCAGGCGAGTTTGATCGCCGAGCAGGTCGAGGCCGCCGCCCATGATCCCCCTTCGACGGGAGCCGTCGGCAAGCTCGAATCGCCGAGCCTGACGCGTACCTTGTCGAGGGGCAGCCCGAACATGTCGGCCCCCATCATCCCCATCACGGTGTAGGTGCCGGTGCCGATGTCCGAGGTCGCGCTGGCCACCTCCAGCGTGCCGTCGGCATGGATCGTGGCGCGCGCCCGCGTGTCCATGACCTGGGCTTCCCAGACGCCGGTCGCCATGCCCCAGCCGACCAGCTCGCGACCCTCGCGCATCGAGCGTGGCTCGGACGAACGCCTGGACCAGCCGAAGCGCTCGGCGCCCTCCCTGAAGCACGCCTTCAGCGCCTTGGAGGTGAACGCCTTGCCTTCGTTCCCGTCCGTCTCGGCGTAGTTCAGCAGGCGCAGGTCCACCGGATCCACACCCGTCTCGTAGGCGAGCTCGTCCATGGCCGATTCGACCGCGAAGACGCCGAGAACCGCGCCGGGTGCGCGCATGTCGGCCGGGGTGTGGGTGTCGATCTTGGCGAGCTCGTAGGTCAGCTTGGCGTTCTTGCAATCGTAGAGGAGGCCAGACCAGTTCACGACCACCTCCTGGTGGTCCTCGAAATGCGAGGTCCCGGCGACGGCATGATGCTTGATCGCGGTGAGCTTGCCGGATGGCTCGGCACCGAGCGAGACGGTCTGGATCGTCTCCGGCCGATAGCTGAAGGTGAACATCTGATCGCGGGTCAGCGACACGCGCACGGAACGCCCCAGTGTCTGCGACGCCAGCACGGCGAGGTAGAGCTGATAGGCCGGCCGCAGCCCGGAACCGAAGCCCCCGCCCATGAAGGCGTTGACGATCCTGACCTTGTCCTTGCTGAGCCCGAACACGCCGCAGACGTAGGCCTGGTTGCCCTGCGAGCCTTGCGTCTTGTCGTAGATGGTCAGGCTGCCGTCGTCCTCCCGCACCACCGTGGTGGAGAAGGGCTCCATCGGGTTGTGATGCTCGACGGCGACGCGGTACTGCCGCTCGATCTTGACCGGCGCCGCGTCGAACGCGGCATCGGCCTTGCCGCGGGGGCTCGGGGGCGGGGCGATGCCCGAGCGGCGCTTCGGCGGCACGTACGACTGGCCCTTCACCGCTTCGAGGTCGGTGATGTGTTCCTCGCCCTTGTAGGTCGCCGTGACCAGGGCCGCGCCGGCCCGCGCCGCCTCGAACGTTTCGGCGACGACCAGCGCGATCGGCTGGCCACTGTATTGGATCTCGCCGTCGTAGAGCGGGCGGAACGGCTTGCCCGGCGGCCCGATCATGTCCTTGTAGTTGTAGCTCAACCACGCCGTACGGGCGCGATGCTCGTGCGTCAGCACGTCGACGACGCCGGGAACCCGCATCGCCTCGCTGATGTCCATCGCGGTGATGCGGCCCTTGGCGATCGCACCGCACACGACGTAGCCGTGCAGGAGACCGGGCGCGGCATATTCCGCCGCGTATTTGGCACCGCCGGTGACCTTGAGGGGTCCGTCGACGCGGCTCGTCGCGCGGCCGATGTAGGGGACGTTGCCGTCGTGTGTCATGGATCCTCGACCATCCAGCCATATGCCGGACCGTTTGAGAGTGGACGCCTCGTGTGGGGCGCCCGAGGGTTAAGTCGGAGGCAAGCTCGTCCCGCGTGTCACCGATGCGGGTTGGGCCTTCGCTGCCCCGGCACCGATCGGGCGGTGTACGCGGGGCTTCAGACGATGGTCTTATCGGCGATGGGCTGCGGCGTGCCGTCGGCGGCCTGCTTCAGCGCGCGGACGATGGCGCGACGCGCCAACGGGATCTTGAAGCCGTTCTGCGTTTGCGGCAACGCGCCCTCGAGCAACGCGTCGGCGACCCTGCCGAACGCCTCGGGGCCGGGCGCGACACCCTTCAGCAGGGCCTCGGCCGCCGGCAGGCGCCAGGGCTTGTGGGCGACCCCACCCAGCGCGACCCGCGCCTCGGCGATGGTGCCGCCCTCCATCCTCAGCGCGGCCGCCACCGACACCAGGGCGAAGGCGTAGGAAGCCCGGTCGCGCAGCTTGAGGTAGGTGTGGTGCGTCGAGAAATCCTCGTCGGGCAGGTCGACGGAGGTGATCAGCTCGTCGCCCTCGAGGCTGGTGTCGATCTCCGGCGTGTCGCCGGGCAGGCGGTGGAAATCGAGGATGGGGATGACCCGCTCCCCGCCGGGACCGCGCACGTTGACCCTCGCGCCGAGCGCCGCCATGGCGACGCTCATGTCCGACGGGTTGGTGGCGATGCAGCTCGCGCTGGTGCCGAGGATCGCGTGGATGCGGTTGACGCCGCCGATCGCCGGGCACCCGCTGCCGGGCCGCCTCTTGTTGCAGGGCGTGTCGACGTCGTAGAAGTAGTAGCAGCGCGTGCGCTGCAACAGGTTGCCGCCGGTCGTGGCGGCGTTGCGCAGTTGCGGCGAGGCACCGGACAGGATCGTGTCGCGCAGCAGCGGGTAGCGCCGGCCGATCCGCTCGTCGTAGGCGCAGGTCGAATTGGTGACGAGCGCCCCGATCCGCAGGCCGCCGCCCGGCGCCTCGGCGATCTCGCGCAGGGCCACCTTGTTGATGTCGACCAACCGCTCGGGCCGTTCGACGTTGTACTTCATGAGATCGACGAGGTTGGTCCCGCCGGCGATGAACTTGACGCCGGCGCCGCTTTTCTCGCGGACGGCGGTCTCGGCATCGGCGGCCTGGGTGAAGCTGTAGCGGTTCATCAGGCGGCCACCTCCACGGTTCCGGCGTCCTCACCGATGACCTGCTCGATGGCGGCGAGGATGTTGGGATAGGCGCCGCAGCGGCACAGGTTGCCGCTCATCAGCTCGCGGATCTCGTCCGGCGTCGTGGCGTGACCCTCCTGGATCATGCCGACCGCGGAGCAGATCTGGCCCGGGGTGCAGTAGCCGCACTGGAACGCGTCGTGCGCGATGAAGGCCTCCTGCATCGGGTGCAGCGCGTCGACCGTTCCGAGGCCCTCGATCGTGGTGATCGCCTTGCCGTCCTGCATGACCGCGAGCGCCAGGCACGCGTTGATCCGCGTGCCGTCGACGAGCACCGTGCAGGCACCGCACTGGCCATGGTCGCACCCTTTCTTGGTGCCGGTGAGATGGAGCTGCTCCCGCAAGGCGTCGAGGAGGGAGGTCCAGGGCTCGACGTCGAGGTGCGTCGGCTGGCCGTTGATGCGCAAGGTGACGCCGATCGCGTGGGTGCGATCGGCCGCGATGACGGTTGTCATGTCGTCCTCCGTGAGGTGGGCTTCGTCGCGGGCTCGCGTGTCGAGGCGGTGACCGAGCATGTCTCGGTCGCCGCCTCGCGCCGACCCGCGACGGCAAGCGCAACATCATTTATTTATCATGGCTCATTTAGTTCTCATGGTTCCAAACGACAATCCCGGCCGCCAAGGGCGCCACGCGCGCCGGGCGCCCCCCATCGCCGCCTTGATCGGCACGAGCGTGTCGTTCGTCGCCCCAGGCAACCGCACCGCCGTCGAAACGGAGCGTCGCGAGCCGCCCTGGTGGTGCTCGCCGGTGTGGTGGAACATCGGTCACGTGGTCGGTGCCGGGCGCTCCGCGGCTCCTCGCCGAGGCGGGTGGCATGGGTGGCGATCCGTTCCCGTCCATCGCACGCGCGCGTGCGGATTGCACCTGCCTCCTATCGGATGTTAACGAGCCGTCCTTCGAGACGGAGTTTCCCGATGACCAAGCCGCCGCTGCGCTACGACCCGTCCATGGAGGTGATCGCGCCCGACGAGGCGGCGACGATCCAGGGGCTCGTCGACGCGATGCGCTCCATCA
>CAXSDP010000060.1:0-24737 GCA_964235705.1 uncultured Beijerinckiaceae bacterium | reverse complement strand
CGTTGGACACCGTGGTGGGCGACGTCATCGAGCGCGTGATCCTCGGTCTGCGACCACGCCTCCCGGTCGCCGGACATCCGAGCGAAGCGGACCCGAAACGAACCTCGTGACACCTCGCCCGGAGATGAGCGGCGCGATGAGGGCTCCGTTGGAGGGCTGGCACGGGACGGTTGGCGTGTCCGCGCACCCGGACGGCGCACCGCTTGTCGACGCGGGCCGGAATTGGTCGCCTCAGGTCGCGCTCGAAGGCGCGAAATGGTCGGGGGGCGGCACGCCGAGGTCCCGAGGGACCATGCCGCCGAAGGCGCTGGGCCTCTCGTCGCCCACCTCGATGGCGACGGTCGGGAAGACCGCCGGCCAGGGAACGGATGGCTGCCAGAACCCGGGCTCGCTGCCGCCACGACGTGAAGGTCAGGCCGGTCCCGGCGTCGAACAGGCGCTCGAGGGTGGGATGTGCGACGTGGTTCCAACGACCGTGCCGGCCCGTTGACAGGCCGCCGATTGCCGCCATGCTGGGCACGCCAGCGGGAGCCGCGGCACCGCCGCCGGGACACCACGCCGCGACGCCGCCCGGTTTGGGGGCGCCCGACCTGGGGGCGCCCACCGGTGGCCGGTTCGGGCGATCGCCGGTCCCGCCGTCGGAGCGGCGGGGCGCCACGTCGCGGCCAAGCGGGCGAGTGATTGGCGGCGACGCGCCCCGAGGCGCCATGGTCCGAGGAGAAGTCAGTGCCCCACGCGACGACAACCGACAACGTCCGCCTCTTCTACGAGGAGGCGGGGGAAGGCTCGGCCATCGTCTTCGTCCACGAGTTCGGCGGCAACCATTGGAGCTGGGAGCCGCAGATGAACTTCTTCGCGCGGCGCCATCGCTGCCTCACCTATGCCGCACGGGGCTTCCCGCCCTCCGATGTGCCGTCGGACGTCGCCGCCTACTCGCAGGCGCGCGCCGCCGACGACATCATCGAGGTGATGGACGCCGCCGGCATCGCCAAGGCCCACGTCGTCGGCCTGTCGATGGGCGGTTTCGCCGTGCTCCACGCCGGTCTGAGGTCGCCGGGGCGGCTCCTCTCCATCACGGCGGCGGGGGCCGGCTACGGGTCCGAGAAGGCCCACGAGGCGCGCTTCAAGCGGAACGCCGCCGACGTCGCGTCCAACTTCGAGTCGCGGGGCGCGGCCGCCTTCGGGCCGGTCTACGCGGAAGGCGCGGCCCGCGTGCAGTTCCAGAACAAGGACCCGCGCGGATGGCGCCTCTTCTCGGATCGCCTCAAGCGACACTCGGAGCGCGGTGCCGCCAACACCATGCGCGGCGTGCAGGCGCACCGGCCCTCGCTCTACGACCTCGAGGCGGAGTTCCGCGCCATGAGCGTGCCGCTGCTCGTCATGAGCGGGGACGAGGACGACCATTGCTTGGCGCCGGGCCTGTTCCTGAAGGCGACCGTCCCGGCCTCCGGCCTGGCCGTGCTGCCGAAGGCGGGGCACACCCTGAACCTGGAGGAACCCGAACTCTTCAACAGGCTGCTGGCCGAGTTCGTGGCGCAGGTCGAGGCCGGGCGGTGGGGGCCGCGCGACCCCCGCGCGGACCCCGGCGAGATCATGCGCACGACGTGAGGCGACGCCGGCCGGCGCCCCCGACCTCAACGGCGATGGCGTGGGTCTTGCCTGTGCGGGCTGATGTCGACGATCCCGGGCGGTCGTCGGCATTCTCGAACCGCGGGGCGTGAGGCGGGTGGACGCGGTGAGGCCTACGATCGAACCGCTGCCGCGTGGCGACGGCATCGTGACCCCGCCCGGCGTGGGCGCCTACGTCGTCGCCGTGCGGGACGGGAGGATCGTCGCGCTCGCGGAAGCGCCGGGCGTCGACGCCGCGCTCGCGCGCGACACGCACCGCGTCCCCTTCGCACGCGATCCCGGCCCCACCGCCACCAGGACCCACCAATGACCGAGACGACTCCCCCCGCCTCCATCGGACGGCGCGCGTTCGGGCGGCTCGCCGCCGGCACCGCGCTCAGCCTCGCCGCCCCCGCCGTGCTGGTCCGCGCGGAGCCGGCGATCCTGCGGCTTACCAGCATCCAATCGATCACGGGGCCGTCCTCGGCCTATGGTTGGCGCGCCCGCGACGGCGCGCAATACGCCGTGGATCAGCTGAACGCGACCGGCATCACCGTCGGCGGGACCACCTACCGCCTGCAGGTCACGGTGCAGGACCAGGCGAACGATCCGCAGCAGGCGATCACCCTGCTGCGCCAGGCCGCCTCGCGGGCGGACGTGCTGGCCGTGATCGGCACGTCGAACTCGGTCGGCTTCGTGCCATCGGTTCCCGCCGCCGGGCAGTTGCAGGTCCCCATGGTCGGCGCGGGGTCCGGGGCGCCGGTCAAGCAATGGAACCCCTACAGCTTCCGCATCAACCCGGTCTCGACGACGGCGATCCCGGTGCTCGTGCGCGCCGTGCATGGGAAGCTCGGGTTCAAGAAGCTCGGCATCGTCTACGACCAGACGCAGGACGGCCAGGCCGGCGACGCCCGCGCGGCCCAGGGCATGGCCAAGGAGCTGGGGTTCGCGGTCGTCGCCTTCGAGGCGTTCCGCGCGGGCGACCAGGATTTCTCCTCGCAGCTCGCGACCGTGCGCAGCAAGAAACCCGACGCCCTGTTCATCGCCGCCGCGACCGGGGACGGCGTCAAGCTCGCCTCGCAGGTGCGCGAACTCGGGCTGAGCGTACCGATGATGACCGGCTACGGCTCGTTCCAGGACCCGGTGTACTGGGACGGGACGCGCGGCGTCATCAAGGATTGCTTCACGTGGCTGGCGCAGGACCTCGCCTCGCCCACGCCCGGCGTGAGGGCCTTCAAGGACGGCTACCTCAAAGCCTTCAAGCAGGAGGCGACCTCCTTCGCCACCTACGGGGCGGACGCGGTCTTCGCCATCGCCGGCGCCTTGACCAAGGCTGGCGCCGCCACCCGCCCGAAGCTGCAGGAGGCGCTGGCCTCGCTCGACATCACCACGCCGATCGGCACGCACGTCACCTTCCGCAACCCGCCCACCGGCGAGAACCAGACGCCGCACGTGGTGGTGATCCAGGTCACGGGGCGCGGCACCTACGCGGTCGTCTGAGCGGTGCTGGAGGTCGAGCGGCTGAGCCGGCGGTTCGGCGGGCTGCAGGCGGTGAACGCCGTCAGCTTCGGCGTGGCGGCCGGCGAGGTCCTGTCCGTGGTCGGGCCGAACGGCGCCGGCAAGACGACGCTGTTCAACCTGATCACCGGGGTGCTGCGGCCCGACAGCGGCCGGGTGCGGATGGACGGCCGCGACGTCACCGGCACGGCGCCGCACAAGCTGGCCGGGATGGGCATCGCCCGCACGTTCCAGAACATCCGCCTGTTCGCCCACCTGAACGCGCTGGAGAACGTCATGGTCGGCCAGGTCGCCGGCGGACGCTCCGGCGTGGGGGACAGCCTGGTCGCGAGCAAGCGGGACCGGGCCGAGCGTCGCGCGATGGTGGAACGGGCGGAAGCCCTGCTCGACTGGGTCGGCGTCGGGGACAACCGCTTCCGCATGCCCGGCGAGCTGCCCTACGGCGACCAGCGCCGGGTGGAGATCGCCCGCGCGCTCGGCCTCCGGCCGCGCCTGCTGATCCTCGACGAGCCGACCGCCGGCATGGTGGCGCGGGAAGCCCACGCGGTGATCGACATGATCGAGCGGCTGCGCGCGCGCGGCGTCGCCCTGCTGCTGATCGAGCACAACATGAACGTCGTGATGTCCGCCTCCGACCGCATCGTCGTGATCAGCTTCGGGGAGAAGATCGCCGAGGGGGTGCCGGCGGCGATCCGCGCCGACCCGAAGGTGATCGAAGCCTACTTGGGTGTCGACGATTGATTGGGTGTCGACGACTGATGGGGATCGAGGATTGAGCGCGCTGCTGCGGATCACCGACCTCGCCGTGTCGTACGGCCAGGTGCCGGCGGTGAACGGCGTCTCCATCGACCTCGAGGCCGGCGAGCTCGGCGTTATCCTGGGGGCGAACGGCGCCGGCAAGACCACCATCATCAAGACGGTGATGGGCCTGCTGCGCCCGCGCCGGGGCTCGATCGTGTTCGACGGCCACGAACTGGTCGGCCTGCGCCCGCACCAGGTCCACCGGCTCGGCATCGCCTGGGTGCCGGAGGGACGGCAGCTGTGGAACACCATGAGCGTGCTCGACAACCTGCGGATGGGCGCCTTCGAGGCGAGCGACAAGGCGCTGATCGGCCGCCGCGTCGGCGAGATGTTCGAGCGCTTCCCGCGCCTGCGCGAGCGGCAAGGGCAGCTCGCCGGCTCGCTCAGCGGCGGCGAGCAGCAGATGGTGGCGATCGCCCGCGCGCTCGTCGGCGGCCCCCGGCTGCTGCTGATGGACGAGCCCTCGCTCGGCCTCGCGCCGATCGTGATCCGCGACGTCTTCGCCCTCACCCGGGAGATCAACGCCATGGGGATCGCCGTGCTGATGGCGGAGCAGAACGCCCGCCAGTCGCTGCGGGTCGCGCATACCGCGCACCTGCTGGAGCTGGGCCACCTGGTCGAGTCCGGCCCCGCCGCCGCCATCGCCGCCAAGGACAGCGTCCAGGCGATCTTCCTCGGCGGCCACGCCTAAGGACCCCCCAAGGACACCTCCATGGACCTCCTCCTCCAGCAGATCAGCAACGGCCTCGTCCTCGGCAGCACCTACGCGGTGGTGGCGGTCGGCTTCGCGCTCGCCTTCACCGTGCTGCGGGTGATCCAGTTCGCCCACCCCGACCTGTTCATGATCGGCATGTTCTCCGGCATGAGCGCGGCGAGCGTGGTGCCGGGCGGCGGCTTGGTCGTCGCCCTGCTCGGCGGCGCGGTCGGCGCGACGATGGTCGGGGCGGTGATCGAGCGGACCGTGATCGCCCCGTTGCGGGGCAAGGACGTGCTGACCACGCTGATCGCCACGCTGGGCGTGTCCGTGATCCTGCAGAACGGCATGTCGGCGATCGTCGGGCCGGACCCCGTGCCCTACCCATCCTTGCTGCCGGCGCGGTTCTTCGCCATCGGCCCAGTGCTGCTGACGCTGCGCCAGGTCTTCAACCTCGGCCTCTCGCTGGTGCTGCTCCTGCTGGCGAGCCTCTACGTCCGCGCGACGCCCATCGGCCGGGCCACGCGCGCCATCGCCGAGCGGCCGGACGTGGCGGCGGCCTTCGGGGTGGACGTCGGCTTCGTGTGCCGGGTGACGATCTGGCTCGCCTCCGCCATGGCCGGGATCGCGGCGGTGGCGGTCGGCACGCTCTACGGTTCGGCCTCGGCCTTCGTCGGGCTCCTGTACGGGCTGAAGGCGTTCATCTGCATGTTGGTGGCCGGCAACCGCCACTTCGAGGCGGTGATCGCCGTCGCCCTCGTGCTCGGCGTCACGGAGGCGCTGGTGACCGGCTACGTGTCCTCCTCGCTGCGCGACGCCGTCGCCTTCTGCCTGCTGATCGGCGTCCTTTACCTGCGACCGAACGGCTTGTTCGGCTCCTACGCGAGCTGAGGCGCCCGCCATGCCGACCTTCACGTTCTTCGAACCCATCATCATCTCGACGCTGATCAACGTCGCCCTGACGCTCGGCCTCTACGTCACGGCCCTGTCGGGCCAGCTGTCGCTCGCCACCGCCGCCATCGCCGGCGTCGGCGGCTACACCGCCGGCGTGCTGACGACGAACTACGGCGTGCCCTTCATCCCCGCCGTGGCGGCCGGGGCCGCCATGGGCGCCGCGCTCGGGGCGGTGCTGGCCGCCCTGACGCTGCGGATGCGCGACTTCATCCTGAAGTTGACGACGCTGGCCGCCGGGGAGGCCTTGTCGGTGCTGGCGTTCAACTGGGACTTCATCGGCGGCGCCAACAGCTTCACCGGCATCGCGCCGCGCACCGGGCTCGGCACCTGCCTGGTCGTCGCCGGCCTCGCCCTCTACGTGGCCTGGCGCTTCGACGGGTCGCGCCTGGGGCTCGCCTCGCGCGCCGTGCGCGACGACCCGCTGGCCGCCGCCTCCATGGGGATCTCCGTCGCGCAGGTGCGGATCGTCACCTTCGCGCTCGGCAGCGCGATCATCGGCATGGCCGGGGCGGTGCAGGCCCATTACCTACTGGTGGTGACGCCCTCGCAGCTCGGCTTCTTCGTTTCGCTCAACACCATCATCTTCCTGCTGTTCGGCGGCATGCAGACGCTGGCCGGCCCCATCCTGGGGGCGGTGGTGCTGACCGCGCTGCCGGAGGCGCTGCGCTTCGCCAACGAGTTCCGGCTCATCATCTACGGCGTCATCATCGTCCTCGTGATGCTGTGGCGGCCGGACGGCCTGCTGCGCCGTCGGCCGACCGGCACGCGTCGCCACCTGCTCGGCTTGACCCTGCGCCCGGCGCGGGCCCCTCGCGGCACGCTGAACGGCGAGGACGTGTTGGCGCCCGTGCGAACCGCCGTCCCCGCCGAAGCCCCGGCGACCGCCATGGCGTTGGTCGCGCACGACGAAGCCTCGCCCGAGCGGCCGCGCTGACGCGGAGCCAGGCCCCCCAAGAGTAGGAGCGAACACCCGTGGAACTCATCGACTTGAGCCGCGAGATCCACCACCGCACCGCCGTTCACCCGGCGCACCCGCCGGTGGTGATGACGACGTGGTACGACCACGACGAGACGAAGCGCGCGGGCGACACAATGTTCTCGTCCAAGGCCCTGTCCATCAGCTTCAGCGACCATGCCGGCACGCACGTCGACGCCCCCGTGCATTTCGATGCCCGGCCGGGCGCGGCCTCGATCGACCAGATGCCGCTCGAGAGGTTCTACACCGCCGCCATCTGCCTCGACCTCAGCCACGTGCCGCTGCGGCACGCGGCCACCGTGCCGGAGATGGAGGCGGCGCTCGCCGCCTCCGGCGAAACGATCCGCCCCGGCGACACCGTGATGATCCACATGGGCACCAACGACCGGCTGCTCGGCACGTCTCGCTACGCCCATGATTTCCCCGGCCTCGCGGTCGAGAGCGTCCACTGGCTGGCCGATCGCGGCATCGGCATGTTCGGCGTGGAGGCGGTGAGCCCCGCGCCCGAGGGCGAGCCCAACTTCCAGGCCCACCTCGCCTGCGCGCAGCGCGGCATCACCCACATGGAATGCCTCGCCAACCTCGACAAATTGGTCGGGCGAGGCCGCTTCCGCTTCATCGGCTTCCCGCTCCGCATCCGTGGCGGCACCGCCAGCCCGATCCGTGCCGTGGCGATGTTCGAGTGAGCGCGATGACGCTTCCCGAACACGGTCGCTACCGGCACAGCGCCCTGCCGCACCGGCCGACCTACGACTGGCCGAACGGGACCAGGCTGGCGGTGGTGGTGTGCAACAACATCGAGCACTTCGCCTACCGTGCCGGGCTCGGCAGCGACAGCGCGCAGCCCGGCGCCGCGCAGAACCAGCGCAACTACGCTTGGCGCGACTACGGCAACCGCGTCGGCCTGTGGTACCTGCTCGACCTGCTGGACGACCTGGCGCTGCCGTGCGCGCATAATGTGAATGCGGCGGTGCTCGACCACTGCCCGGAGATCGCGCCGGCGTTGTTGGCCCGCGGCGACGAGATGGTCGGCCACGGCCGCACCAACGCCGAGCGCCAGGACGGGCTGTGGGAGGAGGACGAGCGGCGGCTCATCCGCGAGAGCCGGGACGCCATCCTGCGCCACGGCGGCGATCCCCAGGGGTGGCTCGGACCCTACATCGCGCAGAGCGCCGTCACGCTCGACCTCCTGAAGGAGGAGGGCTTCAGCTACTGCATGGACTGGCCGGCCGACGACCAGCCCTTCTGGATGCGCACGCGGGCGGGGCCGATCCTCTCGATCCCCTACTCGATCGAGGTCAACGACAGCCCGGCGCTGGTCTTCCGCCAGCACGCCGCCGACACCTTCGCCGCGATGATCGTCGACCAGTTCGACGAGCTGCTGCGGTTATCGGCCAAGTACCCCCTGGTCTGCTCGATCGTGCTGCACCCCTTCATCGTCGGGCAACCGTTCCGCCTGCGCGCCCTTCGGCGAGCCCTGGAGCACGTGCTCGCCCATCGCGGCGACGTTTGGCTCGCGCGCCCCCGCGACGTCGCCCGTCACGTGGCCGGGCTGCCGGCGGGCACGGTCCCCCTGCCGTGACCGGCGGGCGGGGAGCGCCAACCGCCGTCCCTTCCCGCCGACACGCTCACACCACCTTGGCCGCCCGCAGGTCGGCGATCGCCCGCGCGTCGAAGCCGAACTCGCGCAGGATGTCCTCGGTCTGCTCGCCGAGGTCGGGGGCCGGGCCGCGCACGCCGCCGCTGGAGCGCGACATCCGGATCGGCTGCGCCACGACGTCGAAGGACCCCAGGCGCGGGTGCTCGACCGCCTCGGCCATGCCGAGGTGCTTCACTTGCGGGTCGGCGAAGACCTGGTCCATCGTGTGGATCGGCCCGCACGGGATCTCGGCCGCGCTCAGGGTCTCGACCCAGTCGGCCGCCGTGCGCCCGCGCGTCACCGCGTCGATCGCCTCCGCGAGGGCGTCGCGGTTGGCGACGCGGGAGCCCTGGTCCGCGAAGCGAGCGTCGTCGACCCATTCGGGATGGCCGAGGACGTCGCACAAACGTCGCCACATGCCCTCGCCGATCGGCGCGATGTTGACGGCACCGTCGGAGGTGGAAAAGGCGCCCATGGGAGCCGTCGTCGGATGGTGGTTACCGACCCGCGGGGCGACCTGCCCCTCCATGGTCCAGCGCGCCGCCTGGAAGTCGAGCAGGGCGATCTGCGCCTGGAGGAGCGAGGTTTGCACCCACTGACCGCGCCCGGACTGTTCCCGCTCCAGCAGGGCGGTGAGGATGCCGATGGCGCAGTACAGCCCGGCGCCCGAGTCGGCGATGGCGATCCCGGTCCGCATCGGTCCCGCGTCGGCGGCGCCGGTGACCGACATCAGGCCGCCCATGCCCTGCGCGATCTGGTCGAGGCCCGGGCGCGTGCGGTAGGGACCGTCCTGCCCGTAGCCGGAGATGCTCGCGTAGACGAGCCGCGGGTTCACCGCCGCCATCGCCTCGTAGCCGATACCGAGGCGGTCCTTCACGTCGGGACGGAAGTTCTCCACCATGACGTCGGCCGACGCGGCGAGCCGCTTCAGCACGGCGACACCTTCGGGTCGCTTGAGGTCGAGCGTGAGGCTGCGCTTGCTCCTGTGCAGGTTCTGGAAGTCCGACCCGTCGCGGTCGCCGCCGACCCTGTCGCCCCCGCGCGGCTCGACCTTGATCACGTCGGCGCCCCAGTCGGCGAGCTGGCGCACGGCGGTCGGGCCGGAGCGCACCCGCGTGAGGTCGATCACCTTGAAACGGCTGAGCGCGTCGGCATGGGACATCGCGATCTCCTGGTTGGCGCGCGGCACGGTACGGCAGACGATCGGTCCTCGGAAAGAACCATGCGGCGCCCGGTTGTCCGCGGCCCGGCGGAGATGGTACGCCGCGCCGACGCGGGTCGGGAAGACACCGCCTCGACGATCGAAGGATAGGCCATGGCTGAGGGCGAACTCATCGCGCGGATGGACGGCCCGATCGGCTGGCTGACCTTCAGCAACCCGGCCCGCCACAACGCCATGACCTTCGCCATGTGGCGCGCCGTCCCCGAGGCGGTCGCCGGGCTCGCGGCCGACCCGGCGATCCGCGTGGTCGTGCTCAGGGGGGCCGGCGAGAAGGCCTTCGTGTCGGGCGCCGACATCTCCGAATTCGCGACGATGCGCGCCGCCGGCGAGGCGCAGGCGGCCTACAACGCCGCGACCGACGCGGCCGCGGCGGCGATCCAGGCCTGCCCGAAGCCCACCCTCGCCATGCTCCGCGGCTTCTGCATCGGCGGCGGCCTCGGCCTGGCGCTCAGCTGCGACCTGCGCGTCGCGGCGCAGGGCACCCGCTTCGCCATCCCCGCCGCCAGGCTCGGGCTCGGCTACCGCTACGGCGGCATCCGCCGCCTCGTCGACGTCGTCGGCCCCTCGCGCGCCAAGGACATCTTCTACTCCGCCCGCCAGTTCGACGCCGACGAGGCGCTCGGCATGGGCCTCGTCAACCGCGTGGTGGCGCGCGAGGCGTTGGACGAGGAGGTTCGCGCCTACTGCGCCGGCGTCGCCGCCAACGCGCCGCTGACGATCGCCGCCGCCAAGCTCGCCATCGACGCGGCGACCACGGAGCCGACCGCCGAGACGCTGGCCGCCGTTGATCGCGCGGTCGACGCCTGCTTCGCCAGCGCGGACTATCGCGAGGGACCGGCCGCCTTCGGCGAGAAGCGTCCGCCGCGGTTCGTGGGACGGTAGGGTCACGGCGGCGCGCCGGATCCGGCGGGCACGCGCTGGCACCACCGATCAGGCGAGGGCGACGAGGCCCGCCGCGAAGCGCTGGGCGTTCACGACGTAGCCCTCGCACGACGCGCGAAGCCTGCCGATCGCCTCCTCGTCGAGGGTGCGCACGACCTTGGCGGGAGCGCCCACGATCAGGCTGTTGTCGGGGAAGGCCTTGCCTTCCGTGATCAGGGCGTTGGCGCCGATCAGGCAGTTGCGCCCGATCCGGGCGCCGTTGAGGATGGTGGCGCCCATGCCGACGAGGGTGTTGCCCTCGATCGTGCAGCCGTGAACGATCGCCCGGTGCCCGACCGTGACGCCCTCGCCCAGCGTGAGCGGGAAGCCGGGATCGACGTGCAGGACGGCCCCGTCCTGCACGTTGGTGCGGTCGCCGACCCGGATCTCGTCATTGTCGCCGCGCAGGACCGCACCGAACCAGATGCCCACGTCCAGGCCGAGGTGCACGCGGCCGATGACGTGGGCGTTCGGGGCGATCCAGAGCCGGGTCCGGTCCGCGATGGCGGGATGGCGGTCGTGAAGCGCGTACAAGGGCATGGAGCCTCCTCCTTGATGGACGGCGCGGTCGGGGTCACCACGGCAATGCGCGAGCGGCGGGGTCGGCGCTGGGTCGTCCATCGCTTAATTTGGCCGATGAACGAACCCGCATCGCGGGAAGCCTCCTTTGCGTGATCGACGATCTTTGACAGGGCTGAAGGGCGCGGATTGAGCGGGCAGGTACGGCGGCGACCCCGCTCGCGACAGGCCCGCTCGGAGGGAACCAGGGCGGGTAGGAACGGCAGGGCCCAGACCCGTTCGGCCCAGGGGATCGACGAGGAGCCGGGCTCGCTTGCAACGCGACCGACGACAAGGAAGAGGACAAGGGTGCCTGTCCTCGATGAGGGACGTGGCGAGGTTGAGATGGAATCCCCTCAGCAGCGGACCGAGGCCCGTCGAATCCGACATCGCCAGCAAGTGCGGTGGACCCGTCGTCACCGTGCCTCCCAAGGAAGTCGCCCGTCGAGGGCTACGACCGCTCTTGGCGAAAGGCCAGCGCGGGAAGTGGGTCGTCGTTTCAGCGTTTCGCATCGACATATGATTGTGGCTACGAACGAGCAACGCGTACGCTACAAATCCGTAGGCGGCGCGTGGCTCGCGCCGGCCGCAGTCGGCCGACCTGGTCGCCAAGCTTCGAGGGCAAACATGCGGACTCAACGAGGTTCGGAAGAGGAGATCGCGCTTCCGGCTCAAGAATACATCCTATCCGATCAGATCGGGCACATCCTGCGACGGGTTTACCAGAGGCACATCGCGATCTTCCAACAAGCGATCCCCGATCGTCAGCTCACATCCGTTCAGTTCGCCGTCCTCGTAACGGTACGGGATGCGGGTCCCGCATCTTTGACGAAGGTGGGAGAAGCCACCGCCATCGATCCCGCAACGCTTCGGGGAGTGGTCTCGCGCCTGACCGAACGCGGCTTGCTGCTCGTGGCAGACGATCCCGAGGACGGCAGGGCCCGTCTCCTCACATTGACCACTTCGGGAGACGAACTGTTGGATCGGTTGGTGCCATCCGCCCTCGAAGTTTCGCAAGCCACCCTCAAGCCTCTGAACTGCGCCGAGCGCATCGCCTTGCTCTACCTTCTGAAGCGCATGGCAGGTGACGCGTAATGGGTGCGCGTGGGCCTTGCTGGCGACCACCACCCTCAATGGATGGGGGCCTCCCGAGCGCGAGCGATCGACTGGCCGAGGTCACGCCACTCCGCCTTGTCCGGTGCGAAGCGGGACCGCAAATAGGCCGCCAAATCAGCGAGTTGCCGGTTGCCGAAACTGTGCTGGAAAGGCGGCATGGCGGCCTCGCCACTCACACTTGTCCGGCCCGGGATCCGAGCCGATGGTGATCCTACCCCGTGCAGTACGGCTTGGAGGAGGTTGTCCGGCGCATCCGCGTGCAGCGCCGTGTTGAGGTTCAATCCGACGAGCTGTCCACCCTCGTGGCAAATCGCACAAGCGCCCTCGTAGAGCCTAGCGCCCGGCATGGCCTCCAGGTCGGTCGAGGGGATCCGAGATGACGTCGGCTCAATCGAGCGGGTGGACGCTGCCAAGTCCGCCAAATACACAGCCATGGCTTCCAGGTCGGAGTCAGGCAGGGGCGCCAACGACGCGACAACGTCCGCCATGGGACCTGCGGCGCCGCCGTGCTCGGACGATCTCCCCGTGCGGAGGTATTGGAAAAGCGCCTCTTTCGTCCAAGGCACCGGAGCCCGCGACGAGCCGTCGAGCGCGGGTGCGTGCCAACCCGCGACCGTGCCCCCGGCGAGGCGGACGGCGCCACCCTTCTCCGCGCCCATGATGTTCCTCGGGCCGTGGCAAGCGCCGCAATGGCCCAGGCCCTCCACGAGGTAGGCGCCGCGGTTCCAGGCATCCGACTTCGTCGCGTTCCGCGCCGGCGTCCCCTGCCGCAGGAACAGCAGGTTCCAGAACGCCATGAGCGGCCGAGCGCCGAAGGGGAAGCGGAGCCGCGTTTCCCGCACCGGGCGGGCGGAGGCCGGCTGGGTCATGAGGAACGCGTAAAGCGCCTGCAGGTCCGCTTCGTTCGAACGCGCGAAGCTCGTGTAGGGATGCGCGGGATACAGGTGGTGGCCGTCCCGGCTCACGCCCGCCCGCATCGCGCGCTCGAAGGCCGAGTACGGCCACGCTCCGATGCCCGCCGTGAGATCAGGGCTTATGTTGGAGGCGTAGACGGTTCCGAAGGGGGTATGCAGGCCCCTGCCGCCCGCGAACGCGGCGAGGTCCGACGAGGAATGGCAGGCGGCGCACGCCCCGAGCGCCGCCACGAGGCGGCCGCGCTCGATCGCGAGCGGCGAGAACATGGCGGGGTCGGGGCGTTCGATCGTCGCGATCGAGGGTTTCCAGGGCAGCGCGGTCGCTCCCAGCAGCACCGAGGCGCTCACGGCGCCTGTCAGGGCCGCGGCCAAACGGCTGCGGCGGGTCGCTGGAAGCTTTGGACCGGCGAGCGGACGTGCCAGCGCCGCCTTTATGCGTTCCGCGTCGAAAGGCACCTCGCGGAACCGCACGCCGGTCGCGTCGTAGATCGCGTTGGCGATGGCCGCGGCGCTCGGGACCGAGGCCGACTCCCCCGCGCCGAGGGGCGGCTCGCCGGGTCGGTTCATGGTCACGACGTCGACGGCCGGGATCTCGGGGAAGGAGATGATCGGGTACGATGACCATTCGAGGCTCGCCACGCCGGCGATGTCGAAGTCCACCCGTTCCTTGAGGACGCGGCTGGTCGACTGGATCACGTTGCCGTGGATCTGGTGGAGAACACCGTCGGGATTGACCGTCTGGCCGTGGTCCTGACCGGCGACGACCCTCGTGACCGCCACCTCGCCGGTCCTTCTATTGACGGACACGTCGGCGATCCAGGCAGCCCAGGCGGCGGCCGTGCCAGGCGCCTTGCCGTGGACGTAGACGGCGTAGGCGAAACCGCGGCCGCGCAGGACATCGCCCTCCGCGCCCTCCGTTCCGTGCCTCGTCCTCGGCGTCCATCGCGCCCGCTCGGCAACGGCGCGCACGAGGTCGGTCGCGCGCGGGTCGGTGAGGTAGCGCAGCCGGTACTCGATCGGGTCCACGCCTGCCGCCGCCGCGAGCTCGTCCATGAAGGACTCGTGGGCGAACGTGTTGGGGAGGGCAGACACGCCGCGGAACCAGGACGCGCGCGCGATCGGCGGCATGTCGTGCACGGTCACGCGAGCGTTCCTGAACGCGTAGGGAGGCACCGCCGTCCGGTCGCCCATCTCGAACACGGCGGGCGTCGGCCCGATGCGCCCTGTGAGAAGGAGCGCCAGCGTCGGCGCGCCGTTCGACGGGTAGCTGGTCTCGAAGTCGTATCCGGCCGGGCCCCCTTCCCGATCGAGCCCCCCGCGCACATCCATGACCTGGGCGGCGCCCTTGGGCTCCCAGGCGTGTTCTTGCTCGCGGGTCAGTTGGACCCTCACAGGCCGACCCACCGCTCGGGAAAGCAGCGCCGCGTCGGCGGTGACGTCGTCGGCGCAGTTGCGTCCGTAGCAACCGGCCGCCTCGTGGCGCCGTACCTCGACGTCGCCCGGAGCGAGGTCGAGCAGGGCGGCCAGGTCGGCGCGAACCATGTACGGGTTCTGCGTACCGGACCATGCGACGAGCCGCGTCCCGTCCCAGGCCGCCACCGCGCAGGAAGGGCCTATCGAGCCATGCATCTGATAGGGCCACACGTAGGTGCGGGACATCGGCCGATCCGCGGCGCCGACCGTGCGCTCGACGTCGCCCTTCTCGTAGAGGCGGCGCGGATTGGATCGGTTCGCGCGGATCGCCGCCTGGGGGTCGGTCAGCTGCGCGAGGCCGCCCCACGGGCGCCACTTGACCACGAGCTTGCGCGCGGCCTCGTGCGCATCCTCCTCGCGCTGCGCGACCACTCCGACGAAGTCGCCCTCGACCACAACGGCCACGACACCCTCAACGTCCGCGATGGAGGACTCGTCGACCTCGATCAGGCTGGTGCCGACGTGGGCGCCGTTGTCGCTTCCCGCATATGGAGGCCGTACGACGCGTCCATGCAGCATTCCCGGAACGCGGACGTCATGGACGTACTGCCATTCGCCCGTCGCCTTCAGGGGGACGTCTACCCTGGCGACCGAGGTGCCGACGATCCGGTATTCCCCTGAAGCCTTGACTTCGACGTCGGGGTCGAGGGCGATCTCCCGATGTCCGCCCCTCACAAGATCCCCGTAGGTGATGGACTTGTTTGGCGCCAGGCGGACGCGCACAGCCCCATCGCCTGTCTCTAGTTCGGACAGGGGGGTGGTCAGACGCTCGGCGGCGAGAGCCAGCAAGGCGCGTCGGGCGCAGGCGGCGGCCTGCCGAAGCGGTATCGCCGCGACCTGCAGAGACTCGCTCGCGATGGTGGCGCCCTGGTCGGGCGTGACGCCGGTATGTCCGAGTTCCATCGTCACGGAGGCGACGGGCACGTCGAGCTCCTCGGCCACGATCTGGGCCAACGCCGTGCGGATCCCGGTGCCGAGGTCGACGTGACCGTTGAAGCCGACGATCTCGCCAGCGGCGGTGACCGCCAGGAAGAGTTCGCGGTGGTCGACGGCGGGCTGCGGCGATGCCCGCCTAGGCTCGTCGACGACCGACCCCTCTCCATGTGGGCGGCGCAGGACGAGCAGGATGTCATCGCGCCGCAGCCAAGGGCCGCCTGTCGATTCGCCAGCCGGCGTCGATGCGCTCATCCCGCCGCGCTCCGCATGAGGGACTGGGCGCGGCGCACCGCCGCGAGAATCTGGATGTGGGTCCCGCAGCGGCACAGGTTGCGCCGCAGCGCCCGCCGGATCTCCCCCTCGTCGGCGTCGAGATCACGGCGGAGCAACGCCACGGTCGTCATGATCATGCCATTGAGGCAGTAGCCGCATTGGGCGGCATTCTCGTGCACGAACGCTGATTGCACGGGGTGCGAGGCACCCCCCTTCCGTAGTCCCTCAAGGGTGGTGACCTCGGCTGCGCCGACTGCCTCGAGGGGGACCACGCACGAGCGGGCGGCGCGGCCGTCCACGAGGACGGTGCAAGCGCCGCACTGTCCGAGCCCGCAGCCGTACTTAGCGCCGTTGAGACCGAGATCGTTGCGCAGGATATAAAGGAGCGGGGTGGACGGCGACGCGCAGACTTCGACGTCGGCGCCGTTCACGGCGAGGCGGGTCGCACGCCGACGTGTCGGGGCGTCGGACCGGCGGCTGCCGGGGTCGGCAGGGACGGTCGGAGCATCCGCGCGGATCGTACCATCAGGCGGCAGCGGCGGCCTCGGGCGCTTCGACGACCTGCCCACCGCGCACCACCATCAGTCCGTCGATGGCGACGTCGCAGCGGCGAAGCGGGATGTCCATGTGGCAGGGGGTCTTGCGGCTTCCACCGACCTCGGTGTTGGGCCCCGTCGAGAAGAGGAAGCTGCCCTCGAAGGCGCGCGCGTCCATGCACATGCCGTCGCCCTTGTCGTACAGGCCCATGGCGGTCCACTGCGCCCGGGGCTGAAGTCCCCAGCCAATGTGTGAGATACCGTAGACCTCCGGGTCCTTGAAGTAGGCCATGTAGTCACGGAGGTACTCCGCCTCGAAGCCGCCCGAAATCTTACGCACGAAGCCGCCCTCGACCTCAAGCACGACCTTCTCGCGCAGGTAGTTCTTGAAGGGCAGGACGATGTCCCCCACGTCCAGCACGAGCGTGCCCTCGGCACTCTCCTCGTCCGGCCAGCTGAAGAGGAAGCCGCTCGGCCAATGGTCCCAGCGGCCCGGCTCGTCGGCGAAGCCGTATTCCGTGACGGTCGGGTATTGCCCGAGCTTGGCGCGGAAGTCGGTACCCGCCTGGGAACGGACGCTGATCGATCGTGCCGCGGCGAGCTGCTTGGCAGCCAGCTGCACGCGCTCCTTGTCGGCCAATGTGGGCAGCATCCTCGCGAGCACCTCCGGCGGCTCGACGGCTAGCAGCATGCGCGTGCCAGTCTTGAGGATCTGCTCCTGCTCGGGGGAGTGCAGCAGGAGCATGGTGTCGACGATCAGGTCGGCGGCCTCGAGGGCGCGCTGCGCCGCCTTGTTCCCCGACAAAGGCGTCTCGCCGCAATAGGCGGTCATGTCCGACCCCATGGCCGTCGGATGGTTGAAGGCGGGGAGCTCAACGCCATAGACCTTGGCCCCAAGACGCTGGGCGGCGTCGGTCGCGGCCTTCACAGTGCGCGCGTTGGAATAATGGCTCTTCAGGATGGCGACGCTCTGGGTCGCATCGACCTTTGACAGCGTAAGCACGTGCTCGAACATCTTCGTCAACTCAACGTCGCTGACGGGCATGGCGATCTCCGTGTGTGTCGGCGCAGCGTTGCGCTGAATAATAACGTACACACCATATTTTCGGTTGGCAAGGGCGTTCCGTCCAACTAGGTATGAGACGTCGTCGTCGTAGGCGATCATCACGTACACGTGACACGGCGACCGAAAAGGGAGACAGGGCGATGGCTTCGGACAAGCGCATCGCGGTCGTCGGGGCGGGCCTCGGTGGCGCCGCCGCGGCCGCATTGCTGCAGAGGGGGGGCTTCAAGGTTGACGTCTACGAGAGCGCGACATCGTTCGCACGGCTCGGTGCCGGCATCCACCTAGGCCCGAACATCATGAAGGTCTTCCGTCGCCTAGGCGTGGAGGATGCGATCTCCGACATCTCGTCGCATCCGGACTTCTGGTTTAGCAGGAACGGCGAGACCGGCGACTACACGTCTCGCATTTCGTTGGGCCGCGCGGCGAAGAGCACCTACGGCGCCGCGTACGTGACGGTGCATCGGGGAGACCTGCATGCTTTGCAGATGGGTCTCCTCCAGCCCGGATCGGTCTCGTTCGGCAAGCGCCTGACATCGATCGGCGAAGTCGACGACGGCGTCGAGATGGCCTTCGATGACGGGACCCGGGCGACTGCCGCCCTGGTGGTGGGGGCGGATGGAATCAATTCCATGGTCCGTGAGACGCTCCTCGGCGCGGAAAGGCCGAACTACAGCGGGTGGGTCGGTCACCGCGCCCTCATCACCAAGGACGCGCTCGCCAGCGCCGGGCTCGCGCCGGAAAGCTGTGTGAAATGGTGGTTCGGGGATCGGCACATCATGGCCTATTTCACCACCGCGTCGAAGAATGAATACTACTACGTCACGGGAGTGCCGCACCCCGCCTGGGACTTCGACGGCCCCTTCGTGGAGAGTTCGAGGGAGGAGATGCAGGCCTCGTTTCAGGGCTGCCACGGCGACGTTAAGGCGCTTATCGACGCCACCGGCGTAGTGACGAAGTGGCCGTTCCTCAACAGGAACCCGCTCCCGGTGTGGAGCCAGGGCCGGATGGTGCTGCTGGGCGACGCCTGCCATCCGATGAAGCCCCACATGGCCCAAGGCGCCGGGATGGCCATCGAGGACGCCGCCGTGCTGTCGCGCTGCCTCGGAGAATGCGGCGTGGACGGTTACCGCGACGCCTTCTCCCTCTACGAGGCGACCCGCAAAGACCGCGCGACACGTGTCCAGCGGGTCTCCAACGCGAACACCTTCCTCCGGCACCAGGAGGATCCCACCTGGGTTTACGGGTACGACGCGATGACGGTCCAGCTCGGACAGGCGGACGCGGCGTGAGCGGCACGACCTTTCTCTACGGCGCCACGGCGGCTGCGGGCGGGCCGTTGTCCTGATCCCCGGCATCACCAGCCCCGCGATCACCGGGGGTTATGCGGCGGGGCCTGCGTTCTGGGGAACGCGGCAGGCGGGAAGGCCGGCGCCCTCCGGCGCCGCTTCAACGGGCTCATGGCCGCCCTGCGGCGCCATCGTCCATTGGCCGGCGCGCTCGAGCCAGCCATCGATCACTTCATCAAGGTGACGCGCAACTACCGTCCCGTCCGAGGCTGCTCGGCGAGGCGCAGGTGCTGAAGGTAGGCGCAGGCGATGCACGTCATCAGCGCGTGTTGATGCAGCCCGGTCCAGGAGCGACCCTCGAAGTGGCCGAGGTCCTCCTGGGTTGCTGGTGCGCCTGCTCGCCCGCCCATCGCGCCCACAAGGGCGCGCCGAGACGTGCGGGGCGGCAGTTGGCGAGGTGGTATTTGCGCTCGCCCGAGGAGCCGTGCTCGCCCACCAACCAGACCTCCGCGCCCGGCAGGTGGTGGTTGTCGTCCCGCACCGGACCATCGCCGACCCGCGCGCGGGTGACGGCGAAGCGGGCCGACAGGGGCCCTTGATGCCCTCCCTTCGCGCCACGGCATGCGCACATCTCGCAGGGTCCACCCTTCGGCCATGGCCCTGAAGCGCTGCAAGCCATGGCGGAAGGTGATGGGACCGGGCGATCTAGAGGAGGGATGGCCATCCCAGCCGCCAGGGCGGCCGACGATCCAACCCGCCCCGGCGAGACCGCGCGCGATGCGGGTTCCGAGGCGCGGCCCTGCCCTCAAGTCTGGCTCGAACCGCGTTCAGTGCGACCTGTTCAGGCTCGGTGAAGACGAGACAGGCGGGTTCGCCGGTGGGGCCGTCGTGCGCTTGCGTGAGTTGCAAGATCACCGTTGCCGCCTTGGCGGCGACGATGGCGAGCTTGATCGGCTCGCTCCAGCCCTCAAGCAGCCGCGCGGCTGTCACCCCAGCGTTGGCCGGAAGCCGACCGGATGCCACTTCGCGCCCGTTCCTTGCCGCGAGCTGACGCGGAGGCTTTGGTGCGCGACCATACGATCGAGCGGAACCGTCCCCTTTTATCAAGACGACAGTCCCCGAAGTCGCATGATCGGCGGGGCAAGTGGTCAATGGCAATTTGATAGCTGCTTACTGAAGCACCATCGAGACAGACGTCCTAATCAGAAATGACCGATACCTTGTTCAGCCAAGGGGGAGGGATCTTAAGCATCGGGACATATTGATGTTTCACAAACCAGCGCATGGCGTCTTCGAGTGCCAAGCCGTAGGGCCGTGCTCGATAGCCAAGTTCTCGCTCAGCCTTGCGCGACGAATAATACATGAGATGCTTCGACATCCGCAGGCTATCGAGTGACACGAAGGGCTCGCGCCTGCTCAACCGCGCGATCATCTCGGCGGCGTAGGCGATCGGGTAGATCGCCGTGTGGGGTACGCGGATGGTCGGGGCTCGCCGAGCCATCAGCGCGGCGATGTCGGCGAGCATGGTCCCGAAAGCCACGTCTTGGCCACCGAGGATGTAACGCTCGCCGATGACGCCGAACTGCAGCGCCCGGATGTGACCGTCCGCCACATCGTCGACGTGGACGAGGTTGAGCCCCGTTTCGACGAAGACGGGAATACGACCGTGTGCCGCCTCGACGATGATGCGACCGGTCGGCGTCGGCTTGATGTCACCGGGACCGATCGGTGTGGAGGGATGGACCACCACCGCGGGCAAACCGCGCTCGCCCACCATCCGGTCCACGAGGGCCTCGGCCAGGATCTTGCTGCGCTTGTAGGTGCCGATCGCGCCCCGCACGCCGAGCCGGTCCCCTTCATCGGACGGCGCGCCACCGCGACAGGGCTTCAGCGTCGCCACGCTACTGGTGTACACGATCCGCTCGACGCCCGCCGCCAGGGCCGCCTCCATGACGACGCGGGTGCCGTTCTCGTTGACGTCCAGGATCTCCGAAGGGTCGAGCGCCCAGAGCCGATAATCGGCGGCGGCGTGGAAAAGGTAGCGCACGCCCTTCATCGCCGCGGCGACCGCGCGCCCGTCGCGGATGTCCCCCTCGAAAAGTTCGATGCCGAGGCCTTCCACGTTGCCCAGCGCGCTGGTCGGCCGCACGAGCGTCCTCACCTCGCAGCCGCTATCCACGAGCCGGCGGGCGATGGCCGCGCCGACGAAGCCCGAGGCGCCTGTCACCAGCACCGTCTCGCCGGCGAGCGCGTGGCGGCCAAGTCGATGCGGATCCTCGGGGGTGGCCTCGGGCCCGACCGCCGGCGGTTCGACATGACGGTTGGACGGCGCGTCTTCGCTCATGTCAGCCTCCCGTGGGGACAGCGATGGCGGAATGGCCGCTCGGAGCGGCGACGACGTCGGCGTAGCCGCCGGTCGCCGCCACACCCGTCACGATCTCCCGGCAGGCGGGATCGCAGAGCGCGGCCAGTTCTTTCCGATAACAATAGCCTGGGGCGCAGCCGGTGAAGGCGTCGCTGGTCGCGGGATGGGTGTAGATCTCGACGACGCCCGGCGGGCGGACCCGGAGCAGCGCGGCGAGTCGCGCCGCCGTCATCGCGCCGGACCAGGCGAGGCCGAGGACGGCATCGGCCGAGACCAGGCCGGCGCGGTCGGCCGCGCGCCGCAGGCGCCGCGCCATCAGCGCCTCGATCGGCGCGGAGGGACCACGTCCGCCGGCGCGCCGCAGCACGTCCGCCGGCTCGCGCGGCACCCGTACGGCGCGGAGGCCGAAGCGACGGCCGGCGGCGAAGACGAGGTCCGCGATGATCGGGTGGAGGTGGAAGTGCTTGTGCGCGTTGACGTGGTCGAGCGGCACTCCGATCGCGGCGAAGGCGGCGAACTGCGCCTCGATCTCTTCGGTGACCTGATGGCGCACCTTCGGTCGCGTCGCTATGGCGACGGCGAGCCGGACCATGTCGGTCCTGAGCCGACCGTCCGCGCCGACGAGGTCGGGGATCCGCGCGCCCGGCATCACGGGGTCACCCTCGACGAGCACGAGGTGAAGTCCGACGCGCAGGTTCGGCAAGCGTCGGAGCCTCGCCACCGCGTCGCGCGCGGCGGGGCCGCCGACCATCAGGCTGGCCGCGCCGAGGATGCCGTCACGATGCGCGATCTCCACCGCCTCGTTGACCTCGCGTGACAGCCCGAAGTCGTCGGCCGTGACGATGAGGCGATCCCCGGCGGCTTTCATGGCGCCGTGGTGCGGCGATCGCGCAGGAAGGCGAAGAACTCGACGCCTTCGCGCAGACGCCGCTTCATCATCTCGGGGCTCCGCACCATCTCGCCGACGATCGAGGCGATTTTCGGCGCGCGGAAATAGAAGCGACGGTAGAAATCCTCCACCGAGTCGAAGATCTCTGTGTGGCTCAGGTGCTCGTAGTGCAGCGGCGCCATCTGCACGCCGCGCTCGTCGATCAGTTCGGCGTGCGCGGTGTCGAGCCAACCCTTCTCGGCCGCCTGTTTGTAGAGGGCGGTGCCCGGATAGGGCGCCGCGAGCGAGACCTGCAGCGTGTGCGGGTTCACGTCCTTGGCGAAGCGGATCGTTTCCTCGATCGTCTCCTTCGTCTCGCCGGGCAGGCCCATGATGAAGGTGCCGTGGATGGTGATGCCGAGCTCGTGGCAATCCTTGGTGAAGCGCCGGGCGACGTCGACCAGCATGCCTTTCTTGATGTTGTGCAGGATCTGCTGGTTGCCGCTCTCGTAGCCGACGAGCAACAGCCTGAGGCCGTTCTCGCGCAGCACCTTGAGCGTCTCGCGCGGCACGTTGGCCTTGGCGTTGCAGGACCACGTCACGCCGAGCTTGCCGAGCTCGCGCGCGATGGCTTCGGCGCGCGGCAGGTCGTCCGTGAACGTATCGTCGTCGAAGAAGAACTCCTTCACCTGCGGGAAGGCCTGGATCGCGTAGCGGATCTCGTCGACGACGTGGCCGACGCTGCGGGTGCGGTAGCGATGGCCGCCGACGGTTTGCGGCCACAGGCAGAAGGTGCAGCGCGATTTGCAACCCCGGCCGGTGTAGAGCGAGATGTAGGGGTGCTTGAGGTAGCCGATGAAGTAGTTCTCGATCGTCAGGTCGCGTTGGTAGACCGGGGTCACGAACGGCAGCAGGTCCATGTCCTCCAGCACGGCGCGCGGCCTGTTGGTGCGCACGACACCGTCCCGGTCGCGCCAAGTGAGGCCGTCGACCGCCGACCAGTCGCGGCCCTCGGCCAGTTCCTTGATCGTCATGTCGAATTCGTTGCGGGCGACGAAATCCACCGCCTCGTCGCGCATGCCGCTATCTGGATCGACGGCGACCTGCGCGCCGATGAAGCCGGCCTTGAGCGAGGGGTTGGCGCTCTTCAGCGCCTTGATGCAATCGATGTCGGAGGCCAGGGAGGGGGCAGACGTGTGCAGCACCGCGAGGTCGAAGTCACGCGCCTGGGCCACCACCTCGTCGAGGGTGGTCTTGTGCGGCGCGGCGTCGATCAGCTTGCTGCCGGGTACCAGCGCGGCTGGCTGCGCCAGCCAGGTCGGGTACCAGAACGAGCGGATCTCGCGCTTGGCTTGGTAGCGCGAACCCGCGCCGCCGTCGAAGCCGGTGTATGAGGGGGCCTGCAGGAACAGCGTGCGCATCATGCTGGGTCAGCTTCTTTCGGCGGCGAGCGAGCCATCGGACAACGAGCGGAAACGGTGACCGCGCCACTCCACCGTCGAGCCGCAGAAGCTCGCGACGAGGACGACGAACAGGGCGAGGTCGCAGATCGGCAGCAGCCAGAGCCGCTGGGGGGCGGTCGCGAAACGGGTTTCGATGGCGCGGACCAGCGCCAGGCGACACGCCACCGCCGCGAGGACCAACCAGGGCGCGACGGTGAGGCTCCCGAGCGCGGCGATGAGGGCGAGCGGCAGCGGGTTGGTGATCAACGAACCGGCGTGACCCCGCGCGTCGATGCTGCGGATGGTGCGCGCGAAGCGAAGCTGGTGCGCGAGGAAGGACCAGACCGTCGGCTCCGCGCAATGATGTCGTACGGTGAAGCCCGGCACGGCGACGGCCAGTCCGAGGCTCCGCACCGCCGCGCCCAGCGCGTAGTCGTCGGCAAGCTTGTCCGCCACCACGTTCAGACCACCAATGCGTTCCAGCGTCTCGCGACGCAAGGCGATGGTCGAGCCGAAGCAGGGTGTCGCCGCGCCGAGCGCCATGCCGACGAGGACGTTGGGCAGGAAATGCGCGTTGATCGCCAACGCCGACAGCGCCGCGCCTTGTTGCCCGCCACGACCCTCGTAGAGGCAGGTGACCGCCCCGACGCCGGGTTGCGCGAGCGCCTCGACGACGCGATCGAGATAGGTCGCGTCGACGGCGATGTCGCTGTCGGCGAGGACCAGCACGTCGTGACGCGCCCGCTCGAGGCAGTGGATGAGGTTCGAGACCTTGCGGTTGCTTCCATGCAGCCTGCCGTCGACCACCAAGTCGATGGCGAGGGTCGGCCTCAGGGCGATCACCCGCCGCGCGACGTCGATCGCGGGATCGGAGCGGTCCTGGCAGCCGAACACGATCTGGATGGCGCCCGCGTAATCCTGGTCGCAGAACGACAGGAGGTGCTCGAGCAAGCCGGGCTCGCTGCCGTGCAGCGGCTTGAGGATGGTCACGGGGGGCACCCACGACGGCTTGGGGTGAGCCAGGCGCGGCACCCTGCGGGCGACGACCGTCGCGAAGAGGAGGTAGCCGCAACCCACCACCGCCCCGATCGCGCAGAGGGCGCCGATCCCATGGCCGACGGCGACGAGCATGCTCATGGCACCGCCTTTGGCACCGCCTTGCCCTCGAGCGCGATCACCGCGGCGCGACACCCAAACGGGCCCGGACGACGGGGGATCGCTTCGACGCGGGAAAGCACCCGTTCGCTGTTTGGCGAGCGGAAAGTATCTTTATTTAATTCTTGAGCCAAGACTTCCATCCCAGCCTCGATCGGATCATCGAATGCGTGTGTGACGCGTCACTTCCAAGGCATCATGACCCGATTGAGGTGATCTTGCCAGTTATTTAGTGCTTCAGGACGGGCATACCGATCGTCGCGCGTTCGGGAACGCTCCATGGACCATCCTCCCGGCCGGCTCGAGCACCAGGGTCCGGACCACGGGGCGCCATGGCGTCGGACCGCATCGTGGACGTGGTGCGACGGCGCCGGTGCGATGCCGCGCGGGCTTGCGGCCAGGACGGGTCGGCCTAG
>CAXSDP010000059.1:22809-24878 GCA_964235705.1 uncultured Beijerinckiaceae bacterium | reverse complement strand
AAACAGGTCGCACCCCGATAAAGACGAGCCAACCACGAACAAGGAAACAATGAGGAGCAGCCGTCGCACGTATTTCCACATCAAGATATCAATCCCACCCGCCTGCACCAGGACCTCATACACCAAATGCCATAACCGTCACGCCCTCTCGGTTCAAACACCGTTCAACGGCGCGTTCGTAGCCGCGTCAGCGTCATAAGCTGTTATCATATTTAATAGTCGTCTGGAGCATAAGCGGCCGAAACGGGCGACGCCAACCGCGACATATTCACCGGCGCTCGGCTTGGTGATGCTCGAGCCAACACCTCGCACCCTCCGCGAACGAGCGGTCCCAGCGACAGCTTTGGCACGAGGCCCGTACCACCATCCATCGGCCAGGGTTGCATCGTCGCCGATTTTCCGGCGTTGAAAGCGAACCATACGTTCACGAGGGGATCAACATGACATCGAGGTGGATCGCGGCCTTCCTGATCGCGGGTGCCCTGGCGACCCAGCCCGTCCTCGCCCAGTCATCCGCCCAGTCACCCGCATCGAAAGACGTCGCGCCAGCCGCGTCCACCCCGGCGAGTCCCCAGGCGCCCAATGGTTCGAAGGCGGCCGGTGATCCCAACGTGTCCTATCCCCTGGCGAATGGCGGGACGTACCAGGCTCCGCTGACGGGTCAGCCCGACCCGACGACGCGGTTCTACCAGGGCTACAGCAGGACGTAACCATTCCCCAGGGGTTGTCCAACGAATCCCGGCACGGCATCCCGGTGACACAGGGCTCGCGTGCGATCCATCATCCTCCGCGCGGCGGCCCATATGGAGGTGGATCATCCGGGAACGACCATGACGCCCCTCCTCACCTTCTTCGTCGCCGCCACGGTGGCCTGGACCGCCGTCTCGCTCGCCTTGTCGTTTCGCCAGACCGTCTTCGTGCGGGCGCACCGCGAGCGCGTGCCGGCAGACTTCGCCGCCACCATCACGCCCGACGAGCACCGCAACGCCGCCGATTACGCGGTCGCCCGCGAAACGCTGTCCGGCGTGGAAGGCGTGGTCGACATGGCCGTGACGCTCGGGTGGGCGCTCGGCGGCATCAGTCTGCTCCAGGGCTGGCTCGCGAGCGTGCCGATGCCGTCCCTGCTGCGCGGCGTGGCCTTCCTGGTCGCGACGAGCGTCGTCTCCACCATGGTCGGGCTGCCGTTCGGCGTTTATCGCGCCTTCGGCCTGGAGAAGCGTTTCGGCTTCAACCGCACGACGGCGGCGACCTTCGCGGTCGATCGCCTCAAGCGCGCGGCGATGGGCGCGGCCATCGGCGTGCCCCTTCTGTTCGCGCTGCTGTGGGCGATGCGGACCCTCACCGGCCTGTGGTGGCTCTACGCGTGGGTGGCCCTACTGGTGTTGATGCTGGTCGCCCCCGCCTTGTACGTGCGGTTCGTCGCCCCGCGCTTCAACCGCTTCACGCCGCTGGCCGACGATCGCTTGCGCGCGCGGATCGAGGGCTTGCTCGCCCGCTCGGGGTTCCAGTCGTCCGGCCTCTACACGATGGACGCGTCGCGTCGCACCGCGCACGGTAACGCCTATTTCATCGGCTTCGGCCGCACCAAGCGGATCGTGCTGTTCGACACGCTGCTGGAGCGCAGCACCCCCGACGAGATCGAGGCGGTCGTCGCTCACGAACTCGGGCATTTCCTGCATCGCCACGTCCTGTTCGGGCTGGGGCGCAGCGCGCTCATGCTGTTCGCGCTCCTGGCCGGTTTCGGCTGGCTGACGCGGCAGCCCTGGCTGCTACCGCAATTCGGCCTCACCGGCGTCCACGACGACGCGGTGGCGCTGTTCGTCTGCTCGTTGCTGGCGTCCGTGCTCGGGCCGTTGCTGGCGCCGCTCGGCAACTGGATCTCGCGCAAGAACGAGTACCAGGCCGATGATTACGCGCGGCGCACCGTCGGCGTGGAACCGATGGTCGGCGCGCTGACGCGGCTCGCCCGCGACAACGCCTCCACCCTCACCCCCGATCCGCTCTACGCGCTCGTGCACCATTCGCATCCCACCGTTCCCTCGCGCGTCCGCCACCTGCGCGCGATGGCG
>CAXSDP010000059.1:0-22709 GCA_964235705.1 uncultured Beijerinckiaceae bacterium | reverse complement strand
ACCGTCACCGCCACGCGATGCACGGCCGTGCTGAGGTAACCCTTGACGTTCCACACGTCCTCGCAGTGCGAGGGCTGGGTCTGCCCGGCGCCATCCCAGGCGCGGACGGCGAGTTCGTGCCGGCCGGGCGGCAGGTCGAGCGCGAGCGACCACAACGTCCAGCTGGCCGGCGCGGCGGGATCGGCCTCGAGGTCGGCCTGTCGCCAGCTCCCGCCGCCGTCGCTCGACACGTCCACGCGCCGGATCGGGCGGCCGCTCGCCACCGCCCAGCCGCGCAGCACGGTGCGTCCGGGCGGCAGGACGGCGTCAGGGGCCGGCTCGCAGATCGCGGAGTTGACCGGCATCTCGTTGATCGTCTCGCCTCGGCTCCAATCGATCGCGTTGGGCGACCGGATGTCGGCGGGCAGCAGCTTGTAGTCGGCGGCTTGGATCGGGCTGGTGGAGGGCGTGTCGCGCACGGCGACGGCGGCGAGCCACTTGGGGCTGCGGACGCCGGCGTAGCCCGGCACCACGACGCGAAGGGGGAAGCCGTGCTCGGGCGTCAGCGGCTGACCGTTCATCGCGGTGGCGAGCAGGACGTGCGGGTCCAGCGCCTTGCCCATGGGGATAGACGCACCGTAGTGGAAGCGCTCGCCATCGTGGTCGCATTCGTCCAGGGCGGAGAAGGCGACGTGCAGGTCCGGCCCGTTCGCGGTGCCGGCGGCGCGCAGCACGTCGACGAGCGAGACCCCCGTCCAGGTGGCGTTGCCGATCGCGCCCGGTCCCCATGGATCGCCGCTGACCGCGCCGGCGCGCCGCAGGTCGCCGCGACGGTTGCCGGCGCATTGCATCACCGCCGCCACGGTGCGCTCGCGGAACCGGCCGCGCAGGTCGTCGAGCGACAGGGTGAGGGGCGTGGCGACGAGGCCGGTGACGCTGAGTCGGTGCGCGTCCGCCTCGATCGCCGGCACGTCGCCGTGGCAACGGACGTAGAAGTCGGCCTGCTCCGTCCAGAAGCTTGCCCGGAGCCGGGCGGGCGTGGGTTCGGCGTTGTAGGGTCGCGTCGAGTGGACGATGGGGCGGGATTGGTCGGACAAGCGGCTTCCTCATGTCGGGTCGGGGAACGCCTCCCGGCGACGAACGGGCGGCCGCGGGGGTCCGCCACGCTCGCCGTCCCATCGCCGGACAAGACCGGCCCTAGCCGAACCCGGTCTAGCCGAACCCGGTGCGGGCGAGCACGGCGCGGAACGCCGGCTGCAGGTCACGGGCCGATGCGGTGAGCACGCCATGGCAGGGCTCGGGCTTGTTGTAGGTGAGGGGTTCGCCGTCGAGGCTGGCGAGCAGGCCGCCGGCTTCCTGCAACACGAGGTCGGCGGCGGCAATGTCCCAATCGTGGGCATCGCGGCTCGTCAGGCCGGCGGCGTACTCGCCCGAGGCCACCTTGGCGATGCGCAACGCCAGCGAGGCGATCTTGGGCTGGAACGCGAAGTCCTCGCCGAGGGCGCGCAGCGCCTTCACCAGGTTGTTGGGACAGGTGAGCCGCATCGCCGGGTCGAGGGCGGGCGCGGCCTCGATCCGCAGCGGCTCGCCGTTCAGGGTCGCGCCGCGACCGGCCTGGGCGGCGTAGGTTTCGCCCAGCGCCGGCGCGTGGATGATGGCGCAGATCGGCCGCCCGGCCTCGGCCAGCGCGATGGCCACCGCCCAATGGGCGTCGCCGCGCGCGAACCCGCGCGTCCCGTCGATCGGGTCGACGATGATGACGTGGGCGGCGCCGAGACGGCTGCCGTCGTCGGCGCTCTCCTCCGAGAGCCAGGCGGCGCCCGGCCAGAGCGCCTTCAAGCGGGGTTCGAGGAAGGCGTTGACGGCGTGATCGGCCTCCGTCACCGGGGAGCCGTCGCCCTTCCACTCGATGCCGGCGTTCGTCTTGGCGCCGGGCTTGAAGAAGCCGAGCGCGATGGCGCCGGCCTCCGTGGCGATGGCCACGAGCCGCGCCATCGTCTCCGGTGTGTTTTCCGGCATGTTGGGGGGGAAGGGCAGGACGCCGACCGAAGGCTGGAGGGATCGCCCATTTGGCATAGCGAGTGGCACGGGCGGGTTCAAGCCGATTGCGGGCCGGCGTCGCTCGGCCGCGATCCCGCGCGTGGCCGGAGCGTTCCCTCAGGTGGGGAGGGCGTCCAGGCCGGCCTTGGCGGCGATGCCGTCCTGCGACGACTGCATGCCCGAGCAGCCGATCGCGCCGACGAAGGCGCCCTTGTAGACGATGGGCAGGCCGCCCTCGACCATGGTGGCGCCCGGCATGGTGGTCATCGCGACGCGGCCGTCGGCGACGACCTTCTCCAGCGCGGCGGTCGGGCGCTTGAACATGATGGCGGTGCGCGCCTTCTCCTGCGCGACGACGCAGGACGCCTTCTGGGTGCCGTCCATCCGCTCGAGGTAGACGAGGTGACCGCCCTCGTCGACGATCGCGATCACGAAGGTCCAGCCGTGGCGCTCGGCCTCGGCGCGGGCGGCGGCGGCCATGGTCTTCGCGGCTTCGAGCGACAGCGCGTAGGACGGGATCATCGGGTTTGTCCGGGTGTTCGGGGTGGGTCGGAATGGCCGGCACTGTGCGGGGCCGCGTCCACCGGATCAAGCGTCACGATCGGTCGAATTTTACGCGTTTCCGTCGCCCGGCGACAGCCATGGCCGACGAAAGGGGGGCACAAACCGGTGGGAAAGGGCGTCCGGGCCCGACCGTTCATCCTCCGGCGCGGGCTCGGCGTCATGGTCGTCCCCACAGCGGACGACACCAGCGGGAGCCCCCGAGATGACCAACCAAACCCATCGCGCCACCCATCGCACCGACGACGCGGACGCCTTCGCGGCCTTCCACATCACCCGTCGCGGCGTCGACCCGCGCGCCGACGACGCCCGGCGCACGGTGCGCGTCAGCGCGACGCTGATCACCATCGAGCGCGTGCTGGAAGGCGTGAGGATGCGCATCGGCGTGCCGGTCGCCGCCTACCGCGACCTCGTCGTGGCCGTCCGGCTGCCGACCGGCCGGGCGGCGCTGGTGCTGCGCCACGACGATCCCGACCTCGACGTGACGCTCGCGACCGGGCAGGCCACCGCCATGGCGCTCGCCGCCAAGGACTGGGCGGTGGTGCTGGGCCGGCCCATCGCCGTGGAACGGGCCTGCGTGACGATGGCCGAAGCGATCGCGCGCCGCCGCAAGCGCGGCACGCCGGCCCACGCCGCGCGCCGCTCGTCCTTCGCGCGGCGTCGCGGGACGGGGCGCCCCGAGCGCTCGGCGACGTCGTTCGCCCACGAACACGAGATCATCGCCCGCGATTGAGGGCGGCGGCGATCCACACGGTCTCGCGTCATGTCGCGTCATGCGTGGTCCGAAGGGCCGTCTCGAACCACGAGGGATCCAGGGGAGGCGATCACGCGACCGCCCCCTGGGTCGAGGCGACCTTCCAGGCCAGCTCACCGTAAGGCTTCGGGAAAGATTGGCTCCCCCGGCCCCCCACGCCGGTCACCCGTGGCCGACACCTCGGCGCCGCATCTCGCGCCGGCGCATCGGCATGGCGTCGATAAGGGCGAAGACGCGGGCGGGCTCGACGGGCGCGTGCCACACCGCCTTGATCGTGCCGTCCTTGCCGAGCAGCACGACCGCGAAACCGTGGTCGGGGAGGCCGAGCGCCGCTCGCAGCGGCCCGCCGCCCCGCGCCTCCCGCAGCACGCGCATGTCGCGTTCGGCGAGCCCCCGTTCGGCGCGATCGAGGGCGGACAGCTGCGCGGCGACGCGGGGATCGCCCGGCGCGTCGGACACGACCACGATCGGCCGCGCCTCGTCGCGCAGCAAGCGCAGCTGGTCGAGCGCCGATCCGGCACGGGCCGGCGCGGCGGCGGCCGCGCACATGCCCGCGAAGCAGGCCGCCGCCGCGAGGGCGACCACGACGCGCCCGCCCCGCCGCGTCCGGAAGGCCGAGGCGCCCGGCCTCGGGCTGATCGCGATGCGCTTGGCCACGGCCTTCCTCCTGTTCGCGTGCGCTGAACATCGCCATATGGGGCGCGCCGGCGGTGGGCCAACGCCGATGGGGCGGCACCGCTCGGACGAGGTCGTCGGGACCGGCTTGACCGGGGCCCCCGTTTTAGCGATCACCTGACATGCGCGCGCCCAGCGTCTTCACGATCTCGCCCGCCCTGCCCTTCCTCGACACGTTCGTCGGCGCGTTCCGGCGCGGAACCATCGTCGCCGGCGTCACGCCCGACGACCCGCTCGCTCTCGCCGACGCGACGGTCTTCGTGCCGACCCAGCGCGCCGCCGGCGTGCTCGCCGAGACGTTCCTGAGGCACGCCGCCCGCGAGGGCGGTTCACCCACGGTGGTGCTGCCGCGCATCCTGCCGCTCGGCGCGCTGGAGGCGACCGAGGCCGAAGCCATCCTGGCCGAGCCCGACCCGCTCGCCGCCGGCCTGCCGCTGCCCCCGGCCGCCGGCGCGATCTGGCGACGGCTGCACCTCGCCACGCTGATCCAGGCGTGGGCCAAGTCGCTGCGCGGCGCGCTGTGCCGCGTGGACGCGGCGGGCCACGCGGCCTTCGACGAGCGCGAGGCGTTCCGCGTCGCGACCTCGGCGGTGGACGCCTTCGCGCTCGCCGGCGACCTCGCCGGGCTGATCGACGAGATGCTGATCGAGGACGTCGCCTGGCGGGCGCTCGACGACCTGCACATGGCGGATTTCGACGATTATTGGCGCATCACCACCACCTTCCTCGGCATCGCCGTCGCCGAATGGCCGAAGGTACTGGCGGAGCACGGGCGGGTCGATCCCGCGCAGCGGCAGATCGCGCTCGTCGCCGCCCAAACCGAGCGCCTGCTCGCCGGGCTCGTCAGCGGCCCGGTGGTGGCGGTCGGCTCCACAGGATCGAGCCGGGCGACGGCGCGATTGCTCGCCGCCATCGCGCGCGCGCCGCGCGGCGCCGTGGTGCTGCCCGGCCTCGACCGCGACCTCGACGAGCGCGCGTGGACGCTGGTGTCGGGCCGCATCGAAGCCGGGGAGGAACCGAGCTTCGGCCACCCCCAGGCGTCCATGGCCCGCCTGCTGCCGGCGCTCGGAGTCGACCGCGCCGCCGTGGTGCCGGTCGGCACGCCCGAGCCGGAGCTGGCCGTTCGCGCCCGCTTCGTCGCCGAGGCGATGCGCCCGGCCGACACCACCGACCTTTGGCGCGACTACCGCAAGGCGGTGCCGGCGAAGGTGGTGGCGCGCGCGCTCGCCGGCGTCACCCTGATCGAGGCGGCCGACGAGCGCGAGGAGGCGCTCTGCCTGGCGATCGCGATGCGCGAGATCCTGCGGACGCCCGGCCGCACCGGCATCCTCGTCACGCCCGACCGCGAGCTGGCGCGGCGCGTGCGCGGCGAGTTGCTGCGCTGGTCGGTCGAGGTGAGCGATTCCGGCGGCGAGCCGCTGGCCCGGCGCCCGCTCGGCGTGCTGGCGAGCCTCGCCGCCGCCGCGGCCGCGAGCGGGATGGCCGCGCGGGAGGTTGGCGCGCTGCTGGCGCATCCCCTCGCCGCGTTCGGGCGCCCGCGCGAGGAGGTGGCGCGCCTGGCGGCGCTGCTGGAGGTGGGCGTGCTGCGGTGCGTGCCCCTGGACACCGCCGACCTGTTCGCCGTCGCCAAGGCCGCGGCGGGCGACCGTCACGCCCACCCCGCGCAGGGCGAGATCACCGACGACGACTGGACGGCGATGGCGGCGCTGTGGGGCGACGTCGCCGCCGCGCTGGCACCGCTGCGGGATTTGGCGGACAGCGAGCGCGACCTCGACGAGTGGGCCACCGCCCACGCCGATGCGGTGGCGCGCGTCGCCGACGCGAGCGACGCCTACGCGGCGACCGACGAGGCGGACGCGCTCGACGCGCTGCACGCCGATCTGGCCGCGCGCGGCGACGCGTCGTTGCGGCTCCGGGCGGCGGATTACGGCGCGTTGTTCGGCCGGCTCGCCGGCGAGGTCACCCTCCGCAACACCGAGCGGCCGCACCCCAACCTCCACATCTACGGCCTGCTGGAAGCCCGCCTGATGCACGCCGACGTCGTGCTGCTCGGCGGCCTCGACGAGACGATCTGGCCGCCGCAGGCGAAGGGCGACCCCTTCCTCAACCGTCCGATGCGCCAAGACCTCGGCTTGTCGCCGCCCGAGCGCCGCATCGGCCAGGCCGCCCACGACTTTTCGCAGGCGATGGGTCATGGGACGGTGGTGCTGTCGCGCGCGCGCAAGCGGGGCGGCTCGCCCTGCGTCGCCTCGCGCTTCCTGCTGCGGCTGGAAGCCCTCGCCGGCAAGGTTTGGGAGGATTGCCGCGACAGGGGCCGGGGGCTGCGCGAGTTGGCGCGGCTGCTCGACGATCCCGGCAAGGCGCCGGTGGCGATCGGGCGGCCGCACCCCACCCCACCCGTGCACCTGCGGCCCCGACGCCTCAGCGTCACGCAGGTCGAGACGCTGAGGCGCGATCCTTACGCGATCTACGCCGCCACGATCCTCAGGCTGGCGCCGCTCGGCGCCGTCGGCGAGGACATCGACGCCGGTACGTTCGGCAGCCTGGTGCACGACGTGCTCCATCACTTCACGCACCACGCCGATGCCCGTGGCGATGCCGGGACGCGCGCGGCGACCCTCCACGCCCTCATGCGCGAGGCCTTCGCGATCCAGCTCGCCGATCCGCTGTTCGCGGCCTTCCGCTGGCCGGCGATCCTCAAGGCTGTGGAGGCCTTCCTGCGCTTCGACGCCGGGCAGCGGCTCTTGGCCCGCGAGGTGGTCGTCGAAACGAGCGGCAAGCTGGTCGTGACGCTGGCCGACGGATCGCCGTTCACCTTGTCGGCGCGGGCCGACCGGATCGACTTCCACCATGACGGCACGGCGACCCTGATCGACTACAAGACCGGCCAGCCGCCCGGCACCCGCGAGGTGCAGGTCGGCTTCGCGCCGCAGCTCACCTTGGAGGCGGCGATCCTGCGCGACGGCGGCTTCGGCGCGCCGCACGCCGGCCCGCTGGCCGCGACCTACCTCAAGCTCGGCGGCAAGGACGGCGGCTTTTCGCGCGCGCTCGCGTTCGAGGATGAAGGTTTCGGCGACGTGGTGGACCGGCACTTCGCCGGCGTCCAGCGGCTGCTGTCGGCCTTCCGCGAGGACAAGACCGGCTATCCCTCGCGACCCTTCCCCAAGTTCGCCAAGCGGTACGGCGATTTCGACCACCTCGCGCGCGTGCGGGAATGGTCGCTGTCGTCCGCCAACGAGACCGGCTCGTGAGCGACGTCCTCACCACCTCGCCCCCCGTCCGGCTCGCCATCCCGCGCGAGCTGCGGGAGCGGCAGCACAAGGCCTCCGACCCCGCGCGCTCGATCTGGGTGTCGGCCAACGCCGGTTCCGGCAAGACCCACGTGCTGACCCAACGCGTGATCCGCCTGCTGCTGGCCGGCGTGGCGCCGGCCAAGATCCTGTGCCTGACCTTCACCAAGGCGGCGGCGGCGCAGATGGCGACGCGGGTGTTCGACGCGCTGTCGCGCTGGACGGACATGAGCGACCCGCAGTTGCGCGAGGCGATCGTCGAGACCGGCGCGCCAAGTCCTAGCGCCTCCGACCTCCTGCTCGCCCGCCGGCTGTTCACCCGCACCATCGAGACGCCGGGCGGGTTGAAGATCCAGACGATCCACGCCTTTTGCGAGCGTCTGCTCCACCTGTTCCCCTTCGAGGCCAACGTGCCGGCGCGCTTCGAGGTGGCCGACGACGCGCGCGCCGCCGCGTTGTTGGTGCGCGCGAAACGACTAGCCATCGCGGAAGCGCGGCGCACGGTCGGGCTGGAGCGGGCGCTGGCGCTGGTGGCGGACCTCGCCGGTGGCGCCGGCGGGGTGGACGTCTTGATCGGCGCGGCGATGCGGCTGCGCGCGGCGGCCCGTGGCCGGCCCGACGGGCAGGCGAGCCTCGCCGATCGGCTCGGCGCGGGAACCGACGCCGGCCCGGAGGCGATCCGCCGCGCGATGCTGACCGACGGCATCGCGCCCGCGCGCTGGCCGGCGCTCGCGGCCGAGCTCGACGAGGGTTTGGCCAGTGACAGGAAGCACGCGGTCCGGCTCCGGGCGGCGGCGGGCGCGAGGGTCCAAGGATCCGAGAAGGCCGGAGGGTTGGAGGATGCCGCGAGCCTCCAGCACGCCCTCGACGCCTACCTCGCGGTGTTCTTCGACGCGAAGCGCGAGCCGCGCCCGAGCTTGTTGACGAAGAAGTTCGCGCAGGCCCACCCCGACCTCGCCGCCGACCTCGCGCGCGAGCAGGACCGCCTGGTCGCCGCACGGGAGCGTTTGCGCGCCGCCGAGGCGGTGGAGCGCACGGAAGCGCTGCTCGCCCTCACCGAGGCGGTGACGAACCGCTACGAGGCGGCCAAGATCAGCGGCGGGGTGCTCGACTTCGACGACCTGATCGAGCGCACGCTGGCGCTGCTCGACCGCTCCGACAGCGGCTGGGTGCTGCACAAGCTGGACGCCGGCATCGACCACGTGCTCGTCGACGAGGCGCAGGACACGAGCCACACGCAATGGCGCATCCTGGAAGCGCTCACCGGCGACTTCGCGTCGGGCGCCGGCGGCCGGGCGGCGGACCGCTCCTTCTTCGTGGTGGGCGACGACAAGCAGTCGATCTTCTCGTTCCAGGGCGCGGCGCCGCTCATGTTCGACACGATGCGCTCGGCCTTCGAGCGTCGCTTCACCGCCGGCGCCAAACCGTTCGAGCGGGTCAGCCTGAAGACGTCGTTCCGCTCCGTGCCGGGCATCCTCGCCGCCGTCGACACCGTGTTCGCGCTCGACGCCCACCAGGATGGGCTGGTGCGCAAGCCCGACCTGTGGCCGCTGCACGAGAGCATCAAGGTGCGCCTGCCGAGCCTGGTGGAGATCTGGCCGCCGCTCGGCGCCGCGCCGGCCGAGGATCCGACGGAATGGTCGATCCCGCTCGACGCGGTGAGCGAGCGCGATCCGGCCAACGTCGTCGCCGACCACGTCGCCGCCAAGATCAGGGCGCTGCTCGCGCCCGACGGGGGCGAGTGGGTCCACGACGGGAGGGGCGAGGCGAGGCGCGCGATCCGCGCCGGCGACATCCTCATCCTCGTGCGCACCCGCAACGAGGTGTTCGAGGCGGTGATCCGCGCGCTCAAGCGCCACCGGGTGCCGGTCGCCGGCGCCGACCGGCTCGACGTCGCCAACCACATCGCGGTGATGGACCTCGTCGCCGCCGGTCGCGTCGCGTTGCTGCCGCGCGACGACCTCAGCCTCGCCTGCGTGCTGAAGTCGCCGCTGTTCGGTTTCGACGACGACGACCTGATCGCGCTCGCCCCCGACCGGGCGGGCTCCCTGATGGGCGCGCTCGCCGCCTCGACCGAGCCGCGCCACCGCGCGGCGCACGCCACGTTCGGGCGCTGGTCGGCGCGGGCGAACGCGGTCACGCCCTTCGCCTTCTACGTCGAGCTGCTCGGGCGCGACGGCGGCCGACGATCGATGGAGGCGCGGCTCGGCTCGGAGGCCCACGACGCCATCGACGAATTCCTGCGGCTGGCGCTGACCCACGAGCAGGCCGGCGCGCCCTCGCTCGGCGCGTTCCTGGCGGACATGGCAGCGCTCGACGCCTCCATCAAGCGCGACATGGAGGGGCCGGGCGACGCGGTGCGGGTGATGACCGTGCACGCCGCCAAGGGGCTGGAATCCAAGGTCGTGTTCCTGCCCGACACCTGTTCGGTGCCGAGCGCGAGCCTGGAGCCGACGATCTTCGACCTCAACGCCGGCACGGACCTGAACGCGGGCACGGAGCTGCCGCCTGTGCTGGTGTGGTCGCCGCAGAAGGCGGACGACCCGGCGCCGGTCGCGGCCGTCCGGCAGCGGGCGCGGCAGGCGACCATGCGGGAATACCGCCGCCTGCTCTACGTCGCCCTGACACGCGCCGAGGAACGGCTCTACATCGCCGGCTTCTTCAAGGCGGCGAAACCCGCCCCCGACTGCTGGAACAGCATGATCGAGCAAGCCTTCGCCGGGGCGGACGCCATCGACGTGCCTTCTCCGTGGGATCCTGGCGCGTCGGTCCGGCGCATCGTGACGCCCGGCACGAACGACGACGCGCGGTCGCCGCCGGTCGAGCGCGAACAGGCCGCGCTGCGTTTCGCGCCGGACTGGCTGTTCAGCCCGGTCGCGACGCCGCCGACCGCCGCCGAGGCGCTGCGCCCGTCCCAGGCCGCGCCGGCCCACGCGGCCAGGCCCATCGGGCTATCCGGACCGGAGCGGGCCGGCCACCGCAAGCGGGGCATCGCCTTCGGCACGGCGCTGCACCTGTTGCTCCAGCACCTGCCGGCGCTGCCGGAGCGCGAGCGCGAGGCGGCCGGCCGCGCCTTCCTCGCGCGGCGCCGCGACCAGTTCCCCCCCACCATGCACGGCGCCGTGCTCGGCCAGGTGCTCGCCACGATGGCGCTGCCGGTCCTCGCCCCCCTGTTCACCGAGCGGGCGCGGGCGGAGGTTGCCGTGATCGGCACGCTGACACGCGCCGACGGTACGCCGCTGGAGGTGAGGGGCGCGATCGACCGGTTGGTCGTGACGCCGGACGCGGTCATCGTCGCCGACTTCAAAACCGGCGTGCCCGAGGCGGGCGAAGCGGTTCCGGACGCCTACGGGGACCAGCTCGCCCTCTATCGGCAGGTGTTGGCCCCGCTCTGGCCGGACCGGCCCGTGCGGACGCTGCTGGTGTGGACGGCGGTGCCGCGCGTCGTCGAATTGCCCCCCGACGCGCTGGCGGCGGCGGTGGCCAGGCTGCTGTCCCCGGTGGTTCGCCCCGGCGCCCACCCTCCCCCATCCCGCGATCGGGTTGACGCTCCCGAAGCCGGTTCCTAGGTTGACATCGACAGGGCTGGAATCAGCTCGCCCGCGAAAGGTTTTCCGATGAGCACCGTCAAAGTCACGGACAGCAGCTTCCAGGATGACGTGCTGAGCGCCACCATGCCGGTCGTCGTCGACTTCTGGGCGGAATGGTGCGGCCCCTGCAAGATGATCGGGCCCTCCCTGGAGGAGATCGCCAAGGAACTCGACGGCAAGGTCCGCATCGCCAAGGTCAACGTCGACGAGAACCCCGGCATCGCCGGCCAACTCGGCATTCGCTCGATCCCCACGCTGATGCTCTACAAGGACGGCAAGATGACCTCGCAGAAGGTCGGCGCCGCCCCGAAGGGCGAGCTGAAGAAGTGGATCGACGCCGCGATCTGACGGCGTCTTCAAGCCGATGATCCGGCACCCGGCCCTGGTCGGGGCCGGGCCACGACAATCAAGTCACGTAGGGAACATATGACCATGGATAGGGCCAAGGTTTTGGATTGGGCGAAGGCTTCGGTGCTCGCGGCATGCCTCGCGCTTCCCGCCTCTGTCGGAACCGCCCTCGCCGCCGACCAGGCGACGGATGCCAAACCGGCCGACACCAAAGCGGTCGAGGCCAAGCCGGCCGAGACCAAGCCGGCGGCTCCGGCCGCCGCGAGCAAAGCGTCCGACGAGTCCGGCAAGCCGACGTTGAGCAAGGGCGAGATCCGCAAGCTCGACGCGAAATGCTCCGACGAAGCCGATGCCAAGCACCTCCACGGCGAGCCGCGCAGGATGTTCCGCAACGCTTGCAAGAGCAAAGGCGGCCTCAAGCCGGCCTGACCCGGCGTCGGGCGGCGCGGCGCCGAGGGAACCTCGCGGAAGGCGGACCATTGCCCGGCGGACGATCCGCGAGCCAAGGGGTGATCCGTGACCCAAGCGACGACCGAGACCAAGGCGCCATTCGAGTCGCAACCGCAGGGCTTCCCCGGCCACGCCACCGCGATGACGCCCAAGCCGGACCTCGGCGAGGCGACGTACAAGGGGAGCGGCCGCCTCGCCGGCAAGCGCGCCATCATCACGGGGGGCGACAGCGGCATCGGCGCCGCCGTGGCGATCGCCTTCGCCCGCGAGGGGGCTGACCTCGTCATCGCCTACCTCGACGAGGCGGATGACGCCAACGAGGTGAAGGGGTGGGTCGAGAAGGCCGGCCGCAAATGCGTGCTCGTCCCGGGCGACCTGAGCCACCCCGATCATTGCAAGGCGGTGGTCGACAGGGCGGTGGCCGAGCTCGGCGGCCTCGACATCCTCGTCAACAACGCCGCCTACCAGAAGGCGACGCCGAACTTCGAGGACATCAGCATCGCCGAATGGGACAAGACGTTCCAAACCAACATCAACGCGATGTTCTACATCACCAAATGGGCGGTGCCGCACATGAAGGCGGGTTGCGCCATCGTCAACACCTCGTCAGTCAACGCCAAGAAGCCGATGGCCTCGCTGCTCCCCTACAGCGCGACGAAGGCGGCGATCGCCAACTTCACCCTCGGCCTGGCGCAAGCGCTCGCCAACAAGAAGATCAGGGTCAACGCCGTGTTGCCCGGCCCGATCTGGACACCGTTCATCCCCGCCGGCATGGCGCCGGAGCAGGTCGAGGACTTCGGCTCGGAAACGCCGTTCGGGCGTCCGGGTCAACCGGCCGAACTCGCGGCGTCCTACGTGATGCTCGCCTCCGACGAGTCGAGCTACACGTCGGGCGCGCTGGTGGTGGTGGCGGGCGGCGCCCCGATCTTCTGACGCCCTTTCCCGAAGACACGGAGTCGACGCGTGGCAGATCCTGAGATCCAGCCGGAACCGGAGCGTCAGCCCCCGCCCGATCCGATCCCGCGCGAACGCCCCGGCGAACCGCCCCTCGTCCCCGTGCCACCGCAGACGCCCCCGCAACCCGGTGAACCCGCGCCGGGCGAGCCGCCGTTGACGGTGCCGGACGAGCCAGGCCCGATCCCGACGCCGGGCGATCCCCATCCGGAACCGGTCCGTGAGCCGACCCCGAACGAGACCCCGGCCGACGAACCGTTGAACGTACCCTCGCCCAGTCCCGATGAGGTGTACGACCCCGGTACGCAGGCCCCCGACGGGATACCGCCGTCCGGACCGCAGGAAGTCCCTTACACGCCGCCGTCGTCGCCGCAGACGATCATGGCGTGACGGCGGAGGTTGCCCGAAGGCACGGAAGCCTCTTGCCCGCGATTGGTCGAGGACGCTCAGTGCATCAACGGCATGCGGACGCCGACACGCGCCGTGGGCGTTCGCTCGCGGGCCGTCGACACGGGTGCGCGGCGCCCCAGGCGTGAGTGGCGGCGACACTTGAGCGGGCAGCGGATCGCCGGCGAGCGAGCCGTCCTCCGGCCGCCGCGAGCCACGGGCGACATCGTTCCTGGACCGTTTCACGGCGAGGTTCCGCCGCCCTCCATCCTCCGGCAGCCATCCTCGGGCGGCAACGCGTGGCGGACGGCCGGGCGCGCTTGACGGCCCGGCCGATTGTTGTCAGCAAGGTGCCCGCCTCCCATCGCATCCGCGCCGGACCGTGCGGGGTCTCGGCTCGAATGGGTCTCGGCTTGCAGGGGTCTTGGTTCGAAGGAGCCTCGGCTCGCGGCGGTTTCCCGAACCATCGGCGACGGGGCATCCGGCGCCCCAAGGCGTCCCGCAACATTGAAGGGCTCAGGGCTCCCGTGCTCGTCCAGTTGTCGATCCGCGACATCGTCCTCATCGATCGCCTCGACCTCGACTTCGCCGCCGGCATGACGGTGTTCACCGGCGAGACCGGCGCCGGCAAGTCCATCCTGCTCGACGCCTTCTCGCTCGCGCTGGGGGCGCGGGGCGACGGGTCGCTGGTGCGCACCGGCGCGGCCCAAGGCCAGGTCACCGCCGTCTTCGACCTCGAGCCCGGGCACCCGGCCCGCGCGGCGGCGGCCGAGCAGGGCCTCGACGTCGACGGCGACCTGATCCTGCGCCGCGTGCAGATGCTCGACGGCCGCACCCGGGCCTTCGTCAACGACCAGGCGGTGAGCGCGCAGGCGCTGCGGGCGCTGGGACGTCGGTTGGTCGAGATCCACGGCCAGCACGACGACCGCGCCATGGTCGAGACGACGATGCACCGCCAGCTCGTCGACGCCTTCGGTGGCCTCGGCCGCCCCCTCGCCACGGTGCGCGAGGCGCACGCCCGGATGCGCGACATCGAGGCGGAGCGCGCGAGCGAGGAGGCCCGCGTCGCCGCCATCCGCACCGAGGCCGATTTCCTGCGCCACGCGCTCGCGGAGTTGGAAACGCTCGCGGTCGGCGTCGGCGAGGAGGCGGCCCTGGCCGAGCGCCGCCACGACATGCAGGCCGCCGAGAAGGTCGTCGCCGATGTCAGCGACGCGCGCGAGGCGCTGGGCGGCGAGGGCTTCGTGGCGAGCCTCACGCAATCGCTGCGCCGGCTCGACCGCCGCCAGTCCCAGGCACCCCACCTGGTCGGCCCCGCCATTGGGGCGATCGACGCGGCCCTGGTGGCGCTGGACGGCGTGCGCGACGCGCTCGACCAGGCGATGCGCGACGCGGAGTTCGACCCGAACGAACTCGCGCAAACGGAGGAGCGGCTGTTCGCCATCCGGGGCGCGGCGCGCAAGTACAACGTGCCGGCCGACGCCCTGCCCGCGCTGGCCGAGCGGCACGCTGCGACGCTCGCCGCGCTCGACGCCGACGAGGCGCGGCTCGCCGGGCTGGCGCGCGCCGGCGTCGAGGCGGAGGCGACCTACCGCGCGGCGGCGCAAACCCTGTCGGTCGCCCGCAAGAAGGCGGCGGCGGCGTTGGACGCGGCGGTGAACGCCGAACTCGCCCCCCTCAAGCTCGATCGCGCGCGCTTCACCACCGCCATCGAGCCGGAGCCGGCGAGCGCGGACGGGATCGACGGCGTCGCCTTCTGGGTGTCCACCAATCCCGGCACCCGGCCGGGACCGATGATGAAGATCGCCTCGGGAGGCGAGCTCGCCCGCTTCATGCTGGCGCTGAAGGTCGCGCTCGCCGCGAAGACCTCCGCCCCGACCCTCGTCTTCGACGAGATCGACACCGGCGTCGGCGGGGCGGTGGCGGACGCGATGGGTCAGCGGCTCGCGCGCCTGGCGGCCAAGGCGCAGGTGCTGGCCGTCACCCACGCCCCGCAGGTGGCCGCCCGCGCCGCCGGCCATTTCCGCATCGCCAAGGACGCCACCGACAAGGGCAAGCGCGTCGCGACCCGCGTCACGGCGCTGGCGCCCGCCGCGCGCCAGGAGGAGATCGCCCGCATGTTGGCCGGCGCCACGGTCACCGACGAGGCGCGTGCCGCCGCCGGGCGGCTGCTGGCGGAAACATGAGCGGCGGCCGATCGCGTCGGCAGGTTATTTTCGCCGGGGTGACGTCGGGATCTCGGAAGTCGCCTTTATTCGGTGTTAAAGCCGGCACACTCGTCACAACGGACGTCCAGATGTCCATCCTCGCCCGTTCCCTGCCCCCGACCGTCGACGTGCCGGCGGAAGCGATCGATCCCGCGCGCCTCGACGCGCTCTGCGGCTACGACATCCTCGACACGCCGCCGGAACCCGGCTTCGAGGACGCGGTGCGGCTCGCCAGCACCCTCTGCGGCGCCCCGATCGCCCTCGTCAGCCTGGTCGACGCCGACCGGCAATGGTTCAAGGCCCGCGTTGGCTTCGCGCCGGCGCAGACGCCCATCGACCAATCGGTGTGCGCGCACAGCCTCGCCGGCGGCGACCTGCTCGTCATCCCGGACCTGCGCGCCGACCCGCGCACGCGCGACAACGGCCTCGTGACGAGGGCGCCGCACCTGCGCTTCTACGCCGGCGCGCCGCTGCGGGACTCGGACGGGACCGCGCTGGGGACGCTGTGCGTCATGGACGTCGAACCGCGCCCGTCCGGCCTGACGCCGAGCCAGGCCGACGCGCTGCGGGCGCTCGCCCGACAGGTGATGAGCCTGCTCGAGCTGCGTCGGATCGTGCGCCTGCGCGACGCGGCGATCGAGGCGAGGGACGGGGCGCTCCAACGGCTCGCGGCGAGCGAGGGGCGCTACCGCGCGGTGTTCGAGAGCGCGATCGACTACGCGATCGTGGTGACCGACCTCGAAGGACGCGTGACCAACTGGAATGAGGGCGCGACCCGGATCCTCGGCTGGACCCCGGCGGAGATGATCGGGCGGCCGATCGCCCTGTTCTTCACGCCCGAGGACCGCGCGAGCGGGGTCCTCGCCAAGGAGATGGGCGGCGCGCTGAGCGTCGGGCGCGGCATCGACGAGCGCTGGCACCTGCGCAGGGACGGCGAGCGGTTCTGGGCCAACGGCGAGATGATGGCCCTGCGCGACGAGGCCGGCGCGGCGATCGGTTTCATCAAGATCCTGCGGGACAGGACCGAACAGAAGCGATCCGCCTTGGCGCTGCAGACGAGCGAGGCCAACCTGCGGACGATCCTCGACACCGTGCCGCTCGGCATCCTGTTCGCGGAGGCGCCGTCCGGCCGCATCGTCGGCGGCAACGCGCGCGCCGCGTCCATCCTCGGCCGATCCCTCGTCGGGGCGCCGGGCGAGCGCGAACGCTTCGCCTTCCACGCCGACGGCCGGCCGATCGCCGCAGACGAGTACCCGCTCGCCAAGGTCCTGGCCGGCGCCCCGGACGCGACGTTGGAGGCCCACTACCGCCGCCCGGACGGCACCATGGTATGGATCGACATCGTGGGCGCGCCGGTGCGCGCGGACGACGGCACGGTCAAGGGCGTCGTCGTCGCGGTCGCCGACATCGACGCGCGCAAGCGCGCGGAGGCGATGCAGGGGCTGCTGAACGGCGAGCTCAGCCACCGCATGAAGAACCTGCTGGCGATGGTGCAGGCCATCGCGCGCCAGACGATGCGCGGCACCGCCGACCTCGCGACCATGCGCGAAACCCTGAGCGACCGGCTGGTGGCGCTGGGCAAGGCGCACGACATCCTGATCGAGGGCGCGAGCGACCACACGGGGCTCGCCGCCGTGCTGCGCGGCGGCGTCGGGCTGCATGACGAGGGGATCGGGCGCTTCAGCTACGCCGGCCCGGACGTCGTGATCGACGGCAAGGCGGTCATGCCGCTGAGCCTGATGCTGCACGAGCTGTCGACCAACGCCGCCAAGTACGGGGCACTCTCCGGCGCCGAGGGGCGGGTGGGGCTGGACTGGTCGATCCTGCCGGGTGAGGGCGGCCCGGGCGGCCTGCGCCTCGTGTGGCGCGAGACCGGCGGTCCGGCCGTGACGCCGCCGGTGCGCAAGGGCTTCGGCTCCTGGATCATCGAACGCGGCCTGACCGACCAGGTCGGCGGCACCATCTCGCTGGACTACGCGCCGGGCGGCCTCGTCTGCACCCTGGAGGCGCCGCTCCTCCGCAGGTAGAGCATCGGACGGCATGGCAGACGCGGTACCCCAACGTCATTCCGGGGCGCCGCAGGCGAACCCGGAACCGGTGTCCTTCACCGACCGGCATCGGCGGGCACCGGTTCCGGATCTTCGCTCGCGCTGCGTCCGGAATGACGAAGGTGGTCCGATGCTCCAAGGTGTCGCATCAGGATCACCCGAGAACCTCTTCTCACTTCTCGGTCCAACATTCTGGCCGGCGGTGGGCGGGCTCCACCCCAAGCGTTCAAGCCCCACAACGGACGAGGCAGATGGCCCCCATCCTGATCACCGGCGCGGCCGGCTTCATCGGCGCCGCGCTCGCGGCCAGGTTCCTCGCCGACGGCGAGGCGGTCGTCGGGTTCGACAACCTCAACGACTATTACGACCCCGCCCTGAAGCGGGCGCGCCTCGACCGGCTGGCGGCGCACGAGGGCTTCACCTTCGTCCACGGCGACCTCGCCGACGACGCGGCGGTGGACGCGCTGTTCGCCCGGCACGGCTTCGACGTCGTGATCAACATGGCCGCCCAGGCCGGCGTCCGCCACTCGCTGGAGAACCCGCGCGCCTACGCGCGAAGCAACGTGACCGGCTTCCTCAACCTGCTGGAAGCCTGCCGGCACGCCCGCGTCGGCCACCTCGTCTACGCTTCGTCGTCCTCGGTGTACGGGGCGGTGACGGCGATGCCGTTCTCGATCCACCAGAACGTCGACCACCCGGTCAGCCTTTACGCCGCGACGAAGAAGGCGAACGAGCTGATGGCGCATAGTTACAGCCACCTGTTCGGCGTGCCGACCACCGGCCTACGCTTCTTCACCGTGTACGGCCCGTGGGGGCGACCGGACATGGCGATGTTCCTGTTCGCCGACGCGATGCTCGCCGGCCGCCCCATCAACGTCTTCAACCACGGCAGGATGCGGCGCGACTTCACCTACATCGACGACGTGGTGGAAGGGGTCGTCCGCCTCGCGCGGCGGCCGGCCGCGCCGAACCCGGACTGGCGGGGCGAGGCCCCCGACGCCGGCAGCTCGCTCGCGCCCTACCGCGTCTACAACATCGGCAACAGCAGCCCCGTCGAGCTGGGGCGCGTCATCGCGCTCCTCGAGGAGAACCTCGGCGTCACCGCGATCCGTCGTGACCTGCCGATGCAGCCGGGCGACGTGCCGGCGACCTACGCCGACGTCGAAGCGCTCGCCGAGGCGGTGGACTTCCGTCCGGCGACGACCATCGAGGACGGCGTCGCCCGCTTCGCGCGCTGGTACCGCGACTTCCACCAAGTTTGATCGTCGGGACGGGTGGGGCCGGCGCCCCGCCTCACTTCTTGAAGCTGACCACGATCCCCGGCCGCACCAGCGTCGACAGCTCCAGCGCGTTCCAGTTGGTCATGCGGACGCAACCGTGCGACGCCGTCTTGTCGATCTTGGAGGGGTCGGGCGTGCCGTGCAGGCCGTAGCTCGGCTTGGTCAGGGCGATGAAGACGAGCCCGACGGGGTTGTTCGGCCCGGCCGGGAGCTTGAGCTTCCCGTGGTTGTCGCCCTGGAGGAAGTTCTTGGGATCGTAGTAGTAGATCGGGTTGTGGGCGACGCCGCGCACCTTGTAGGTCCCCGAGGGCGAGGGCAGCGCTTGGCTGCCGATCGTGGCGGGGTAGGCGACGAGGATGCGACCGTCGGCGTCGTAGCCGATGACCTGCCGGGTCGTCTTGTCGACGACGATCGTCTTCAGCTTGTCGTGGATCGGCTCGGGCGTGACCATCGTCGCGAGGATGGTGGCGCCGGCCTTGCCGAGGTCGACGCCGGGGTTGAGCGCCGCCAGCAGGGTTTCGCCGAGGTGGAACTTGGCGCCGATCTTCTGCGCCGGGCTGCGATAACCGAGCGTCGGCAGCTTCGCGAGCTGGGCGTAATCGGTCGGGAGATCCGGGTAGAAGGGGCCGGCCACGTCGTCGGCGGTGAGCTTATAGGTTTGCAGCACCGGGCCACCGCTCTCCGACAGCAGCTTCGCCCAAACCTGCTCGTCCAGGCCCTTGCCGACCTTCAAGCCCTTCACCTTCTCGTAGGTTTCCACCGCGTGCTCGAAGTTCTCGCCGTCGCGGCCGTCGATGACGCCGGGCGAGGCGTGCAGCCGGTCGAGCATCACCTCCGCCCGCAGGATCGCCGGGCTCACCCCGTCCTTCACCCCGACATCGCCGACCTTGGCCTTGTTGACGATGTCGAGCGTCTCGGTCGAGGGGACGACCTGGGTCGCTTCGACGGGTGCCGGGGCGGCGGTCGGCGCCTTGGGAGCTGTCGGCGCCTCGGGAACGGCGATGGGCGTGGCCGGCGCCGGCGAAGCCGGAGCGGTGGGCTTGGGCGACGTGTCCGAAGGCGGAACGCTCGGTGCGGGCGGGGCGTCAGGTGCGGGTTGGCCGTCGGCGGCTGACGTGGCGCCGGGCGTCGCGGAACCGGGTGCGGTGGGGCTGGGCGTCGTGGCGGCGACCGGCGGCGTGGCGGGAGCGGGAACCGCCGGCGGCATGGCTGGGGTCGCGGGAGCGGATGAACCAGAAGCGGATGAACCAGGGGCGGACGCGTCGGCGGGGGCCTGTCGCCCCGTCGCGGTCTGGGCGGCGACCGGTGCCGCGGCCAACAGCAGCGCGGCGGCCATCGCCATCGCGTTCAACGTACCGGTCTGTGCCATCTTTCACCCTCGGATTTCCGGTGTCATACGACGTCGCGCGGCGCCGGCCTATTCGCCGACGCGGTCGCGCCCATATTTATTCGCCGCGCGGCCGGGCCGGACGGATCATTCCCCCATCAGCTTGGCGCGCGCCGCCGCGAGCTTGGCCCGTTCCCGCTCGGACACCTGCGGCGGGTGGAGGTCGAGGTCGCCCAAGGCCGCGACGATGGCTTCGGACACGATCAGCCGCATGTACCATTTCCGATCGGCCGGCACGACGTACCAGGGCGCGTCCGGGCTCGCCGTGCCGGCGATGGCGGCCTGGTACGCCGAGCGGTAGCACGACCAGTCTTCGCGCTCGCTCACGTCGCTGGCGCTGAACTTCCACGTCTTGCCCGGATCGTCGAGCCGGGACAGGAAGCGGCGGCGCTGCTCGTCGCGGCCGACGTTGAGGTAGAACTTCACGATGCGCGTGCCCTGCCGGGCGAGGTAGGCCTCGAAGGCGGCGATGTCGGCGATCCTGCGCGACCAGAACCCGTCGGCGCCCAGGAAGCGGGCCGGCATGAGCGACGCCGGCAGGTTCGCCGCGTCGAGGGTGCCCTCGTGGACGCGGGTCACCAGCACCTCCTCGTAGTGCGAGCGGTTGAAGATGCCGATCATCCCGCGCGCCGGGGCGGCACGGTGGACGCGCCACAGGAAGTCGTGGGCCAGCTCGTGCGGGTCGGGCTGCTTGAAGGAGGTCACGACCACGCCCTGCGGGTTGATCCCGCTCATGACGTGCTTGATCGTGGAGTCCTTGCCGCCGGCGTCCATCGCCTGGAACACCAGCAGCAACGACCAGGTGGCGTTGGCGTAGAGCAGCTCCTGCAGCCCGCTCAGGCGCGCGGTGCCGGTCGCCAGCAGCGCGCGGGCGGCCTCCTTGTCGGGGGCCGCCCCCGGGAGGTCGTCGGGCGCGAAGGCGTCGAGGTCGAACCCCGCCCCGTCGCTCACGCGGTAGCGGTCGAGGAGTGCCGCCGTGGCGTCGTCTTTGTGGGCCATGGTTCCGATCACGGGTGTGTCGCCGGGGAAACGGCGAGGTTACGACCGGACGGGCCCTCCTTGGAAGCACCGACCGTCGGGAAACCGCTAGTTGGGAAGCCCCTACAGGAAGGCCCAGCCGGCATATTTGCTGATGTCGATCTCGACCTGGCGGACGAGGTTCGTGCCGACCATCCGCTCGCTGAAACGGCCCTGGTCGTAGGCGAACCAGGCGATCTGGCTGAGCGGCCCGAGGTTGCGCTGGGCCCAAGTCCTCATCACCGCCGGCTCGACGCTGGCTAGTTTAAAGTAATTCAAATATCCCTTTTGCGCGATGATGACTTGGATCGTGTGCGCTTCGAAAGGCAGCGCCAGGATCACACCTTTAGAACTACTCTCAAATACGAAGAAGTTTGGTCTGCTCACGGATCATCTATAGATCGACCATCCGCGTTTGCCCAGTGGGGCGTCCGGCTTTCCCGTCGATCACGACACGGTGCGACTCTTCAGCCCGCCGGCCCGCATCACCCGCGCGGTGCTCCCGGTGACCTCAGGCGAGCGTGTCGGGGCCGAAGGCCTCGGGCAGCAACGCGCCGAGCGTGAAGCTGGCCGCGACGCCGCCCGGCCCCGCGACGTGCACCGGCGTGTCGGGGCCGGCGAACTCGCGCAACCTTTGCCGGCAGGCGCCGCAGGGCGTGGTGGGGGCGGGTCCGGGGCCGACCACCAGCACGGCGGTGATCCGCCGCCCGCCGCCCGCCACCATGGCCGCGACCGCGCCGGCCTCCGCGCAGGTGCCGACGGGATAGGCGGCGTTCTCGACGTTGGCGCCGGCGAAGATCGCGCCGGCCTCCGTCCGCACCGCGGCCCCGACGGCGTAGCCGGAGTAGGGGCAATAGGCGTTCGCGCGCGCGGCGGTCGCGGCGGCCAGCAGGTCGGCGGTGAACAGGTCGGAGGCGGGGGCGGGGGCGGGGGAGGCGTCCGGCGCGTCGCGATCGCTCACGCGGTCCTCCCGCGAGCGGGGCGCCGAGCGGGGTACGACGCGGGTGGCTGGTCAAGTCGACCCGTTATGCCTAGAAAAGCCGGCCCGCGCCCCGTGCCGCCGTCGTGGGCGCCAACGAGGGTGACGGGCGACCGGCACCCGATCAGGGATCCCATGAAGTTCACGCTCAGCTGGTTGAAGGATCACCTCGAAACGCCGGCCGACCTGCCGGCGATCGTCGAGACTTTGACCCGGATCGGGCTGGAGGTCGAGCGCGTCCATGATCCGGCCGCCGCGCTGCGCGGCTTCGTCGTCGCCCGCGTGGTGAGCGCCGAGCCCCACCCCGACGCCGACCGGCTGCGGGTGTGCTCGGTGGATGCCGGCGGCGCGCCGGTCCAGGTCGTCTGCGGCGCGCCCAACGCGCGGGCCGGCCTCCATTCCGTGTTCTCGCCGGTCGGCACCTGGATCCCCGGCAAGGCGATGGTGCTGGGCACCGGCGTCATCCGCGGCGTCACCTCGAACGGGATGCTGTGCTCGGCCGCCGAACTCGAGCTCTCCGACGACCACGACGGCATCCTGGAACTGCCCGATGACGCGCCGGTGGGCATGCCCTACGCCGCCTTCGCCGGCCTCGACGATCCCGTGGTCGAGATCAACCTGACGCCGAACCGGCCCGACGCCGCCGGCGTCGCCGGCATCGCCCGCGACCTCGCCGCCGCCGGGCTCGGCCGCCTCGCCACGCCGGCCGTCGAGCCGGTGCGGGGCGGCGCGCCCTGCCCCGTCGCGGTCGCCATCGACCTCG